>NZ_SRUX01000001.1:0-673636 GCF_004791545.1 Mesorhizobium sp. M4B.F.Ca.ET.214.01.1.1
GCCGACGAATGACGCAGGCATTCCCTCACCGCTCTCCGACTCGGCGCGTTTCTTGATCAGGGCAATGACGTCCGTTGCGAATTGATCGGCCATTCTGTTTCCTGTCTTTCTTTCCCGCGTTTCGACCCGGACCCGCGGCTCAGTTCCTGAGGCGCGCCGCGTCGCGAAAGCCATCACGCTTGTGCGACTGACAAAGCCCAATGCTCATAAAGCCGGATCAGGTCCGGCCGGTGTGTGGCGTAGGTGCAGTATGACGATGTGAGCCGCTACACCGTGCGCGTCGTAGCCGATTGCGCGGGCTTCCGGTCTCGCGCCGGCCCAACTGCGGCCGCTTTCGAATGGCTTTGCGTGGAAGGTTCCCAGTCTGTCCATAGGCTCGGAAGAAGTCGGACAGTTGACATGGCCGGTCAGTTGCAACTCCCTTTCCCAGCACTCCACTGCCCGGTAGAGCGCATGAAAGTTCTCCTTTCGGGCAGTTCTTAAGACGCTCGCCACGCCATGAGGCAGTGGGGCATCGGTGTGCGTCAGGTGCTTCTGCCCATGCAGGATTCCACAACATTGATGAAATCGTTTGTTTCGATGAAAGGCATCCACACTTTGGATAGTTGACCACGCGTTTCAAAGATCGTGAACTACATCTCGTCGTTGTGCTCGACGCACTTCCGACAAGTAACCTCACGGGCGCGGCATGCAGGATCCGAGCCCAGCCGGTCATGAGTGCGGCCTTGCCGGGTCGGGCGATAGGCAGTCATGCCCTTCCTGCGGGTCAAGCACTCCGAAAAAACATTTCCCCCATAAATGCTAGATCTTCCGCTGCCTTTTCGCGTCACAGGCCGTCAAACGTCCGGCCGTTCACAACAGTGATCCGGCAAGTGTTTGGCTGCGCGAGACGATGCTGCAGGGAGTCGTCCTGCATGGCACTTCGCTATGATGCTGCGGTGCCGTCTAACGGCGCCTCGTGTTTGAACACACTGAACGGCCACCGCGATCAAAATCGATGGTTCGAGGACCGTTGATCATCACCCCGCCAGCCTCGATCTTGTTTGCCGCCACGAGAGCGACACAGAGACTGCTGGTGAAGATGCCCGCCTGCCCGCTATGTTCGGGATGGTTGACCATCCCGGATGGACCCATCGAGGGTGTCAAGGCGAGCATGAGCACAGGCGCGAACAGTTCACGGGCAGGCGCGACGGTGGCCGCAAAGCAACGTCGCGCCAGCATGCGATCTCAGCAGGATCGGCACCATCCTGTCAGGGAGCAATGCGAGTGGCTGGCTTAGCCGCTGCGACGCTGCCCGGCATCGATGACGAGGACCTGGCGCCGTGCGAGGAGCAAGAGTAGACGGATAGTATGCGCGGGAGTGGCGACCGACCACCTTGTTTCTAAGGCAGACTGAAAGCGGCTCTTACCGGGCGGCTACGCTGTTTCAGAGACTGGGGCGTCGTGCACATCCAGCCGATACTCTTTGTTGCGGATTGCGAACCGATTGCATTGCCGCAGTTACTGGCATCATGTTAACGCGTCGGACGGCGACATTGGCGAGCACGGTTTTGTGGCCGCAGTTGACAAAGCCCATAAGTTCTAGATGCTGCGTGCTAGAATAGATGTTTGAAATCGCAGGGAGTTTCTGATGTCCAACCTTAAGGAAACTGAGGCAACCCAGGCAGCAGGCGAGGTGCCCGTGAAGGAACAGACACCCGATACAAAGGCGCCGAAGACGCGGAAGCGGACCGCGCAGCGCGCAGGTGCTATACGAACCAGAGCCGCCAGCTCGGCTCTTCAGGCGTCTTCATCTAAAGCGATCGCTTCGCCTACAGTCCGGGCAGCGCGGAGAAATTACTCTGAGAACGAGCGTGCCCAGAAGCTCGGCGAGATCGAGAAGCAGATCGGACGGGGAGAGAGTATCAAGGCAGCCGTTCAGAACGCTGGAATATCGGAACAGACGTACTATCACTGGAAAAGGGCTGCTGGGCAGACAACACAGAGCGATGAGCTCAAGGATCTTGTGAAGCTTGAAGAAGAGAACGCCCGTCTGAAGAAGCTCCTCGCTGACCGGCTCCGGAAAGAAAACGCCGAGCTCAGGAAAAAGCTCGGGCTTGCTTGAGCCCTTTGCCGCCATAGGCAAAAAGCCCGAGGGGCGGCTGACCTGAGCTCCAAGGTGACCTTCCTTTCTTCCTGTGACACAGCGAACAGCGTCGCGCCCAGCAGCCGATACTGGCGCAACGAGCTGTTTCGACCTGAGACCGGGCAGCCGGCAACTGAAGACGTTCTTGACGAACGCGCCCAGCCGCTCCCGCCGCCAGTGGTGATCGAGCTGGACGTCGCCGGCAAGGTGCGGCTGCGGATTCCACTGACCACGCCGCCAACACTGGCAGCGGCGATGGTGAAGGCGCGGGGCGTTTCATGATCCCGGTCCCGAGCCAGGTGCGGATCTGGTTGGCGGTGGGCCGGACCGATATGCGTCGCGGAATGCAGCGTCTCGCTCTGCAGGTTCAGGAGACATTGGGCCGGGATCCGCATTTATGCGTCGGGCGAGATTATGTGGCGGAGCCGCCCTGACCCCTTCGGACCGGCCAAACCCAGCTTGCCTCCGCCACATAAACATTCAGATGGAGTTCAGCAGTTGCAGAACGGAGTCATTTGGTCGGAAACGCACGCCGTGATCGCCGGTGACGCCCGCCTTCTCGAGTCCATTGCGCATCATCTCTACATCCGCTGTGGCATAGCGGTGGGTCGTGGCGACCCGTGCATGCCCGAGCCAGGCTTGGATCGTCAAAAGGTCCACGCCGGACTGGAGAAGCTTCATGGCGAGGGAGTGCCGGAAGATGTGCGGCGATATGGGCTTGTCGGCCAAAGCCGGTCTGGTAGGCCCGGCGCTCGTTGCGGGCGCCGAGGAATATCGGTCGCGGCTCGTGATGGGCGATCCCGCGCTCGCTCAACAAGGATGTCAGCGCCCGCAGCCGGGTCCTTAGCAATGGGGACGACGCGGTCTCTACGCCCTTTGCCGCGCAGCAGCACTTGTGGGTGCGGCCGCTCCAACTGAAGGTCGTTTGCGTTGACGCCGGTGGCTTCGGAGGCCGGGCGCCGGTTCGTGCCAAGAAAGAGCAGAAAGGCTCGGTCGCGCCGACCACGGGGCGTCTTTGGATCTGGCGCCGCGATGAGGGTGTCCACTTCGGCCGTGGTGAGGTGGTACGTCACGTCAATGTGCGTCCGTTTAATGGGAATCGTCAGCACGCGTTGGGCGACGCCGAAGGATGCCGGGTCGGCGGCAGCGACGTGGCGGAAGAAAGATCGGATCGCGGCCAAGCGGGCGTTGCGCGTGGTGACGGAATTGTTCCGCTTCTCCTCGAGTTCGTCGAGAAAAGCGAGAACGAGATCTCGATCAGCTCTTCGAGCGCCAACGCCCCCGGCTTCTTCCGCAATCGGGCGGCGGCAAAGAGGATCAGCATGCGCAAGGCATCGCGATAGCTGGCCACGGTCGCGGGAGTCGCATTGCGCTGCTTCGTCAGGCGCCGGCGGAAATAGGACTCCAGGAGCGGCGCTAGGAGTAGGTGTTAACTCATGCTGCTCCTTGAGCGCGCCGCCATCGAGTGCCACCTCGGCTTGATCAATCAGATCAACGAGGCGTTGACGGTGGTCGAGGCGGATATCGCGGTGGTGCCCACTAGGATCCGACAATCCGTCGCCTGATGACGTTGCCTCCGTCACCGTGGGTGCGAACGTTGCCGCGGCAATCGGCAACATTCGGCGCTTCAGCGATCCACAGAGGCTTGTCGCCTACCTTGGCTTCTTCCGAGCGTGCGGCAGTCGGTGAGGGACCGGCCTATCATGGCCGCATCACGAAGCACGTCTCCTGAATCGAAACCTCTATCCGATCGACGAACGCCTCAAGTCTCGCAGGCGAGCAAGGCCGGGCGGGTCCGGGCGGGTCCAGATGTAGTAGGTATCCTAATCATCGCCGAGCGTGTTTAGCTTGGGTCGCGCAGAAAGGTGGATGGCGTGAGCGCGCTGAGATGGATCGCCATTTGGACTAAACGACGGGACGGCTGACTGGTATGCGCGTTCAATTGATCTGGCGCCTTAAATGCAGGAAGGCTTCGCGGCCGGTACGAGGCGCATCCCTCCTCCGAAGCAGCACGCCCAAGTATCATCACAAGCCCCGAGCGCTCGCGTTCGGCGATGTCCAATTTCCGACAATGTCGGAATACAGTCAGATCTGCTGGATTGACTTTAAATGGTTTTCTCATTTGGCACAGCGCATGCTGGTTATCCGCAAACACGTGACCGACCAACAAGAAGTCGCATGATCACCTCACCAAAACATACAGCCGCGGAACAATCACTTGGCCCGAACTTGCTTATCGCCCTCCCCGTCACCACAACCGGAGCCATCCATGTCTGACGGGCTGCCCAGGATACCTACTGCGACCGCGCTTGCCCGGTGACGACCGCTCCGGCTCCGCCCGTTACCGACGAGGCAAAGTGACGGATTTCCTGCTTTTCAACGACATGGAGGTGGTTGTCATTCCCGCTGGGGGACAGACTCGGCCTGTTCAAGGCATTGCGCGAAGGCGGCAAGATGACGGCCACCCGTGCGCGAACTCAAGGAGCGCAGCCTGTATCGTGTATCAGGCAAATAGGCCGTGGGTCAGTGACCTTGACACAGGGGACATGCGCAAGGTCCTGAAGTTTGATGTAGCGATAGAAGGGTGCCAATGACAACAATAGCTTACAGGAACGGAACCATGGCTGGCGACGGCCGAGCCTTGGGTTTTGACTCAGTATCCGTCGGTGAGAAAACGAAGGTGTTTCGCTTATGCGACGGCACACTCATCGGCGTTTCCTCTTCGTCCTTGGGTATTCCAAAGGCCGTTCGAGACTGGGTTGAGAAGGGCATGGATGTTTCTGATATTCCTGTGCCGCGCAACGACGACAATTTTGAATTTGAGGCGCTGATAGTGCGCAAAAATGGGGAAGCCGTATTGTTGGACGGCAATTGGCTGCCAAGTGATCCCGTGAAAGGTGAATATTATGCCATCGGGAGCGGCAAGCAGTATGCTTTGGCCGCGCTGGTTTTGGGCAAGTCAGCTAAGGAAAGCGTCGAAGTTGCCGCGAAACTCGACGTTTGGACTGGTGGCACAGTCACTGCCATAACTCACTAAACCCGCCTTTCGGCGGGAGTGTGACAGTGCGAGCGTGGAAGTAGGGCGCCACCCCGGGGCACGTCGAGCCCTGTCATCTGCTTGCGTTGTTGGACATGTGAGCTGGTCCATAAGCGCGCGAAAGCGTCCAGTTGTGGCCAAAAGCACGATTTGCGACAGAACCGGCCCGCTTCTATGAGTATGGGCCGCTTTTTGCGGCCAGCGTGCTTGCCATCCTGCCGCCAGTGGCCGTCGCCTTCTTCTTCCAAGGTTACCTCGTCATGAAGTAGAGCACCACGATCTTGTCGGAGAAATCGGAAAGGCGGACGGCCCTTCCGTCCGCGTCGGCCAGTTCGAAAGGCGGCGCGGCCTGCTCGTCGATCGCCTGGAAGAACCTCTCCGCGCTGTCCCTCATCTTGTCGAGATCGGCGCCCGGATGGTGGGCCAGCGCGGAGGTCGCGAGGATCAGCGCCAGAAATTGAATCGCAAGCGACGGTTTCGCTTTCATGGACAATGCATTCCGGTTGGGGGCGTTCGAGGGCTCCGCGGCTAGGATTGGTCTCACTGTGTCTGCTCCCGCTCCCGGCGGCTCATCTGCCTGATAGGCGCGTTCCCGCTCGGGCCATGTGCTTTTGATGAAGGCCAGAACGGCCCGGATCTCCTCGTCGGTGAGGACATTCCCGAAGCCCGGCATGTCGCTCTGGTAGCCGCCGCCGACGACCGCGGCCGGTCCCGGCGCCGGCATGCGTCCCGAAGGCAGCGGGCTTTCCAATCGCGCTGACCTTCGCCTGGCTAAAACCGTCTTGCCTAGCGCTATCGCCGCGGCCGGGGCGCCGCCACCGGCCATCCGGTTGGCGAGCCAAGGCAATGTCCAGACCAATCCGAGGCCTGCCGCGGCCACGCATCGATAAGAGGACCGACGCCCTTCTCCTTTGCCGCCGCTGGAGAACAGGTACTTGATCAGCGCGGCCGTCCCGAGGACGAGCACGACGACGACAAGCAGCCACACCAGGCCCATGCCGAACATCATCATGCCGCTCATGCATTCCATCATCGAAGCCTCCTATTCCGTGGCGTAGACGCCGCCGGTCCCGTCAGACTTCCGGATTTCGAGAATCTCGAAGGGCGCTTCCTTCGTGCCACTCATGCCGGGGGAGCCCATCGGCATGCCGGGCAGCGTCATGCCCTTTGATGTCGGGCCGCTCGGTCAAGAGCTTGTTGACCGTGCCGACCGGCACATGGCCGCTCACCACATAGCCGTCGATGAACGAGAGAAGGCAGCCATCGGCTTCCGGCGGAATGCCCTCTTCGCGGCTCATGGCGAAAAGGTCGTGCGTCGGCCTTGACGGTGACAGCGAAGCCGTTTCCTGCAAATAGCCGGCATAACCTTCGCAGCAGCCGCATTGCGGGTTCTTGTAGAGCGTGACGTCCTTTCGCCGGCGAACGCCGGAGCGGCGCCTGACAGGATCGAGGCGAGGACAAGAGCTATCAGGGTATTGGACATTTTTGCTTCTCCTTCGGCTTGTGGACTGGTCAGGCGACCGGCCGCCTGGTGTTCGAGAACGTGGCAGTGGAACATCCAATTGCCGGGATTGTCGGCGACGAAGGCGATCTCGACCTTCTCGCGCGGCGAAACCAGCGCCGTGTCCTGCCATTCGCGACGTGGGGTGGGCTGGCCGTTGCGGGAAATCACCCGGAAGGAATGGCCGTGCAGATGGATCGGATCATGCCACGCGGTTGCGTTGGTCGTGGCGATGACGTGGCTCTTATTCCGCAAGAGCGTCAGCCCCGGCTTCATGTCGTGATTGGCCTCGTCGGCGGCGACGCCGTTGATGAACCAGGCGGTGCCGGAATTCATCGTCCTGCATCATGCGCCCGGACCCATGCTTTCACCCATGTCCTGCGCCACCATCTCGCCCATCATGCCGCCGGTGAAGACGACTTCGTTGCGGGACGCTGTATCGAGGTCCGGCTCCGGCAGCGGAATGGTCGGCAGGGTCAGCGGCCAATCAGGCACACGTGCCCTAAGCGGAGTGTCGGAATAAACAAGATCGACGAGCTCATATTCCAGCCCCTCGTAGAACTGGTCGAAGATCGAAAGCCGGCTGCCCGGCTTGCCCGTCATGTCGAGGATCAGATCGGTGCGCATTGCGGGACCCAGCACCACCCGCCTCCGGCGCGTGTGGCGTCACCGGCTGGCCGTCGAGCGCGATGACGGCCGGCCTGAAAACCCGTGAAGTCGGGACTGAAGATGCGTGCATTGGCGGCGTTGATCAGCCGCAGCCGGATGCGCTCGCCCTTTCTGACCGCAAAGGTATCCGGCACGCGGCCATTGATGGTAACCGTGTTGCCGACGCGGCCATTGTGGTGAATGTCGTGCCGGTTGCCGAAATCCTCGCTGATTGCGCCAGATTTCGTCAGCCCTCAGTCACCGAGCATCCAGGTCACCTCGCGATCGGCCCGCACCGCCTTCGGTTCCTCGATGATCAGCGGACCATAAAGTCCGCGCCCGACCTGTTCGAAGCTCCGCTGGTGCGGGTGATACCAGCAGATGCCGACGTCGACGGCGTCGAACTCGTAGACGAAGCGCTCGCCCGCTCCAATCGGCTTCTGCGTGAGGTGAGGCACGCCATCCATGGCATGTGGCACACGCACGCGATGCCAGTGCACGGTCGTTTTCTCGGCAAGGCCGTTCTCTACCTCGACCCGCACGCGCTCGCCCTGACGGACCCGGATTTCCGGGCCTGGAACGGGCCTTCGGCGCGCAATCGAGCCCGGTTCACCCGGCCCAATGGCGTCCACTTTGGGGGCGCATGCACTGCAGACCCGCTGGACCTGATCCGGGAGAGAATGGGCGCGGCGATTGGAATAGCTATGAAAGCGCATCGGACCGTGGAACTGCGCGCGCAGACTTTCGGAGGAAGGCTCGCTTTTAAGCGTTATCGTGCAACTCTGACCGTTCTTCGCCTTGGCGGGTGCCGCGGAAGAATCCCGGGTTCTGCGAGCGCTCCGAGAACACCTGCGGTCGATCCTGTACCACAATTTCGCGAAGCTCGATGCTCTCTACAAACGATGTCTTGGATTCTCACGCCCTTATTTCAGCACTTCGCTCGCTTGCCCGACTCGGCCGCGGTCAGCCTTCACCGCCAATTTTATTGGCGCAGCGACGTTCCTATCGGGTCAGGCGAGGCTTCTTGAACCTGCCGCTCTCTCGTTGCCCTGGCACGATTAATCGTCCTCTCAGTCTCGTCATTGGCGGAGTCGCTCCTGAGGCGCGCGCCGGCGAGTTCGAGGAGCGCGTGGCTATCTCCTCGGTCCAGCCGGATTCCGCTGCGCGCTCAGCCAATTCCTGGAAGGCCGATTCCAAGGCGAGCTGGCATTGAAGGCCGCGGTCCGGATGGTCGACTGGGCAGCTTGGTTCCACGATCGCAATGCTTGATCGCTTCATTGCAGGCCATGGGCTCTCGCCCTCTCCTTTTGCCACACGAGGCGCCAGCTCACGTGTTGTTGTTGGCGTGCGCCCCGGCAACCGCTTTCACCAGCCGCTCCGGCGATCCCGCGCGCTCCAGCTCCGCAAAGAATGATGCGGCGTGACGCTACCCAGCCGGTGCTTCTCGGCCAATTTGCACACATAGGGATAGTCGACCATGAAATCGGATCGAGGCGAGGCGTTGGACGTTTCAGTCTTGGTCTGAATGCCGCCGCCCACGAGCCGATCGGCCTTCTCGATGATTTGGCGCACCCTCGTTGTCGACAAGCCATGTTCCTGAGCCAGGTCGGCGAAACTCTTGCCCTTCAGAAAGCCGTCGACCAGGGCTATGTTCCTATCGACGGTCGGCTAAATCCCAGCAGGCGCGCAGTTTTCCAGCATCATTCCGTTTGTTCATCCGCTTGTCCGCGCCCCCTGCAAATCCTACCGGGCCAAATCGGTGCTTGGAAGACCCACTCATGTCATGGCCTCGGGAAAGTACCAGGCCGACGGTCATGTGAATACGAAAGATGCTGGCGATCACCATGATCGTTGGTGACCGCTGACCTCCCGAATGTCGGCTTCGACGGCACACCGGGAGCTCTCGGCAATGTTGAATAATTCCGTTTGAAGATGGTTGACTTCGTCGTCGAGGCTCGATCCATCAGGATCGGTATCGACGATTCTATATTTGAGGAACCCAAATTCGTTTGACTCGCGCAATTCGCTGTACGGCGTATCATCGCAAGCGCGGGATTGCGACATCCTGCGAAGTGCCCACGTTGCTGGAATCGATTTTGCGGAAGTAAAAAGGCCCCGGCGCTGGGTCGGCGCGCAGGGCCTTCAGGCATGTACGAGCTACCAGCATGTCCAGTTATGATCGTGCGCTATCATAATGAACAAACGGTGAATGATCGCTATCCGAGGTGCAGGGCGGGCGAGATGGTGGGGCGGTGGGGGACCTGTACCGCTGCAGCGGGGCCACGAGCAGCGACTCGAGCCATGCGCCACGCTGCAGGACCTCGATTTCGGGCCAAGCCTCGAGCCCGCAACTCGCCTTGCTTCTCGGAAATCATAAGGCTTTGTGGGGCGGTTAAGCAGCGCGATATGGCCGCGGCGATACGAAGTTTTCATCTTTACCCTGTTCAGACGGTCAGGCTGCCTTCGCCGCCGGCTTGGCTGCCTTGACACGGGTTATACTGCGGCGACCGTCGACGCCGATCGGAACGTCACCGTCAACCGTAGCGCGACGCACAACCCGGTGCTGGTCGCCATAGTCGTTGACCGCATAATGCTGGGTAGCACGGTTGTCCCAGATAGCGACGTCGCTTACTTGCCAGCGCCACCGCACGGTATTTTCCGGGGCAGTGACGTAGGACTGGAACACCTCGTAGAGTTTGGCGGAATCGCTCTTGGAAAGGCCGACGAGGCGCTGCACGAAATTGCCGAGCAGCAGCGACTTCTCCCCGGTTTCGGGATGGACGCGCACGACCGGATGCTCGGTCTCGTAGATCGTCGATGTGAAGACTTCCTCGAAGTGCCTCTTCTCTTCGGCTGTGGCGCGCGGGCGCACGGCTGCGTAGTCGTAGGCATTGCTATGAATAGCCCACAGATTGTCCGCCAATATTTTGAGCGGCGCCGGCAGATTCTCGTACGCGGCGTGCGTGTTGGACCAGATCGTGTCGCCCCCCGCCGCCGGAATGACGACGCCACGTAGGACCGAGAATTTCGGATAGGCATCGACGAAAGTCACATCGGTATGCCACTGGTCTGCCCTGCCACCGCCACGGCCGGAATCGAGATTGAGGATTGAGGCCGTGCCGGCTGCCGGCCCCTGCGTGGGATGAGGTACAAGGTTACCCAGACGCCGCGCGAACAATTCCTGCTCCGCATCGTCGAGGTGCTCCTGGCCGCGGAAGAAGATCACCTTGTGTTTTAGAAGAAGCTGGTTGATGGCTGCTATCGCTGCGTCCGAAAGGTCTCCGCCAAGGCGAACGCCTCTGATTTCAGCTCCGACACGGCTGGTCAGCGGTACAACGTCGGAGTCAAGAATGGTCCGGTTGACAAGGACTGGATTGCTCATGGGTTCTCCTGTTTGATCTTGAAAGGGATAGCAAGTCACATCCGGCCAGCGGATGTCCGCGCTGCGTTGAAAAGTCTCATCGCTAGTCGACAGAGCTATCGAACAGGATAATTGACGTAAACTATAGAAAGAATGTTCTAATTTAAACTGGCTCGACGAAAGAGCAGTCTCCGTTGCTCCGGTCTCGGTGTTGAGTTCTCTAAGGCTGCGCCACACCTTGGTCCCCACGCCGGCATATGATCTCATTGTGCAGCCCCGTGCTCGCACGCCCCGTACTGGCGAAACTAATTGCAAGCTGCTGCAACACGCCCCCCTGGCGGCCTGCACCGAAACGACGACAGGGGTGCATCTGATTAGCCGTGAACCCAGGTCTCAAAAACCATCCGGCGTGACGAGCGGACGCACCGCACGTGTGACACCCGCCTTGTGGGGCAGGGTTGCCTTTCTCAATCCCGGCGTTGGTCGACGTCCCAATGAGCAGCAAGCTATTATCGGCCGCCGAATCTTAGTGGCTTCGTCGAGAGCCTCAATCAACCAAGCGGCGAAAGCCTCGCTAGAGTCTCGCCCGCCTGTCGCTATGAAGCAGTTGCAGGCAGCGCTGCTTCAGGCGCATGAACTCGCCCGATGCAATGATTTCCGTTGCCCTGGGTCTTTCGAAGGGCACTGTTTCGATTCCCTTCTTCTTCGGCGCGCGGCTTGATGCCGACATACGGTTTCTTGACCTGCCGCCTGAACGGCTGCCGAAGCGGGTGCCCCGCCAGCGACCCCGACAATCCACTGTTCCGCAACTGCTGAAGAGCCGACTGCGCTCGCATCCCGATGCTGCGCAACGGCACTATGCCGACATTCTGGAGACCGCAGCCGCATGAGCCTCGAGATGTTCCGCCGACCGTCGACAAAGGCGTCCTCTCGCCTGCGTCCGCCATTTGCGTCAGTGCTCGATCTGATTGGGGAGACGCCGGTCGTCGAACTGAAGAGCTTCGATACCGGCAGGTGTCGTCTCTTCGTCAAGCTCGAAAGCCAGAATCCCGGCGGATCGATCAAGGATCGCATTGCGTTGTCGATGATCGTTAATGCCGAACAGCGTGGCCAGCTCGCGCGGGGCGGTACAATCATCGAAGCGACCGCTGGCAACACAGGGCTCGGCCTGACCTTCTGGCGGCACGAAGCGCGTGATCGCGTGTCCAAAAGCTGACAGCGTCAGACAAATGTCAGGTTCATTACAACCAACATCTGGGCACTGTCGAGGTTTTTCGAAGCAATGGGCGCTAACTGCGCGCTGAGCGCGTTGGCATGGTTTTTGAGACTGAGTGACTGTGACTGCACTCAATGGGGCAAGACGAGCGATCCGCTCCTCCCTGAACCCGTGTGCCGTCTCTGAGAGGAAACCAGCTCGTGCAGAAACCTTTGGAAATAGCTTTGGACCGCAACGTGGTATTGCAGATGGAGTCCCCGGCTCCTTCGATTAAAGTCGAGAACTGGCTGCGTGGCGAGCCCCTCACCAGCTTTGAGCCCGGCAAAGTGTGCATAGTCGAATTTTGGGCAACTTGGTGCGGCCCATGTGTGGACGGGATGCCCCATCTGATCCAGCTGCAGGAGAAATACAAGGACAACGGCGTTGAGATCGTCGGAGTCGCGGCTTCTGAAGACGCTCCAACGGCCGACGAGGCCCGAAGCACGTTGGACGCTTGGTTGACCGAAAAATTCCCGAATCTGAACTATCGGATCGCATTCGACTCCACAGGCGAAATGGACAAGCTTTGGATGGAGCCCAGCTTTTCTTACGGGGTCCCGACCTCGTTCGTGGTCGACCGAGACGGCCACATCGCCTTTATCGGTCATCCGACGCAACTCGATGAGGTTTTGCCGAAGGTGCTTAACGGCAGCTGGCGCATCAGCGATCAGGCAAAATCCGCCGATACGGAGCGGATTGCGGAAGGCGAAACCATAGCGCGCGAACAAGCGCTGACCAAGCCCATATACGACAAACTTCGGCCGGCAATGGAGGCCGAGGATTGGAAGACGGCGCTCTCGGCGATTGAAGAAGGCCTCGCATTGATACCGGACAAACTCAACTTCCGCGTGAGTCATGTCAATCTGTTGCTTCACAGAATGCGCGACATGCAGGCCGGCTTGCCCGTAATGCGCCAATTCGTTCGCGACGCGATCGACAGAAAGTCCGAGGGATGGATGTATTGGGCGCTATACCAACTCTTCGCGCCGGGCTTTGATTATTCCGGCTTTCCGTCTGCTGAGCGCTTCGCGATGGGCGAAGAGCTGTCCAAACACATCGTGGCACTGCCGCAAGGCGGCGGCTCTAAGTTCCTGTCTTATCCGGTGGTCGCTCAGTACTATCATGAGAGCGGCAACAAAGATCGCGCCATCGAGTTGGTCGAGCAGACACTGAAAGCGCTGGAGGGTCCGGAGCCTATCTCGGACGACCTGAAACAGCACCTTCTACCCGAGTTGCTGCAGGCTCTGGCCAACTACAAGGGTGAGAAGGTTTGTTACGGCGCTCTCTGTGTGGCTCCGCAAGAGGATTCTCCCAAAAGGTGAAAGGGGCGGCCAAGGAGGAAACCAAAGAGGGGCGAATGGCTTACTGGCCAATTCGTCCATTTCCCTGACGTGGATGTACAAATAGGTCGGCCCAGGCGTCCAGCCCAGCCTCGCCGTTACCGCAAACACGTGACCGAGCAAGGAGAAGACGTGCCTGATCAACTCACCAAAACATACTGCCGCTAAGGGTCTCCCGGACCCGTCAAAGATGGCACTGGAGTAAGGCTGGCAACATGAAGAAGGTTACTCAGCCAGCTCGGCGCTGCCCACCGATCCACCTGCGCCCACAGGCGGGGAAGACGGGGGACGCAGCCGACCGCCTGTCTCTGCGCCAGGCAAGAACGGAGGACAGGACGATGACGGAAGTGACGCCATCTGCGACGAACGGCCCGGCCGCGCAGACGAAAGCGCCAGCCGTCAAAAATCCGTCCATCGCCACTGGCCTGACCAGGATCGGGCGGACCCCTACCGGGTTCGCCCACGGCCTCTACGATCCGCGCAACGAGCACGATGCCTGCGGCGTCGGCTTCATCGTCAATATGAAGGGCGTGAAGTCGCATCAAATCGTCACGGACGGCCTGGCGGTGCTCGAAAATCTGACGCATCGCGGCGCCGTCGGCGCCGACCCGCTGATGGGCGACGGCGCGGGCGTGCTGGTGCAGCTTCCCGACCGCTTCTTCCGCGAGGAGATGGCCAGCCAGGGCGTCGAACTGCCCAACCCCGGCCATTACGCCGTCGGCCATGTGTTCATGCCGCGCGATCCTGAGCTTCAGGCGCATATCGAAGGCATCATCGCCGAGGTCGCGCAGCTCGAAGGCCAGCCGCTGCTCGGCTTTCGCGACGTGCCGGTCGACAATTCATCGCTGTCAAAGGCGCCTGATATCGCTGCTTCCGAACCGGTCCAGCGGCAGGTATTTCTGGGTCGCGGCGCCGAGATCGAGAGCGACGACGATTACGAACGGCGGCTCTACATCCTGCGCAAGGTCATTTCCGGTCGTATCCACGAAGAGACCAAGGGCGTCGACAATGGCTTCTACGTCGTGTCGATGTCATCGCGGACCATCGTCTACAAGGGCATGTTCCTGGCCTATCAGGTCGGCGCCTATTACAAGGATCTGACCGATCCGCGTTTCGAGACGGCGCTGATCCTCGTCCACCAGCGTTTCTCGACCAACACCTTCCCGTCGTGGAAGCTGGCGCATCCCTATCGCATGGTCGCCCACAATGGCGAGATCAACACGCTGCGCGGCAACGTCAACTGGATGGCGGCGCGGCAGGCCTCGGTCGATTCCGAACTGTTCGGCAACGACATCTCCAAGCTGTGGCCGATCTCCTATGAGGGGCAGTCGGACACCGCCTGTTTCGACAATGCGCTCGAATTCCTGACGCAGGGCGGCTACTCGCTCGCTCACGCAATGATGATGCTGATCCCTGAGGCCTGGGCCGGCAACAAGCTGATGGATCAAGATCGCAAGGCCTTTTATGAATACCACGCCGCCCTGATGGAGCCGTGGGACGGGCCGGCGGCGGTGGCCTTCACCGACGGCCGCCAGATCGGCGCCACGCTCGACCGCAACGGGCTGCGCCCGGCGCGCTACATCGTCACCGACGACGATCGCGTCATCATGGCCTCGGAAGCCGGCGTGCTGCCGGTGCCGGAGGAAAGGATCGTCAAGAAGTGGCGGCTGCAGCCCGGCCGCATGCTGCTGATCGACCTGGAGAAGGCTCGCATCGTTTCCGACGAGGAGATCAAGTCGGAGATCGCGACCAGGCATCCCTACAAGAGCTGGCTCGCCAACACCCAACTCATCCTCGAAGACCTGAAGCCGGTCGAGCCGCGGGCGCTGCGCAGGGACGTCAGCCTGCTCGATCGCCAGCAGGCGTTCGGCTTTACCCAGGAAGACACCAAGCTGTTGATGTCGCCGATGGCGACCACCGGCCAGGAAGCGGTCGGCTCGATGGGCACCGACACGCCGATTTCGGCGATGTCGGACAGATCGAAGCTGCTCTACACCTATTTCAAGCAGAATTTCGCCCAGGTCACCAACCCGCCGATCGACCCGATCCGCGAGGAACTGGTGATGAGCCTGGTGTCGTTCATCGGGCCGAGGCCTAACATCTTCGACCTCGTCGGCAATTCGCGTCGCAAGCGGCTCGAAGTGCGCCAGCCGATCCTGACCAATGGCGATCTTGAGAAGATCCGCTCCATCGGTCATACCGAGGACCGTTTCGATACCAAGACGATCGACATCACCTATGCTTCGAACGAAGGCGCGGCCGGCATGCAAGGCGCCATCGACCGGCTGTGCGAGCGCGCCGAGGCGGCGGTCGCCGGCGGCTACAACATCATCATCCTGTCCGACCGTCAGCTCGGGCCGGACCGCATCGCCATCCCGGCATTGCTGGCGACGGCGGCAGTCCACCATCATTTGATCCGCAAGGGATTGCGCACGTCGGTGGGGCTGGTCGTCGAGTCCGGCGAACCGCGCGAGGTGCATCATTTCTGCTGCCTTGCGGGCTATGGCGCCGAGGCGATCAATCCCTATCTCGCCTTCGACACGCTGCTCGACATGCACAAGCGCGGCGAGCTGCCGGCCGAAGTCGACGCCAATGAGGTCGTCTCCCGCTACATCAAGTCGATCGGCAAGGGCATTCTCAAGGTGATGTCGAAGATGGGCATCTCGACCTACCAGTCCTATTGCGGCGCGCAGATCTTCGACGCCATCGGGCTGAAGACCGATTTCGTGCAAAAATATTTCACCGGCACCGCGACGCTGATCGAAGGCGTCGGGCTGGAAGAGATCGCGGCCGAGACGGTCAGCCGCCACGCCGACGGCTTCGGCAACGACCCGGTGCTGCGCAACAGCCTCGAGGTCGGCGGCGAATACATGTTCCGCATGCGCGGCGAAGCGCATATCTGGTCGCCCGATGCGGTGGCCACCCTGCAGCACGCCGTGCGCCAGGGATCGTGGCAGACGTTCAAGGACTATTCCGCTCAGATCGACAGCGAGACGGCGCGGGCGCAGAGCATTCGCGGCCTGTTCAAGATCAGGCTGGCCGAAGAAACCGGGCGCAACAAGGTCGCGCTCGACGAGGTCATGTCGGCTGCCGATATCGTCAAGCGGTTCTCGACCGGGGCGATGTCCTTCGGCTCGATCTCCAGGGAAGCGCACACCACGCTGGCCCGCGCCATGAACACGATCGGCGGCAAGTCTAACACCGGCGAGGGCGGCGAAGAGGCCGACCGTTACCTGCCGCTGCCGGACGGCGGCAAGAACCCCGAGCGTTCGGCGATCAAGCAGGTCGCTTCCGGGCGTTTCGGCGTGACGGCGGAGTATCTGGTGAACTCCGATGTGATGCAGATCAAGGTCGCGCAAGGCGCGAAGCCCGGCGAGGGCGGGCAGCTGCCCGGTCACAAGGTCGATGCCACCATTGCCAAGGTCAGGCATTCGACGCCGGGCGTCGGCCTGATCTCGCCGCCGCCGCATCATGACATCTACTCGATCGAGGATCTGGCGCAGCTCATCTACGACCTCAAGAACGTCAATCCGGCGGCTGATGTCTCGGTCAAGCTGGTCTCGGAAGTCGGTGTCGGCACGGTTGCGGCCGGCGTCGCCAAGGCGCGCGCCGATCACATCACCATTTCCGGCTATGACGGCGGCACCGGCGCATCGCCGCTGACCTCGCTCAAGCACGCCGGCAGCCCGTGGGAAATGGGCCTTGCCGAGACGCACCAGACGCTGGTGCTCAACGGCCTCAGGTCGCGCGTCGCGCTGCAGGTCGATGGCGGCCTGCGCACCGGCCGCGACGTCATCATCGGCGCGCTGCTTGGCGCCGACGAATTCGGCTTCTCAACCGCGCCGCTGATCGCGGCCGGCTGCATCATGATGCGCAAGTGCCATCTCAATACCTGCCCGGTCGGCGTCGCGACGCAGGACCCGGTGTTGCGCAAGCGCTTCAAGGGCACGCCGGAACATGTCATCAACTTCTTCTTCTATGTGGCGGAAGAGGTCCGGGCGCTGCTCGCCGAGATGGGCTACACCCACCTCGACCAGATCATCGGCGACACCGAACTCCTGGAGAAGCGGGCGCTGATCCAGCACTGGAAGGCGCGCGGGCTCGATTTCAGCAAGATGTTCTTCAAGCCGGATGCCCCGCATGAGGCGGTGCACTGGACCGAGCGGCAGAAGCATCCGATCGACGACGTGCTCGACCGCAAGCTGATCGAGTTGGCCAAGCCGGCGCTCGAAGCCAGGCAGCCGGTCAGCATCGAGCTGCCGATCCGCAATGTCGACCGTTCGACCGGCGCCATGCTGTCGGGCGAAGTGGCAAAGCGCTTCAGGCACAAGGGCCTGCGCGAGGACACGATCTCGGTCAAGCTCACCGGCACCGCCGGCCAGTCCTTCGGCGCCTTCCTAGCGCGTGGGGTTTCGTTCGAGCTGGTCGGTGCCGCCAACGACTACGTCGGCAAGGGCCTGTCGGGCGGACGCATCGTCATCCGCCCGCCTGAGAACACGAAGATCGTCGCAGCCGAGTCGATCATCGTCGGCAACACGGTGCTCTACGGCGCGACCGAGGGCGAGGCCTATTTCTGCGGCGTCGCCGGCGAGCGTTTTGCGGTTCGCAATTCGGGCGTCGCCGCCGTCGTCGAAGGTGTTGGCGACCATGGCTGCGAGTACATGACTGGCGGCATTGTCGTCGTCATCGGGCAGACCGGCCGCAACTTCGCCGCCGGCATGTCGGGCGGCGTCGCCTATGTGCTCGACGAGGTGGGTGATTTCGCCGAGCGCTGCAACATGGCGATGGTCGAACTGGAACCCGTTCCCGAAGAAGACGATCTGATGGAGAAACTGCTCCATCATGGCGGCGACCTCGACCACAAAGGCCGGGTCGACGTGTCCGGCGACATGACCAGCCATGATGAGGAGCGGCTCTATCAGCTGATCTCGAACCACGTCCATTACACGGGTTCGGTGCGCGGCCGCGAAATCCTCGACAACTGGGCGACTTTCCGGCCGAAATTCCGGAAGATCATGCCGGTCGAATACCGCCGCGCGCTGATCGAAATGGAACGCATGCGCATGGGCGTTGCGGCGGAATAGGCTTTGGGAGTTGCCGGGAAGCAAAGCTTCCCGGTCGATGCCTTCATCAACAATCCTGGCCTCGGACTGAAGGTTGCCATGGCTGCCTTATGAGGTTAACGGGTGCGACGTCGAGCGCGCCATCTGGACAGCAGGGACTGGACTATGGGCAAGGTAACAGGGTTTCTCGAGATCGACCGGCAGGTGCACAAGTACCAGCCGGCTTCCGACCGCATCCGGCATTTTCGCGAGTTCACGCTGCCGATGTCGGACAAGGAGGTCGAGAAACAGGCCGCGCGCTGCATGGATTGCGGCATTCCATACTGTCACGGGCCGACCGGCTGCCCGGTCCACAACCAGATCCCGGACTGGAACGACCTCGTCTACAATGGCGACTGGGACAATGCGATCCGCAACCTGCATTCGACCAATAATTTCCCGGAATTCACCGGCCGCATCTGTCCGGCGCCTTGCGAGGAAGCCTGCACGCTGAACCTCGAGGACATTCCGGTCGCCATCAAGACGATCGAGCAAGCAATCGCCGACAAGGCCTATGAAACCGGTCATATCCGGCCCTATCCGCCGGAAAGGAAAACCGGCAGGCGCGTCGCAATCATTGGCTCGGGGCCGGCCGGCATGGCGGCCGCCCAGCAGCTTGGCCGCGCCGGTCACGACGTTCACGTCTATGAGCGCGAGAGCCGGCCGGGCGGGCTGATGCGCTACGGCATCCCCGACTTCAAGATCGAGAAGCACTATATCGACCGGCGCATCGAGCAGATGCAAGGCGAGGGCGTGAGCTTCCATTGCGGGATCAATGTCGGCGTCGACAAGCCGGTGGCGGAGCTGCTCGCCGAATATGATGCGGTGCTCTATTGCGGCGGTTCGGAAACGCCGCGCCCGGCCAACATTCCCGGCGACGATCTCGATGGCGTGCATGACGCGATGCCTTACCTGGTGCAGCAGAACAAGCGCATCGGCGGCGAGCCGATCCAGTCGGTGGCGTGGCCGTCGCCGCCGATCGTCGCCGGCGGCCAGCATGTCGTCGTCGTCGGCGGCGGCGACACCGCGTCCGACTGCGTCGGCACCGCCTTCCGCCAAGGCGCCGTTCGTGTCACCCAGCTCGACATCCGGCCGCAGCCGCCGGAAAAGGAAGACAAGCTTTCGGTCTGGCCCTACTGGGCGACGAAGATGCGCACCTCGTCCTCGCAGGCGGAAGGCGCCGAACGCGAGTTCCAGGTGGCGACGCTCGAATTCATCGGCGAGGACGGCGCGCTGACCGGCGTCAAATGCTGCGAGGTCGATGAAAAGCGCAAGCCGATCGCCGGCACGGAATTCGTTATCCGCGCGGATCTCGCCTTCATCGCTATCGGCTTTGCTGGGCCGGCCGCGGTCGGGCCAGTGTCGGAACTGGCTGGCCAGATGAAGATCGCCATCGACAGCCGCCGCTCGAACAACGTCGAGGCCAATGATCGCGACTACAAGACCAGCGTCGAAAAGCTCTATGCAGCGGGCGATGTGCGCCGCGGTCAATCGCTGGTCGTCTGGGCGATCCGCGAGGGCCGTCAGGCAGCGCGTTCGATCGACGAGGCGCTGATGGGATCGAGCGTGCTGCCGCGCTGAGACCGTTTGGAAACGCTACTCCCGCGGCCATCTGAGGGCGCTTTGCCCTTCAGGTGTCCCGGGGGCAGGTTTACGGACGATCGCCGTGGTCGTTTCGGTTGTGGCCGCGGCCGCAGGCTGCCGCCTTGGCGGCCAAGAAAAATCGTCGGCGCGGCCGGGCGAAGCAGCGGGCGCCTTGCCCTCGACGACGAATTTTTCACCGGGCCCGGCTTGGCCGGCGCTGCGGCACCGAGGAGTTCCGAACCGCCGTCGAGTGCCGGTGATTTCGAGTCGGCGTCGGTAGCCGGGGCGGCGGCCTCAGTCTTTTCGTTCGAGGGTGGACTACGCTACTGGCCCAGTACCGGCAAGCATCGAAGGACCTTTACAATCATAAAGGTACGTCACCGGTCTCGCGGCTCACCTATGACGATCTAGACGCGCATTCGAGTGAAGTCTTCTTCAACGCGATCCACAATCCGACTGGCATTTTCGTAAAGGCCTCCTCGGTGCCGGCGGCATCAGGGAGGGTTTTCTCATGACGAGGACTTCTTACGGAAATGGGGGGCTACTCAAACACATTCAGTGATCAGCGCGGGGGCGGCGTCAGCTATTTCACCGCCGATCTTGGATATAATTTCTTGAACGCGCCGCGCTACCGCATCGGTGCTTTTGTTGGCAACAATTTCTGGCACGAGAGCTACGACGCTTTCGGTTGCACGCAGCAGGCGACCAACTGGAGGACCTGTGTGCCAACCGTCCCGACCTACGTCAACCTCATCAGCCAGGACAACGATTGGCATTCGCTGCGACTCGGCTTGGCCGGGCAGACGCAACTCACCGCGCGACTCAGCCTTTCTGGTGACGTGGCGTTCCTCTTCACGCGGCTCGACGGCAAAGATCAGCACCACATGCGCCCCAAGATCAAGCTAATTCCCGAAGACGGCGATGGGCATGGCGTCCAGCTCGAGGCGGTGTTGAACTACAAGGTCACGGATTTGTTCAACATCGGCGTCGGCGCCCGCTACTGGGCCGTGGCGAATAACGGCACGGCTCATTTCGAAGAGGCAATGGGCGGTCGTGGTTCCCCGCAGGCCGACGATTGGAAGGCAAAGCGCTACGGCGTGTTCGTGCAGGCCAGCATCAAGTTCAACTGAGAGAGCAAGAACCGGGGAGAGCGGCGATGCCACTCCAGCTCATTACGATCATTGGATCAACAGAAGGAAGTTTTCCGAAGAGTTCTGCAGGCGTGCGCAAAGTCGCCAGACAAAGTTCTCTGGTCCATAGTGTACGTGCCGTCACGCCCGTTCTCGACATGGTTGAATGATACGTCCCGCGCGATAGATCAAAGTCGTTCTTCATTGGTTTTCCGGAAATCGCGGGAGCACAGCGTGCAGTGACCCTCGGCTGCTGGTTTTCTGTCAACGCGCAGATGAGGGAGAATGAGCGTACAGCAAAAATCATCAGTGCTGTCGCTTTCGCCAAAGCCCGCCGCAGCTAAACGGGGCCCCACGTCCGGTAGCGCCCCTGCCGGTCACCTCACGGATGCCGAGTTCGGCACCAGCCCGAGCGCAGCACGCTGGCTAATTTTCAGCTCGGCCGCGACCAGACCTGCCGACACCAGCGGCCGCGCCAGCACCAGCTCGATCAGCGCCGGCAGGCTCGAGTTTTTGCGCCGGTTCCTGAGCCGGCGCTCCATCTGGCTTTTGGCCAGCGCCTGGATGATTGCAAGGCTGAAACAGTCGATGGAACGCCCCTCCAGCGAAGCCGAACCGGACGAGGCGCGCGCGCCAGGTCCTTCGGCTGCCATCGGCACGCTGGGTTTAAGTGCTTGGGGTGACACGGCGTGATCTCCGCCGTTGGCGGGAACAGGCGGTAGAACAGCTGGATGTTCTCAAATGCATGCGGGATTGCCCAGATCTGGCCGCCCTCCCCCGTTGCGATCTGACCGGCTTCCATCTTCCAGGTAAGCGCCGCACGCAGGCTCGGGAAGGAGTCGTTGTAGTCGTATCCAGCATCGGGTAAAAACGGGTAACCGGCACTTAAAGGCGTTGTAGTGTCGCCACCAGAAATACTGCTCCGTGGTGCTGGCCTTTGCGTGGGGGCGCAACACGGCAACTACCCGCTCAAAACGGTTGGTCCTCTACCTCTTATTCACCGTCGCTTTCCTCGCGGCCTAACCCGGCCGGAATATCCGTTGCCAGAAAAAGGCCTCGCGGCCGGTTCGAGGCGCATCCCTCCTCCGAAGCAGCACGCTCAAGTATCGTCACAAGCCCCGAGCGCTTCGCGTTCGGCGATGTCCAAATTCCGACAATGTCGGATACAGTCAGATCTACTGGATTGCGTTTGAATGGTTTTCTCATTTGGCACAGTACATGCGGGTCATCCGCAAAACACGTGACCGACCAACAAGAATTCGCATGATCACCTTACCACAACATACAGCCGCCTCGGAACAATCACTTGGCCCCTGATCGCCCGCCCCGGCACCACAACCGGAGTCATCGATGTTCTGACGGGCTGCCCTAGGATACCTGCTGCGACAGGGCTTGCCCTGGTGACGACCACTCCGGCTCCGCCGGTTACCGACGAGGGCAACGTGACGGATTTCCTGCTTTTCAACGGCATGGAGGTGGCTGTCATTCCCGACCACCGAAGCGAGCGACAAATTCTATCTCAACGCCGAGCAAGAGCTGGTGTTCGCCGATGAAGACAGCCCGGCCTTCATGGCAGGCGCATTCGAGTTCCTGTCCGCGCTGTGGCTCGATGAAGAAAAGGTGAGGCAGGCATTCCGTCCGGCAATGGCGTCGGGTGGCACGATCATAGCGCGTGTCTGTTTCGCGGTACGGAACGGTTCTTCCGTCCAGGCTACAATGCCAATCTGATCGACTCCTGGCTGCCGGCCTTGGAGGGCGTCGTCGAGAAGCTCGAACGCGGCGTGGACGTCGCGGATGTTGGATGCGGTCATGGTGCATCGACCGTGCTCATGGCACAGGCCTTCCCCAATTTCGCGCTTCGTCGGCTTCGACTATCATGCCCCTTCGATTGAGCGCGCCCGCAAGGCGGCCGAGGTAGCCGGCGTCGGCGTCAACACGCGGTTCGACGTCGCCGCCGCCAAGAGCTATCCCGGAACCTACGACCTCGTCACATTCTTCGATTGCCTTCACGACATGGGCGACCCGACGGGCGCCGCCACCCATGTCCACGGATCGCTCAAGCCGGATGGCACGTGGATGATCGTCGAGCCGTTCGCGCATGATCATCTGGCGGCGAACCTCAATCCCGTCGGACGCGTTTACTATGCCGCTTCCACGTTCGTGTGCACGCCCGCGTCCGTGTCGCAGGAAGTCGGGCTCGCGCTTGGAGCCCAGGCCGGTGAGGCGAGGCTGCGCAAGGTGGTGACCGGTGGCGGCTTCAAGCGATTGCGTCGCGCCGCGGAGACACCGTTCAACATGGTGCTGGAGGCCCGCCCTTAGCGTGGCCGTCGCCAGAAATTGCAGCTCATCGCATTTGATGAAGATCACCGCCAAAATCCGGACGCATCGGGCTTTTCAAGGCGTCTGGGTTCACGCAGAGGTCGCTGCCGAGCCGCCTTCTCTAAACCACTGAAGTCGATGTCCGGCGGCAGATTCTTTCCCTCTCTGCGGCCACAAGGCGAGCAGCCTCGCTGTAGGCGTCTTCCCGCCCAGTGCTTTCTCGACCCGCCGCGGTGGGCTGATCGTCTCGGATCGTCATCAAAGCGGTGGACGCCGGTGCGAAGTCTGGGCATGGAGATCGGCACCTCCGAGGTCGAGCGGATCTGCTAAAAGCGCCAGGAGCGGCACGCGACCAGTGGCCTATTTACGACACGATGGGCTTCCACCTTCGCAATACGCTCGGTGAGTGTCATCTGGATAGCCTCATCGTGTTTGCAGCTTCACGACGCCTTACGACGCAACGCCGTTTGGTATCCAAGCCATTGGTGGATTTCAGCGGCTATACGCTCGGCATGCGCGGTGACTTCGGGAATTCCCATCAATTCGCCAACGCTGCCGCGCGCCAGCGGCCCGCTGACGAAAATGCTGTCGGTCGGTCGGCCGGAAGTGCTGACCGCACGGCCTTGGCTGTCGGTCGCCAGGCCAAGGCCAATCGGGTCTAGCCGGACCAGTCCCATTCGCCCGAGATCGGCAATTGCTGTGTTGGTCCGGAAAATATCGGCATGCGCCGGCCCGGTCGTGACGACCACCCTGTCGAACGTCTCGGTTGTCTGAGTGGGTTGGCGCCTTGGCCGCAGCGTGACCCGAATGCGCCCGTCGACCTGCTCGGCGCCGACGATCGATGCGGCGCGATAGGCGAGCATGCCTTCGGCAACGCGGCGATCGAGCACGTCCGCGACCTGTGGCGCGATGCGGAAGCGATGCACATCCCACAGCGTGCGCAAATGGCGCACGAGGCGGCGTTGCTCGTCGAGCGGCAGGGCCTGCCAGATGATTTGTCCCTGACGTCGGACGGCATCGAGGACCGGGTGCCAGTCTTCGCCCCGACGCTTGGCATCTAGGATCGTGGCCCGGATGCGTCTGAGCATCACTGTTGCGCTGCGTGAAGGCAGACTGATGAAATCACCAATCGGGTCGCCCGGGAGCACCGCGTGGCTGCGCGAACGATAACCATGACGTGACAGCGCGACGATGCGGCTACGATGCCCATTGCGGTCCAGCGTGGCAATGATATCCGCCGACGTCAATCCAGTGCCGACTACGAGCACTTGGTCGTCGCGGCCGATCGCTTGCAGCCCTCCGAGATCATAGGGATTGGCCACCAGCCGGGCAGCAGCAGCCACAGACCGCAGGGCCGATGGCAAGGCCGGTGGCGGATGCGTCGCCGCAATCACTAGGGCGTCGGCTGCGAGCGTCCTTCCATCAGCGAGAATCAGGATGTAGCCCTGGCCACTAAGCTCGACTGACGCGACGGCGGACCTGACATGACGGATCACTTTGCCGAACAGAAAGGGTTGGAGATAAGATTCCACGTAGCGCCCGAAAACGCGTCGTTGTGGGTAGAGTGCTCCATTTGCGGCAATAGCCTCGGCATCGTCGAGAATCGCGCCGGTCTGCTCCAGCCAATCGGCAAAGTGGCTGTCCTGGCCGGAGATCAGCGTCATTCTCGACGCCGGCACATTGATGCGGTGTGAAGGATCGGCCGTCGAGTAGGCCAGACCATAGCCGAGCCCCTCTCTGGGCTCGACGACCACGATATCGGCAGCACCGGCGGGCAGCAGCCGCGCAAGATGAAACGCGGTCGCCGCACCGGAAAAGCCGCCACCGATGATGGCTACGACCGGTCCCCTGCCCAAGTCTCTGGCGCTCAAGACTGACTCGCGCGCAGTGCCGAAGGCCGATGGTCGCCGGCCACCGTTTCGCCGAACGGTCCCATGTTCACTGCCGTCGGGCGCGTCGAGATTTCATGATCGAGCGGCAACAACGGCAACACCAGTTCGCCAAACCGATAGGCCTCCTCCAGATGCGGATAGCCGGACAGGATAAAGCTATCGATGCCAATGCGCCGGTATTCGTCGATCCGTTCCGCAACTGTCGCCGCATCGCCGACCAGGGCGGTGCCGGCGCCGCCGCGCACCAGGCCAACGCCAGCCCACAGGTTCGGACTGATTTCGAGCTTGTCGCGGCGGCCGCCATGAAGCCGGCTCATGCGCGACTGGCCGACGGAATCCATGCGCGCGAAAACCTTCTGCGCCTCGGTTATCGTGTTGTCGTCCAGGCGGCTGATCAGGCGGTCGGCATCGGCCCAGGCCTCATAATTGGTCTCGCGGACGATGACATGCAGCCGGATGCCGAAGGTCACCTGGCGCCCGGCTTTCTCGGCAAGACCGCGCACATAGGCAATCTTTGCCGCGACGTCCGCCGGCGGTTCGCCCCAGGTCAAATATTTGTCGATCTGTTCGGCGGCGACCGCGTTAGCGGCATCGGACGAGCCGCCGAAATAGAGCGGCGGATGTGGCGTCTGCACGGGCGGAAACAGTAGGCGACCGTCCTCGATACGGAAGTGCTTGCCTGCGAACGCTACGGTCTCGCCGCGAAGCACCGCCTTGTAGATGTCGAGGAATTCCCGCGTCACCTCATAGCGCTCGTCATGGCTGAGGAAGATGCCGTCGCCCTTGTTCTCGACCGGATCCCCGCCGGTGACGACGTTGATGAGCAGCCGTCCGCTGGAAATGCGGTCGAGCGTCGAGGTCTGCGCGCGGCTAGCGTCGGCGATTGCAGGCCCGGCCGGACGGCGACAAGGAAGCGAAGCCGCTGCGTCAGCGGTGCCAGCGCCGACGCCACGACCCAGCTATCTTCGCAACTGCGTCCTGTCGGCAGCAGCGCGCCATAGTAGCCGATGGCATCGGCGGCTTTCGCGACTTGGGTGAGATAGGGCAAGTCGACCGCCCTGCCCCCCCTCTGAGGTGCCGAGATAGCGGCTGTCGCCATGAGTCGGCAGAAACCACAGGACCTTGATCCTGTCGGGAGTGGCAATGCTCATGAATGGTCCTCTGTGATTTGGAGGCGCTTCGCTCAGCTCCAGGCATGGAGCGGCGGATTTACGTCGTTGAGGTAGTAGTTGCCGAGGATCGCGTATTTCCAGCGCACCGGATCGTGCAGCGTGTGGGTGCGGGCGTTGCGCCAGTGCCGGTCGAGATTGTGCTCGGCCAGCGTCGAGCGTGTGCCGGCGAGCTCGAACAGCTTGTTCGTGGCAATGATGGCGATCTCTGTCGTGAGGATCTTGGATTCGGCAACCGCGATCTGCGCTTCCGCGACGGTCTTCTCGTTCGGGTCGGCCACGGCGCGATCTACCGCAAGCCCGGCCCTTTCCAGAACCGCCTCTGCCGCGTTGGCCCGCAGGCGAAGGTCGCCAATCGCCTGGATCGTATAAGGATCCTGCCAGGCATGATCGACGCCGCTGTCGATCCAGGCGCGCGACTTGGTGCGCACGAAGCCGACAGTCTCGTCGATCGCCGCCTTGGCGATGCCGAGATCGACCGCGGCCTGGATGATCTGGAAGATGGCGCCGTCGGCCGTCGGCCTGTCATAGCCCTTGTAGCCGGGGACAAGATGCGTTTTGGGCACCTTGACATTGTCGAGCAGGACCGTGCCGGACAAAGTCGTCTTCTGTCCGAAGCTCGACCAGTCGTCGATCACCGTCAGTCCGGGCGCGCCGCGATCGGCGATGGCATACCAGGCGCGCCCCTCGTCATCGAGCGCCACGATCGGAACCAGATGGGCAAGCAGAGCACCGCTCGAATAGAATTTCTGGCCGTTGACCACGACATGGTCGCCGGCGTCGACGAACTTTGTCTCGAAGTCGGCCGCGCGCTTGGAGCCGAACTCGGAGAACGCGTTGCCGAAGCGCGTGCCGGACAGCACCTCAGCGAAAAGCAGCTTCTTCTGCGCCTCGTCGGAGACGGTGCGGATAGCGGCGACGACGCCAAGATGGTTCTGCGGAATCTGGCCGAGCGACGGATCGGCCGCCGAGATGATGGTGATCACCTTCGACAGGGTCACATAGGAGAGCTCCGGCCCGCCATAGGCTTTCGGCACGTTGATCGACCACAGGCCGCTCTGCGAAAACGCATCGAGCTCTTCCTTCGGCCAGATGCGTTCACGATCCCGCTTGGAGGCATCCCTGGCGAATTCGGCGGCGAGTTTTTCGGCGACAGCGATTGCCTCGGCATCGGCCTTGATCACATGCGCCTTGGCAGAGGGTCGTTCGACCGGCGGGACGGCACTGCGGCTATCCGACGCCTGCCTGGATTGGATGGTCATGCTGCTGTCTCCTTGGGAAAATGTTGCGGTGGAAGCGGCGCGCCGCCGAGGTAGTAGGTTTTGATATCGGTGCGCTGGCGCAAGTCGGCAGCCGATCCTTCCAGCACGCTGACGCCGTTCTCGAGCACGGTGGCGCGGTCGGCGTATTTCAGCGCGACCGCCGAATTCTGTTCGGCAACGAGGATCGAAAGGCCTTCGTCGCGGTTGAGCCGTTTCAGGGCGCTGAAGATCTCGTCGACGATCAGCGGTGCCAGCCCCATCGACGGCTCGTCCAGAACAAAGAGTTTCGGCCGCGACATCAGACCCCGGCCGATAGCCGTCATCTGCTGCTCGCCCCCGGAAGTGAGGCCGGACCGGGTTCGCCGCTTCTCGGCGAGCCTTGGGAAAAGTGAATAGACACGATCCAGGTCCGCCTTGACGCCCGTGCGAGAGGACGAGCGTCCGAGCGCGCCGGTGAAGAGGTTCTCTTCGACCGTCAGCGAGCGGAAGCAATGCCGGCCCTCGAGGACTTGGACAAGGCCGCTGCGGACTAGGTGCGAGGGGCTTGCCCTTGAAACATCCTCGCCACCGAAGGTGATCCGACCGGCGGTAATGGCGCCGCGCTCGGCCGGGAGGAGATTGGATACGGCGCGCAGCAGTGTCGTCTTGCCGGCACCGTTGGAGCCGAGCAGCGCGACGATCTCGCCCCTGCCAACCAACAAGTCGACGCCGTGTAGGGCGGCGATGGCGCCGTTGTAGACAGCCTCCACGCTGCTAACTGACAGTATCGGGTATTCCGGGATGGACATCGATGACTCCGCTCGGGAAGGTGGATGGCGCGGCCGGCCAGATTTGTCGGCCGCACCATACCAAATTCAGTTGCTGACCACCGCGTCGGCGTCCTCGGCCGTGCGGATCTTGATGCCCTTTTCCTTGGCATACGCCTCGGACGACTTCTCGATGATCGGACGCAGCAGCTTCCAGTCGGGAGCGATCCAGTCGGAGACGACATTCCACTTCTTGCCGTCCCATTGCTGGAAGGTCACGTAGCCGTCACCCTCGTGATTGTCCCAGGAGACGTTGATCGAGTGGAACAGGTCCTTGGCGCCGAGTGCCTCGACGCGCGCCGGATCGAGCTTGAGATGCTCGAAGCCCCAACGCACTTCGTCGCCGGTCAGCGTGCGGTTGCCGAACTTGGCCTGTGCGATGCGGACCGCCTCGACATTGAGGATGCCATTGACGATGCCGAGATTGTGGTAGACCGAGCCGATGCGGCTTTTGTCCTCGAGATTGCCTTTGCCGTCGCCGTAGACCGTTTTGACGATCTCCTGGACCACCGGATACCGCTCACCCGAGGCCTGGGTGGTGATGGCCGTATAGCCCTTGGCGGCATCGCCGGCGGGGATGACATCCTCTTCGGAATTCGACCAGACATTGCCTATGATGTGATCGGCCGGGAAGCCTGTCTTCTGCGCGGTCTTCAAGGCGACGGGGTTCATCACGCCCCAGCCGCGCAGCACGACATAGTCAGGATGCTCGCGCCGGATGGTCAGCCACTGCGCCTGCTGCTCGTTGCCGGGATGCGGCACCTCGATCTGCGACAGCTCGAAGCCGTATTTCTGCGACAGCAGCTCATAGATCGGGATCGTCTCCTTCCCATAGGGCGAGCCGTGATAGAGCACGACGATGTTCTTGCCCTTGAGCTTGTCGAGGCCTCCTTCCTTGGACGCGATGTAGTTCACGATGCCGGAGGTCTCGCTGTAAGGATTGAGCAGCAGCGGGAAGACGTAAGGGAACACCCGCCCGTCGGTCGTGTCTGTGCGGCCGTGGTTGATGGTGATCAGCGGCACCTTGTCGTCGGTGATGCGATCGATCATGGCATAGGCGATGCCGACCGAGAGTGGATTCCAGGCAGCGATGCCGGGATTGCTCTTCAACCGTTCATACACCTCGACGCCCTTCTCGACCTCATATTGCGTCTCGCCTTCGCTCCAGGCCAGCTTGGCGCCATTGACGCCGCCGTCGCGGATGTTGATCAGGTTGAGATAGTCGATGAAGCCACCGAAAAAGCCGGTTCCGCCGGCCGCATACGGACCGACACGGTAGCTCTGCAGGGGAAAGTATTGTTCTTCGGCGTGAACCGCCGTCGCGCCGAGCACGAAGGCCGTGGCGATCGCCGCTTTTCTTAGGTGACTGAAGAAGGTCATTGCTTACGTCTCCTGATGGGTTGGTCCGAGCGGAGGAGGAAGTTGAGCGGCAATCAGCTGGACCTTGAGCCGATCCGTCGTTTGAGGCGGTCGAAGAGGGCCGACAGCCCGCTCGGTTCCGCGATGAGGAAGATGATGATAATGGCGCCGAGCACGATGCGCTGGCTCATGTCGAGAACGCCCGAATCGAACAGGCCGCCGAACAGGAATGCGCCGAGCCGGGACAGAAAGAGCGGGAGGACAACGATGAACGCCGCACCCAAAACGCGCCACGGATCGAGGCCAGCCCGCCGATGATGATGATGAACAGGATCTGGAATGAGCGGTCGAGATTGAAGCCTGCCGGCTCGACGGTGCGCAGATAGGTGAAGGCCCACAGCACGCCGGCGATACCGATGATGAACGACGAGATGGCGAACGCCAGAAGCTTGGTTCGCAGCACCGGCACACCGATGACGCGTGCGGCGGTTTCGTTGTCCCGCACGGCGATGAAGTTGCGACCGGTCGCGCTGTTGACCAAGCGCCAGACGAGGGCCGTCAGCACCATGACCGTGGTGACCGAAAGCAAATAGCGGCCGGTCGCGCTGTCGAGCGAAAGACCGGCGACGGCCAGGTGCGGCGCCGAGATCACCCCGGACGGGTTGTCGTTGGAGAACCAGCCGAACTTGGTCAGCGCCCATTGCACGAAGAACTGGGCGGCGAGCGTCGAGACGGCGAGGTAGAAGCCGCGCAGCCTGAGACTGGGCAGGCCGAACACGACGCCGAAGCCGGCGGCGGAAATTCCGGCCAGGATCATGGTCACCGCCAGCGGCAGGCCTTCGACCCTGAGGTTGAAATTGTAGGCGCCGAACGCGCCCACCGCCATGAAGGCGGAAGAGCCAAGCGAGAGCTGGCCGCAATAGCCGGTCAGCAAATTGAGGCCGACCGCCGCCAGGCTGAGCGCCAGGAATGGCAGCAGGATCGCCTCGACCAGATAGCCCGAAGCATAGGCAGGGACCACGCCGTAGGCGACGACGAACAGGGCGGTCGCCAACGCCAGCTTCTGAACGAGTTTCGCCCAGTCGACTGGAAGCCTTGCGGCGTCGAGAGCTTGCACGGCCATGGTTCAGACCCTTTCGACGGTTTTCTGGCCAAACAGGCCGGAGGGGCGCACCAAAAGCACAACCAGCGCCAGCGCATAGGCGAACCAGCCCTCGATGCCGCCGCCGACGAACGGGCCGAGATAGACCTCGGCCAGCTTCTCGCTGGCGCCGATGATGAGGCCGCCAACGATGGCGCCGAGGATGGAATCGAAGCCGCCAAGCACCAGCACCGGCAGCGCCTTCAGCACGATCAGCGACAGCGAGAACCGGACGCCGAGACGCGCGCCCCACAACAGTCCGGCGACCAGCGCGACGAAGCCGGCCGCCGTCCACACGGTGCCCCAGATGCGAGGCAGCCGCAGCCCGACGGCGAGGGCCGCGAACTGATCGTCGGCGACGGCGCGAAACGCAAGGCCGATCCGCGTCCAATAGAAGAAGGCGCTGAGGCCTGCGACCATGGCGGCGGCGATCGCCGCCGCCAGCAGGTCGAAGGATGAGATCAGTATGCCGCCGACCTCGAAGGGGGTGTCGTCGATGCCGAGGTCGAGCCCGTGCACCTGCGTGCCCCAGATAAGCTGGGCGGCACCTTCGATGATGTAGGAGAGCCCCAGCGTCGCCATGAACAGCGTCATCGGCGAGCGGTTGACCAGTGGCCTGAGCACGGTCCGCTCGATGGTGAAGCCGAGCGCGACCATGACCGCGAAGGTGATGAGCAGCGAAAGCGCGAAGGGGATGCCGCGTTCGACGAGGCTGACAAAGGTGAGCGCTGCGAACAGCACCATCGACCCCTGCGCGAAGTTCAGCACGCCCGACGTCTTGTAGATCAGCACGAAACCTATGGCGACAAGCGAATACATGACGCCAGAGAGCAGGCCGCCGACCAGCACTTCGATGACGAAGAGGAAATCATAGTAGCTCATCAGATGTCCTCGCCATTCTCGCCCTCGGCGGTGCCGATATAGGCCCGGATCACTGCCGGATCGGCCCTGACCTCGGCCGGCGTCCCGTCTGCGATCTTGCGGCCGTAGTCGAGCACGGCGACGCGGTCGGAGAGGCCCATGACGACGCCGATGTCGTGCTCGATCAGGATGATGGTGACGCCGTGCCGGTCGCGCGCGGCGCGCACGAAGCCGGCCATCTCGGCCTTCTCGGTCGCCGTCATGCCGGCCATCGGCTCGTCGAGCAGCAGCAGCTTCGGCTCGGCGACCAGCGCGCGCGCCAGCTCGACCCGCTTCTGCAGGCCGTAAGGCAAGGTGGCGACGAGGCGGTCGGCGACGCTTTCGAGATGCAGGAAGGCGACTATCTGATCGGTCTTTTCGGCGATTCCCGCATCTTCGCTCCGGGCGCGTGGCAGACCTGCAATATGTTCGACGAAACTGGCGCGCCTGGTGTGGACGCGGCCGCACGCGATGTTGTTGCGCACGGACAGACCGCCGAATAGCGCCAGGTTCTGGAAGGTTCGCGCAACGCCGAGCCGTGCTAGACGGCTCGCCGGCACCCGGGAGAAGGACTGCCCGCCGATCGCAATCCTGCCGCGGTCGGCGTGATAGAGGCCGCTGATGATGTTGATCAGTGAGGACTTGCCGGCGCCGTTGGGGCCGATCACCGCGCGGATCTCGCCGACTTCCACTTCGAGATCAACATCGCTCAGCGCCTTGACCCCGCCAAAGGAAATGCCGATCCCGCTCAGCGCGAGAACCACATCCGGCCGTGACGACAGGCGTGCCAGACGCCTGTCGCCGACGGGGTTAGCCACCGCGAGGATGGCGGAAATTTCGGACGCGCGCTCGTATGCGGCCGCTCCCAGCGAAGCACCAATCATGAAACATTCCTGCTTTTGAAGGCGTGTCGGCTGCGGCCCCGTGGGCCGCGCCCGTCCTATTCCGCGGCGACAAGCTCCCTGTCGCGAGCTGCTTCCAGTTCGCGCACCAGAGGAATGACGCGCTTGCCGAAGAACTCGACCTCTTCCTGGAAATGCAGGAAGCCGAGCAGGATCAGGTCGGCACCGGCGTCCTTCAGTTTCAGGATGCGTTCGGCGATCTGTTCCGGCGTGCCGATGAGATTGCTGCGGAAGCCGTCATTGTACTGAACGAGATCCTCGAGGGACGACTTCGCCCAATTGCCTTCGCCTTCCGGCGAGGCCTTGCCGGCATTCTTGACCTGATCGGCAAAGCCCTGCACCGCCTCCGGATTCGCCTTGGCGATGATCTCGTCGAGCACGGCGCGCGCTTCCTGCTCGCTCTCGCGGGCGATGGCGAAAGCGTTGACGCCGATCCTAACCTTGTGGCCGTTGGCTTTCGCCTTGGTGCGGATGTCGTCGACCTGCTTCCGGATCTCCTCCGGGGTATTGCCGTTGGTGAAATACCAATCGGAGACACGAGACGCCATGTCGCGAGCGGCTCGCGACGAGCCGCCCTGGAATATCTCGGGCAAGGGCTCGATCGGCTTCGGCTTCATGGAATAGTTGGTGAAGCGGTAGAAATCGCCCTTCAGCGTGAAGCTGTCTTCCGTCCAGATGCCGCGCAACGCTCGGATAAATTCCTCCGACCGGCGATAGCGCTCGTCATGATCGAGCCAGAGTTCGCCAATCGCGGCGAACTCGCCTCGGAACCAGCCGCTGACGACATTGACGGAGACGCGGCCATTGGTCAGGTGGTTGATGGTAGCGATCTGCTTGGCCGCCAGCGCAGGGTTCCACGGACCGGGCAGGATCGCTGCGATGACCTTCAGCGTTGTGGTCGCGGCAAGCAAGGCATGGCTGAACGAGACTGATTCGTGCTGGTTGTCGGCCCCATAGCCGGCTGTGAAACGGATCTGGCTCAGCGCATAGTCGAACCCGTTGGCCTCGGCAATCTGGGCGAGCTTGCGGTTGTAGTCGATATCCCAACCCGTCCGCTGCTCGATGTTGGAGATGACCAGGCCGCCGGAGACGTTCGGGACCCAGTAGGCGAATTTGATGGCGTCGGAATGCGAACTCATGTCGTCGTTTCCCCTGTTGATTGGCTCAGCCGACGCGGGTGGCGACGGCGGCATTTGCGTGACTTGAGTTGAGCAAGGAGACCGCGTCGGTAGCGGCCCTTGCAATACGCTCGATGATGGCTGCGCCGACGATTTCGCCATCGACGAAATCGTCGGGCGTGCCGTAGACGCCCGTAGGGACGGTGACAGAGCCAAAAAAGCCGAACAATGGCCGGAGCTGATGTTCGAGCACCAGGCCATGGTATGGGCTCCCGCCGGTCGCCGCGAGAAGCACGGTCTTGCCCGTCAACGCGCGATAGTCGACCAGGTCGAACAGGTGCTTGAGAGCGCCAGTGTAGGAAGCCCTATAGACAGGCGTTCCGACCACGAGCAAATCGGCCTTCTCGACACGCTGGATAATCGCTTCTCCAGATGCGCCAAGTGCGCCGCGGGATAGTCCGGCGAAAAGCGACGGTGCTGCCTCCGTGATCTCAATCAGACCGGTGTCGGCAAGCAGGCGCAACGCGACCGCCTTGACCAGCGCATTGACGACCGCCGTGGTGCGGGACGGGTTGCTTACACCGCCGGATATTCCAAGAACCGATAATCGTGCCAAGTCATCTATCTCCCACACATGCGCCATAGGCCACCACCGAAACCAAACGATATTCTACGAAATCTGTAGACATAAGGTACTTTGTTCTGATGTTTTCACGTCAATGGGAAAAACGGCGCTGCTAGGAGCGGCACGCCCACCGCATTCGATCTCAAATGGGATTAACTTGGCAGGGGCCGTAGGCGTCACCCGCGAGTTCGACTTTGGTGAAAACAGGCTCCGCCGGCGCGATATGAGGAATGTCGTCCAGCCGTTTGTGACAGCGCTCTCCACCGATGCCACGCAATCAAATGAGCGCGTGTATTATGACGGCTAGGCGTGCGAGAAACGTCCTCAGGCATTGCCCTACGAAGGAGCCGATATTAGCGCCGAGATTTCAAGGCTGGTCAGGGACGATTGAGAGTTTTGAGCACCGGCAGCACGAAGGCGGCAATCGCAGCGTCATGCCTTCGGAACCATCGGTAGCTGCTCAATACGTTCTGTTGTGCTCCTGCCTGTATATGTGTTGCGTAATTCCCCTGAATGGCAACGGATTACCTGCGTCTGGTTATTCATTCTTCACCACTCACCCGCCCTTGATGATCTTTCGAAGCCGGGCGGGATCGGACAAAATCGCGAGGTCCTTCAACGGATTGCCGTAGACGGCGATGAGATCTGCGTGAGCGCCAGGCGCGATGGTGCCGATGAGGCCTTCCATGTTGAGCACGCGGGCAGCATCCACCGTCGCGGATCGGATCACGTCCCGAGGCTTGAGAACGCGGCCGCGCAGAAGAAATTCCTCTGATTGGTGCCTATGCATCTGGCCAAGCAGATCGGAGCCGTAGCCCATGGTCACGCCAGCGCTTTGAAGCGTTTCGAGCGCCGACAAGCCGGCATCGAGAACGAAGCTCACCTTTTCAAGGGATTCGGCGGACATGCCGTATCTGGCTCCGTCCCGAGCGACGACAGCAAAGGTGATGTTCGTCGGGACGACGAACGCGCCTGCCTCGCGAACCCGGTTGGCGGTTGTCGCTTTGATGAGGTTTCCATGCTCGATTCGGATGGTCGACGTTTCATCCCAGATTTACTTTCGCGCCTCACGCCGGCACTCGCGCACATAGTCCGCCGGGTTATGTCGCCAAGCGCCGAGCGGATTTGCGGCAAGGGGAAGTCCGGGCACTCCTCGCACCCTCGTCCTCGCGCAACACCGCACGTAACAGAAACGATAGCACGCATTCTCACAATTAACGACGGCTGTTCGGCAGTGGGCTTCGTCGCGAGCGAGGACGAGAGTGTCGGGTCTACAACCAAATGTCGGAGGTCGGACCCAAATGTCGGAGGTCGGACACGCAAGGCCCTTACCACGTAGGTGATTGAAAGCTTTATTGACGAGGCGCTCCAATGGCCGGCCCGCAATGCGGGAGATATTGTTAGAGGCGTCTCGAATGACTTCTCCGCGGGACCCGAAGGGCGTCTCAGGCATCCTTTGGCACGATTAGTGCAACGGATGATCCGCAAACGTTGCCGATACAATGTGAGGGGAGCGTCACCCAGATTTTTGTGTTGACCGTCCACTCACTCTTCACCCAGTGGCTGCCGCGCAGGCGCTTGCGGACGCCGGTCAGCCCGATAGCTCATCGATCCAGATCAGCGGAGAACAATACACAGAATGGGAACGAGATCAGCATGAACTCGAATTTTAGTCGTTTGGCCCAAGCCACCGCTATGAACTTGCTCTGGACGTCGGCGAACGAAGGCATGTGGATGCCGGCCCAGATTACGGAACTTGGCGCGGCCATGCGCGCGAATGGACTCCAGCTTGATCCCGCGCAGCTCAGCCGTCTAGACACTGCCCCGCTCAACGCGATCGTATCACTGGGCGGATGTTCAGCTTCCTTCGTCAGTCCGCAAGGACTGGTTGCGACCAACCGTCACTGCGTGCTGGAATCGATCCAGTACAACAGCAAGGAGAGTCAAGACTATCTCACCAAGGGATTTCTAGCGAAAAGCCTTGGTGAAGAATTACCCGCGGTGCCCGGCAGCCGCATCTATGTGATCGAGGATATCCGTGATGTGACCGCCGACATGCTCAAGGGCGTATCGGACAAGCTGAACGGCTTTGCCCGCTATGAGCGGCTCGACAGGAACCGGAAGGCGCTGATCGCCGCATGTGAAGAACAGCCCAATCGCCGCTGCGACGTGGAGTCCTATTATGGCGGCGCCTCCTACTATCTCCAGCAGAAGCTCGAAATTCAGGACGTGCGCCTAGTCTATGCGCCCGCGCTCGGCATCGGTAACTTCGGCGGCGAAACGGACAATTGGACGTGGCCGCGCCACACAGGCGACTTCGGTTTTTACCGCGCTTATGTCGCTCCTGATGGTTCCTCCCGGCCTTATGCGCGCGACAACGTGCCCTACCGGCCGAAGAGCTGGCTGCGCATTGCCTCTAAAGGCGTGCAAGACGGCGATTTCGTCATGGTCGTCGGCTTTCCCGGAGAAACCAATCGGTTCCGCACGGCGGATGAAGTACGGTTCAATTTCGCGCGGTACGAACCGCTGTTGCAGCATTTGCTGTCGGATTATGCGGCCCAGATAAACCAAACCACGGCAGGCAATCGAGAAGCGCAGATCCGCTACGCCTCCATCCTGCAAGGCGTGGAAAACTACAAGAAGAAGTTGGCGGGCGATCTCGCCGGGGCCAATGCGATCGGGCTCGACGTGCGCAAGGCGATCGAGGAGAAAGCTTATCTCGACTGGGTCGCCGACGATCCCGCGCGGCAGGCGCGCTATGGCGCAGCGATCGGCGAACTGGGCGCCATGGTGGACGAGAATAGCCAGGCCTCGCTCGAGGGGCTGCGCCAGGCGCTGCTGAACCGCGCGCAAATGCTCTCATCCGCGCGCACTCTGTATCGCTGGGCCAAGGAGCACGAGAAGCTCGATGAAGACCGCGAACGCGGCTTTCAGGATCGTGACCGTAACCAGACCGTGGATCAACTGACGCAGATCGAACGCGGTTACCTGCCCGACATCGATCGCAAGCTATTTGAGGCCGCGCTCGATGAATATCGCCGGCTAGACGCAAAGGACCGCGATACTGCGTTCGAAACGGCTCTGGACCAAATCGGCCTTGACCGACTTTATGCAGAAACCAAACTCGCCGACACGGCCACGCGGCTCGGCTGGCTCGACAAGCGGGCTGCTGCCTTCGAGGCGTCGGACGATCCTTTCATCAAGCTGGCGGTCGCGCTCTATCCCGGCGACATAGCTGCGGAGCGCGCGGCGAAGGACCGCGCTGGCCGAGCGCAGGCGGCGCGCGCGACTTATATGCAGGGCCTGCGCGCCTACTGGCAGGCGATTGGCCGGCCGGTGTATCCCGACGCGAATGGATCGCTGCGCATCACCTGGGGCAAGGTGTCGGGGCGAACACGCGACGGGCAGATCTGGACGCCATTCACCACGGCTGAGGGACTTCTGGCCAAGCACACTGGCAAGGGCGAGTTTGATGCGCCCGCCGCCGCCGTCGCTGCGATCCGGGCCAAGAATTATGGCCCCTATGTCGCGCCGGAGCTGGGCACTTTGCCGGTCGACTTCATGTCCACGGTCGACATTACCAATGGCAATAGCGGCTCGGCCACGCTGAATGGGCGCGGCGAGTTCGTCGGTCTCGCCTTTGATGGCACGCTCGATGGAGTGATCTCCGATTGGGCATATGCCGCAGACCGCAGTCGAAGCATCCATGTCGACAGTCGCTTCATGCTTTGGACCATGGACAAGATTGACGGCGCTGCCTGGTTGCTCAAGGAGATGGGAGTGCTGCCGGCGTCGCGTTCATGAGCGGGGTAGTCTGGCGGTAGGCGGCCTGTCGGCGTCATACCTCCACAAATCCCCCTTGGAATTTTAGACAAATCCCGTGTGGAAGCGCCGCCTCAGCCGGTCTTGCAGCGCCTGCCCGGTCGGCGACGAGGTCGTCGCAGCGACCCGGCGCCGCTGCCCGGCCATCAATTGTCCAATCGGCGCCCACGTGCCAACACAAACACGCCGCAGTCATAAGCATTCGGCTGTCGGGTCATGGGGGCTGCCTCGAAGGTGCCGTTCAGCACCCTTGCGAGCTGGTTTGCAGGCTCGTCGTTGTGGCCCTGTCCGGGAGGAGTCGTGGTGATAGGCGACCCGCTCCGGGTTGCGGCCATCAACGAGCAGCAGCGAGCAATGGGTGCTGTCGCTGGTACGATTGCCATTGCTCACTGGCACGAATAGGAAGTCGGCTGGGCCGACAGCTCGATTATAGATGACCTGCAATGTCTCTTGCGCGTTCTGCGACCCTGCGTAACGCATTTGATCCACCTCGCGACCCAAGTTCCATGTTCCAGTCTGCCAATTATGCGACTTTAGAAGTACAAACCATGAACGCTGTGGCCGCGTGGTTATTGAGTTCCAATCGCTATTTAGTCTGCTTGCATGTTCCGAAATGACCGCGTTGGGCCCGCAAGCTGACAGGCGGCTTTGCGGACCACTGGGTAGAAAGGAGTCATCCGCCACGACGTTGCGCACAGCCCGGAGGTGCAACTCCAACGCATGATGCGTATCTTATAGCGAGTTTAGGTCTATATGGAACTCAAACGCACCTCCGGTCTGCAGATCACCACGTCGTATTCAGCGCGTGCGCATTTTCGAGAAGTCGGCACCGACGACTAGCAGGTTCTCATGTTCCATCTTGGCCCCTCCGGCATCATCCTTATTGATACTGCTTGGCACCATGACTTCGAACCTGACCGACGTCACAAGGTCATCGCTCACACTCGACACCCACGCTCAACCGGAATCGTCAATATGCAGCAACATTTCTGCATCGACATCAGCTGATACGTCATCAGCAATAGTCATCGATCGAGTCGCCAAGGTCCTCTCCAGCTAGTTCGCAGAAGTGCTTCAGAGCGCCCTTGAGACTGAAGAAGGTGAATTCGCTTCGGTGATGGAAAAGGCCATCATGGATTGAAATGTGGGCCACTGCCCAATTCTTTATGGCGTCGCCGGCAAAATGAGTGAGTACGATCAGGTCATCGTCCTTGAGATTCCGGTCGACGACGAGGCTCGTGGAGAGCTGGTTGCGCGCGAAGATACTTCCGAAAGAGAGGCGCGATTCATAAAGAAGAAGGGCGTCGTCGGTGAATTCGTCCGGGCACGCCGGAAATTCGGTTGGAACCTTCCAGCGGACCTGGACCGCAAGAGGGGTCAGAGATGGGTAGAGTGTTTCTGCCTGGTTAAGCATTCTTCAATCCTCGCGGCGTGAGTGCCTCAATGATCAGCCTTGCCGAGAAACGACACTTGGTAAAGACTTGCGACCGCAAAGATCGGGTGGCCGTGTCACTAAATGCATATAGCCCTAGCGACTGCTATACCTGATTGAGTGTTGCGCGCCCGCCACGCTCGGACTGAGCGATTTGACGGCGATGCTTGCACCGTCAACAACGTGATTCGAGACAGCATGAGACATGGCTGCATGAGTGGCCCAAGGGTCACCGCCTAACCCGTAACATCCTGAAATCCGTTGCGGCCTGCTTGGTGGCGAAGCCGTACGTCCACCACCCTTGCCATCGACGTCCAGACGGATCCCCTGGATCGGCAGCTTTCAGGAAATGGCTTGGGCAATTCGAGCGGCTGGAATGAGGCGCAAAGCCGCCGTTCACCTCTCCTTCGAGTCAGCGCTCCGACCGGCCAAAATCGTCGAGGCCTCCAACAAGGTGAAATGGGTATTTCACACTGACGCGCAACCCGGGGTGATGAAGGTATGCCAAAACCCACCGAGCCTGATTGGCGATCCAGCGTTAGCCGTCTCAACCTGAAATCGCGGCAACGTTTGCCGACGACTGATCCAATGCCAACCGCTCCATTTCCGGGCGACTGTGTTCACGGGCGGCAAGAATCTGGGCTCTTGTCTGCTTGAGTTGCTCAAGACCGAGAACCAAGGCGCCCTGCAGCCGCTTGCGGTCGCCGAGAATATCCTGGTCAATCTGCGCGATATCGCGTGGATCGATCGCGCGTGAGGGATCGAAGACAAAGCGGGCTTCGACGGACCTTCGCCAATTTAACAACTTCTGCGCCGTTTTGGGTTCGAATCCGGACACGCTGTAGAGCTTGTTCCTCTCGACATCGAGCGCTGTTTCGACGCCATACGACTCCAGGACCTGTTTCTTTCCCGGTCCGATGCTCTCGATCTTTGCCGATGAGATTTCAAAGTTGTCCAGGAACCGGTGCAGTTGCGCCTGACGGCGGTTGCGCTCGAGCTCCGAGATCCTGGCTACCGTTTGGAAGGTAAGATGTCCCATTCGCGCCTGAGCCCGGCGAGCACCGTTTTTTGCCTGTCGAAGGCATCCGGCCCGGCTCTCTGCATCCACGTGGTTTGCGCGTTTTTCCACTGGGTGGCGGCCTCGCCGGCGATGCGCCGGTATTCCGCAGCCTCACTGTCCCTGTTCAAGAAACCTCTCAACCCCAGAAAAACCCCCAAGGCAATGCCCAGCACCCAGATCTGCGCCATCATCAAGCCAGCGACGCCGACTACTGCGGCCGCTACTCCTGCCCGGAAGTTGGTGCGGCGCGCGTGCCCCTTGAGCTTCAAGGCGTTGGGATCTGGTGTCACATTCTTCTCGGGGACGGTCGGCACCGGCCCGGGATGCGGGATGGCGTCCACCTGCGCTGGAATCCGGCGATATCGAAAAGCGTCGCCCCGCTGGCGGGAACAACGGTTGAGAACAGCGGGACGCCAGTGGCGCCTTCCATTTTGCACCAAGGGCACGGCGATGAGCCAAGTGACCAGTGGCTGGAATTGGCGGAGCACTGCTTGAGGTTCGCTTCAAGTTCGGCCAAGGCAGCCACCCAGTCCCGGGCCACGGGCCTGCCAGCCGACGTTCCTTTTTGCGAGAAGGCATCCTCAAACATTTTTGCAAGTCGTGGGCCGACGGTGGAACGCGCCCCGAAACCCGAAGCTTCTTGCAGGCCGAGAAGGAACTGGACGGCAAGGGCTGGCTTCCCGCAGCGTTGCGGGCGACGGTCAAAGTAGAAAGCGAAAGTATGGCAATCGCCGCCGACTAAGCACGGTTCGCATTCAAGGTCAGGGCAGCGATGCCCCGACCTTGAATGCGTCCGGAATGTCTTTCGAGCCGGTATCGAACCCGCCAAGGCCAGGCGAGCGTGCCCCTGGCCCGCCCCTCGCGCTCCCCCTCCCGTCTGAGGCAGAGCGCAAAGCATCTACTATCTAGGTGGACGACGTTTACTCCATTTCCGCCCACGGCGCATCTTTCGCGCTCTGCATGTCAGCCGGAACGGCCAGATCCTGGAAGCAGACGGCGGCACTGCACGCCACTCAGCGGTCAGTGGATCTCGCCAACCGCCTTTCCAGGCTGTTCGGCATCGACCCAACCCATCACCGCGTCAAGATCGACGCCCTTGCGAGTCGACCACTCAACCAAATTGGCGGGCCGGTAGCTTGACGAGTGGCGATACCGCTCGAAGACCGAGCCATCAATCGTCTCATTGACATTGATGTACGTCGCATCCGGGTCCCGGCCGGGAGGGGATGCAATGGGCCGAAGATGCCTCTTGCTGAGGATGGCGTAGGAGCCGCGCATGAACTCCCGGTAAGAGTCTGAAATCGGAGCGTCGAGGGCCCCGTCGTCCACCTCGATGTCGCTCCTGAACGCGAGACCGTGGGACCGGGCCTTTTCGATGATCCAGCTGAGAGGAGCCTGTGCAAGCAGATCATTCGGGTATCCGCCGCCCACATTACCGTGGGCGCCAGCAAACCAACGCTGCTCGACACTGCTGTAGGGACGCGGCGGTGCGATCACCGCCTGGGGATCGGTAGGGATTCTCTTCGTCCATAACGTCGGCATGAAGCTGTTGCGATGCTCATCGAGGGCAAGGGCGTGAAACGCATTCTCGATTGGCACCCTCAAGCCCGTGTCCAGAAATCGGAAACTGGTCCGACTGATGCCTTCCCAGCTGAACGCGGGAATGCCGAGCGCGCCGACAGTGTCCCAGACGGCCACCAGCTTGATCGGCACGCGGCGGGAGTATTTCAGCATCCAGCGTTCTTCCAGGGCAGAGGCCTTCAGCGGGCCTGCGACCAAGTCGTCATGAAGCTTCCACACGGTCAGCGCGTCGCGTCGGCGGTACCGGGCGAACAACTGGTTGACGCTTAACGGGGCACCCGGCCTCAACAGGCCACACTTGGTGATAAAGCCTGTCAGAGAACGCGCAGTGAAGGCGCCACGGCTGAAGCCGAACACGAAGATGTCGTCACCATCGTTGTAGTTTTCGACCAGCCACTCATAGGCATCAAGGATATTCCTGAGCAGCCCCTTCCCAAAGGCTCCGCCAATGACTCCGTTCACCCCGATATCATAGTAGGCGAGCTGGGCTGGGTTTCCGGTGTCTTTCGTTGAACACAGGGCGCGCAAGCGCCAGACATTGGTGTTGTCCGACACGGAATTCCAGGTTCCATCAAGGAAAACCGCCAGCCGCTTCTTACCCGGTCCCGCTGCCGATAATGATTCCATTTCGCTTCCTTGAAAAGGAAGACAGACCACGACATATGGCGGCTGTCCAGCGGTCCTAAGTCAGCGCCCTCCGGAGATTCTGTCCGGTTGCTAAGAAGGTGGGGTAACGCGGCCACAGATGGTGACAAAGGCTGAACTGCCCCAAGCGGCACGAGGCGCGAACAAGATCGAGTAGTCGCGGCTGCTGGTCGTGGGCCGGCCGATGGTGATCATGGACACGCCGACGTAGCTCCCGGTCTTGAAGCGGCCGATGAATTCGACAGGCATCGCCTATGTAGCGGAAGCACCCGTCGCGCCGGTCGAGCTTGAACCTCAGTGTCGGGTTCGGTTGCGTTGGTTCTTCCTGGGCCCTTGCCGGAGCAGATATGAGAATGGCGGCGCCGACAGCCCAGAGCAGCGGCCATTTGGAGGCACTATGGCGCATCACTTGGTCTCGGGGTCGGGCTCACCAAAGGTCTTCACGAAGATGGCCTTGCCAGTGCCTGAAATTTGCTTCTGGATGTCCCAGTCGAGCTTGCTGTCCCTGATGTAGAGACTGAGGGTACAAATCTCGCCGCGGCAGGCACTTGGCGTTGAGGACTGCTTGTCCTGGATAGAATATGAGGCGATATATCCAACGATAACGTCCTTGCAGTCCGTGTCGGGTAAGCGGCAAGGCGGCGCGTTTGACACTTTGCTACTTAAGGAGTTCCGGTGCATAGGATTTGACGCGTGCCATCGTGAGGGCCCGACCATGTCGCACCAAAACCTCATGCTCTTCGGCCTCCAATCTCTTTAAATCTGTTGCCACCAGCGAGGCGAAAGCGGCGTCGCCAGGCCGTTCCTCGCCTACCCGGCTGTCGATTGAAAACCAGATGGGTTTCGGGCCCTTTTTCGCGTCGTACGACAATTGCAGACGAGCAAATTGAAGACCTCTTACCTGCTCCATCATGATGTTGATCGCCTCCTTGAGCACGATTGTCCCGGACTCCGTCGGATGAGGGGACACGGCGAACGGCTTGCCGCCATCACTTACAAAACACACATCGACGGGATTGCGCCGCGCTCGCATCAACGGGTTCACGCCCAGATTATCGTAAATGCCTCCATCGCTCAGCGTCGCGTATTCGCTCAGGGAATTGGGATAGATGTCGGCATTGAGCCGTAGCGGGGGAAACACGGGCGGGAAAGCCGAGGATGCTGCCACGGCCAAGCTGATTGGTAGTTACTCGCATTCGCGGTGCCGCTCTCGTGCTCCCCCATCGTTTCTCCAGCGTCTTCTCCGGGCGCCAATGCCTTGCCTGCAACAAAGAAAAACATGTTGCCGGTGGCCAGGTTGGTGGCGTTGAGATAGATTCGTGGACCATCTCTGAGAGCGGATAGCCGTGCACCCGCGAACAGATCCCGATCGTAGCTTGCGCCAAGCTTCTCCAGGCGTGTTTCGAAGGGGTCCAGGATACCTCCGATGATCGAAGAGACGGCGATCGACTTTGTCAGCAGATAGTCCGAAAGGCCCTTCAGCACATCCTGTTTGCCCCAATTCAGCGCCAAGTAGGCGCCTGCCACGCTCCCGCCGCTCACGCAGCTGATGAGATCAAGCTTGTCGAGTAAGTCGAGTTCCTGGAGAGCCGTAAACGTCCCTACATGGAACGCGGCAGCACGAAACCCGCCCCCCGAGAGCGCAATTCCAAGTTTCTTGGTTTCGCCGTTGATTAGAACGACCATCGTATACCCCCCATTGAGAATTCCCCGCCGACCCGAGCAGCTGGCATCATGAAAGGTCGAACGTCATCTCAACAAAAAGATCGCTGTGTTCGATCTTGACCGGCCGCTTTGCTGACGTCGGGTTGTTTCGGAAAGCTCGTTTTTCGACGGTTGGATTACCGTCGCCCTGAACGATGCGTCCCTTGGTCTTTTCCTGCAACGCCTTGTAAAGCTCCTCGAACGGCATCCTCCACCCGCTTCCAGGTTCCGCTCGACCCTTACCTTGAATGGCCGCGACCGCCTCTACGACCGGTATCGCGGCTACTAGTCGTGGGTCGACCATGCGCTCCAGACCGAGCGCTTTGACCGTGGCATTATGACTCCCATGGTGTCCGACCTTGTAAAAGGTTGTCCGGCGCAACAGGTCCTCTGCGGTGACAGGTTTGCCCGAGGACATAGTCTTCGCGGCGGGAGGATAGGTCTGGTCATTCCAAGACAGCCAATTCCCCACCTGGGCGTCTCCGGGAAACAGCAATACCTGGCCATCGGGGAGTTCAAACGCCAGTGCCAGGCTGGTGTTGTTTGTATCCGAATCCATCTTCAGGGCCAAAGCTTCGATGGAGCCTGTCCAGTCGCTGTCAATCCTACGCCACTTTTCGGCCGGAGCGTCATACAGTTTGCGGACCCCCGACTTGGTCGCCTTCTTGCGACGGGTTTTCTCTTTCAGGGGTCTTTGGTAAACGGCCGAGAAAGGCAGGACTGTGTCGGTTCGATTGGCAAGAAGCGAGAGCTGGGCATTTACTGTGCTTTCCGCCGCCGCGGCGGCGTCCAGACGCGTCAGATATACCTCCTTCGCCTGTCCCTTGGATGGGGTGTCTTTTCGCAGCAAAACTTCATCTCGAGGCGGGCCAAGAACAAAGGCCTTGATATTGAACTCGTCGAGGTCAATGACCTGTCCAGGCTCAAGAAAAGATGTTGAATCGGCACCAGCTTTATCCTTCAGCATTTGCATGATTTCGGCCGTCCCGAAGACGCCCGATGCACCTAGCCCGTTTATGGCGACTGGCCCGGCGAAAGCGGCAAGCGCCGCTGCCGTTCGCAAGCCGGGATGCGCATCGCCTTGCGCCAGCGTGGCCGCCGCCGCCAAAGCCTGCTTTCCCTTCGAAAATCGTGCCCTTAGGACCTGAGCCTGCGGATCTTTCAGGTTTTCGGTCCAAGCCATCCAAAGCCGGCCGATGGAAACCGCACCGTCAAGGAATGCGCCTTTTTCGAACGCAAACCCGGACAGATGGTCGTAGTGCTCGTGGGTTATGACCAGCAGGTCGATCCGGTTGCCGACGGTCTTCAGGACGTCTTTCGCGATCGCTGAAATGCGGGCCGGGCCTGCCTCAACTTCGGACAGGCGCTTTTTACCGATCCGGTTCACGACCTTCGGGTCAAGTTTGGCGATCAGATCGGCTCCAGCGGCAACGTTCTGGAGGACCCCACAATCTATAAGTATGGATCGCTCCAACTCCGCGCCGCCGTCGTCCAACGTGGTGCGAATGAGGAAGCAATCGCCCAAGATGCCGCGATACATCCTGATCCTCAAGAGCTTCAATATCCCCACACCTAACCTCCCCGGTGCACCAGAGCGAACGGTTCGTCCAACGCAGTGCCGGTCGATCCCCCTTGCAGTCCATAACCGAACGCAGTCGAGCCGAAGCGGTAACCCGCAAGGAAATCGCGTTGTTGCTCCAGCCGGGCATCGTCACTAATTCGCTTTCGGACTGCGTAACGCAGGTGACCCTCCCGAAGGTCGAAGATGAGTGTGGCACCACCGCGGAACACAAAGTCCGCGCCCGACGGGTTATCGCCGTGCTTGTCTTGAAGCTCCTGTTCGTTCTGATCGTAGAAGCCGCGCCGCTGCTGTACAATTTCAATGATAAGTTGGCGGAGATCCTGGCCGTCGGGTCCTGTTCGCCGGGAGGTTCTTACAGAATGAATTTCCACGGGCGGAGCAAATCCCTTCGGGTCCCCTGGCCGGCTCAGTATCGTCTCGCGGTCGTCATACGAGATCAAACCTCGTCGGAAGACTACTCCGCACACCTCTTGCCATGGCTTATCCTCGGTGGTCCGAAAGCTCTCCGATCCCAGGATCCACCAATGCACGCTCTCCGCGTTCTCCTCAGCGGCCTTGATTGCCGTCGTCCGATCGAATTTTGGCTCCAAATCCAGGTCCAAATCGTCATAATCGGCCGCCAGATGATGGACCGGCGCCTCCCACAACAAACTGTCGACAGCCAAAGAGAGACAGCCCTCCGGGATGATACCGCGCCGCCGAAACCCTTCTATGATGGCGAGCCGATAATTAAGCACGTCATCGGGCACCAAGTCATAGTCCGCCGTTATGATTGCCCGGAGAAAATCGCCAAAGCGGACGTCTACTGGCGGCAGGTAGTCGAGGGCGCGGATGCACATTCGCATCACGTGTTCCGCCGCCTTGCTCGCCTCCCGGGTTAATCGTTTGACCAGGTCTGGATGGAGGTTCTGGTCGGGACCAATGCCGGGTCTGATGCCGGCGATTCTGAGCAGATCAGCGGTGCGGTTCTCATAGATCGACAGAAAAGCATCGAAAACGGCCGCCACCAGGACCGCGCCGCGTTCGTGAGGCTCCGTCATGTCGTCGCGCAAGATCACGGGCGCAGCGCCACTGTGATCGTCAATCGCCTCGCGAAGGGCTCCGTCCCGGCCGGTAGCCTCGCCGAACTGCCGGGCGAGGCCGCTGAGGAGGGAGCGGTTGTCGAGGCTACCGCCGTCTTTCGCAATCTGGGCGCTGACTGCTTCCTCAAGCGAAAAATGTGAGAACAGAGCGACGATATCGGCAAAGGCTTCGTGGAACGCCAAGCTGTCTACGCTGGTCGGTTCAGCAAACCGCCGGTGAAGTCCATCCAGGATAGCATGCGTGACCTCGTGAACGATGATGTCATGCGAAAGCGCGGTAAACACCCATTTGGCGCCGGCGCTGTGCGCGGACGTCTGAAAATAGCCGAACAGGAGGGCCTTCTTTTCCCGGCTGTAATAAGCATTGGGCTCGCGAAGGGCATGGGGATAGATACGCAATTTATAGACCGGCTCGTATTTTCGCCCGTTGGGAACGCGACGCGGAGCCCAGAAGACTCTCCTGCCAAGCGCCCGTTCGAAAGTTCGAATAGTCTTCATTGCAACGGCGAACACCATCTGCTGGTGAAAGCGGGGATCGCCTTCCGAGGGGGCCAAGCCGTCCTGAGCCAGGAGGTAGGGGTGATTGAGGTCCACCGGCTCATAAAATTGGCCGCTGACCGGATCGATATCAATAACTTCAAGGTAGTCATTGATGGGGCCGGGCTGAATTTCTTCCTCCCAGCTCTGCTCCCAAGGTATTTTAATTGTTGCAACATTAACGCCTGCAGTCGCAGCCGACGTAGAAGCCTGCGGGTCGAAGGCATAGACCCGCAACCGGCGAACAGGCGGAGCCGTATATTGCCCCGACATGGCATTTCCCCCATCCCTAGTATTTCAAACACTACCGATTGAAATACTTACCGAGATTACACCCTCACTCTATTAGAAACATGCTCGAAACATCGGGTCAATGGCCGGCGCGCTTACAGGCATAAAAAACGGAAAATGTTCTTGCCGTATCGGAATAACCGGAGCACTCGATCACCAGACCCTGCCGGTTTACTTTCTGAAGAACGGTCGCTTTCGGGTCGTCATCACCGGGCTAGCGCGTCGCCGCCCGTCCGCACACTTCTTCTAAACCGTTCGCACTCCTGGGCTGACCTGTAGCATCCCATCTGAACGCTTGTTCAGGACGTTCAAGCCGCTTTATCAATCCCCGAAACCGCAGGCATCGTCTTCCCTAGCTGCTCCGTCGGCGGGTGACGCAGCAAGGCCGTTGATTGCTGGATCAAGGCAAGCCTGGCCACCGGGAGACGACGTAGGGGGGTCATGGCTGAGTTATCGAGTCCGTCGACATCTCAACTGTCAGAAGATGAGCGCGCCAGGATCTCAGACAATCAGCGGCGCGCCAGGCGTGAAAGGGGAAAATGGGGCGATGGCTCAGATCTTATAGTCGGTTTGATCGCCAGTATCCTGATTTTTGGATGCCTCTTTATGTTCGCCAAGAACTACGATGCGAGTAGGCCTGAACTGTTTTACCCATGTCTCCTCAGCGGCACCCTCGGGGCATCCCTTGGATGGGCAGCCGGAATATTCATATCACCTTACGGGGATGGTGAACGCGAAGCGTTTGCCAGCTTAGGAAAGCTCGTTTACGGATTTCTGAGCGGATACGCGTTCAGCAAAATCGATCCTCTGGTCATCGCCCTCCTGAAGCCGGAAGCGGCCGCGACTTCCAGCCCTGCCCTCATCTATGCGACAGTTGCGCTGGTGGCGTTTCTCACAAGCCTTGCACTCACCTACATAAGCCGCTCGTATTGGCGTTAAATGGCGATCCCTCCCGGCGTCACATTTTCCGAGGTGGGCGACATAGCGTTCGTTCATCAACATGATTGGTTGAGCCGGCTGATTGTTATCGGGCAGAAAGCGCTTGGAAGGCACGGGGCCCGATTCTCCCATGTTATGGTCTGTGTCGGTTCCGGGATTTGGGCCGATGCAACGCCAGAAAGCGGCGTGATGATTGCCGCCGAGTCAGCTATTTTCGACAGCTTAGCTCCCGGAGAGTTCCGCATCCTACGTCGACCCTCCATACTTCCGAGAGCGAGGCCAAAGCCGTCATTCAAGAACGCGTTGGACGCCCTCCAGCACGAAATCAGCAAGCAAAGTGCTTGGTTTTATGACTTCTTCTATTTTTGCTATCAGCGATATGACTACCTGCTGGGTTTTTCGCAATACGCGGCAAGTCGAACGTCATTTTGCTCAGATTTGGTCGAGAAGATCTATGCTCGCCGTGCCCCCGGATTGTTACAGGCCGGACGGCGCAACCGCATCTTCCCACAGGACTTATTTGCGATGGCTACAGACGCGAAATTTGATGACATAACTCAAGCGTTTTCCGAAGGCCGCCGGACATTCCCCTCTACCACGGACAAAGAGCGGGTTAAGCACATGCTGAACGTCATGGAATTTCGCCTGGGTGCGGCTTTGGACAACATCGCGGCGCTCGAACAGGGTGAAAGAATAAGGGTCGTTACCAGCAAAATGCCTGGAGGGGATCGTTTACCCCAGACCCCAATCGGTGAATCATTTGGCCCCGCCGAGCAACTCACCTGGAGTACAAAAGCGGCTGCAGTTGCGGCCCGAAAAAGGGTGCAAAAGCTAAAATTAAGGTGGTGAAGCTAAATCCATGGAGCACAAATGGCCCCATGCAGATTAGCCTACCTTGGCATCACGACACGGGCGACGGCATCGCCGACACGGATTCATTGACGCCGTGACGGAAGAAGACAAACCCAGTGTAACGGTCACCCTCAACGGCGACGGCGTGATCGCGCCGGCGCTTCAGGCCATCCGCTTGGCGACTGAAATGGTGGCCGTATGCACGTCAGCGATCGAGGCTACAGATCTCAACGATCTACCTCGGGACGGGTTTTCCGGGCTGAGCTTCGTGCCTCACGCCGATCAAGCCAAGGCCAAGCTAGCTTATCGCGCGTGGATATTGGGGAAGGCGTTTCAGGAACTGGCCAGGGGGCTGAGGGCTACGCTCGAGCAAGCCTACATCTACACGCTTGGTTTGAGGGAAGGACGCAAGGTCGAGACCTGGGGCGAGTTCGAGGACATTTATCTCGCGGCGGAAAAGAAGGCGTCGAGTCTCAATTTTCCAGATTTGCTGCTGGCCGTGCAGGCGCAATTGGCGACGAAGCTCGATTTCTTTGAGGAGTACCGCTCGCTTCAGAGGGCTCGGAACTGTCTGGAACATCGCAATGGCGTTGTAGGTCATATTGACTGCGACGAAGGCGCGGGGGCCCTTAGCCTGAAGTTGCCCCGTTTGAAATGTTCTACCGTCAGCGACGGGGAAGAGATCGAGGTTCACAAGAACCAGTACTTTGAAAAGGGCGCGACGATCAAAATCAAAAGAGACTTGCGTATTCGTGTCTTCGCCTTGGGGGAAACGGTCTCTTTCACCGCGGAGGAATTCAGCGAGATCGCCATGGCGCTTCGCTTGTTCGTCGCCGACATTGCGCCGAAGCTGCCGATTTAGACCACCGGAATGGCGGTGGGTTGTCGGAGTGCATGCCTGCGAGATGGGCCATTCGAACTGGCACTGTGTTCTCCGGATTCCTATATCTAACCGGCGCTATCCCATGGGGACCATGACTGATGAGTGACGATTCTCCCGACTCTCCCAAGCCCATCAAGCTTGAGGACCTTAAGGTAAGCACCGGCAGTGGTGCCAAGCCATTGAGCGAGATTGCAAAAACACTTGCAGGTATTGGGTCACACGTAAATCCTGCTAAAAACTTGGCCATCCGCCTGCAGGAACAGCAAGACAAGTTCAGTGATTTGCTCCGGCCCTCGAAGGAGGCGGAGGCGCTTCGGAAGCGCTTTGAATCGCTCACACAGCCGTCGCCTGCAATGAGGTCCATACTGGATCAGGTGGAAGGCCAAAGGCGACTGCTCGATTCAATCTCGAAGCCGGATGCCGGGGGGCTATTGACCGAGCGAGCTATTTCGGCCCCTAGAATGCCGGATTTCCAGATGCCCAGAAACCCCATTCTGGACACGAATGCGCAGCTGGCAGAAATCGAACGGAAGTTTGAAAGCATGCTGGATGTCATGACAAACGCCGCGCGGATCGGCAACGATATTCAAGCCCAGGCAACGACCTTTATAGGAAAGTTCGAAGAGGCCTCCAGCCAGACCGACAGTTCAGCCAAAAAAGCAATTCTTGTCGGCGTATTTGCGCTCGTGATCGCCACGCTGAGTCCCTTCGCCCCGATGGTCGTTGATTACTTTTCGCCAAATCGCACCGTTCCGGCGATCGAGGCTCTCACGCGGGAGGTGGTTTCTGCCGATCGGGCGGCTAGCGCTGACAACCAGAAACTAATTGAGGCGCTCAAGGAGCGCGACGATCAGGCGACCGGAAGAATTGTCGAGGAAGTTCGCCGCAGGCAGGACGAAACGAATGCCATTCTGCGGGAGCTCATTGAGACCCTGAAAGATCGCAATGTGCCTGCCAACCCCTGAGAACCGGGCTCTGGCGCAAGAGTAGCTCTATGCGAACAGCTCACGGTCTCGGATCTTGAACGGGTCTGTATAGTCCTCAGCCCACCATGGGTCTTCACCGGCCGTAGGCGCCTTTTGCAAGGACGATGTCTTTTTGGCCTCTGCAGCGTCTTCCTGGGTGACGCGGAAATGGTAGTCGTCGAAGATGCGTATCCCTTCGACCATATACGATGTCGCAATTTTTTGGTCGCGGATGAGGAGCAGGTTCTCTCCGTTCTGAAGGTCAGCGGGCTTGCTGAAGTTGTAAGAACCGGTCCACACGCGGGCGTCAGGTGTGTTGAAATCGATTACCAGAAACTTGTGGTGCAGATTTGGCCCGATGCCGGTGTAAGGTTCGACCTTAAACGGCGTCGGCACGTGTTTGTTGAGGCGAGCGAAATAGACGGGTGCAGTGTTGCCATTGGGCTTATGAACGGTGACACCGGTGTTGTTGTCGGAAATGCCGTAGGTGAAACCGGGCTGTTGGTAGCCGCTTCCACGGCGTCGGTTACAGCACCGCCTGTGATGCTCAGGAAAGCCAGGGAATAGAGGAGGCAGGCCTGGGCCTTTTCGACATCCTGGCCGATTTCCGCAAGGCGGGCACGGGCTGTGTCATGGGGAGAAAAGGTGATGCTGGCATCAATGCCCGCCAAGCCGAGCGGATGCCAGTCGGGTGAGGGACCGTTGGCGAACCCATCCTTTTTCCAATAGGCCTCGAACGCAGCCTTGAGGGGGGCGACGGCTTGAGCGCCCGTTAACAGCAAGGCGTTGTTCGATTGAACATAGAGCCCGCGCCAGCTGAAGTTTGTCGAACCGCAGACGGCGCGCGGGACGGCCGCATCCACGATAATCATCTTATTATGTTGGAGACCTCCCATCCGTTCCCGCTTGACGTTGTCCTCGCCAGCGGAAGCCTTGAGCAGTGTCTCGGACTGGGTCTCACCACTTGTCTTGAGCCCATGCTTATCGCTGTCGTCGATGATCATCCTGAGGCGCGGACCGAGCGCGAACAGGCGGTCCATGATTTCGCTTTCGCTCATGTCGTAGGCGACCATGCTGACCGTTGCGGCAGGATCGGCTACTGCTGCATCCAAAAGCGCAAAGATCTCTTTTCGGGCCTCCAGTCCCATCCATTCGTAGGCATCGTCCGCGTCCGGATGCGTCGGCTTGAACGTGGTGCCCTGAGCGACGCGGGCGGGCAGCAATGTTTTGAGCGGCCCGCGAGCCTGATATTTGTCCACGAAAGCCTGGGAAGCCACATACCCCCTGGTGGCGCTGCCGTCTGACGTTTCCATGCTAGGGCACACATGCGACGGTGAAGCTTGCGCCTCAAACGTGGCCTGTGCGCAGCTGGAGCTTCACCGACCTGGCCCTCGACCGAGCAACGTGAAGCGCGACTTGCGTTCTCGGGTCCCGCTACCATATGTAAAAAGACATACCTGCCATGCATCGCCGCCTGCGGCGTTTTGGTCCGATTGGCCTGTTGACAACTTGCCAAATAATCGTACCCTCAGTGCAACGCGCTGCACGAACGTATTTACTTCATTTTAACGCTGTGCCATAAAAAAGGCAGACGGTGATTCCACCGCCTGCCTTCTGTTTGTGCGTACCTGCGGACGTGGCGCCGTAAGACTGCCCAGACCACAGGTCCGTACCGTTGCAAGTCGGTTCTAGTGCCCCAAGGCTCCATTGACAAGCCACAGGCTAGTTGCCGGCGGCGCGCGCACACGGAAATGATCCGTTGCGTGCCCGTTCCGGCCAACCATAGGAACCGACACAGATGCCTGCAAAACTGACCTTTTCCCCGTGGGCAACGGGGACATGGCGCTGATCAACCTCGACAACAAGCGAAATCGGGCTTGTAGTAGATGATTGCGGCCGCGGCGGCGATGGTCAGCAGATTGAGCACGATGCCATAGGGCTTCAGCGCCAGGAGATTGCGGTAATAGCCGTAGGCGATGTTCTCGTTGAAAAGAATCCGAAATTTCTCGGTGTCGCGGGTGTTCTCGCGCAGCCAGTTGTAGCACTGCACATAGAACGCAGCCGCTTCGTCGGGGTCCTCGACTTCCATGTCGCGCGTCGGCGCCGGCTGCTCGAGCTGCTTGGCGAGGAATTTGCGGTAGCGGTCCTTGGTCCGCTCGTCGAGTGTCTTATCCAGGTGGTTCAGTTCGCGATTTTCCGGTCTCCCGCCGGTCGTCGCGAACAGCTGTCTCTCCTTCCTCTTGCCCAGGCGGCGGGCCACATTCGAGGCAGCGAAGAACAGGACCATGACGGCGAGACCGATGATGGCCTCGGGGAGGCTCGGCTGAACCCAGTTGAAGGCCAGCACAATCAGGACAATGACCGGGGCAATCGCCAGAGCTGCCGGCGCGAGGCGCGCCTTGATGGAGTAGGCGTCGAGGTAATCGTTCATGGCGCGTCCTGATGCATGATGGCATGGTACGTGGCTGGAGTGGCAATGAGAAAGGATGGCCGGCGGCGCTCGCTCCACGGCGACCTGCTTGGCCGTCTTGCGGTCGGTGGGCGAGGGACCTTGTTCGGCGAGGTGGCTGTGCCAGGTACCCACATCAAGCAGCGAGCGGCCGCTTTCCTCGAAACGGGCATCGATCCGATTCTTCATGCCCTTCGTTCCAAGCACGAACAGCGTCGGCGTCCTCACGCTGTCTTCTGGCGCCTCGATCAGGTCGACCACCGTGACAGTCTTCATGAGAGAACTGCAGGAGCCGATCAGAAGGCCTCCCGTCTCGACATTGGGAAACCGCGCGGTCTCTTCGCGGATCATGCCGGCGACGTGCGACGACAGACGCAAAGTCCATTCGCTGCCCTCGACCGGGATTTCCAGGAATTTTGACACGGAGAGGCGGCGCCAACTTGTCGATGGGCTATCGGGCTCTGCCACCCCCACGACCAGTTCTCCGCCATCGGCATTGGCGCCGGCGAGGCGCATGAGTTCCTCGGTGGCCATGGCGGTCATCGCCGAAAGGCGCGCGTCGGTCATCGGCATAGTCATGGAGCCGCAGCCTTCCCCGATCTGAATTTGCGTCAGCCCGAACTCGGGATCGAACAACAATGTCCGTTCATAAGGCGTCACGGTCGCGGACAGCACCGCCTGCAGGTCGGCGAGGCTCGGATTGCGGTTGCTTCCCTTATGAAATACGAAACCGCCACGGCCGCGCCCGAAAAGGGCGATCTCCGCCATGCGTGCCGGCAGCTCGGCAGGGCTCACCATTGACAGGGCATCGCGCACCAGGCTCGATGCGGTCGTGTTGAGCAGCGTGCCGGTCCCGGGCGGCGAAATCAGCAGGCGATTGTCCGCACGCTTCAGGCCCCTAACCACGTCAATCAGATGGGCTTCCGGTTTCTGCCCGAGCAGGGCCAGCTCGTCAGACAGTTCAAACGCCTTCGGCCACGGCAGGGGTGGCCGCACGAGGGCGTGCCGGGCCATGTTGTGGGGCCGCAGCTCGTTGCTGTCGGAGACGGCCAAGATCTGGGCGCCGGCACGGGCCAGATGCAGAGCGGTTTTCGATCCGACGCTGCCGCAGCCAACCAGGCTGAATGGCGGATAAGAGGGAGCTGCCGACACGGCGCGGAGAAGCGCGGGCGTCGTGCGACCCAGTTGCTCCATGGCAACGGCGGCTCTCGCGTTGGGCCCTTCGAACAGCGAGGCCCGCTTCTGCGGAGCCGTGATTTCAATCAAGAAGCAACTCGATCGTCGACGCCCGCCCGATCAGCCGAAAAGGTCGCCGCACGCCAAACAAAACGGCGATCGGGAAGGTCGCGTCATCGGTTTTGCCCGCCCAGCGCCGCTGGAGCCTGTCGAGGAATTTCGCAAACTCAACGCCGCAGCCGAAGGCCTCAGCGCGTTGTGCCAAGTCGTCAAGGTTCGCTACCGTCTCAGGCAGCACCGCACTTGTGATGGCGCCATTTGGCGGCCAGATCAGCACCGTCGCGGTGATGCCGCTGTAGCGTCCTTCGCTTTCGGCCTCAAAGGGGAAAGCAGACATGTTGCCGACGGCAGCGGCAAATTCATTGTGCGCCGAGAGGGTGTAGGACCTTTTGCCAGCGAGATCCTTGCCCTTCATGAATTTGGTAGCAAGCCATACCGAGCCGGACTTGTCGGTGATCTGGCTTCGGGCGAAGTCCGCATCGATAATAAGCCGGTCCGGCAGGCCTTGGCGCATCACGGGTTCCCAGCCATGATCCGGATCCATCAAGGTGCCAATTGCTGCGCGACCGAGCCAAACGCCCATCTGGTTGACGATGGCCCCGATGCCGAGTTCGATCAGGCCGTGCTGATTGAAATATTCGTCCTGGTTGCCATCCACAAGACAGGGGGTTGGACACACGTTTTCCGAGCCGGGCGTCAGATGGTGCAGGTTGCGCGGAAAGCCCTTGCGCAGGGTGAAGGTGGGGCACCGCCACGGGTAGTCAGCGCCAAGCAGGACCTCAACGCGTTCGACCGGCAGGACGCCGTTAGGGGCGGTGCCCTTGGCGTGCCAGTGCGTTGGCATCTCCACGGCCAGATCAAGGAACAGGGTCGCCACGTCGTCACCGACGGCGATCAGGCCACAGCGCTGGCATTGCGGAATCTCTGTTGCGACACGCAGAAAGTGTTCCGCGTGCCGCTTCATGTCTGCCGAGGCCATGGCTCAGCCGTGGGATCTGGGCGTCGTCGTCACTCCGGTCACGCCGGCGATCGAGGCGGCCTTTTTCGGGGTCAGCGCCAGCTGCTTGGATGTGCCGACGCCGGTGATGTTGAACTCGACCGGCCCGTCGTGCTCATCGGCATACTCGGTCGTGCAGATGAAGCGTTCGGCCGAGGTGATCGAGACATATTCCCGCTTGGCCCGCTCATGAGGCGGGTTGTCGTCGTCCTTTTTGATGGGCTTGCAGGAGGCGACGATGATGGCGCCGTCACGGGTCTGGGAGAGTGCGTTCCTGGCGTCCTCGGACACCTTGACCTTCTCGCCCATCTCGGACCAGCGGTCGTGGCTCAGGGTGCGCCAGGAGCAGTGGTGCGGCGTCTCCATGACATCGTAGCTGAGCCAGTCCTTGTTACTGTCCTTGTGGCGCTGCCACAGCCGGTCCCAGATGGAGACGTCCGCGTCGCCACCGGTCAGGAAGCGGCAGCGGTCGGCCACGCCGTCGCCGGCGATGGAGAACCGCACGATCGCCGAGGAGTTGTTCTTCTCGAGGACTTCGATCAGCTCCTTGTCGTCTTCGTCGACGTACATCGGCGCCAGCAGGCGGCCTTCGAACTGGCCCGTGTTCACGCGGTCAGCTGCGGTCAGCAGGCCGTCCTGCTTGACCGGGATGTCCGTGAGATCATCGGTCTTGCCGTCTTTATCCTCACCGAGGATCAGGATGCGGTCGCCTGAACCGGTGCCGGTCAGGCCCTTCTCTTTGAACAGCGCGACCCGGCGCCGCGCTTCGGTGGCCCACGCCTTGGCCTCGTCGCAGAGCTTGTGCTGCTTGCTGGCGCGCCGGAACACGATCGGCGACGACCACATTTCGCGGATCAGGATGAGGTTCTCGTCACCCTCCGGGAAATCCTCGGGCGGGCCGAGGTGGAAATGCGTCGTGAGCCCGGTCACGTGGTCGGAATCCGGGTGCGAGAGCAGGAAGGCGTCGACGTAGAGCCGGCCCTTGTCGTCGCGGGAGAGGCGCCTCTTGAGATCCTGGGCAACGTCGTAGGTGTCGTCCTCGGGATCGTCGGCGGCGGCGCGGATGTTGATGTCGACGAGGATCGTTTGCCGAGCTAACCCATGGAAAGCTTGCGGCCCTCGGCATCCTCGCCGCCGTGCATGCGGGCTACCTGATCTTCGGCGTCACCAAGCGAGCCACGCTTGACGCCTCGAAGGCATATGCCCGCCAACTCACCCTCAGCTGCGAGACGCTGATGGTGCAGATGAAATCGGCCTGAGCTGCAACGTTCCCTGTGGCGCGCACGAGTGTCGCCAAGCTGTACAGGTTCAGGTTTTTGAGCCAAGCTGGTGCGGAAATTGAAAGCCTGCCCGTGACCGACCGCGAAATCCACCTTTACCTCGATGACAGCGGCAGCCGTGAGCCAGACCGAGAGCCCAGAGAGAAGCGCCGGGACGAAATGGATTATTTCGCCCTCGGCGGCATCCTCATCAACGAGGAAGACGTCGATGAGCTCTATGCCCGCCACAAGGCCTTCTGCCAGAAGCACGGCATCACCTACCCGCTCCACTCCTGGGCGATCCGGGGCGGCCGTGGCGACTTCGGCTGGCTGAAGAAGCCGGAGTCCGCTTTTGAATTCCTGGGAGACTTGCAGGGGATGCTGCTTGGGCTGCCCGTGATCGGCATCGCCGCGGTCATCGACCGACCGGGCTATGTTGCCCGCTACCGCGACCGGTACCGGGACCAGCTCTGGTTCATGTGCAAGACCGCCTACTGCATCCTGATCGAGCGCGCCGCCAAATATGCCCGCAGCCAGGACCGCAAGCTGCGCGTGTTCTTCGAGCGCGCCGGCAAAGCCGAGGACCGCGACCTGGTGGCCTACACGCGGATCCTGAAGACGCAGGGGATGCCGTTCGACGGCGCCAACTCCGCCAGCTACGGGTCGTTAACTGCCGAGGAGTTCAGGGACATCGTGCGCGGGGAGCCCCGCGGCAGAACCAAAGCCACGCCGATGTTGCAGATCGCCGATCTCTACCTCTATCCGATGGCCAAGGGCGGCTATGACCCGTCCTACCGGCCCTACAGGGCCCTGATGGACCACAAGCGTCTCATCGACGCGCACCTGCAGCCCGAGGACCTGGCATCCTGCGGCATCAAATACAGCTGCTTTGAACGGATAAAAAACAAAGACCCGGACTAGCCGGGCCTTCGTTTTGAAAAGTTCGGCTGGCGCCTGGCGCCAACCCCGGAGCGATGCTCACGCCCAAAGTATGGGTATTGACGCTCTCTTTGTCAACACCCCGGGTGAACCTCTGGTCGGGGGGTCCCTATCTTATCACTTGCATATAGCACGGTTCGTCTGATCGGCACTTCATATTATCAAGTCCTCTTCTTTGGGTGCAGCGCGGTTCCCCGGCCCCTGAATCCAGGGACATAGGCCGGGGGAACCTTGAAACACCCTCCCCCTGAATGCAGAACCGTCCCCAATGCCCTTGCGTCATCACGGGAAACCACCATATCTAGGCGCAGTTCATCACAGGGAGCCTCAGATGGCCCAGCCAGAAACCGCCAAGGCAGACGTCGGCAAGCTACGCACCAACGAGAAGAAGTGGACCAAGGCACTCATGGCCACGGGCTGGAGCGCTTTCCCCAACATCATCATCGAGAAGCAGCAGGCTCTCGGCCTCGATGCGCTCGACATGAACATCATCATCCACCTGGTCCAGTACTGGTGGCTGCCCGACAACCTTCCCCACCCCTCGGTCGAAACCATCGCCAAGGCGATCGGGGTGACGCCCCGCACCATTCAGAAACGCATTGCCGCCCTCGAGGCCCTTAAACTTCTTGGCCGGGAGGAACGGCGCAACACGCCCAATGGCAGCATGACGAACCGCTATCATTTCGATGGCCTGATCGAGGCCGCCAAGCCGTTTGCGCTGGAAAAGGCCGCCGAGATCAAGAAGGCGGCCGAGGAGAGATCGAACCGGTTGAAGCGTAAGAAGCCGCAGCTGGTCGTGGACAACGATGCATAGGCAGATCGTGGCGTAGCTCAGAGGATAGAGCGCCTCGCTTTCGACCTGGGTGGTGCGTGACACCGCTATCTAGGGGCGAGGAGGTCCCAGGTTCAAGTCCTGCCGTCACGTCCAAGGCCCACCGGGAGTCGTGCCATGCACGGAGAATCTCAATCGAACGGCGTCATATCGGTCGGGGGCACTTCGACTTGAGACTCCAGAACACCAAAATCAACTGGACTGCATGATCCCAGAATCGGAAGGCGCCACCCCGTTCGGTATTTTCCTGCTCGCCGACTCCTTTTTGCAGGCCGCGAAGGCCGTTGATGCCGGTCGCCGCGGTCTGACGTCGGGACCGACCAGGTTGCTTTGCTACCATGCGTGCGAACTCTTCCTGAAATGCTACCTCCGCAGCGCGGGCCGAGACATTGAGGCTTTGCGGGCCTTGGGGCACAATCTGCACGAGATGGCTGTGGCCGCTCAAGGTTCAGGCCTGGTCCTGCCTGCCAGAACTGTCAGCCAAGCCAAAACTCTGGCCGACAAGAACGATTATGTGCGTGTGCGCTATATGGTGGTTGAAAAGCCCGGAGACATCCGACCGGAAGTTCTGCTGGCGATGACTGAAAGCATCCGAGAGAGCGTCAGGCTGGCGCTCGGCATGGATCCGCTCGGCAACCCACACCCTTAAGCGCGCCGCCCCAGCGAACTATTCTTTTCGTCAGGCCCCGCTTTTTTCGGTGTCTCGCCCACGAAGACGCCCGGTCGGTCCATGCGAAGGAGTACGGCGCAAGGGAATACGCCGATTGGCGCCTCCGGACTGACGAATTCCAGGCCGACCTGCACCGCCGTGGCGTGCCGTCAGGCCGATCGCCTGGTAGCCCGGCGTTTGTCCGCTTCCGTAGGCAATCTCTGCTACAGTTCTCCCATGTCCCTGTTCTCCCATCTCGATCCGTATCTGCTCAACCCAGCCAACGATCCACTGGTGTTCGACGCCACGCTGGCAGGCCACGGGAGCTACACGACGGAACATTTCGTCTTGCGCCTCAGTCCCCGCGCCCATGAGCTTGTCGACGCGCTCACCCAGCGCGACACCGAGGGTCATGACGCAGCCGAACTGTACCAAGCCTACTCGACCTATCTGCACGAAACCGTGCATTGGTGGCAGCACATGGGGTCCACTGCGGGACTCATCCTCAGCCTGGCGTACCCGGCGCAAATCTATGGCAGCATGACGTCTCTTCAGACCTTTGCGCGGGGCGCCGGCGTCGCCAAACCTGTAAAGGCTTGGGCGCACAGGGCGATGCTCGACGGTCGGACGCACTCTGATCCGGTGCTCGCCGCCGCCAATATTGCCGTCAACAACGCGCTCGACATCAAGTTCTACAAGCAACTTGCCTGGTCGCCGAAGTCGATCCTCTCGCTGGAGCAAACGCCCTATTTTCAGAGCGTCGGGCACAGCTACCTCAAAACCTATGGTGAGATCGTCCACGCGATCAACGGGTCCTGTGACTTCGCGGAAGGGCAATTTCCCGACCCCGGTCGCTGGGATGCACAATTCCTCAAACTTCAACTCAGCCGGATTGAAGGCTTCCATCGCGGTGCGCGCCCACCTTACGCCGACATCGGCATCCAGCAGATATTCGAAGGCCAGGCCCGCTTTTGCCAAATTCAGTATTTGGCATCGTCAGGCGGTCCCGAGCTGCTTCAGACGTATCGCGAGCAAGGCTACTTTGCGCCCGTCTATGTCGACTCGTTTGAACTGTTCCTGGTGCTTACTGGGACAGAATGGCCCGAACGGTATGACAGCCCGATCGTCGGCCTGTTTCTGCTGATCTGCGATCTGGCAATCAACCCGACGAGGGGGTTTCCGCTCGACATCGAGTTCTTCGAGGACTTTATCCGCGACGTTGATCCTGGCGCGCGCTTCACAAGACTTTGCCTGGCCGCAGCCGAAACCCCCGAGCTCGCCCAGGCGGTGCAAAATTTCTCCGCTCAGGAGTATGAGCACGTCGCGGCGCGACTGAGCGAGCGATGCGGATACGATGATCCGCGGACGGGACTTGCTGCCGTGGTCGGGCTGCTCGGCGACAAGGGCCCTGTCGATGCCCTGATGGAGGAGCATCGTACGTTCAACTATGCCGGTGTGAACATGCCTGTCCGGGTCCTGGTCTCGCACTTCATCGCTTTTTGCCGAGACAAGCAGCGCAGTCCCGAATTTTTCTGTTGGCCGGGCATCTGGATGGCGGGAGACAACTTCAACCCTGAGGCCGGATCGCTGTTCGTCACCCATCTGTCCCTCTTCCAGGACAGAGGTGACACCGAGCAGATCTTTCCTCGCGCCGTGCGCGGCCGGAGCCCCGAAAACATCAAGAAACTGGTCAACACCTTCTTTGGCGGAATGCTCGTGTTCGATCTCGCCCTGCAATGGGTCCTCGAGCCGGGACCTTTCCGCTACGATTTCAAATGGCTTACCGGGAAATCCGAAAATGCTGCACTGATCGCCTTGGCGAGCGACAGTTCGCGCAGTACTACGGCCCGGATCCTGACACCTGCACTCTGATCGACTCGCCTGTTCCCTGAGGGTCCCGACGAGCGCCTAGCCACATGCCGGAGGTGCAGGCACCGGCCGGCATGCCAGCCGTGGGGGGTGTGACGCGCCCCCGTCCTGACCCAAGTAACGACATGCGAGATGGCGATGCTTGCCTTTCACCGTGTCTTACGTACAATGTCCGTACGATATGGATTCGGTACGGACTTGATTGGAGGTAGAAATGGTGAAAACCGAGCGATTCGAGCTCAGGCTCGATGAAAGCACGATTGACCGGATCGATGCTTGGCGGGGAGAGCAGCGTGACCTCCCTTCGCGGGCAGAGGCCATCCGCACCTTGGTGTATACTGGGCTTGAGGCTGGTCGGCGCAAGGCCTTCCGGCCGACCAGCTCTGAAAAACTGATCATGTGGATGCTAGCCGAAGTCCTGCGCCAGCATAAAGGCTACGAGGACATGAAGTCAGTCGAGTTGATTCAGAGCGCCATCTACGGAGGCCATTTCTGGGGCCTGGAATGGGAAATGTCGGGCATCTTTCACGATGAGGTCGACGACCCCGAGGCGCTCGACTTCGTGGTCGACACGATGGCGATGTGGCGAGCCATTGAATGGGGATATGAGAAGCTCAGTCCCGAAGACAGGCAGCGCGTCGAGGACCAGGTGAAGTACTGGGGGAAAAACCCCAAGTTTGACGGCTTCGACGGGAACGAAGAGGGACGCTACATGTCGATGGCCAAATTCATGGTCGAAAAGCTCGGGCGCTTTGAGGAGTTCAGGGACAGATCCCTGAACGCTCACGCCAACACGGTGTCGACTTATCGCGAGATGCTGCAGAAATATGCCGAAATCGAGGCCCGCCGCGGTTCGCCGGCATACAGGCGTGCCGGCCAGTTGCTCAACGCCGACGAGCTCATCGAGCTCCTCAAGCTCCGGTAGCGAATGGTGCAGAGTCGCTGGCCACGATAAGCTCGGGTCGGCGTGGAATCGTCAGTTTGCGGACCGTTCCAAAACTGCCTTTAGATTATTCAAAATGGCGCGCCGCATCTCCTCGGCGCCCAGGCCCACAACGTCGCCAAGCATGCGAACGGCCTCGTCCACGCCGCCCGGCGTGACGGGGGAACCATCTACCTCCACGAAGGGACCATCCGTCTCCGTGAGCAGCCGGTCGAGCGGCAAGGTCCCGAGGAGAGCCACTGACCGCTCGGACCTGAACATGGCCTGGTTGACGGAAAAATAGCACCCGAGAGCCGCAGCCCGCCGCGCGTCTGCGACCGATCCGCTGAACCAGTGCAGCACCACCTTGCCACTGCCCTTGGGAAGCAGCTCCTCGATGTGGTCGAGAACCTTCGACGCCGTGCGGACGCTATGCACGGAGAGGATCTTGTCCCCCGCCCTCTGGCAGGAGGTTAGAATACGCCTGAAGACGTCGACTTGACGATCGATCGAGCGGTAGTGTGCGGGGCTCGCATCGAGACCGACTTCGCCGACATACCTCGTCTCGGGCAACAGCGCCTCGAACAGGGGCAGTTCGGTCCAGCGCTGCTCGGCAAGATGCGGGTGAATGCCGAGCCCAATGCGCACAAACTCGGCGCCCTTTGCAAGGTTCATGTTCTGCCTGAACGCCTTCGGCGTCGTCGTCACCGCGAGCGTCGCCACCTTAGCCTCTTCGCAGGCTCTTATAGCCGCGGCCGGATCTGGATACAGGTCCAGGTGACAGTGGAAATCGACGAGGCGTGGTGCAGACATGCTCAGCTAGGCTTCGCCCTGACGGGTTCGAGGAAATGGGCCACTTCCTGCATCCCTCGCACGAAGACGTCAACATAGTCGTCAATCTCGGACGGCTCGTCGGTCAGCGGACCGGGGATGCGCGCGAGGGCCTTTGCGGCCCGCGGATTCCGCCGTAACCGCTCCGCCATCAGCTGAAACGACCTCACATGTTCGCCCTCGGCCTCGAGCGTATCGAGACGACGCGCCGCCAAATCCTTCACCACATAGGGTGTCGTATCCGACTCGTTCGCGTCCAGGCCGGCTGCCAGGGATGCTCTGCGGATCAGACAGGGGACGCACGTTCCGCAGTGCTGCGGTGGCAGGCCTCTGTAGCGGGCTTTCGCCGGCGAGGAACACGACATCGACGAGGGAATGGCCCGTCGCAACAGCGCCGGATCCTCGCAATCCCTGACCATCTGACCCTTGGTCACGTGGCGATAGGGGTTTTCCAGACGCCGGGCGATGCCAAGCCCCCGCATCAACTCGTTGAAGCGCGCCATGTAGAATGGGTGAGTGGTGCGGGTGCTGAGCGAACCGAGGCGGAGCGGGTCGAGGGGTACGTTGAGGCCGATCAGGCCGTTCTCGGGCACGCGGACCGGGGCGTCAGACGTCAGCCCCGAAGCCGCCAAAATGGCCAACGCGAAAAACAGGAAGGATCTCCCCCTCTGGCTGTTTTCCACCTCGCCGGTGTCGACATGGTTGCGGTCGAAGCCGAGGCGCGCCCGCAGGGACAACGGCTCGTTTGTTTTGTAATTCTTGCGCAGCAAGTCCAGCAGCAACGTCTGCGCCTTGCTCGTCTCCGAATCCCAGTAATGGCTCACCAGAAGCGGCTTCCCGCCCCCGGCCAGGAAATCCAACGCCCCGACGAGACTGTCCAGACCGCCGGAGAACAGACACACTTCGTCCGGCTCGGCGAGGCCCAGCGACGGCCGCGCCGTTGCGATCGTCGCAAAGGGTGCGGGCCGTGCCCTGAACACGATACGCCAATGGTCGCCCGTCAAGAACCTGAGAGTGCGGGCGAGCAACGCTCCCTGCGCCGCCCACAAGTCAGGCTCACGCACCGGCACCACTAGGTCCAGCTCCCGGGTCCAGCCGTCCTGTGCATTCGCGGAGCGCGAGACGCGGGTGTCGGCCGCGTTGACCATGGCGGCGACGATGACGAGGTCGATCGCGGTTTCCGTCCGCCGGAGACCGAGGTCGGCCAACGTCTGCAGCGCGTTGCCGATGCCGTAATCGAGCCGCTTGTTCGCGGCCACGAACTGGACCGTCACCGGCGTCGCGTCCGGCTGGACGACCGGCACGGCCCCGTTATCCGCCGCACCCAGGCGGCCGACAAACACGAAACGTCTCATGCGCTATCCCCCAGGATGCGGATCAGTTCGAAGGACTGCTCGTAGATGGCCTGGACGAAGGCCTCGACGCCCGCGTAGGGAACTGACGCCAGCGTGCCGCCCGCAGCCGCGAAGCGATCGCGGACGGTGCCCTGGATGAAGTCGTGCAGCGTCCTCTGAATGATCTCGACCGCGGCAACGTCGGTCGGGAGCCGTATGGACCTGCCCCCGATCTCGTTGAACAGCTTGGTCTCGATCGAGCGTGCGAGCGCACCGGTGAACACGGCGTCCAGCACGTCGGGCGTGGCGCCATCGAAAGGCAGATCTCCCGCCGCGCCGAGCTCGCCCACGGTCTCGAGCATCGCGTTCCTCGCAATGGCCTCATCAATCGTCCCGCCGTCAGGGCACAGGAGGTCCGTGAGGGCGAGGAAGACGTCGGCTATCGGGGCGCCGACGAGGCTCTGCAGGTTGAAGAACCGCAGAGCCGCAGCCGGGCCGTTCTGCGCCACCTGACCCAACAGCTGTCCCAGGCCAGTCATCACCCTGCGGGACGGCGCCATGGCACGGGCAGCGTTGCGTGCACCGCCCATGGCTCTGACGTACTTGCCGGCGGCGCGCCTCAGGTCCCTGCCGCCACCCCCGCGCGAGCGGGCCGCACGGGAGAAATCCGAGCGAGCGGAGCCGAGTGGCTTGCCCGCCGCCGGTGACGCCAGCGGGGGCAGCGGCTGTGGCACGGGAACCGGGTTCGGCGGTGTGCCCGACGGGGCAGGAACCGGAGTTGCTCCGGGCTGCCCCGGCGGGGCGGGCACGGGAAGCGGTGTCGGAAGGGGCGGGGCCGACGGGGTCGACGCGGCGACGTCGTCCACCCAGGTTGGGAGCAGCGCCCGGGGGGAACTGGGCTTGGTGCCGGAGGTTCCCATGTTACTTTCTCTTCGACTTCGGGTTCAGCTGCAGCGACGCGACGACGCTCAGTGGCTTGTTCGAGGTCTGCGTTGCCCACTCTCCCACGAGCTCGGCGAACTCTTGCGCCTGCGGACCCTCAACCGCCACACCCCAGCCGCTAACCACCCACCCGCCGATCTTGCTCACCGGCAGTCGTCCGAGGAATGCAACCAGCGGTTCGCGCAGTTCCGGCCGGTCTCCGCAAAGGCGCGCCAGACCCTCGGCCGCCGGCGGCCGTTTGCCGAGATCTTCGGTCTGATCAATCTTCGTCACGAGGCCCTGGAACACCCGGTTGGCATCTTCGGGCGTGAGCGCAGCCACCTCGGCCTTCGTCACCTGCGTGACGCCGAGAGTCGACGTCGCCAGCCGCTCGATCATGGCTTCCACGGGGCCGCCGGCGACACCGATGCCGGCGGACGTCCTGCGGTCGCGGCTGACAAACACGTAGGGCCGCAGGTCGATGCCGTTCAGCGGCGGGGTGATCGCCGCCCAGCGCTTGACCCACTCGATGTTGGGCCAGTCGGCCATGGGATCATCATCGGCGTCCTTGCCACCCTTCGAGGTCACCTTCCGCTCGAGGATCGAGATGGTCTTGGAGCCGTCAGCGGACGCGTCGCGGGCGATCGCGTTGAACAGTTCCGGGGCGAATCGCTCCGCCAACATCAGCTTGGCCAAGACGGATTGCTTGATATCGTCCTGGAAGCCGCGCTCGCTGGCGATCTCGACGCGCAGGGCCATGGTGTTGACGAAGCGTTTGATCTGCCGGGGATTGCCGTGGGCGCCCTCGGTTAGGATCGGCGTAATCTCCGCCGCAAGCTGCAGGGCGGCATCCAGATCGGAGGGTATGGACCCCAGCCTCGCCTTGATTTTGTCTCGGTCGAAGCCGGTGCCCAGCCAGGGCCGCTGCAAGGCCTTGCGCGCCACCTCGAGCAGGCTCTTGAACTCCACCGAACTGTCGCTGACGCCGGAGGCCAGATAGAGCAGCAAGGTGAGATAGACCAAGGTCTCCGACGCGCCAAGTGCCGGCATGCGGAACGGAACCTGGATCAGTTTTTCCAAGTAGTTGCGCGCGTAGCTTGTAGGCCCCGCCGCCGCCGGGAGATCGGGAAAGTGGTTGCGCACGGCATATTCAATCATGCCCTCGTCAGCGGCGATGACGAACGCCGCGTTCGGCACGAACAAGAACAGGCGGATAGCCTCCAGCGTGGCGATCGCCGTCTGCGGGAGGCATCGATCGAGGTCGTCGATCAAGACGATCAGCCGGTCGACCTTGGCGCGCTCCAGCAGCTCCTCGAAGTCTTCGCGAAAGGCGTGCATCCGTTGCGGCGTCGTCTCGGAAGGTGCGGCCTCCTTAAAATGCTCCGCCGCACCGTCCATGACCTTGTTGAACACGTCGCCGGTCAGGTAGGCCTTGGGATCGCTAATCACCTTGCCCGCGATCGAACCAATCCCCTGGATCAGGTCCGGACCGGGGATCCCGGTCGCCATGGTGAACGCCAGGCTGCCTGCGGTGCGGGCGGCCTTCATCCAGTTGACGGCCTTCAGGACGTCCCAGGCCTTGTCCGCCACCTTGGCGATCCCGGACCTCTCCTTGAGGAGGGCTGCGACGATCGTCTCGATCAGCACCGCCTTCGCGTCGTCGTATCCCTCAAACAGCCAGCCGTTGAACCGGACACACAGGGTGTCTGTCTGTCCCTTGAATGCCGACTCAATCATCAGCAGCGTGCTGGATTTGCCCGCTCCCCAGTCGCCGTGCAACCCGATCGTCAACGGTTCCTTCGACTTCTGCCTGATCAGCTTGACGACCGTTTTAGCGACCGTCTCGTAATACAGGTAGTCGATGGCGGTTTCATTATCCGCGATAATCACGAAATCCCCTCCCCCAAACCCTGGGTATCCTTGCCGTTATAACAGAGTTCAGAATTGCAATCTGTCTCTCGCAATAACCCCCAAAGCACTGAGAGACATGCGCAACCCGCTATTTCGGTCGGCTCAGCAATTAGAAGCGCCGTCTCATGATTTGTCTAGGATTTTTCTTGGGATGATTTGCTTATCCAGGGTCCGTCCGGCGGCTTAAATAGCACTCTCGATGGATACAACTTCACACCAGGCAGCGCGCCTGCGAGTGACCCATCATTCACCGCCACCGGCGTTTTTGGCTCTCCAGAACGGCTCGCGCCGATCAGCGGAGCAAAACCCCATCGATGTGGATGTTCCGTACAATCTTGACCCAGCCGGGGTTCATGCGAACACCGCTGCCGAGATGCGAACGTAGGAAATCCGCCACCTCATCCAAACTGGAGAGGTGGGCTGGATGCACGTTAGATCCAAAGTGATGGCAGGCAAAGTAGCCATCAGAACCGGGCTCGGCCCACGCGGTTACCAAACCGCCAATGACACGTTCAATACGAGCTACAGGCATATTTCCCCCCACCATTTTCTAGGCAACGCCCCACGCCCGACAGCGTCTCCTCACGTCATCTCGCGAACCCCGGTCGTAGATCCTGTTGAGGACGCCGCGAACTGCGGCCACCGGCCAGGCAGCGTATTATTCATCAGTGCCGACGCTAAGCATGCTCTTCCTCGTCGTTGTATAATCCTGGCATGATATCACCTGCGAGTAGCTTCTCCTTCGAGAGCAGTCCAGCGTCCTCGAGGGCTTCGAAATCCGGCAGGTCGCGCAGCGTGTCGAGCCCGAACTCCAGCAGGAATTCTTTTGTCGTCACATAGGTGTAGGGCGCGCCCGGCGTTGGGCTGCGCGGACCGGAAGCGATCAGGCCGGCACCGCGCAGATGACCAATAAAATCGCGACTGATCTCGTTGCCGAAGAAAGACGACAGTTCGGCGCGGGTGATCGGCTGGAAGTAGCCGATGCACATCAGCACCAAAACCTCCGACTGCGTAAGGTCGGCCGTCTTCCCACTTCCACCTACAGCAGCACGGATGGCGTCTGCATAGGCAGGCCGGGTCAAATGTTTCCAGCCGCCGGCGACCGAAACCAGATCGTAAGGGCGGCCGCGCAGCTCCTCGCGGATGTCGTCGATGAGAAGATCAATGCTGCAGCTTTTCCCGACGATGCGGGCGAGCATTTCGCGGTCGACCGGCTCGCTAGCGGCGAAGATCGTTGCTTCGACCCGGTGCATCCATTCACGCCAACGCGCTTCCGGCGGCAGATGATCCAGTTCCCGGTCAAACAGCTGGTCAGCTGATCGACGGTCATCTGGCCGGCTCCCTCCTCGCCTACGTGCACTCTCCGCCATTGTCTTCACAGCCCGTAGATGCGGAAGGTAGCGCGGCCGGACAATTCACGCACGGCACCGAGCTCGACCAGCCGGTCGAACAGGCGGCGCAGGCCGCGATCGCTCATGCCGGCGATTTGTTCTGAGGCGACGATCGCGTCGTCAGAGAGCAGCTTTTTCCACGACGACGTCCGCCGCCTTGGCCCTGAGTTTCGGCGCAACCGCAAGCAGCCGGTCCGCCCGGCGCTCAAGTTCGGCGAAAAGATCAATGGCGCGCAGCGCAGCGCGCGCCTGCGCGGCCAGCAGGCTTTTGGCCCAATCGGCTTCCGTTTCGGCGCCGGCAGCCAGAGCGGCAGTCACTGGTCGACGCGCCCGGCACGTACCCACAACTAAGGTCGCTTTGGCGCCCAACAAAGGGATTGCATGTGTCCAGCCTAGCCGCTGCGCGAGCAAGACATCGGCAAGCCAGGCTCCGAGAACGCGCCGGAGGCCGTAACGCTCCGCGGCCGCGAAGGCCCCGACCAGCGTTTCGACCGTGCCGGTGTTGGCGGCAAGCTGTCGCAGATCGTCCGTCAGATCGCTGACCGCCTCATCGTTGAGCGTGAGACCTAGATCTTCCAGCACCGCCGCGACATTTTTCTCCGTTAGCAGATCGTCCGCTGGCCGAGATGCCAGCCGCCGCCAAGCAAGAAAGAAAAGGCCGGCGGGACCGACATTGCCGCCCGGTCTTGTGAGCAATACGGCATCGCGCAAGGCCGCTTCGTCCTCGACGCGCCCTGCCTGCCGTGCCGTGACCGCAGCCGCCGAAAGCGCCAGGCGCTGCCGCCAGGCGCCGGCCCACCGCTCCTGCCGGCGGACCACCGCATCGAGCGCGCCGATGGCGGCGCCGGCCGTGACTGCAATGTCCTCGATGCCTTGTCCCGCAACCGTTTGGGTGTCGAGGGCGGCCCCGCGCAACCCAGGTCGGCACCGTTGCCATCGGTGCGATCGAAGAGGCGCCGCCAAGCACGCCACGGCGAGACAGAGAGGGGTTGGGTCGCAGAATCATCGCAAGCACGATGAGTCATGACGGCGCTTTTAGCAATCTATTTGCGCAGAAAGCGCTGTGCTTGTCGGCATCATAAAACGAATGATAATGTTGCCTTATCAGTCGTTTAACTCTTCACGAGTTCGTCCCTGCTAACAAGTAAGTCTCGACAGGGCACCTTTTTGCGCAGCCGGACGAAATTCCGTTCGGTCATGTCACGAAACGCTCGGCCCGCTCCTCTGCCGGCCGATGGTCAACGAAATCCCCTCCCCTAGCTGCGGTTGATCTCGGGGTCGTAGAAGCTGGCGCTGCTGACGCCCGACTTCAGATTGTCGGGAACGATCAGCCGGGGAACGCCTCCGAAGAAACGAAACATCCGGACATGCGAGCCGATCCAGTCCGGGAGCGTTTGCGTCCAAGTTGCCTCCGCAAAGGTGAAGCTGGATGCGCCGAGCACTGCCACGAAGATCTCTGCCTCGCGGATCTCACCGGTCTTGCGATCAACAATCGGGATCTTCTTGCCGGAATAGTCGACGAAGACCTTGTCGCCGGCCGCATGCTCCTGGCGCATCATCGGCGAAAGCCGCTGCTCGAAACTGCGAAAGAGTTCGCAGAAGCGGCTAATATGTTCGGCATAACACTTCACCTGTTATGTTGCGGCCAAATTTATGTTGCGTCTCCGGGGGATGAGCCAAGGATGTCAGTGATTTCCTTGGCCCAAGCCGCCACATAAGAAGAACGGCGATGGTAGTTCGCTACAGGGCTTTCAGGAATGCCATTAATGACGGCAGAGATCGCTGCCGTGGGGGCTCTTTCAAGCCGCTGACTTCAACCTTGGCCAACGCCTTTGCCTTCATTTCCAGATCAACCTCGGCGTAGATGTGCGTGGTGTCCAACGACACATGGCCGAGCCAGGCGCGGATCGTGTCGATATCGACGCCGGCACGCAGGAGGTGGACGGCTGTCGTGTGACGAATCGTATGGGGCTGACGCGCTTCGTGGCCACGGCCTGACGCGCTTCGTGGCCACGGTCGGCACGGTTTTTCTCGCCATGGCGGCATATTGCGTCACGACGCGGTGTATTCCGAACCGTGTCAAAGGTTCCTTCATCCGCCCCAGAAAGACTGCATCGCTCCTATCCCGATCGGTCACGAGGCGAGCCAGCGATATCGCACGACGACGCGACACTTGAGCGGCTGCTGTTTGGCCGTGCCGGTCGTCCGCCGCAAGACCTAAGCGAACCGAACTTTGCGCTGATCGCCAGGGAGTTGAAGCGCAAGGGGGTGACGCTGACGCTGTTGTGGCAGGAGTATCGCGCCGCCAACCCCGACGGCTACGGCTACACCTGGTTCTGCGAGCACTTCGCCGCTTTCGAGCGCCGGACGAGCGCGACATTCCGCAATCGGCATGCGGCGGGCGCGGTGATGCAGACGGACTATGCCGGGCAGACGGTGCCGGTGATCGATCCGGCGACTGGCATCATTTACCCGGCGCAGATTTTTGTCGCGGTGCTGGGCGCCTCCAATCTGACCTTCGCCTTTGCCAGCTCCAGCCAGAAGCTGCCGGACTGGATCGAGGGCCAGGTGCGAGCGCTCGCCTTCTTCGGCGGCGTCACCAGAGCGATCGTGTGCGACAACCTGAAGGCCGGTGTCGTCAAGGCGCTGTGGTTCGAGCCGACGCTGAACGCGACCTTTGCCGCGATGGCCGAGCACTAGCAGACCACCATCCTGCCGACCCGCAGCCGCAAGCCGCGCGACAAGGCCAAGGTCGAAGGCGCGGTGCTGATCGTCGAGCGCTGGATTCTGGCGCGGCTGAGGAACCGATCCTTCTTCTCGATCGCCGAGCTCAACGCGGCGATCGCCGAACTGCTCGAGGAGCTGAACAACCGGCCGATGCGCCATATCGGCCAAAGCCGCCGCGAACCGTTCGAGGAGATCGAGCGGGCTGCCTTGAAGCCGCTGCCGGCGGCACCGTTCGAATACGCCGAGTGGAAGTCGGCGAAGGTGCATCCTGACTACCATGTCGAGGTCGACAAGACCTTCTATTCGGTGCCGCACCGGCTGATCGGGCGCACCGTCGAGGTGCGGCTCACGCATGGAGTGGTCGAGATCTTCCACGATCACCAGCGTGTCGCCAGCCATGTCCGTCGCTCGCAGCGTTCCGGCCATGTCACCGTCAACGAACACATGCCCAAGGCGCACCAGCGCTACGCCAACACCACGCCGGCCAGCCTGATCAGCAGGGCGGCCAGGATCGGCCCCAACGCCGCCATCCTGGTCGAGCGCATGATGCGCGACCGGCCGCATCCGGAACAGGGATATCGCTCGGCCATGGGCATCCTGTCGCTGGCGCCGCGCTATGGGCCGGAGCGTCTCGATGCCGCCTGCGAGCGGGCGCTGCTGATCAACGCGATCGCCTACTCCTCCGTCACCGCCATCCTCAAAGCCGGCCTCGACCGGGCCAGCTCCGCAGAACCGGCAAAGCCGACACCCCAGACGCCAACATCCGCGGCTCCACCTATTACCGTGAAGGAAAAAGAAAGAATGCTGACGAACCCTACCCTCGACCAGATGCAGGCCCTCGGTCTGGCCGGCATGGCTGCCGCCTGGCGCGAACTGGCCGAACGCAACAACGCCAACGAACTCAGCCGTGACGAGTGGCTCGGCCTGATGCTCGACCGCGAGGTCGCCATGCGGGCCGACAAGCGCGTCCGGAACCGGCTCGCCTCAGCCAGGCTGCGCTTTCCCGAAGCCTGCATCGAGGACATCGACTTTGCCGCGCCGCGCGGACTCGACCGGCGCAGCACCATGGCGCTCGCCCAGGGCAAATAACTCATGAGAACCTGATCGTCACCGGCCAGACCGGAACCGGCAAGTCGTGGCTGGCCTGCGCCTTCGGACGGCAAGCGGCACGGCTCGATCATTCCGTGCTCTATGTGCGCGTGCCGCGCCTGTTCGAGGATTTGGCGCTCGCTCGTCTCGATGGCCGCTTCCCACGCCTCATCGACAAACTCACCCGCGCGCAACTGCTCATCCTCGATGACTTCGGAACTCACAGCCTCACCGACCAACAGCGCTTCCATCTGTTCGAAATCGTCGAGGAACGCTATCGCCGCAAATCCACCCTGATCACCGCCCAGCTCCAGGGCGACGCGGGCCTTCCGTAACGAGACGAGCAGCCGCTCCAGTAGGACTTCATCCAATTCGGATGCTAGGCCCGAAACGCCGGTCGTGCTCAACGATCCGGTCCTGTATCGACACTACGGTTTCATAACGAGCTACAAGGCTCGTGAGGACTTCCTGATGATCGGAGGTCATACGCTGCCCGTTCTGGGCAAGGAGCGGGCATCAAGCTTAAGGCGTTCATAAAGAACGGCCTCATCGAACTCGCCGTCCGAGAACAGTGCCATTACGCTCACGCTCAGGCGCTCCGCCTGCATGCTACTAACGGAGATACCTGCCTCGGCGCAGACACGATCAAAGACCTGCTTCAACAAAGCCAGGTCGCTGGGATAGGCAATGCCACTCATTGAGCTGGTGTTACTGACCATAGCTGTTCCTCCCATTAGGGCGGAAGGGTGGCCGTCGCTCAACGGCGATGCCACATGTAAATCGCCGATGGAAGCAGGCTACTCCGATTCATGCGGAGAGTCTGGGAAAGGGCTGCTAGAGTTCTGCTCACCGAAGTCGCGCCTCCCGAGACAGAACCCAAGCAGCGATCCTTGGTCAATTCCAAGATATCAAGAGTTGGAAACGTACCAAACAGAGGATGGGGATGTTTGGTATTCAGTGAGGCGCTTTCTATGGACACGCTCAAGTGGCTTCTCAGCTGCTGAACTGCGGCATGCACTAAATCGCCACCTGTGTTCCGATCTCGACGACGCGTCCGGTCGGGATCTGGAAATATTCCGTTGCGTCGGCCGCCGTGCGCGCCAGCCCGATGAACAGCTTGTCCTGCCAGACCGGCATGCCGGAATTGGGCGAGGCCTTGAGCGAGCGCCGCGACAGGAAGAAAGAGGTCGTCATGATGTCGAACTTCCAGCCCTGCTTGCGGCAGATCGCCAGCGCGCGCGGGATATTGGGCTGCTCCATATAGCCGAAGGTCAGCGTCACCCGCATGAACAGCTCGTTGATCGTTTCCATCTTGACCCGGTCACTGTCGGGCACGACGGGTTGTTGCGCCGTCACCACCGAGAGGATGACATTCTGTTCGTGCAGCACCTTGTAGTGCTTCAGGCTGTGCATCAACGCGGTCGGCGCGCTGGCGGGATCGCTGGTCAGGAACACGGCCGTACCGGACATCAGCTGCGGTTTCCTCTTCAACAGATTGCCTGCAAGGGAATCGAGCGGAATCTCGTTCCTGCGCGTCTTGTCGAATAGATACCTGGTGCCTCTTATCCAAGTCCACATGGTCATCACGATCACTGCGGCAATGGCAAGCGAGGCCCAGCCGCCTTCGAATACCTTGACGATGTTGGCTGCAAAGAAGCCGGTATCGATGAAGACGAACACCGCCATTAAGGCTATCGCGACGCCGAGCGGCCATTTCCAGATGCGCGTCATGACGACATAAAGCAGTATGTTCGTCACCAGCATGTTGCCTGTCACCGAAATGCCGTAGGCCGAGGCAAGCTTGCTGGATTCGCCAAAGCCGACCACCAGCAGCATCACCACGAGCGCCAGTAGCATGTTGACGCGCGGCATATAGATCTGGCCGGATTGTCTTTCCGACGTATGCAGGATTTCCAGGCGCGGCAGCATGTTGAGCTGCACTGCTTGCCTGGTCAGCGAGAAAGCGCCGGAGATCACCGCCTGGCTGGCGATCACGGTCGCCGCCGTCGCCAGCACCACCATCGGGATAAGCATCCGGCCTTCGTTCATCTCGAAGAAGGGATGACCGACGACACCGCCATTCGCCAGCACGAAGGCGCCTTGCCCGACATAGTTGAGCAACAGGCAAGGAAACACGATGGCCAGCCAGGCAAGCACGATCGGCTTGCGCCCGAAATGGCCGAGGTCGGCATAGAGCGCCTCAGCGCCGGTGACGGCGAGAAAAACCGCACCAACCGTGACGAAGGCGACTTCGGGCGAGTTGATCAGGAATGACACGATATAATGCGGGCTGATTGCCAGCAGGATTTCCGGGTCGTCCATGATGTGGTTGAGGCCGGAAAGGCCGATGGCCAGGAACCACAGCGCGGTAACGGGCCCGAACACCAATCCTACGCCGCCGGTGCCAAACCGCTGTACCGCAAACACGACCGCCAGAATGGCCAGTGTCAGCGGCACCACATAGGGCTGGAAGGTCGGCGTGACGACATTCATACCTTCGACCGCCGACAGCACCGAGATCGCCGGCGTAATGACTGCGTCGCCGAAAAAAAGCGCCGCGCCGACAATGCCGATGCCGAGGATCACCGCCGAGCGCGTCGGGAAACTGTTGCGCGCCAGCGCCATCAGCGACAGCACCCCGCCCTCGCCGCGATTGTCGGCACGGAGCACGAACATGATGTATTTGATGGTGACGGTGATCGTCAGCGACCAGATGATCAGCGAGAGTACGCCGAGGATGTCGCCACGGTTGGCGACGTTGCCACCGGCCGATGCGTGCAACGCCTCTCGGAATGCATAGATCGGGCTGGTGCCGATATCGCCGTAAACCACGCCCAACGCGCCCAGCATCAGCACCTTGGTGCTGTGCTGCTCGACCTCAGAATGGCTCGATTGTTCGACAGGTTCTGCCTCGTTACCAGCATTGGTAAGGGCCATGGACGACACTCCCATAAGCGGGCGGTGCTCTACGCTTGCTGCACTGCAATATCAAGTGCCGTCACGTAATGTCTGCGTCTCGGTATTGCCTATCGCTCGTCGGCTTCGCAGACTCGTCAGCCCCGAAGCGGCTTGGGAATTTTTGCGAGACTACGCTGAAGCTCCGGGAGCAACGATGCCCCGAGCCAGTATCGGATTAGGTCGATGCTCGGGCGCGCGAGCTCAGATGCCGAGAGCTTAAATTAACGCTGTAGCCGTGTAACAGACTGTGTAACAAATGCCGCGAAAAGTTCAATATTTTCAAGGACGTAAGCGTCAAGTCGAAAGACGCTCTCGCCGCCATCTTCAAGTGGTAAGGGCGATCAGATCTCGGGGAAATTGGAGGCAGCAGCGGACCTGCGACTTGCTCAACGCTCCGCTTCTGAGATAAGGTTGGGATGCGATGGCATTGAGCGAATAGAGCGATTTCCGGGAACCGAACCAATCCACAGAAATATTTTGTTGGTATTTTTGTTGGCTATCCCTGCTCTTGTGTGGGCGTCAACTATTTGGAAACAAAGCCAGATTTCCTTCGCTTCGAATCCGCCTCTGGGCACCATTTTTCTCCCACGAGTATCAAGAGCCCCAGGCAACAACCGCCTCTCGTATTGTCTTATGTTGCGCCAGGCGCAACCAACCGCTTTTGGGCGGCTTGCGCCGCGCGCCGATTGGCACGATGCTGCCGCAGGCGAACCGGGGGGCAGACCGGCACGCCGGATCGGTATGGCTGCTGGAAGATCGATGTCGCGAGCTTGCTTCGCCCTTGTTGCCATCGTTGCCTTGATGATGCCGGTGGAGGCAGGCGAGCGCGCGTCTCATCTGCTCGACCAAGCCAGTCTGGCGACTGCCTATGCGCATGAATCGGATACCGTCACGGCCTACACGACCGCCATGGCGCGCTTCCGGTTTCAGCTTGCCGGGCGCTCCGGCGATGCCGACCTTGCAGTGCCACTGGAACCACGCCTGTTGCGGACGGAATTCAGCCAACGGACGTGGCGCTCGGCGGACGGCAGTCTCTTGCAGGGCTTCGCCGGCAAGGGCGGTTTCCGGCTGACCGCGGGGAACTGCCTCGCCCAGATCTGCCTGGCCAGCGAATGCAGCGACGACGGCTGGCCGGTCTATGCCTGCAGCGACGGGCGCAAGCGCAAGATGTCCGTCACCGACTTCGTGACAGCAGTGTTCGACGGCGTCTCCTTCCGGCGACTGAGCGCGCCGCCGGCGGAATGACGTCTTAGCGCGTCGATCATCCAGCCCGACAGGCATTCGGCAAAAACCGGCCCACCTCACCGCAAACGCTGCGGCTTGCGATCCCGCCGCCGCCCGTGGCATCTGTCGCCGTCCATCGGGAAAGAACGCCGGATCATGGCACGACCGCCGCCGCACAGCATCAGACGACCTCCGGGCGCGGGTGTCAGCCTCAGCCGCGCGCTGTCGAAGCTTGGGCTGTGCTCGCGCAAGCAGGCCGAGGTACTGATCGCGGAGGGCCGCGTGCGGGTGGCGGGCAAGGTCGCGCGCGATCCATCGCTGCGCGTCGACCTCGACCGCGACCGTATCGCGGTTGACGGCGAGCAGGTCGTTGCCGAGCGCAAGGTCTATCTGATGATCAACAAGCCGCGCGGGCTGGTCACAACCCGCGACGATCCCGAAGGACGCGGCACGGTCTACGATTGCCTCGAGGGGCTCGACCTGCCCTTCGTGTCGCCCGTCGGGCGGCTGGACAAGGCCAGCGAAGGCCTGCTTTTGATGACCAATGACACGCGCTGGGCGAACGGACTGCTCGATCCGGCCTCGCATATCGACAAGACCTATCACGTGCAGATCGGCACCGCGCCCGACGACGCCATGTTGGCACGGTTTCGCGACGGCGCGACGGTCGACGGCGAACTGCTGACGGCGCGCTCGATCGAGCTGCTGCGCAGCGGCGGCCGCACGGCCTGGCTGGAGGTCGTGCTCGACGAAGGCCGCAACCGCCAGATCCGCCGGCTGCTCGGCGCCTTCGACGTCGAGGTGTTGAGGCTGATCAGGGTGGCGATCGGGCGCCTGCAGCTCGGCGATCTCGCCAAGGGCAAGGCGCGTCATTTGACGGCGGAGGAAGTAGCGATGCTAGTTGGCTAGTGGCTGCGCCCCGAACTTCGTCATCCACGGGCGGAGCGGAGCGAAGCGAACGCGCAGACCCGAGGATCCATGCCGTGACCTCACTCGAAAGGTAGAGGCGGTGCAGAACTGAGATCGTTCTGCACCGTTGCAACGCGTTGAAGTAACGGCATGGATTCTAGGGTCTGCGCTGCGTCGCTTCGCTCCTTGTTCCGCCCTAGAATGACGAAACGACGGGTGTTTCGGCCAACGCCAAGGTATCGATCTTGCCAAGCCAAGCTATTTTTGATTCCACCGGCGGATCACCGGCTCGGTCAGGTCATGCTCGTAGCCGAAGATGCTGAGGCTTGCCGTGTCCAGCACGAAATGCTCGCCGCCGTCAGGCGGCAGTCCGATCCATCGCGCCGCTAGCACGCGCAGGAAATGCGCGCTCGAAAATATGAGCACATTGCCGGCGACAGCGCGAAGCGCGGCGATGATGGCGTCGGCCCTGGCGCCGACATCGCTAGCCTGTTCGCCCCCCGGACAGCCGTCGCGAAACACGTTCCAGCCAGGGCGACCGGCGACGATCTCCTTCGTCGTCACGCCTTCATAGGCGCCGTAGTCCCATTCCTGCAGGTCGAGCTTCCTGATCGCGGCCGCGCCGAAGCCGGCCAAGGTGCAGGTATTGAAGGCGCGTTGCGAAGGGCTCGACCATACGGCCTGGAAGGTGAGGCCCTTGAGCCGATCGGCGAGGCCGCGGGCGGCTTCCTCGCCCTTCGCCGTCAGCGGAATGTCGGTGCGGCCGGTGTGCTTGCCCGAGGCGCTCCATTCGGTTTCGCCATGGCGGATCAGGTAGATCTCGGGAAACGTGCTGCTCATGCCGGCCCCTCGCCGCTTGCGACTGGGCCGGACGAACGGCCCGCGCCACCCTATGCGGCGACCGGCAAAAAGAACAGGCCGCGACCGGTTTTACCGGCCGCGGCCTCTCCAGGCTTGGGAGGCGCCTGACTGGATCAGGCGGGCTGGAGACCCCCGGACAGCGCCAGGTCGGCCTCTTCCGGCAACTGGCCAGCCATGGCGGCGGCGAATTGCGTCTGGTCGAGTTCGCCTTCCCAGCGCGCCACGACGATGGTCGCGACCGCATTGCCGACGAAGTTGGTCAGCGCCCGGCATTCCGACATGAAGCGGTCGACGCCGAGGATCAGCGCCATGCCGGCGACCGGCACCGAAGGCACGACCGAGAGCGTGGCGGCGAGCGTAATGAAACCGGCGCCGGTGATGCCGGCGGCACCCTTGGAGCTCAGCATGGCGACGAGCAGGAGCAGGATCTGGTCGCCGAAGGTGAGCGGCGTGTCGGTCGCCTGGGCGATGAACAGCGCGGCCAGCGTCATGTAGATGTTGGTGCCATCGAGGTTGAAGGAATAGCCGGTCGGGATGACCAGGCCGACCACCGAGCGGTTGCAGCCGGCACGTTCCATCTTGGCCATCAAGCCAGGCAGGGCGGCTTCCGAGGACGAGGTGCCGAGCACCAGCAGCAGCTCTTCCTTGATGTAGCGGATCAGCGCCAGGATCGAGAAGCCGTTGTACCATGCTACCGCGCCGAGCACGACCAGCACGAAGAGCAGCGACGTCAGGTAGAAGGTGCCGATCAGGAAGGCGAGGTTGGCGATCGCGCCGATGCCGTACTTGCCGACGGTGAAGGCCATGGCGCCGAAGGCGCCGATGGGGGCGGCCTTCATCAGGATGGCGACGAGGCGGAAGATCGGCGCGGTGAGCGCCTGCAGGAAGTCGACCACCGGACGGCCGCGATCGCCAACCAGCGCGAGGGCGACACCAAACAGCACCGAGAAGAACAGCACCTGCAGGATATCGCCCTGGGCGAAGGCGCCGGTGATGGTGTCGGGAATGATGTTCATCAGGAAGCCGACGATGGTGGTGTCATGCGCCTTCTCGGTGAAGGTCGACACCTTGCTGGCATCGAGCGTCGCCGGATTGATGTGCATCCCGGCGCCGGGCTGGACGACGTTGGAGACGACGAGACCGACGATCAGCGCCAGCGTCGAGAAGAACAGGAAGTAGATCATCGCCTTGCCGGCGACGCGGCCGACCTTTTGCAGGTCGGAGACGCCGGCGATGCCGGTCGCCACGGTCAGGAAGATCACCGGCGCGATCACCATCTTGACCAGCTTGATGAAGGCATCGCCGAGCGGCTTCAGCGACGCGCCGAGTTCGGGATAGAAGTGGCCAAGCAGGATGCCGGCGGCGATGGCCGCCAGGACCTGCACATAGAGATGCCGATAAAAGGGCATTTTGCCGCGCGGCTCGGCGGCAGCGAATGTTGTCTGCATGACGTCCTCCGTTGCGCCCCGATCGAAAGGCTCGACCTCCCGGGGCATTTGACCTCCAACAGCCTCGCGACTGCCGACTCCATCTTTGCAACCCGCGTGCCAGTTTTCGCCGGCGCGGACTTGCTTTGATTTTGTTAGCTTTTTTCGATCCGCTGGCCGCCCGGTCTGGTGGCGGCGTGCGGCCATCCGCATGGGTCGAATTGTGTTTTGTGCGAAATCATGCACAGATGGGTGATGCTGCAGCGCCCCGCCGCCGGCTCTATCGCCGGCCTTTCTCCAACGCCCGAGCAGCTCGGCAGAAGGGCGCGCCGGGCCTGGCTGCTGTTTGCCGGCGTGGCGCTCGCCATCATCGCCGCGGCACTCTACGGCGCCGGCCTCTATGGCCGCGCGGTCGAGGTCGACGCGCTTGCCGCACAGGGGCGCACCGACGCTAATCTGAAGGTGGCGCTGCTGCGCGCTGTGCTGGAAAACCCGCGCGCGCTGCCGCTGCTCCTGTCCGAGGACCAGCAGGTGCATGACGCGCTGGCCGCGCGCAGCGCTGCCGCGATCGACGTGCTCAACCGCAAGCTCGAAGGGCTGGTGTCCGGCACCAAGGCGTCGGTGCTCTACGTCACCGGCACCAACGGCCTGGCGGTCGCGTCGAGCAACTGGCGCGAGCCGACCAGCTTCGTCGGGAACGACTACGGCTTCCGCGCCTATTTCTCCCGCGCCATGCAGACGGGAACGGCCGAGTATTTCGCGCTCGGCAATGTCAGCAAGCGCCCGGGCCTCTACATCTCGCGCCGCGTCGGCAGCGCCTCGGCGCCGCTCGGCGTCGTCGTCGTCAAGATGGAGTTCGACCAGCTCGAGGCTGACTGGCACGAGGCGAACCGCCCGGCCTATGTCAGCGACGAGCATGGCGTCGTGCTGATCACCAGCGTGCCGTCCTGGCGTTTCATGACGACGGCGCCGCTTGCCGGCGCCACCCTTGCCGAAATCCGCGACAGCCAGCAGTTCGGCGACGCGCCGCTGGTGCCGCTGCCGATCGCGCGGCCGGAAACCTTGAGCGCCGACGTGTCCATAGTGCATGCGATCACGCCGGGCGGCAGCGACGGCGAGTATCTCAGGCTGTCGACGCCGGTCGCCTCGACGCCGTGGCGGCTCGACTATCTCGTTCCGGCCGAGGCGCCGATCGCCGCCGCCCAGCGTGAGATGCGGCTCCTGGCGCTTGGCGTCATCGGGCCGCTCATCGGCCTTGCCGCCTATCTCTTATGGCGCCGGCAATCCGCGCAGATGCGGATCGCCGCCGAACAGGCGACGCGCGCCGAGCTCGAACGTCGAGTCGTCGAGCGCACCGAGGATCTGAGCCGCGCCCGCGACCGTCTGCAGGCGGAGATCACCGACCATCGCAGCACCGAGGCCAAGCTGCAGGTGGTGCAGCAGGAGCTGGTGCAGGCCAATCGGCTGGCCATCCTCGGCCAGGTCGCCGCCGGTGTCGCGCATGAGATCAACCAGCCGGTGGCGACCATCCGCGCCTATGCCGACAATGCGCGCGTCTTCCTCGACCGCAAGCAGACTGCCCCGGCCGAAGAAAACCTCGGCGCAATCGCGGCGCTGACCGAGCGCATCGGCACCATCACAGAAGAGTTGAAAACCTTCGCCCGCAAGGGCCGCACCGCAGCCGAGCCGGTCGAGTTGCGCGGCGTCATCGAGGGCGCGGTGGTGCTGCTCAGGAGCCGTTTCGCCGGCCGGCTCGACGCGCTCGAGATAAAGCTGCCGCCGCCCGCGCTCAAGGTGATGGGAAATCGGGTGCGGTTGGAACAGGTGTTGATCAACCTGTTCCAGAACGCGCTGGAGGCACTGGACGGCCGCGACGGCGCCAGGGTCGAGGTTTCGGTCGAGGAAAGAGACGACGGCGTCGTGCTCAGCGTCTCGGACAACGGCCCGGGCATTCCGCCGGCGATCCTGAAATCGCTGTTCACGCCCTTCAACACCTCGAAGGAAAAAGGGCTTGGGCTAGGCCTCGTCATCTCGAAGGACATCGTCGCCGACTATGGCGGGCGCATCGAGGTCGCCAGCGGCGCGGAAGGCACCCGTTTCACCATCCATCTTGCGAAAGCAGCCTAGCATGGCGACCAACCAGCCCGCCCCGGTCATCCTGATCGACGACGACGCCGATCTCCTGAAGGCGACGCGGCAGACGCTGGAGCTCGCCGGTTTCGCGGTATCGGCGTTTTCGGTGGCGAGGGAGGCTCTGGCGGGGCTCGACGCCGGGTTCGCCGGCGTGGTGGTGTCCGACATCCGCATGCCCGAGATCGACGGATTGCAGCTTTTCGACCGCATCGTGGAGGTAGATCCGGACATTCCAGTCATCCTCGTCACCGGACATGGCGACATCGCCATGGCCGTGAAGGCGATCAAGGACGGCGCCTACGACTTCATCACCAAACCCTTCGCCGCCGACCGGCTGGCCCAGAGTGTGTGGCGGGCAGCGGAAAAGCGCCGACTGGTGATGGAAAACCGCGCCTTGCGCGAGGCGGCCGAGCAGGCGCAGGACAGCCTGCCGCTGATCGGCCAGACACCGGCGATGGAGCGGCTGCGCCGGACGCTGAGGCAGATCGCCGACACCGACGTCGACGTGCTGGTGACCGGCGAGACCGGCTCCGGCAAGGAGGTGGTGGCGAGCCTCCTGCACCGCTGGAGCCGCCGCGCCCAGGGCAATTTCGTGGCGCTGAACTGCGGCACGCTGCCGGAGACCGTGATCGAGAGCGAATTGTTCGGCCATGAGGCCGGCGCCTTTACCGGCGCGCAGAAGAAGCGCATTGGCCGCATCGAGCATTCGAGCGGCGGCACGCTGTTCCTCGACGAGATCGAGAGCATGCCGCCCTCGACCCAGGTGCAGATGCTGAGGGTGCTGGAAATGCGCGAGGTAACGCCGCTCGGCACCAACGAAATTCGGCCTGTCGACCTGCGCGTCGTCGCCGCCGCCAAGGTCGATCTCGGTGATCCAGCCCAGCGCGGCGCCTTCCGTGAGGACCTCTATTACCGGCTGAACGTGGTGACGCTGTCGATCCCGCCGCTGCGCGAGCGCCGCGACGACGTGGCCCTTTTGTTCGGCTATTTCGCCGAGCGCGCCGCCGCTCGTTTCCGACGCCCGATGCCGGCCGTGCCTGCGGCCGTGCACCGGCATTTGAGGGAGCATGATTGGCCCGGCAATGTGCGCGAGCTCACCCATTTCGCCGAACGCTTCGTACTGGGGCTTGAAGATGCCGGCCACGCCGAAGCCCCTGCCCCGGCCGAATCGGATGCGGCCATGGCGCTGCCCGAACGTCTCGAGCGCTACGAGGCCGAGATCATCCGCGAGACACTTGGCCGCAATGACGGCGATGTCCGGCGCACGATCGAGGCGCTGGGGATCCCGCGCAAGACCTTCTACGACAAGCTGCAGCGGCACGGCATCGTGCGCAGCGATTTTTCCAGATAATTCAAGCGCGTGGAACGGAAGCCATGCCGCAATCGTTGAATGGCGCCCGCAAACCGTGGCACGTCGGCACCAGAAGATGTTGAAGATCGCGGCGGATGCCCCCGGCAAGGCGCGTTCGGGTTGCGCTCGGCGGATGTTGATGGTTTGTTGCCGGGCAGCGGAGATTGAGTGATGCGAGAACCCGTCGGTCATGACGAATATGGGTCGACCAGCCCCTTCGATCCGGACGAGCTGTCGAACTTGAACGCGATCGGCCCGGCCATGGGGAGCGGCAACGATTTCGAGAAATACGCCGTCGCGGTCATCATCGTGTTCGGCGCGCTGATCATTGGCGGGCTGATGGCCGCCTCGATGACGTTCGGCCACCGCAACGGCTTCCTGTTCGCGCTTGGCGGCGCGACATCCGCCTGGATATCGGGCAACGCGCTGCTGCTCGACCGTCCCCGCCTCTATGCCCTGTTCGTCGGCATCGCCGCCCTTATGCTCTTGGCTTCCACGCTGACGCTGGTCATCTGACCCAGGCCTAGACCAGTCCTAGAGCGTTTCATGGAAACGGCGGAACCGCTTTATCTTTTTGGTTTGACGCAATTCCGGACGGAAGGCTACGGCGAAGTCGCCGAGCCTGACCGTTCACACTTTTCCTGAAATTGCTCTAGTACCCAAGCGCCTCGCCCGCCGCGGCGCGGCTGTCGATGGCGCCGTTGTAGCGGGCGCCGCCGCCCTTCTCGATTTCGCCCAGGCTCTTGCCGCCGACCAGGATGCCGGCTGCCTGGCCCCAGGTCTTGTCGGCGAGTTCGAGATGGTAGCCCATGCCGGCAAGCAGCCTCTCGGTATCCGGCGACAGGCCGAACGGCTCGACATAGACGGTATCCGGCAGCCATTGGTGATGGATGCGCGGGGCGTCGATCGCCTCCTGGATGTTCATGCCATGGTCGATGACGTTGACGATCGCCTCCAGCGTGATGGTGATGATGCGCGAGCCGCCGGGGCTGCCGATGACCATGAACGGCTTGCCGTCCTTGGTGACCACGGTCGGGCTCATCGAGGATAGCGGCGTCTTCTTCGGCTCGATCGCGTTGGCCTCGCCCTGGACCAGCCCGTAGAGATTGGGCACGCCCGGCTTCTGGGTGAAATCGTCCATCTCGTTGTTGAGCAGGATGCCGGTGCCGTCGGCAACGACGCCGGCACCGAAGGAGCCGTTCAGCGTATAGGTCACCGCGACGGCATTGCCATCCTTGTCGATGATCGAATAGTGGGTGGTCTCCTTCGACTCGCCGAAGCCTTTCGGCATCAGGTCCTTCGACACGCCCGCGCGGAACGGATCGATCTTGTCACGAATGTCCTTGGCGTAACCCTTGTCGAGCAGCTTCTCGACCGGATTGTCGACGAAATCCGGGTCGCCGAGCGCCGAATTGCGGTCGACATAGGCGTAGCGCATGGCTTCGACCATGACATGCACCGTTCCGGCCGACCCCGCGCCGAGATAGGACAGCGGATAGAGCTCGAGCACGTTGAGAATTTCGCAGATGATGACGCCGCCCGAGCTCGGCGGCGGCGAAGAGATGATCTCGTAGCCGCGATAGGAGCAGGTCACCGGCTTCAGCTCGCGCACGGCATATTGCTCGAAATCGCCCTTGGCGAGGATGCCGCCCTTGGCCCCGCTTGCCTTGACGATCGCGTCGGCGATGGCGCCCTTGTAGAAAGCGTCCGGCCCCTTCTCGGAAATGGCTGACAGAGAGGCGGCGAGGTCCGGCTGGGCGAGCTTCTCGCCGATGCCGTAGGGCTTGCCGTCCTTTTTCAGGAAGATGGCGGCCGCCGCCGGATCCTTGGCCAGCCGTTCGGCGCCGCCGGCGAAGGAGGCGGCGTCGCCCTGGTTGAGGACGAAACCGTCCCTGGCATAGGCAATCGCCGGCGCCATCAGGTCCTGCCTGGTGAGCGTGCCATATTTCTCGCGCGCCATCTCGAAACCGGCAACGGAGCCCGGCACGCCGACGGCGAGATAGCCGTCGAGGCTGGCGCCCTTCACCGGCTTGCCGTCCTTGTCGAGATACATGGTCTTGGTCGCGGCGAGCGGCGCGCGCTCGCGGAAATCGAGGAAGGTCGAACGGCCGTCCTTGAGGCGAATGGTCATGAAGCCGCCGCCGCCGATGTTGCCGGCGTTGGGATAGACGACGGCCAACGCGTAGCCGACGGCGACCGCGGCATCGACAGCGTTGCCGCCCTTCTTCAGCACATCGACACCGACTTCCGAAGCGAGATGCTGGGCCGTCACCACCATGCCGTGCTCGCCCTTGGCTGGGGCCGGCGAGGCGGCGAAGACGGCGGCGGATGGCGTGAGGGTGAGGGTAAGCGAAAGGCTGACGGCGATCAGCGTCCGACGGGTGAGTTGCATGGCGGGGACTCCGGGGCGTGGGGGACGCCTAGGAAAGACCCTTGGAGCGCGATAGTCCAATAACAATTGAATAATCGAAACGGCCCGCTGGGCCGGCCTCCGCTGCGGTCTTTGTCCGAAGGATAGGAAATGGCCGAGGCCAGCGCTGCCCCTCATCGCCCTGCCGGGCACTTCTCCTCGTATAGTGACGGGGAGAAGGGGCGCTCTCGTCGGTGGCTTCGCCAATCGCCAAGCTGGCAGAGCAGACGCCGAGGTCGCAGCCAGCTCTCTTCTCCCCGTTCACGGAGTGAAGGTGCCGGCAGGCGGATGAGGGGCAGCGCCGACAGTGACGATTATCGAAAAACTGCCTGGAGCAATCGCCGACTTGGCCTCAAACAATCCCACCACCGCCGCCGGCGACAGCCGGCCGTTCGGCCGCGACCTTCGCCCGGTAGCCGGCGGCGCGATAGGCGACGACCGGATCGATGGCGCCGCCGGTCCTCAGCCGCGCCATGGCCAGGATCGGCTCGACGTCGATGCGGTAGGCGCATTTCAGCGTCTGCGTCGCCATCAGTGCGTCGTTCTCTTCCTGGAAACCCTGCAGCGCCCTGCGGTCGACCAGCAGCGCCTGCGCATAGGCGCGCTGCACCTCGACCGCCGACAGCATCAGGCTTTCGATCGGGTCGGTGACGTTATGGCTCTGGTCGAGCATGTGCGCGGGATTGAAGCCCTCGGCTCCGGACAGCTCGGCGTCGACCAGCTCGTTGAAGACCAGGAACAGCCGGTAGGGGTCGATCGAGCCGGCATCGAGGTCGTCGTCGCCATATTTGGAATCGTTGAAGTGAAAGCCGCCGAGCTTCCTGAACTGGATCAGCCGCGACACGATCATCTCGATGTTGACGTTCGGTGCGTGATGGCCGAGGTCGACCAGGCAGTAAGCCTTGTCGCCGAGTTCTTTCGCGATGAGGTAGTTGGTGCCCCAGTCCTGCACGACCGTCGAATAGAAGGCCGGTTCGTACATCTTGTGCTCGGTGAACAGCCGCCAGTCGTCCGGCAGCCCGGCATAGATGTCGCGCATGGCGTCGAGGTAGCGCTCGAAGGCCCTGGCGAAATTGACCTGGCCGGGAAAGTTCGAGCCGTCGCCGATCCACACCGTCAGCGCCTTCGAGCCAAGCGTCTTGCCGATCTCGATGCATTCGAGATTGTGCTCGACCGCCTGCCGGCGCGTGCCGGCATCGGCATGCGACAGCGACCCGAACTTGTAGGAAAGCTCCTGGTCCTTCGCGTCGGAGAAGGTGTTGGAGTTCATGGCATCGAAGCCAAGGCCAAAGCGCGACGCGGCTTGCATCAGCCGGTTCGGATCGGCCTTGTCCCACGGGATGTGCAGCGAGACGGTGGGTGTCGCCTGCGTCAGTTGCCTGATGACGGCGCAGTCCTCGATCTTGTCGAAGATGTCGCGCGGTTCGCCGGCACCGGGAAAGCGGGCGAATCGGGTGCCGCCGGTGCCGACGCCCCAGGACGGGATCGCCACGGCGAATTTTTCGACCTTGTCGCGGATGGCGTCGATGGCGATGCCGCGCCGGTCGAGCCGCTCTCCGAGCGAGGCGTAGTCGCGCTCGAGGTCGGGTTTGCGCGCGGCGTTGTGCCTGGCGACGAAGTCGGCGGAAATTATGGCTTCAGACAATGCGTTTCCTCCCAAGAATGCGTTCGGCCGGCGCTGCCCCTCATCCGCCTGCCGGCACCTTCTCCCCGTATAGTGACGGGGAGAAGGGAAGCGCTCCAGCGCTGGCGAGCCCCCTCTCCCCGTCCTTACGGGGAGAGGGTAGGGGTGAGGGGCAGCGCCGTCATTGACAATTTACCGCGTGAAGCTATGCGCGTTGCCGGCGTCGACGTTGACGATGTTGCCGGTCGACTTGGCCGACATGTCGGAGGCGAAGAAGTAGATCGCCTCAGCAATGTCCTCCGGGAAGACCGAGCGCTTCAGCATCGAGCGCGAGCGGTAGTGTTCTTCCAGGTCGTCGGTCGACATCTTGTAGGCGGCGGCGCGCTGTTCCTTCCACTCGCCGGACCAGATCTTGGAGCCGCGCAGCACGGCGTCGGGATTGACGACGTTGACCCTGATCTGCGCCTCAGCGCCCTCAAGCGCCAGGCAGCGCGCGAGATGGATCTCGGCCGCCTTGGCGGTGCAATAGGCGGCGGCGTTGGGTGAAGCGGCAAGCCCGTTCTTGGAGGCGACGAAGACGACGTTGCCGCCGATCTTCTGCGCGCGGAACAGCCGGAAGGCCTCGCGAGAAACGAGGAAATAGCCGGTGGACAATATGTCCATATTCTTGTTCCACAGCGCCAGTGTCGTCTCCTCGATCGGCGCCGAGGAAGCGAGACCGGCATTCGAGACAAGAATGTCGACACCGCCGAACTCGACCGAAGTTTCGGCGAAGCCCGCGACGACCTGATCCTCCGAGGTGACGTTGATCACCACCGGCCGGACGAAATCCTTGCCATAGGCTTTCGACAGTTCGTCATTGGCGCTGGCGAGCGCAGCCTCGTCGATGTCGGCCAGCACCACGCAGGCGCCTTCGCGCAGCAGCCGGTTGGCGGTGGCGCGGCCGATGCCACCGGCGCCGCCGGTGACAAGCGCGATCTGGCCGGCCAGCGCCTTCGGCTTCGGCAGACGCTGCAGCTTGGCTTCCTCGAGCTGCCAGTATTCGATGTCGAAGGCCTCCTGCGCCGGCAGGCCGACATAGGACGAAACGGTCGAGGCGCCGCGCATGACGTTGATGGCGTTGACGTAGAATTCGCCGGAGATACGCGCCGTCGCCTTGTCGCCGGCGAAGGTGAACATGCCGACGCCCGGCATCAGATAGACAACGGCATTGGGATCGCGGATGGCGGGCGAGTCCGCATGCTTGCAGCTGTCGTAGTAGGCCTGGTAGCCGACGCGATATTCGGCGATGTCGTCGGCGAGACGCGCAATGACGGCGTCGACGTCGGGTTTCGCCGGGTCGAATTCAATCACCAGCGGCCGGATCTTGGTGCGCAGGAAATGGTCGGGGCATGAGGTGCCCAGTGCTGCCAGCGGCCGCAGATCCCTCGAATTGACGAACTCGAGCACGGCGGGCTGGTCGTCGAAATGGCCGAGCTTGTGGCTCTTCTCCGAGATCAGGCCGCGTATCCTCGGCATCAGCTTCGCGGCAATCGCGCGCCGCGCAGGCGCATCGAGCGACTTCACCACTTCGCCGCCGAAGATAGCCACGCCCTCGGACCGACGCTCGAACCACTCGATCGCCTGGTTGATCACCGAGATCGTCGTTTCGTAGCACTCCTTCGGCGTGTCGCCCCAGCTGAACAGGCCGTGGCTTTCGAGGATGACGCCTTTTGCCTCGGGGTTTTCCAGGCAGAATTTCTCCAGCCACAGGCCGAGCTCGAAGCCCGGCCGTTTCCAGGGCAGCCAGCCGATCGCATCGCCAAAGATCTCCTTCGTCAGCGCCTTGGAATCCTTCGCCGCGGCAATGGCGATGATGGCGTCGGGATGCATATGGTCGACGCAAGGCTTCGGCACGAAGGCATGCAGCGGCGTGTCGATCGAGGCCGCGCGCGGATTGAGGTTGAAGGTGCAGTGCGGCAGGTAGCCGACCATCTCGTCCTCATGCGCGAGGCCGCGATAGAGACCTTTCAGCGCGCGCAATTTGTCCATGTAGAGCGTGGCGAAACCGTCGAGCTTGATCGAGGCGCTGTCGCCGCCCGAGCCTTTGACCCACAGCACCTCGACCTCCTCGCCGGTCAGCGGGTCCTTCTGCCAGACCTTGGACGAGGTGTTGCCGCCGCCATAGTTGGTGACGCGCTTGTCGGAGCCGAGCGTGTTGGAGCGATAGACCAGCAGCTCCGGGTCGCTCAATCCCTTGGCCTTCGCATCATCCCACAGATTGGCGAGGCGCGAGCCGGAGCGCTTGTCGAGCATAGGTATCCTCCCTTGGGACGCAAAAAGGTGTGGTCCTTTTCGCGGGGAATGTCTACGCAAGGCGCCGTCTTGTCAATCATAAACGATCAATATCGATCATATTGCACTGCACAATGAAATTATATGATCGGAAATGATTGACACTGCTCGTTTTGAGTGCCTAGATGCTCGGGCAGGGAGGAACCATGCACGAAAAAGAGCGCCACAGGATCATTCTGTCCGCCGTCCAGGAAAAGCCTGTGGTGACGGTGCAGGAGATGGTCGACCTGACGGACTCCTCCGAGGCGACGATCCGGCGCGACATCGCGGCGCTGCATGTGCAGAAGCGCCTGCGCCGGGTGCGCGGCGGCGCCGAGGCGATCTCGCCGCCGCAGTTCATCGGCCTCGCCGGCCGCCCCTTCTCGGTCAACGAGACGCTGAACGCCGCGCAGAAGCGCGCGATCGCCCGGGAAGCGGTGAACCTGTGCAAGGACGGCGAACCGATCATCATCAATGGCGGCACCACCACTTTCCAGATGGTGCATTTCCTGACCGGCCGCCGCATGCCGATCTTCACCAATTCCTTCCCGATCGCCGAGCACCTGCTCAAGCATTCCAAGAACACGGTGATGCTGTCCGGCGGCACCATCTACCGCGAGCAGAACATCATCCTGTCGCCGTTCGACAATGACGTGACGCGCAACTTCTACGCGCGCCGCATGTTCATGGGCGCCCAAGGGCTGGGGCCGCTCGGCCTGATGGAAGGCGACCCGCTCTTGATCCAGGCCGAGCAGAAGCTGATCGACCAGGCCGACGAGTTGGTGGTGTTGGTCGATTCCTCGAAATTCCGCATGCGCTCCAGCCTGATCCTGTGCGGACTGACGCGCATCGCCACCGTGATCACCGACGACGGCATCGAGGACCGCGAGGCCAAGATGCTCGAAACCGCCGGGGTAACGCTGATCGTCGCCCGCAAGGCGGCACAGGAAGAATCTTCACTGCAGGCCTGAGCGGCCCGCAGCGGCGATGGAAATGCAACGCTCAAGGGAGGATATTCGATGAGCTTTTTGAAGAAACTGCTGGTTACGGCGGCCTTTTCCGCCGCCATGTTCGTGAATCCCGCCTATGCAGAGAACGTCAAGATCGCGCTGGTGGTGAAATCGCTCGGCAACGGCTTCTTCGACGCCGCCAACAAGGGCGCCGAGGAAGCGGCCAAGGAACTGGGCGATGTCGAGGTGATCTACACGGGCCCGACCAAGGCGACCGCCGAGGCGCAGATCGAGGTGATCAACTCGCTGATCGCGCAGAAGGTCAATGCGATCGCGGTTTCGGCCAATGACGCCGACGCGCTGGTGCCGGTGCTGAAGAAGGCGATGGAACGCGGCATCACCGTGATCTCGTGGGACTCCGGCGTTGCCAAGGAAGGCCGGCAGTTGCACCTCAACCCGTCGGACACCGGCCTGATCGGCGAGACCATCATCAAGCTCGCCGCCGACTACCTGCCGGAAGGCGGCGACGTCGCCATCCTCTCCGCATCGTCGACCGCGACCAATCAGAATGCCTGGATCGAGGCGGCGAAGAAGGTGCTGCCGGAGAAGTTCCCGAAGATCAAGCTGGTCGCCACCGTCTATGGCGATGACGACTCGGCCAAGAGCACCGACGAAGCCAAGGGCCTGCTGAAGTCCTATCCGAACCTCAAGGCGATCATCGCGCCGACCACCGTCGGCGTCGTCGCCGCCGCACAGGTCGTCACCGACGCGAACCTGATCGGCAAGGTCAACGTCACTGGCCTGGCGCTGCCGTCCGAGTTCAAGAAGTTCATCGACAACGGCGCCAGCCAGGCGGTCGCGCTGTGGAACCCGATCGACCTCGGCTACTCGGCGATCTACCTCGCCCATGACCTGGCAGTGAAGAAGGAAGAGGCCAAGCCCGGCGCCACGCTGTCGATCGGCCGCGTCGGCAAGGTGACGCTCGACGACACCAACTCGGCTGCGATGGCTCCGCCCTTCCAGTTCGACAAGACCAACATCGAGAAGTTCTCCAAGATCTATTGATCCTGGTCGACTTCAAGCTCGTGCGGCGGGACAATTGTCCCGCCGCATCTTCAAACGGACCTTCTCTCAGGGCCTGATACGGATATGGACACGACAGCCCAGCACAAAGTGGAGACGGAACGGCCGCTTTCGGGCCCGGCCCAGCCGGCCACCCCGCGCCTGACGCTCTCCGGCATTTCGAAGAGTTTCCCCGGTGTCCGCGCGCTGCACAATGTCAGCCTGTCGCTCTATCCGGGCCAGGTGACGGCGCTGATCGGCGAGAACGGCGCCGGCAAGTCGACGCTGGTCAAGATCATGACCGGCATCTACCAGCCCGACGCCGGCGAAATCAGCATCGACGGCGAGGCGACGACGCTGCACAGCGCGCATGCCGCCTTCGGCCACGGCATCACCGCCATCCATCAGGAAACGGTGCTGTTCGACGATCTTTCGGTCGCCGAGAACATCTTCCTCGGCCACGCGCCGCGCACCCGTTTCGGCACCATCGACTGGCGCACAATGCGCAAGAATGCACGCGAGGTGCTGGAGACGATGCGCGCCGGCCATATCGACGCCGACGCAAGGCTGAAGGACCTCGGCATCGCCAACAAGCATCTGGTCGCGGTGGCGCGCGCCATGTCGATCGATGCGCGCATCGTCATCATGGACGAGCCGACCGCCGCGCTCTCGATGAAGGAGATCGAGGAGCTTTTCCTGTTGATCGAATTCCTGAAGAGCGAAGGCAAGGCGGTGCTGTTCATCAGCCACAAGTTCGATGAGATCTATCGCATCGCCGACCGCTACACGGTCTTCCGCGACGGCGAGATGGTCGGCGAGGGCCTGCTCAAGGATGCCGGCCAGAACGAGATCGTGCGCATGATGGTCGGCCGCAACGTCGACCACATCTTCCCGCAGCGCGAGCCGAAGATCGGCGCGCCGGTGCTTTCCGTATCCGGCCTGTCGCATCCGACCGAGTTCGACGATATCGGCTTCGAGCTGCGCAAGGGCGAGATCCTCGGCTTCTACGGCTTGGTCGGCGCCGGGCGCAGCGAGGTGATGCAGGCGATATCGGGCATCACCCGCACCAGCCGCGGCACGATCACGCTGGACGGCAAGCCGATCGCGCCGAAATCCGCCGCCGACTCCATCGAGGCTGGCATCGTCTACGTGCCGGAGGAGCGCGGCAAGCAGGGCGTGGTGATCGGGATGCCGATCTTCCAGAACGTTTCGCTACCCTCGCTCATGCACACCTCGAAATCCGGCGTGCTCAGGCTGGCGGAAGAGTTCGCGCTCGCCCGCTCCTACACCGAACGGCTGGATCTCAGAGCCTCATCGCTCAGCCAGGATGTCGGCACGCTTTCGGGCGGCAACCAGCAGAAGGTGGTCATCGCCAAATGGCTGGCGACGGCGCCCAAGGTGATCATCCTCGACGAGCCGACCAAGGGCATCGACATCGGGTCCAAGGCCGCAGTGCACGGCTTCATGGCCGAGCTCGTCGCGCAAGGCCTGTCGGTGATCATGGTGTCCTCCGAACTGCCGGAGATCCTCGGCATGTCGGACCGTGTCGTCGTCATGCGCGAAGGCCGCATCGCGGCCGTCCACGACAACAAGGGGCTCGATGCCGAAACGCTGGTTAGAACCGCAGCGGGGATCGCGGCATGAAGAATTTGCGCAAATACCGCGAGATCTGGCTGCTTGCGGCAATCGCGGTGCTGATCGGCCTGATCTCGACCCGCTTCCCGGGTTTCGCCGACCCGGCCAATCTGCGCCAGGTGTTCAACGATACTTCGATCCTGATGATCCTGGCGCTCGGCCAGATGGTGGTGATCCTGACGCGCTCGATCGACCTGTCGATGGCGTCGAACCTCTGCTTCACCGGCATGGTGGTGGCGATGCTCAACGCCGCGCATCCGGCGATCCCGATCCCGGTGCTGATCGTCATCGCGCTTCTCGTCGGACTGGTGCTCGGCGCCATCAACGGCTTGCTGGTGTGGCGGCTGAACATCCCCTCGATCGTGGTGACATTGGGCACGCTCACCATCTATCGCGGCGCGACGTTCGTGGTGTCCGGCGGCGCCTGGGTCAATGCCGACCAGATGAGTCCGGACTTCATCAACTTCCAGCGCGCCGCCTTCCTCGGCCTGCCGGTGCTTTCGTGGATCGCGCTTTTGGTGATCGCGCTGTTCTTCGTGGTGATGACGCGAGCGCAGATCGGCCGCTCGATCTATGCCATCGGCGTCAACCCGACCGCCTCGGTCTATGCCGGCATCGATGTCGGCCGGACAAAATTCATCGTCTTCTGCATTTCCGGCATGATCGGCGGGCTCGCCGGCTATCTGTGGATCTCGCGCTATGTGATCGCATCGGTCGAGGTCGCCAACGGCTATGAGCTCAACATCATCGCCGCCTGCGTCATCGGCGGCATCTCGATCGCCGGCGGCATCGGCTCGGTCGGCGGGGCGGTGCTCGGCGCGCTGTTTCTCGGCATCATTTCCAACGCGCTGCCGGTCATCAACATCTCGCCCTTCTGGCAGATGGCGATATCGGGCAGCGCCATCATCCTGGCCGTGGTGCTGAATGCGCGCGGTGAGCGCCGGCAGGGCCGCATCATCCTCAGAAAGGCGGAAGCGGCATGACCGACGCCCCTCACCCGCGCCACATCCCCGACCGGCTCGACAAGCCGCTCTCGTCCGCGATCTTTTCCTGGGAGGCGCTGCTCGTCGTCATCGCGGTTCTCATCTTCACGGTCAACAGCTTCGCCTCGCCCTATTTCCTCGACCCGTGGTCGCTGTCGGACCTGACTTTCAACTTCACCGAAAAGGCGCTGATCGCGCTCGCCATGGCGCTGTTGATCATTTCCGGCGAGATCGACCTATCGGTCGCGGCGATCGTGGCGCTCGCCTCGACGATGATGGGGATGGCCGTGCAGGCCGGCGCCGGAACGCCGGTGCTGGTGGCCATCGGCATCGTTGTCGGGCTCGGCTGCGGCGCCTTCAACGGGCTGCTCGTCACGCGGCTCGGCCTGCCTTCCATTGTCGTCACCATCGGCACGATGAGCCTGTTCCGCGGCATCGCCTTCATCATCCTCGGCGACCAGGCCTACAAGGGCTATCCGGAGAGCTTCGCCTTCTTCGGCCAGGGCTATGTCTGGTGGGTTTTCTCGTTCGAACTGTCGCTGTTCCTCGTCGCCGCGCTCATCTACTGGTTCGTGCTGCATCGCACGAGCTTCGGCCGCCGCGTCTTTGCCATCGGCAACAATCCGGTCGCCTGCCAGTTCTCCGGCGTGCGCGTCGACCGCATCAAGTTCATCCTGTTCTGCCTGACGGGGCTGATGTCCGGCATCGCCTCGGTGCTGATTACCTCGCGGCTCGGCTCGACAAGGCCGTCGATCGCGCAAGGCTATGAGCTGGAAGCGATCACCATGGTGGTGCTGGGCGGCGTCTCGATCCTCGGCGGCGCCGGCAGCATCCTGGGCGTCGTGCTCGCCGCCTTCATCATGGGGCTGGTGACTTTTGGGCTCGGGCTGCTCAACGTGCCGGGCATCGTCATGTCGATCTTCATCGGCCTCTTGCTGATCATCGTCATTGCGCTGCCCATCGTCTGGCGGCGCCTGCGCGAGGGAAGCTTCGCCTGATGGAAAAATACGCCTTCAAGATGAAGCTCAATCCCGGCATGAAGGCCGAGTACAAGCGCCGCCACGACGAAATCTGGCCTGAGCTGGTGGCGCTTTTGAAGCAAGCCGGTGTCTCCGACTACTCGATCCATCTCGACGAGGAAACCAACATTTTGTTCGGCGTGCTCTGGCGCAGCGATAGCCACGGCATGGCCGAGCTACCCAGCCATCCGGTGATGCAGCGCTGGTGGGCGCACATGGCCGATGTGATGGAAACCAGGGCCGACAACGAGCCGGTGGCGGTGCCGCTGGAAACCGTGTTCCATATGGCATGATTGGCCCGCATTTCTCACACGCTGCCTGCCGGGTTCTCCAACCGACCCTCGATCGAGTGTGAGAAATGCGGGTAAGCCACGTCGCCGTCATCGATATCGGCAAGACCAACGCCAAGGTGGCGCTTGTCGATCTCGCGACCCTGCGCGAGACGGCACTGCGCCGCAGCGCCAACGCGCCCCTCACTGACGGCCCCTACCCGCAGCACGACATCGAGCGCCTGTGGACGTTCATCCTCGATAGCCTCGCCGAACTGCACCGCGAGCAGCGCATCGACGCCATCTCGATCACCACCCATGGCGCGACGGCGGTGCTGGTCGACGCCGACGGCGGCCTGGCGCTGCCGGTGCTCGACTATGAATTTTCGGGACCAGACGAATTCGCCGAGGACTATGACCTCATCCGTCCGCCCTTTGTCGAGACAGGCACGCCGCGCCTGCCGGCCGGCCTGAACATCGGCGCGCAGCTCTTCTGGCAGCAGAGGCGCTTTCCAGCGGAATTTGCCAAGGCGGCCGCAATTGTGATGTACCCGCAGTATTGGGCGCTTCGGCTAACCGGCGTCGCGGTCAACGAGGTGACATCGCTCGGCTGCCACACCGATCTGTGGAACCCGTGGACGTCCGACTACTCGTCGCTGGTCGACAAGATGGGCTGGCGTCGGCTGATGGCGCCGGTGCGGCCGGCGAAGGACCGGCTCGGCCCGATCCTGCCCGCGCTCGCCCGATTGACCGGTCTCGACCCGCAGACACCGGTGTACTGCGGGCTGCACGATTCCAACGCCTCGCTGCTGCCGCATCTCTTGTCCGACCGGCCACCCTTCTCCGTCGTCTCGACCGGCACCTGGGTGGTTTCGATGGCGGTCGGCGGCGGCAGGGTCGAGCTCGATCCGGCCCGAGACACGCTGGTCAACGTCAACGCGCTCGGCGATCCGGTGCCTTCGGCTCGCTTCATGGGCGGGCGCGAGTTCTCGCTGCTGACCGACGGTCAGCCGCAGGACTGGAACGAGGACGACGTCGCCGCCGTGCTGGCGCGCAGGACGCTGCTTCTGCCCTCGACCCAGCAGGGATCGGGGCCGTTTCCGCACCGCCAGCCGCAATGGCTCAATGCCGACGGAACGAGCGGCGGCGAGCGCTTCGTCGCCATCTCCTTCTATCTGGCGCTGATGACCGCGACCTGTCTTGGGCTCATCGGCGGCGACGGGCCGACAACCGTGGAAGGACCCTTTGCCCGCAACCGCCTCTTTACCGGCATGCTGGCGGCGGCGACGGGGCGCACGGTCATCGCCTCCGAGGCCGCCACCGGCACCAGCATCGGCGCAGCACTTCTGGCATCCAAAGAGACGCCCGCGCACAGCAAGGTCGAGACAATAGAACCGCAAACTGATCCCATCTGGGCGGCCTATTTCAGCGCATGGCGCGGGGCGGTCGAAGCGCGGATCTGATCAGGTCACGAATGATAAGAAGAAGTACGAAGAATACAATATCGCCATATTAATGGCGTAAAAAGCATGCCGGATCGGAAAATACACTTTACTTACTGACGAAAATGTTAAAAATATGATTGAAACCAAACAGAAGTATATAATTAGCGGAGTTAATAAGAAATCCAACTGAAAGCCACTGGATTGCGAAAATAGATCTATGCCATACTTAATGGACAAATACGATTCACATTCCGAACCTCCATCCCCATAGCTAATACCCATTCCAACATAATTTCCACAATTGTTGGCTTTTTCAAAAATGCAAGCAGACGACCCTGATAAAAATGCCATTGCAGCAAACAAGATGGAATTAACCCTGCCAACGTCCCCAATTAATCTCATCCACGCATCCAACTGGATTCAAAATTTCTGGGTTGAGGTTAAGTTCCGCGCCGATCGCAAGTCAATTTAGCTATAGAATCCGCTTGCCGAAGGCCGACATGACGAAGCTGACGGCATCGGTGGCGATCCTGGGTTCGAGATCGGCGGTGAAGCCAGAGACGCTCATCGACAAGAGCCCGCCCGAGAGTGCCACCGCCTCCATCGCCTGATGCGTTTCGCGCACGGTGATGCCGCCGGAGCCTGCCGCCCAGCCGGCGAATTCGGTGACCTCGGGCGCATAGGCGACGTGGAACCCTTGCGTGCCGGAGGAGGCGATGTGGATCGCCTCGCGCATCACTTCCCCCATGCCCATGGCGTCGATGTCGGTCATGGTGAAGGCGGAGACGCGTGAATCCGCCAGCACCCGCGCCTCGGCGGGATCGGCGTGGCGCAAGCCGACGATGACGATGTTTTCCGGCGAAAGCTGCGGCTGCAACGCGCCCGGCTTGTGATCCAGGCCCAACGTGCGGGCGAGCACCGAAGCCTCCGGCAGGTCGATGCCTTCGATCTCCTCCGGCATCAGCGCGGCGATGGAATCGATCCAGATCAGGCCAAATGAGTGTGTCGCCCGCGCGGTCGCGGCAAGTGCCGTGTGGGCAATGCGGCGGTCGGCGCCGGCGGTCAGCCGGATCAGGCCCGAAGGCGGCCGTTCCGCGTCGGCCAATTCGACGACATCGAAGTTCATCGCCTCAAGCCGCGCCCCGGTCGCCTCTCGGGCGAGGATCCCCGCCGCCGACGGCTCGGCCGAGATCGACACCATCTTGCGGCCGGAATAGTCCTCGACGTCGTGCATCGGGGCCTTCTCGACATATTCGGAGGTCATGGCGAGAAGCATGGCGCCGTAGTTCATGCGGAAGGCGAGGCGGCCGCCGACGACGGGAGGTGGATCGGCGTCCTGCACGTCGAGCAAAAGATGATCGCTGGAGGCGCCGAGCACGCGCACGCCCTTGGCGATCGGCATCAGGCCTTCGACCAGCACGTCCTCGCGGCCGATATTGGCGATGGCGCGCAGCCTGTCGCCCTCGTCGGGAAAGACCGGCTGGTTGCCGAACGCGTCGTAGCCGGACTGGCCGATCGGCCGCGATGGCTTCTTCTTGACCTCGATGATGTCGGCGGTGAGCCGGCAGGCATCGAGCTCCAGCGCTTCCCAGGGCGGATCGCGAAAAGTTTCCAGCCCGCCCTGCAGGATCGCTTCGCCGACCCTCAGATTGTTGATGCCGGCGGGCAGCCTGCCTTCGAGCAGCAGCGGCAGCGAGGACGAGGCGCCGCCCGAGATCCAATCGAGGCTTTTGCCCGACAGACGCTCGATCTTGTAGGCATGGGCGACGAGCTGACCGAGATTCTCCTCGGTCGGCAAGATGGCGCCGAAGCAGCCGAGATTGGTGCCGATGCCGGCGATGCGCACGCCCTTCATCTCCAGGATCTGCTCGACGGTCGGCACAAGGTCGTTCGGCCAGATGCCTTCCCGCAGGTCGCCGAGGTCGACCATCAGCATGATGTCGTGGACGCGGCCCATGCGTTCGGCGATGCGGGCGATCTCGCGAATGATCGAAAGTTCCGACTGCAGGCTGATGTCGACGGTCCGCACCACCTCCTCGACGCGGGCGATGGGCGGGCTGCGCAAGAGCATGATCGGCGCATTGATGCCGCTGTCGCGCAACCGGCGAATGTTCTCGAAGCGTGACTCCGCGATGCCGGCAACGCCGCCGCGCAGCATGGCGCGCGCCACCTGCGGCATGCCGCACATGCCCTTGGTAACGCCGAAGACCTTGATGCCGGATTGCGCGCAGCGCTCGACGACGGTGCGCGCATTGCGCTCGATGCGGCCGAGATCGATGGCGACTTGCGGTCCCGACATCTCTAGTTCCTGTAGACCAGCCCCTGCGGATCGATCTCCGGCTTGCGGCCGGCGACGATGTCGGCGAGGAATTTTCCCGAACCGCAGGCCATCGTCCAGCCGACATGGCCGTGGCCGGTGTCGAGATAGAGATTTGTGTAGCGCGCCAGGCCGATGACCGGCACGGAGTTCGGCATCATTGGCCTGAGGCCCGCCCAAAGCTCCGCCTTCTTCTCGTCGAAGGCGCCCGGAAACAGATCCTTGCCGGTCCTGAACATGGCGGCGAAGTCGCGCGGGCGGAAGCTGCGGTCGAAGCCGGTGAACTCGGCGGTCGAGGCAAGCCGCAGCCGGTTGCCGAGCCGCGAGTAGCCGATCAGCTGGTCCTCGTCGGCGCCGCCCATGGTCGGCCCCTTGCTCTCGTCCTCGAGCGGGATGGTCGCGGTGTAGCCCTTCACCGGATAGACCGGCAGGTCGATGCCGTAGCGGCGGCCGAGCAGGCCGCTTTCCGGCCCCATGGCGATGACCACCGCGTCGCCGGCGACCGGGCCGGCAGAAGTCATCACCGCGCGCACGCGGTCGCCCTCGATGTCGAGGCCCTCGACGGTCGTGCCGAAAAGGAATTTGACGCCGAGCTTTTCAGCCAAATAAGCGGCGAGCTTTTCCACGAACTGCCTGGAATCGCCGGTCTGGTCGATCGGCGAATAGACGCCGCCAGCGATCTTGTCCCTCGCGCCGGCGAGGCCGGGTTCCAGCTCGATCAGCCGGTCACGGCCGACGATCTCGATCGGCAGGCCATGTTCGGCCAGGTAGCGGTAGTTGTCGGTGCCGGTGTCGAGACTGTGCTGCGAGCGGAAGAAATAGAGGATGCCCTTCTTGCGCTCATCATAGTGGATGCCAGTCGCTTCGGAGAGCGAATTGATGCAGTCGCGCGAATAGAGCGCCAGGCGCAACTTGACCTGGCTGTTGGCGCGCAAGCGCGCCACCGTGCACTGGCGCAGGAAGCGCAGGCTCCAGGCGAGGAAATAGGGATCGAAGCGCAGCCGGACCTTGATGCCGAGATCGTGGTTCCAGAGCGCGCGCAGGAAGGTCTTCAGCGCGGCCGGCGAGGCCCAGGCGGTGGCGTCGCCCGGCGAGACAAGGCCGGCATTCGACTGGCTGGTGCCGCGCGCCGCCGTCTGGTGGCGCTCGATCACCGTCACCTCATGGCCGTCACTCGCCAGGTAATAGGCGGCCGCCGTGCCAACGACGCCGGCCCCGAGTACCAAAACCTTCATGCCGCCCCCCAGACAAATATGCGGAGCGCCTCCACGCCTCCGATGCCTTCAATAGCGCGTCTCGGGGTGCGGGACGAGCCCTTGTGATTGCAGAGGGCCGCGCCGCCCCTCATCCGCCTGCCGGCACCTTCTCCCCGTATAGTGACGGGGAGAAGGTGGCTTGCCGCGGCGCCGGCGCCTTCCCTGCAGCGTTGGCGATTGGCGAAATCATTAGTGACAGCGCCCCTCTCCCCGTCACTATACGGGGAGAGGATGCCGGCAGGCAGGTGAGGGGCAGCGCTGGCGGACCGAAATGTAATTCGGCCCTGGCAAAAGCACCCCTATCCCCTCGCCGAATTCTTCCCCGTCAAAATCTGTTCCCAGGCCAGCGCGTCGGCAACGATCCGATCGAGATCGTCGCGCTGCGGCGTCCAACCAAGCTCAGCGCGGGCAAGCTCGGAATTGGCGACAATGGCGGCGGCGTCCCCCGGGCGGCGATCGCCCATCTTGACCTCGAAGTCACGGCCGAAGGCGCGGCGCACGCTGTCGATCACTTGCAGCACCGAGTAACCGTGGCTGTAGCCGCAATTGGCGACAAGGCTCTCTCCGCCGGCGCGCAGCCGCTGCAGCGCCAGCCGGTGTGCCGCCGCCAGGTCGCTGACATGGATGTAATCGCGGATACAGGTGCCGTCCGGCGTCGGATAATCGGTGCCGAACACCTGCATGAAGGGGCGCTTGCCGAGCGCGGTCTCGCAGGCGACCTTGATCAGATGCGTGGCGCCGGGCGTCGACTGTCCGGTACGGCCCTTGGGGTCTGCGCCGGCGACGTTGAAATAGCGCAGCGCCGTGTAGCGGATATCATGCGCCTTCGCCGCGTCGCGCAACATCCATTCGCTCATCAGCTTGGACAGGCCATAGGGAGAAACCGGCGCCAGCCGCGCATCCTCGCGCACCGGCTCCAGCCCGGCGCCGCCATAGACGGCGGCGGTGGAGGAGAAGATGAAATGCGGCACGCCCTCGCGCACCGCGGTCTCGATCAGCGTGCGCGTCTTGGAAGTGTTGTTCTCGTAATAGCCGAGGGGGTCGGCGACCGATTGGGGCACCACGATCGAGCCGGCGAAATGGATAATGGCGTCGACCTTGTAGTCCCTGATGATCTGGCCGACCAGTTCACGATCGCCGACATCGCCAACGACGAGCTTGGCCTCCGGCGCCACCGCCCATTCGAAACCGGTCGAAAGGCGGTCGAGAACGACGACGCTCTCGCCCGCGTCCAGGAGCTCCCAGACCATATGGCTGCCGATATAACCGGCACCGCCCGTCACCAAAACCGCCATCCGTATCCTCGCTGATCAAGATTTATTGGAAACTGTCTCAGGGCCGCCTTACTGGAAAGCGCGCCGCAAGGCGAATAAAACTCCAGTGTCAAATGCGTAACAGTCGCCGGAGCCCAAGGCATCGTACTGAAACAAAGTTGATCCACATCAAGGGAATAGGCCACGATCCGTGGTCGTTAGAAACAGGCTCGGGGCGTGGCATTTTGACCGGAAGCGGCCGGTGGACGCCGAATGGGGCAATGACTATGATCCGGCGCAAAATTGGGAAGGCGACATGAACTACCAGCGGTTCTTCGAGGAAGCGATCGACCAGCTCCACGCGGAGCGGCGCTACCGCGTCTTCGCCGACCTCGAACGCATCGTCGGCAAGTTCCCGCGCGCCATTTGGCGTTCCAACGGCCGCGCCCAGGAGATCACCGTCTGGTGCTCCAACGACTATCTCGGCATGGGCCAGCATCCGGACGTCATCGCCGCCTTCCAGAAGGCGGCCGGCAAGATGGGCTCGGGCGCCGGCGGCACCCGCAACATCTCCGGCACCAGCAACCCGCTGGTCGAGCTCGAACTTGAGCTGGCGGACCTGCACGACAAGGAAGCTGCGCTGGTCTTCACCTCCGGCTTCGTTTCCAACGAGGCCTCGATCTCGACCATCGCGCGGCTGCTGCCGAACTGCCTGATCATCTCGGATGAGCTCAACCACGCCTCAATGATCGAGGGCGTGCGCCGTTCGGGCGCCGAAAAGAAGATCTTCCGCCACAATGACATCGCGCATCTCGAAAGCCTGCTGCAGGCGGCAGGGCGCGAGCGCGCCAAGCTGATCGTGTTCGAGAGCGTCTATTCGATGGATGGCGACATCGCCCCGATCAAACAGATCGTCGACCTCGCCGAGCGCTACAACGCCATGACCTATATCGACGAGGTCCATGCCGTCGGCATGTACGGTGCGCGCGGCGGCGGCATCACCGAGCGCGAGGGGCTGGCCGACCGCATCGACATCATCGAGGGCACGCTGGCCAAGGCCTTCGGCACGCTCGGCGGCTATATCACCGGCACCAGCGCGGTGATCGACGCCGTGCGCTCTTACGCGCCGGGCTTCATCTTCACCACGGCGCTGCCGCCGGCTGTCGCCGCCGCCGCCACCACCTCGATCCGGCATCTCAAGCGCTCGCAGGCCGAGCGCGAGGCACAGCAGCGCCAGGCGTCACGGACCAAGGAAGTGCTCGCCGCCGGCGGCCTGCCGGTGATGGAATCGCCCACCCACATCGTGCCGGTGCTGGTCGGCGATCCCGAGCTCTGCAAGATGGCCAGCGACCGCCTGCTCGGCGTGCACGGCATCTATATCCAGCCGATCAACTACCCGACGGTGCCGCGCGGCACCGAGCGGCTGCGCATCACGCCGACGCCGTTCCATTCGGACGCGCTGATCGCCGAATTGCAGGACGCATTGGTCGAGACCTGGGACGCGCTCGGCATCCCCTACGCCTCGACAGGACGGCCGGCCGTCGCCAAGACCGACCGGATCATTCCCCTGCTGGTGCCGAAGTCGGGCGGGTGACCTGCTGGTGGTTTGTGGGCGGTGATGGGTAACAGGTCCTGCCAATCATAGAACGCTGGCGCTGCCCCTCATTGTCCTGCCGGACATTTCTCCCCGTGAAGAACGGGGAGAAATGCGCTGGCGTTGATGGTTTCGCCACTTGGCGCGTCGCAGAAAAGAGCAGCGAGGTTGCGGCCCTCCCTTCTCCCCGTCCTTCACGGGGAGAAGGTGCCGGCAGGCGGATGAGGGGCGGCACCGCCCTTTGAAAGTAAGCCGTTCAGGCAAGAACTTGCCTGACCCACAATCCAGCCTTTGCTCAAATCGTCGTCATCCATTTCGCCAGGCGACGCGCCGCTTCCTCGAGCTGGTCGAGGCGGCGGTGGAAGCATAGCCTGAGGAAGGCTTCGCCGCCCGGCCCGAAGGCGGTGCCAGGCGCCAGGCCGACATTGGCATGGTCGACGATGTCGAAGGCGGCGGTGCGGGAATCGGTGATGCCGTCGACAGTGAAGAACAGGTAGAAGGCGCCCTGCGGCACGGTGAAGCGCGCCTTGCCGGTCGCGCCCAGAATGCCGCAGACCAAGTCGCGCGCCGCGTGCGCACGCTCGACCTGTTCGACGATGAAGGCATCCCCCTCGTCGAGGGCGGCGACGGCGCCGCGCTGCATGAATTGGGCGACACCCGAGGTCGAATACTGGATCAGGTTCTCGAACACCTGCTGCAAGGCGGGATGGGTCTTGATCCAGCCGACGCGCCAGCCTGTCATCGCCCAGTTCTTGGAGAAGCTGTTGACGAACAGGATGCGGTCTTCTGCCGTCGCGATGTCGAGGAAGGACGGGGCGCGGCCGCTTCCATAGTGGAAATGCGAGTAGATCTCGTCGGCGATGATCCAGACGCCACTTTGGCGGGCAAGGTCGAGGATCGCCTGCAGCGTTTCCCTGTCGGCGGTCCAGCCGGTCGGGTTGGACGGCGTGTTGACGAACAGCGCCTTGGTGCGCGGCGTGATCGCCGCGGCGATCTTGTCGACGTCGCAGGACCAGCCATTGCCGGACGGATCGAGCGTGACCGCGACCGGAACGGCGCCCGCCACACCGGCCGCGGCGGCGAAATTCGGCCAGGCCGGCGACAGATAGATCACCTCGTCGCCCTGGCCGGCGAGCGCGTCGATCGCCAGCTGGATGGCGTGCATGCCCGACGCGGTTACGATGAATTCCTCATCGGCGAAGCTCTTGGCGAAATGCCGGCCATAGTAGCGGGCAAGCGCCTGCCTGAGCTCCGGAATGCCCTTCTGCCATGTGTAGAAGGTCTCGCCGGCGGCGAGCCCACGGGCGGCGGCATCGCTGATGAAGGAAGGCGTCGGCAGGTCGCCCTCGCCGGCCCAAAGCCGGATCATGCCGTCGCGCAGCCGGCCATGGTTGATCACGGCGACGATGCCGCTTTCGGGCGCAGCGCGCGCTTCGGCGCGCAAGGTCTGGATCAGGGTCATGCAAAAATCCGCTTGGTTTGCCGACAGCTAGCGTGTTTTACGACGGCCGCAAACAGAAAACCCCGGCCGCGAACGGCCGGGGTTTTGGTCCAGAAATCCGCTGCGCGCTATTTCCTGGCGAGAAGATCGCGAATTTCGGTAAGCAGCGCGATATCGGCGGGCGGCGGCGCCGCAGGTGCCGCGGGCTTCTCGCGCTCGAGCCGCTTGCGCATGCCGTTCACGGCCTTGACCATCAGGAAGATGATGAAGGCAAGGATGAGGAAGTTCAGTACCGCGGTGATGAAGCTGCCATACGCAAAAACGGCGCCCTCCTTCTTGGCGTCGGCCAGCGCGGGCGAATGGACGTTCGAGGACAGTCCGAAGAAGTAGTTGTTGAAGTCCAGCCCGCCGAAGATCGCACCGACGATCGGCATGATGACGTCGTCGACCAGCGAAGTGACGATCTTGCCGAAGGCGGCGCCGATGATGACACCGACGGCCAAGTCCATGACATTGCCCTTGGAAATGAATTCCTGGAATTCTTTCAGCATTCGACCCTCCTTGCCGTGGCCACGCTGCCGTCCCCAGCTTCCACTCGGCGCCGGCCCTCGCTTAGCATAACAAAAACCCCCGGTTGCAAAACGGGAAAAAGAGCCAGGGCACCGCTTTCTGCTGGCCGCCCGCGGCCATTGCCCTCCGCCGCTATGCGCCGAAAGCCGCGATGGACTCGACCTCGAAGCTGTGATTGCGTCTGGCATGGGCCGACGCGAGACCGGCCAGGGAGGAGGTTCGAACCGTGCAGGGCTGGTTCATCGTCATCATCGCGATCGCCTATGTGACGCTGCTCTTTGCCATAGCGAGCATCGGCGACCGGCGCGCTGCGGCGGCCGGTCTCGGCCGGGCGCGACCCTTCATCTATGCGCTCAGCCTTGCCATCTACTGCACCTCCTGGACCTTCTTCGGCTCGGTCGGCCTGTCCTCCGAGCGCGGCCTTGAATTCCTCGGCATCTACACCGGCCCGGTGCTTGTGTTCGTGTTCGGCTTTCCGCTGCTCAACCGCATAGTCAGGTTGGCAAAGACCGAGAAGATCACTTCCGTCGCCGACTTTCTCGGCGCCCGCTACGGCAAGAGTTTTACCGTCGCGGCGATCGCCACGCTGATCGCGACCATCGGCGCCGTGCCCTACATCGCGCTGCAATTGAAGGCGATCTCCGGCTCGGTCAGCCTGATGGTCGAGCATTACACCGGCTCGCCGCCCTCTTTCGATCCTTTTGTGAGCGACATCTCGCTGGTGGTGGCGATGCTGCTGGCGCTGTTCGCGGTGCTGTTCGGCACCCGCCATGCCGACGCCACGGAGCATCAGGACGGGCTGGTGCTGGCGGTTGCGGTGGAAACCGTGGTCAAGCTCGCCGCCTTCCTCGCCATAGGCCTGATGGTGACGTTCCTGATCTTCGGCGGTCCCGGCGACATGTTCGACAAGCTTGCCGACAATGCACAGGCGCGTCAGGCGATGGGCTATGGCACCTCGCTGGCCACCTGGCTGGTGCTGACCTGCCTCAGCGGCTTTGCCATCCTGATGCTGCCGCGCCAGTTCTACGTCACCATCGTCGAGAACCGCAGCGAGGCGGAACTGCGCACCGCGACTTGGGTGTTCCCGCTTTACCTGGTGGCGATCAACCTGTTCGTGCTGCCGATCGCCTTCGCCGGCCTGGCGCTGGTGGGCGACAGGACCAGCAGCGACCTCTACGTCTTGTCGCTGCCCCTGTTCAGCGGCCATGATCTGCTGGCCATGGCCGCCTTCATCGGCGGCCTTTCGGCGGCGACCGCGATGGTCATCGTCGAGAGCGTGGCGCTGTCGATCATGATCTCCAACGACCTCGTCATTCCGCTGTTCGTGCGCCGCCTGCTCAGGACCTCGACCTCGGAAAACGAGGACTGGTCCACGCTGATCCTCAATGTGCGGCGCGGCGCGATCTTCATCATGTTGTTCATCGCCTTCCTCTATTATCGCGAAAGCACCAACAGCGCGCGGCTGTCCTCGATCGGCCTGATGTCGTTCGCGGCCATCGCGCAGTTCGCGCCGGCCCTTATCGGCGGGCTGATCTGGCGCGGCGCCAACGGCAGGGGGGCCGCGCTCGGCATGGTCGCCGGCATTCTGGTGTGGGCTTACACGCTGCTCCTGCCTTCGCTGGTGGGTTCCGACGCCGACATCATCGTCCACGGCCTGTTCGGTTTCGAAGCGCTTCGGCCGCAGGCGCTGTTCGGTACCGTCGCCGAGCCGCTGAACCATGGCGTGCTGTGGAGCCTGTCGATCAACGCGCTGTTCTTCGTGCTCGGCTCGCTCTCCCGCGCGTCGGTGCCGCTGGAGCGCATCCAGGCGGCGATCTTCGTCCCGCGTGAGGCCGTCCCGATGCCGAGCCTGCGCCGCTTCCGCACCGCCGTGACCGTCAACGACCTCAAGGACACGATCTCCCGCTATCTCGGCGTCGAGCGGACCGAGCGTTCCTTCCAGTCGTTCGAGAAGAACAACAGTGTGACGCTGCATGGCAACGAGCAGGCCAGCATGGATGTCATTCGTTTCTCGGAACAGCTTTTGGCGAGCGCCGTCGGCTCGTCCTCGGCGCGGCTGATCCTGTCGCTGCTGTTTCGCCGCAACGACCGCGATTCCAAGGACGCCTTCCGCCTGCTCGACGACGCCACCGAGGCGCTGCAGCACAATCGCGACCTGCTGCAGATCGCGCTCGACCAGATGGAGCAAGGTATCACCGTCTTCGACCGGGATTTCCGCCTCATCTGCTGGAACCGCCAGTACCGGGCGCTGTTCGGCCTGCCCGACGAAATGGGCCAGGTCGGCGTCTCGCTCGACCGGATCCTGCGCCACCTCGCCGAGCGCGGCGATATCGCGGCCGACCAGCGCGTGGCGATGCTCAACCGCCTGACCAGTTTTGCCGGCCCCTGGCAGATGGAGCTGAAGACCAGCGGCCGCATCCTGGAACTGCGCTCCAACCCGATGCCGGACGGCGGCATCGTCGCCACCTATGCCGACATTTCCGGCCGCGTCGAACAGGACCTGGCGCTGAAGCGCGCCAATGAATCGCTTGAGCAGCGGGTGAAGACCCGCACCATCGAACTGACCCGCGTCAACGAGGAGCTGGCGCAGGCGCAGATGCTGGCCGAGGAGGCCAATCTCGGCAAGACGCGCTTCCTCGCCGCCGCCGGCCACGACATCCTGCAGCCGCTCAACGCCGCCCGGCTCTACTGCTCGTCGCTGATCGAGAAGGCCGGCAAGGGTCCCGCCGGCAAGGCCGCGGTCAACATCGAATCCTCGCTGGAGTCGGTCGAGACCATTTTGGGCGCCGTGCTCGACATTTCCCGCCTCGACGCAGGCGCCATGAAGCCCGACGACACCGCCTTCAGCCTCGACGGGCTGCTGCGCCAGATCGGCACCGACTTCCAGCCGATGGCCGCCGAAAAGAAGCTCGAACTCACCATCATGCCGTCGTCGCTCACCGTGGTGACGGACCGCAACCTGTTGCGCCGCCTGATCCAGAACCTGGTGTCGAACGCGATCAAATACACCCGCCATGGCCGCATCCTGGTCGGCGTCAGGCGGCGGGGGTCGCTGGCCGAGATCCAGGTGATCGATACCGGCATCGGCATTGCCGGCGACAAGCTGAACACGGTGTTCCACGAATTCACCCGGCTGGACGAAGGCGCGCGCGAGGCCGAGGGGCTTGGCCTTGGCCTTTCGATCGTCGACCGTATCGCCAGGGTGCTGAGGCTGGAGATCCGCATCTTCTCCAATCCCGGCAAGGGCACGCGCTTTTCGGTCATCCTGCCGGTGGCCGCGGTCGCGGCGCCCCGGCGCGAGATCGAGAAGGCGCCGGCGCGCGCGGCCTCCTCGCTTGCCGGCCTCAAGGTGCTGTGCATCGACAACGATGCCCGCATCCTCGACGGCATGCGGCTCTTGCTCGAGGGTTGGGGATGCAGCGTCGAGACGGCCGCTGGCTCAGAGAATTTGGCGGCATCCGTTGGCCGCAAGCCCGATATCGTGCTGGCCGATTACCACCTCGACGGCGGCACCGGGCTCGACGTGATCGCGACGCTGCGAGCGCTTCACGGCCAGGACTTGCCGGCCGTGCTGGTCACGGCCGACCGATCGGGCGAAGTGCGCGCATCGGCAGGCCGGCTCGACGTGCCGGTGATCAACAAGCCGCTGAAGCCGGCCGTGCTGCGCTCGATGATGGCGCGGATCAGGCCGCTGGCTTCGGCGGCGGAATAGCCGCGCCTGCTTACAACACAGGCCGAGCCTGTCTCAGCGGTATCCAAGGCTTGCGATGTAGGCGCAGAACATGTCGGCCATGGCATCGGCGTAGGCTTCGATCTCCGCGTCGGTGCGCGGGCTTGCCGAAAAATCCTTTCCCGCCGCGCTCAACGTCATCGTGATCAGATCGCCGGCCAGGTCCTGGGTTGCTTGCGGGGTTCCGGGCAGAACTTCGCGCAGGAAGGCCTGGACGGTGCGCTCACCCGAGGCCCTTGCCTCGTGCGCCTCGGGCGCGTCGCGGTAGAGTGGGGCGGCGTCATTGAGTGCCACGCGCACGGCAGCTTCCTCGCACTCCGAGCGGATAAAGGCATGGACCAGAGTGCGCATCCGCTCCAGCGGCGGCCGCTTGTCGTCCTCCAATATGGTGCGCAGCAAACCGCCCGTCTGCCGCCATTCATCGCTCTGCAGCCTGAACAGCAGCGCGGCCTTGTTGGGGAAATATTGGTAAAGCGAGCCGACGCTCACGCCGGCCCTTTCTGCCACGCGCGTGGTGGTGAAGCGCTGGGCGCCCTCACTCGCCAGAACCTGAACAGCAGCCTCCAGGATCGCCGAAACAAGTTCCGTCGCGCGAGCCTGCTTGGGCTGCTTTCGCGAGGAAATAGAATGGCTTGAGCGTTCGGTCATGGCGCGGCCGGGTAATGCGAATTGGAAACCTGAAGGATTATTCGTATTTTCAGCACAACACAAGAACACAGCCATTTTCGATTGGAGACTTCGATGATCACGCTCACAAACGCCCCGCTTGCACCCCTGCTCGCCCGCCTGTTCAAGGAAGCCGAGACCGCAACCAGCCCGGCAATGGCCGGCATCTCGCACGACGAGCGGGAACGCCTGCTGCGCAGCAAGACCGAGTATGTCGATCTCTACGGGCGGCTGAGGGATTTGTGGCTCGCTGTTTCGCCGGAAACCGGCACGCTGCTTTATATGCTGGCACGCAGCAGCGGCGCGCGCGTCATCATCGAGTTCGGCACCTCGTTCGGCATCTCGACGCTCTATCTTGCCGCGGCGCTCAGGGACAATGGCGGCGGCCGCCTGATCACCACCGAGTTCGAGCCGTCCAAGGTGGTCCGCGCCAAGGCCAATCTGACGGAAGGCGGCCTCATCGACCTGGTGGAAATCCGCGAGGGCGATGCGTTGCAGACGCTGAGCGCCGACCTGCCCGACGCGATAGACCTTCTATTGCTGGATGGCGCCAAGGCGCTCTATCCGGAAATCTTGAGCCTGGTCGAGAGTCGGTTGAAACCGGGCGCGCTGGTCATCGCCGACAATGCCGACCTCTCTCCCGAATATCTGGAGCGCGTGCGCTCGCCGGCATCGGGCTACATCTCCACCCCCTTCGGCGACGATGTCGAGCTGTCCGTGCGGCTCAGTTGAACAAGCCTCGCTACAAGCAGCTGATGCTGCTTCGACGGCAGGCGCCCGCCAATCAGCTCGCGGGCTGCAGCGGGTCGCCGCCGATCCGGGAAAGCTGGATCACCGCCTGGGTGCGGCTGTCGACGCCGAGCTTCTGCAGGATGGCCGAGACATGCGCCTTGATCGTCGCCTCGGAGACGCCGAGCTCATAGGCGATCTGCTTGTTGAGCAGGCCTTCGGCCAGCATGCCGAGCACACGCGTCTGCTGCGGCGTCAACGCCTGCAGGCGCTTGATCAGGTCAGAAATCTCGGGATCGCGCTCGACGCCGAGATCGATGCCGACGGGCGCGGCGATATCGCCGGCCAGCACCGCCTGCACGGCACGGCGGATTTCCTCCATGCTGGCCGATTTGGAGATGAAGCCGGAGGCGCCGAGGTCGAGTGCGCGGCGGATCGTCACCGGATCGTCATGCGCCGAGACCACGATCAGCGGCACGGCCGGATGAACGCCGCGCAGCGAGATCAGGCCGGACAGGCCGCTGGCGCCCGGCATCGACAGGTCGAGCAGCACCAGATCGATGTCTTCATTGGCCACGACCAGCGCCTTGGCGCTTTCGAAATCCCCAGCCTCGTGGATAGCGGCGACGTCACCGACGCCGACAAGCGCCGCTTTCAGCGCGCCGCGAAAAAGCGGATGATCGTCGGCGATGACGAAGGTGTAACCCGACGGCAAATAGTCCTCCCCAATCCCATGCTTGTCTGTTTTTACGGGATCTGGCCGATTATGCGGCGATATTGGCCGTTTTCAAGCGGCAAAGGCCGCGCGCGGGTTTTTCCCACGGCGGTTCAGTTTTGACGGAAACTCATTTGCGTTGGCGCAGCCAAGGTCGCGATCCGAGTTTTCCTGGACATTGCTCGGCCGCCCGGCCAGGCCGCGTACGGTCAGCCATCGCTCCTCCGGCAAGCCCGCGAGTCGCATCTGTCCGATCCAGCGGTCGAGGCTTCCGGGGGCGGTCCATATCTTCTCCCACTCCCTGCGCTCCTTACTGATGGATTCGTCGGGAGTGTTCTGGAGGAAAACCGCAAGCGCTTCCTTTGCCTCTCGCTTGTTTCCCAGACAAGCGTGGATGCCCGCAAGCATTCGGTGTGCGCCGCTCGGGATTCTGGACATTTTCCGCATCGCCGCCAGCGCGGCCCCGCAATCGTTCTTTTCCCAGAGCGCCCAGCCCATCTGCCAGTTGAAATCGTCCGGGTAGAAGGGATCGATGCCCATGGCCTGCTTGATCCGATCGATCGCTTCGTCTGTATGGCCAACATAGAGCAGCAGATCCGTGCTGCGGACCAGGATATCCGAATTGCTGGGGTTCAGGGCGATTGCCTGATCGTACCGGGCAAGGGCCTGCTCGACCTCGCCGGCTTCGGTATGGATGCTGGCTCGGATATTATGCGCTTCAGCGTCATCAGGGGCGAGCAGGATGGCCTTGTCGGCGTATTCGGCCGCGCGCTTCAACGCCTCGTCACGGTCCTGTTCGTTCCAGCCGAACATCGCATCGTTGCGATAGGACCAGGCCAGCCCGATATAGCCGAACTGCGAGTTCGGATCCTCTTCGATCGCCTTGAGGTTCAGTTGCCGATACAGTTCGTTCCTCGCGGCCGAGAAATCCTCTCGGATCTTGGCAATCCCCATCAGGTGATAGTGCAGCGCGCTGACCTTGGCGGCACCGCTCTGTGGCAGGGGGCGCTCGATCCTCCGTCCGACCCGATCCGCAAGCGTGCGGATGATCTTCTCCTGGACGACGAAAAGATCGCCAATCTCCCCGTTGTAGGTGTTGGCCCAGACAAGCGATCCGTCATGCGCATCCAACAACTGGGCGGCCACTTTCAGCCGGTCTCCGATCTTCTGCTGGCTCCCTTCCAGCAGGTAGTCGACGCCGAGTTCATCGCCAATCTGCCTGGTGTCGGTGGGCTTCCCTCGGTACCTGAAACTCGAGTTCCGGGCGATGACGGCATAGGTCTTGCTCCGCGCAAGTTCGGTGATGATCCCCTCGGCGACGGCATCGCTGAGATATCCCTTGTCCGCTCCGGCACCGAAGTCGTCGAAGGGAAGGATCGCAATTCTCGGCATGTCGCTCGATCGAACCGGAGCGGCTCGCCATGCTTCCGCGCCGTAGTATGCGCCGATCGCCGCCGCGACGAGAACGATCGCAGCATGGATGACCCCGCGTCGCGAAAGACGTGTCTTGGCTCGCTCCTTGACGGCCGCGGCGTCTAGGTCGGTTGCATCCGACGGATGGGCATTCAGCCGGTAGCCTCTCCTGGGGAGGGTTTCCACGATCGCATGCGCGTCGTCCGCCAATGCGCGGCGGATATCGGCAATGCATTGGATAAGGCTGTCGTCGGTCACGAAGGTATCGGGCCAAATCGCCTGCATCAGCGCATCCTTGGACACGATCTCGCCCGGTCGCGCCGCGAGCACGGAGAGCACCTCGGCGGACTGGCTGCGGAGATCGACCGCTTTGCCTTCGACCGTTCGGAGTTCGCTGTTTCTGGTCAGGAAAACAAACCGCCAAACGTGATCGTTTCGGCAAGTTTCGGGTCAATTTCAGGGGCCTTTCGGGACATTTCACCCACCTGGCGCGCTTCCTAACCCTAGCCCATTCGACCGTCGCTTCCAAGCGATCCCAGCAGCACCGGATGGGACGGAGAGCGACATGGATCGCACCAAGCTCATCATCGCGCTCGCTCTTCTTTTGGCAGCGCAAACGGCTGCAAAAGCGGATTCCCGCATCGCGAAATTCTGCAGCCCTGACCATGTCAGGGAGATTAGGAGATAGCGATGGAACGGTTTCTTTTAATTACCCTTCTGTTAAATTTTGACGGCACTGTAGTAGTCGGCAATCATGAAAATGGTTTCCCGCCCAAGGTGTTAGTTTCAGAGGACGAGTGCAAATACCTGAAACGCCAATATGAATTTTCCACTCCTCCTGTTGGTCTTAAATATCTTTCAACCGCTTACATTTGTGAGAGGAAATATATGGCAATCGCTTCTGTGTACGAAGCTAAGTGACGTCGCAAGCCCGGCGGTTAATACATCGCCAGCCGCAAGGAGTATGTCTATGAAGGCGACCCCGGCGTCATGCGGACTACGAGCGACGAGTTCTATCTCTGCACCCGACCGGCCGCTCCACGGTATGGACACGACCAAGCGCTATTGTTGATGCAGGAACGTATCGTGAAGTAGCTCTTCGTCCCAGTCGTTCGTCGCGACACACGCGAACCATCCTGAGATGCCCAACCCTAGCGCCGGATCCAGATTTCAGGTCGAACCGACCTGCATGCTTCCATTCTCACCCGTGCGCCCTCGGGCTGATGACGCCAGCCTTGAGAGGCGCCACGCGTAGGGGCCATTCAGTCGAAGGTCTGCAAATCATCCTTTTGCGGACACAAGGCGCGTCGCTGAAACGGATTCAGGCGAAGCGCTTTGGAGTTCAGGTCTTTTGCTGGTTGAGCCTGGCGCCGTCGTCGCCGCTCTCCTTGTCCATGTCCTTGACGATGTCCTTGAACGTCCGGAAGAACTGCTCCATGTAGCCCATCGTCTTGTTGAAATCCTCTTCGCTCGGCAGTTGCGATTCGAGCCGGGCGGAAAGCGAGTTCTCAAGCTTGGCGACACGCTCGTCCAACGCCTTGACCGAGGCCTGCAACTTGTCGATCTCGTCCTGGTAGGCGGCGCGTTCGTCGGCGGCCGTCTTGCAGACGAGCTGGCCTGAGCGCTCCTCGCAGATCGACATGGCGCCGGTCTGGGTGTCCATGCGGACATAGCCGTTGGCCGACTTTTCCAGCCGGTAGCGGTCGGTTTCCTCGGAAAAGGCCGACGCGGCGACCAGCGAGAAAAGTGCCGCGGGGATCAGTATATGCTGCGGACGCATGTTGTCCTCCATGAGCCAGTAGGCGCACTCTACCATAGGTTTGCGCCGGAAGTGGGGAAGAGTGGTTCCTTGCCTCGACGCAGGCTCCCGCCGGAAAAGCCGTGCAACATCTTTCCGGACCTTGCCTGCACCCTTTCCCGCGCGGTTCGTTCGGACTATAGCGCAGCCATGTCTCAGTTTATCTACAAGATCGCGCCCGAAGCGCTCTGGCGCGAGGCCGAGAGCAGCGGCCGCTTCACCGGCGCGCCAATCGACATCGCCGACGGCTTCATCCATTTCTCGACCGCCGATCAGGTGCGGGAGACGGCGGCGAAGCATTTTGCCGGCCAGACCGGCCTGCTGCTTGTCGCCATCGACGGCGCGCGCCTCGGCCAAGCGCTGAAATACGAGGTGTCGCGCGGCGGCGCGCTGTTCCCGCATCTCTATGCGCCGCTCGATCTCTCGGCAGTGCTTTGGGTCCGCCCCTTGCCGCTCGGTGCCGACGGCCGGCACGAGTTTCCCGCGCTGGAGGCCGAATGAGCGTGCTCGACCGGATCGGCCAAAAGGTTCTGTTCACGCTCGATCCGGAAACGGCGCATGGCCTGTCGATCGCCGCGTTGAGATGTGGCCTGCCGGTCACCTCGCGCCCGCCGCGCGACGAGCGGCTGAAGCTGCGCGTCGCAGGCCTCGATTTCCCGAACCCGCTCGGCATGGCGGCGGGCTACGACAAGAATGCCGAAGTGCCGGACCCGCTGCTTAACCTCGGCTTCGGCTTCGCCGAGGTCGGCACCGTCACGCCGCTGGCGCAGACGGGCAATCCGAAGCCGCGCATCTTCCGGCTGACGGCCGACGAAGCGGTGATCAACCGGCTGGGCTTCAACAATGAGGGCCACGAGGCGGCCGAGAAGCGCCTTGCAGCCCGCAAGGGTCGCCCTGGCATCGTCGGCGTCAACATCGGCGCCAACAAGGACAGCGCCGACCGCATCGGTGACTATGAGCGCGGCGTCGCCCGCTTCGCGCCCCATGCCACATATCTCACGGTCAACATCTCCTCGCCGAACACGCCGGGCCTGCGCAACATGCAGGCGCGCGAGCAGCTCGGCGAGCTTCTGTCGCGCGTGATGGCGGCGCGGGCGTCGGCTGCGGCAACGCCGCCGGTCTTCCTCAAGATCGCGCCGGATCTGGTCGAAGCGGAACTGGAAGACATCGCCGCCGAGGTCACCGAGAAGCGGATCGACGGCGTCATCGTCTCGAACACCACGCTGGCGCGGGCGGGACTGCGGAGCGCGACCGTCGCCGGCGAGGCCGGCGGGCTGTCCGGCAAGCCGCTGTTCGAGCGCTCGACCGCTGTCCTTGCACGCATGCGCAAGCTCGTCGGTCCCGAGATGGCGATCATCGGCGTCGGGGGCGTCGATTCCACGGAGACAGCGCTGGAAAAGATCCGCGCCGGCGCCGATCTGGTGCAGCTCTATACCGGCATGATCTATGCCGGGCCTTCACTGCCGGGGCGCATCGTTGCCGGCATGGCGCGGTTTGTGGAGCGCGAAGGACTGAGTTCGCTGCGCGAGTTGCGCGACAGCCGCCTGGATCATTGGGCCGTCAAGGCTTATTAGAAGGCCATGGCGCTACCCGTGCGCCCACACCTTTATGTCATCTCTCATCGCGTTGCCCTTCCGCGTTCAGGCTGCCGGATTCATCCATACGATCTCCCAAACATAGCCATCTGGGTCTTCAATGTGGCGGTTATACATGAAGCCAGGATCCTGTGCCGGGTTGGGATCGGCGCGACCGCCCGCCGCAACCGCGCTGGTCAGCGTTGCATCGACGGCGGCGCGGTCGTCGACCGTGAGGGCGATCATTGCCTGACTGTCACGCCGCGCGTCGCCGATAGGGCGCTTGGTGAATTCGCGATAGTGGTCATGGCTCAGCAGCATCACCCCGATCGCGTCCGAGAACATGAGCGAGGTAGATTTCTCGCCCGAAAACTGCGGGTTTACGGTGCCACCTAGAGCCACGTAGAACGCCGTCGACGCCGCCAGGTCACGCACAGGCAGGTTCACGAAAATCATTCTGGACATAGCTTTCTCCATCGCCGCGCCCTGCGCTATTGTCTTGATGTAAAGTTAGTAGATGCAATGTATCTCTATGTCAAGATACATTTTGTTGAGAGAATATTCGAATGGGTCGTGCCGAGGCCGCGGCTAAGCAATGGGCTCGCGAGCGCCCCGACCTTCCAGTGTTGCCTGAAATGGTAGGTCGTCTGCTCGATGCCGCCGCGCGCGATCACCTGAAGCCCGCTGCTTTCGTCAGGCCTGAATGTAGGTGAGTTTGATGTGCTGACGCCGCTCAGGCGCTCCGGCGAACCCTATATGCTTTCGCCAACGCAGCTTTACGAATCGGCGATGATCTCGGCGGGCGGCATGACCAACCGCCTGGATCGACCGGAGTGCGCCGGGCTGGTTGAACGACGCCCCGATCCAAAGGACCGGCGCGGCAAGCAAATTGCCATAACGACCGGTGGCAAGCGTGCGATAGACGATTTGATTGGTCCAATGGTGGCCGCTAGAAGAGCAATTGATCTCCGTGCTGACGCCGTCGGAGCAGGAGACTCTCAACGTCCTGCTCAAGAAATTGCTCACCGGCCTCTAGGTACGTTGTCCTCGCCAGCAGTCAGCTCTCCCGGCGTCAACGGATCCTAATCCCGAGCGGCGGCACTACCTAAAACGCAGTCCGCGCCCGCACCCGCAGAACCATAAGCAGGCTCACGCCGCGCACCAGCAGGAAGACATGCAGCGACGCCCAGAGCCCGCTGTTGCCGAAGGTTGGCGCCAGGGTGAGCAGCGCGGCGCTGAAGGCAAGGAACGACAACAGCATCATATTGCGCATGTCGCGCGACCAGGTGGCGCCGATGAAGACGCCGTCCATCTGGAACGCCAGCACGCCGCTGAGCGCGGTGAACGCCGCCCAGGGCAGATAGGTATCGGCAACCGAGCGGACCTCGGGCGATGTCGTGATCAGGCCGACCAGATCGACACCGGCCAGCAGCAGCACGACGGTGGCGACGCCCGACAGGCCGAAACCCCAGAAAAGGGTGAGCCGCACCGCTTGCCGGAAGGGCGTTTCGGCGCCCGCGCCGATGGCGCGGCCGGCGAGCTGCTCGGCGGCGGTGGCGAAGCCGTCGAGGAAGTAGCCGGCGATAAGGAAGAAGTTCATCAGCACCGCGTTGGCAGCCAGCGTCACCGTGCCGAACTGCGCGCCCTGGCGGGTGAACAGCGCGAAGGCGGCGAGCAGCGAGAAGGAGCGGATCATGATGTCGCGGTTGAGCGACAGCATGCGCCGGTAGGCCGGCAGGTCGAGGATGCGCTGGCGCGAGGGGCGCTCCAACCTCCGGAAACGACGCAGGACGATGGCGAGGCCGAGCAGCATGGCAAGGAACTCGCCGGTGACGGTCGCCCAGGCAACACCGGCCACGCCCCAGCCGAGCTTCAGGCCGAGCAGGAAGCAAAGCGCGATGTTGATGCCGTTCAACACCGCCTGCAGCATCAGGCCAAGCCCGCCCTCGCCGCGCCCGAGCACGTAGCCGAGGGTGGCGTAGTTGATCAGCGAGAAGGGCGCGGCGAGCAGCCTGATATGGACATAAACAGCCATCGCTTCGCTGACGCGCGGTTCGGCGCCCATGAACTTTTGCCCGCCAATGGCGATCACCGGCGCAAGGGCGGCGAGCACGATGCCGGCGACGATGGCGATCAGCACGGCGCGCCAGAGCACCGCCTGCTCTTCCAGTGCGTCGCCGCGCCCGAACGCCTGGGCGACGAGGCCGGTGGTGCCGGAGCGCAGGAAATTGAAGGTGGTGAAGACGACATCGAAGGCAAGCGCGCCCGCCGCCAGGCCGCCGAGCAGGGCGGCGTCGCCGAACTGGCCGACCACCGCCGTATCGACGATGCCGAGCAGCGGCGTCGTCAGATAGGCGAGCGTCATCGGCACGGCGATAGCAAGCACCGAGCGGTTGGTTACGGCGAAAGACCGGCCGCCGGCCGATGTCGATAGCTGATCCAGGACCTGGTCCTCGTGGCGGCTTGATCGGACGACCGATGTGCCCCAGTTTGCCGGTGCCGCGCAATCACGATCCGGCGTCGGCCAACCGAATCCCGGAGCTGGCATGCCGCTGCAGATCGTCCATCACCCCGGCTATGACGCCGGTTTCGCCGTCAACCACCGCTTCCCGATGAGCAAGTATCCGCTGCTGATGCAGGCGCTGGAAGCGCGCGGACTGGCGAGCCGCGACGCGCTCACCATGCCCGAGCCGGCGCCGGCATCGTGGCTGAAGCTGGCGCACACGGCCGACTATGTCGACCAGGTCCTGGCCTGCCAGGTGCCGGAAAGGATCGAGCGCGAGATCGGCTTTCCGGTCGGTCCGCGGGTTTCGCTCAGGGCACAGCTTGCCGCCGGCGGCACGGTGCTGGCGGCGCGGCTGGCGCTGAGGCATGGCATCGCCTGCAACGCCGCCGGCGGCAGCCACCATGCGCGGCGCGCGCAGGGCGCCGGCTTCTGCACCTTCAACGACGTCGCCGTCGCCTCGATGGTGCTGCTCGCCGAGGGTGCCGCGAGAAACATCCTGATCGTCGATCTCGACGTGCATCAGGGCGACGGCACGGCCGATATCCTGAAGGATGAACCTCCCGCGTTCACCTTTTCCATGCATGGCGAGCGCAACTATCCGGTGCGCAAGATCGCTTCCGATCTCGACGTCGCGCTGCCCGACGGCACCGGCGACGCGGCCTATCTCGACAGGCTCGGCGGCATCCTGCCGGACCTGTCGGCGAGAGCGCGCTGGGACATCGTCTTCTACAATGCCGGCGTCGACGTCCACGCCGAGGACAGGCTGGGCCGGCTGTCGCTCAGCGATGACGGCCTGCGAGCCCGCGATACGATGGTGATCCGCCATTTTCGACGGCTTGGCATTCCGGTCTGCGGTGTCATCGGCGGCGGCTATTCGACGGACGTGCCGGCGCTTGCCGCGCGCCACGCCATCCTGTTCGAGGTGGCGTCAGGCTTCGCCTGAAGGCGTCGTTGCTTGAGCATGATCTATTCCGAAAACGGTTTCCACTTTTCGGGATCATGCTTCACTTCCTGTAGCTGGCTATCCTGAGCAGGATGAAGACCGGCACGACGATCGCCGCGCCCAAGAGGATGTAGCCGAGGAAACGGTCGATGGCATGGAAGCCGAGATTCCACAGGTCGAGGAAAAACTGGCGGATGCCGTAGTAGACGTCCATCGGCGACCAGCCGAAGGCGTGCATCACAAGGCCGACGAGGAACGAGACCACAAGCAGCTTGATCAGCACCCGGAGCGGTGAGTCACCGAGAAAGCGCGTCAGTGCGGACAAGTTCCGTCTCCACGTTTCGGCCGCCCCGATTCGGGGAGTCGATCCCAGAAATACGCACTTGCCCGCCCGGCATCAAGCCGGCCGGATGCCGGCAACGGCCACGCTCACCAAAACCGCCAGCGCAAGATGCGGGCCCATGGCGGCCGTCCGCGATAGACTTCCCGGTAGCGCCAGAGCCGGTTGTAGCGGTTGCCGCCGCCGATGCCGAGCTCCGACACCGGCCCGCCACCCCGCTTGCGTTTGATCGCCACCAGTTCCTTGCCGTGCCGAAGGCAATGGCTCGGCTTCTGCCCCGGTTCGCCTGGCGGCAGCGTCAACTTGACCGCTTCTCCGACGACGAGGTCCTCCGGATCGCAGGTCATGGCGATGGCCTTGCCGAACAGCGTCGGGCCGGTCGGGCACAGGGCGGTCGGGCCGTAATATTCGCGTTTGACATTGGCGCAGACCAGCTCGATGGCCTTGGCCATGGCCCTGTGGCGCATGGGGGCGGCGACCACGCCGAGGCTGGTGTCCCATGGCGTCGAGCTCAGGAAGTCGCGAAACACCGACAGGCGGCCCTGGTCGCGCGGAACGCCGCGCAGGAATTCATAGGAAAGGTCGGCGTAGACGCCGCCCCGTTCGTAGAGCAGGCAGTATTTGGCGAGGTCTGCCTTGTAGGTGTAGGGACGCAGGGTGCGGAAAGCCGACAGCACCTCGGCGTCGAAATGCGCCGCGATGAACTCACTCAATTCCGCTTCCCCGAACAGGACATGCTCCTCGCCCGGATGGGCGGCCTTGAACGAGCGGATGTTCTCGCTGACCCGTTCGGGAAGGTCAGCGCTCCGATCGTCGGTTATGAGAATGCTGAATAGCGGCATGAGCTCTCGATCGTCAGCGCGGGATGAACGCCGTCAGTTTCTCCCAGTCGCGCCACTGGTGCGGCCAGCTTTGCAAATAGGGCAGATGCCGATCTGCAAACTCCTGCGCGGCGCCTTGGATCATATCGGCCTTGTCCCGATGGCGGGCGAGATCGATTGGCCGCTCGACGACCACGTGCAGTTGGCCGGTGCTGTCGTCGCGCCCGACAAAGACCGGCAACAGCGGAGCGCCGGCGATCTTGGCCAGCCGGGGCGCACCGCTGGCCACTTCGATGCCCGATTCGCCTATTCGCGCCGTGACCAGCACTTCGCCCTCCCAGGCTCCGGCGGTTATTGAAACGAACTTGTTGGCGCGAAGCAACCGACGGGCCTCGTTCATGCTGGCAGCTGGGTCGGCGCGGTCGATGACGACGCGGCCGGCGGCGTATCTCAGCTCCGCGCCAATCCTGATCGGGTTCAGGAAGCGGATGCCGAAACGCGACTTGGTGAAGCCATGCTCTGGCCGGCTGACGTGAAACACCTCGAACCCGGCCCTGGCGAAGGCGATCTTCGCCGCCAGCGCATTGAAGCTGAAATGCGCGATCCACAGCACCGCGCCATGGCCTGCATTTTGCGCGGCTTCGAGATGCTCGATGCCTTGCAGCGCAATGGCCGGGTTCCACCCACCGAGCCGCTCGCGCATGATCTGTATGTGATGCTCGTGGCGCGTCGCGCGGACGCGGCGCAGATCGTCATCGCCGGCCAGTCCGAACGAACGAAGGGTCTGCAGGACCCCGCTGTCCTGTGCGACGAACGATGCGCTCCCGAGCCGCTCCATGGACCGGCAAACCGCTTGCCATCCCCGCTCAGGAACAAGACAGGAAACAATCGCGAAGGCAGGAAGCTGCAGCAGGAATTGGAAATCTTCCGGCGCAAATATCTTCCTGGTCCCGGAGGCCCGTTTTCTCTTGCGTATGCTGAATTCCAAGCCGGGTCCCCACCCTCGCGCCGTGCTTGCGATGGCAGGTGAACAGCCGCCGATTCGCAAAGCGCACGCGCTTCTAGCACGCGCGGCGCCGGCGTCAAAAGCGCTGTTGTCGTCAGGGCGCGGCTTTGGCGATTGCCCGATGCCCGGCCCTCATGGTAACGAGGGCGCGCGCGGGTATGATGTAATGGTAGCCTGTCAGCTTCCCAAGCTGAACGCGCGGGTTCGATTCCCGCTACCCGCTCCAGCAAAAATCAATCAGCTTGCATGAAACTTGCCATATCCCGCGGCGGGCCGCTGGCTGTTTGCCAGCACCCCGCACAGGGGCAGGTGCTTTGCCACCTCGTCGGCCTCCATCCGCACTATGGTGTGCGACAGGCCGCCGTGTTCCTCGATCCATTGCCGGACCCAGTCGGGATATTGCGAGATCAGATAGTTGGCGGCGGCCGCGTTCTGCCGGCCGCCGACGCCGTATGGCAGATGGAAGCCGAAGGAGGCACGCGGGCTCACGCAAAGCTGCTCGACGGGCAGCGACAGATAGAGCGTGCAGGCGCTGTCGCACGCCCCTTCAAAGCTCACCTGCTCGTCGGCGGCGCGCAATTCGGCGACGTGCAGCGCGAAGCTTATGATCTGGCCACCGGGATTGTCGCCGACTGTCTCGGCCTTCGCGGGCAACGCCGCCAGGATGGCGGCGAAGAGCCCAACCGCCATGGTCTTCAACGTCCATCCAGGCTTTACGGGCGGCAGATCGGTTTTCATCCTGTGTTCTCGTTCTCGCGTTTGTCTCGCGGGCGTCTACGCTAGATCAGGATGGTTAACATTAGGCATCGCTCATCAATCTTCCGATCGGTGTGTTACACTCGCGCGAGCACGGTTCCCCGAGAGGGGCGCTCTACGGCGAGGGAGGCGCCAGGAAGCGCGCGACGAATTGTTCGGCCGGCAGGTCGAAGGCCGCCTTCTCCCGCATCAGCCTTTCGGTCGGCCAGTCCCACCAGCGGATTTTCTGCATGGCGGCGATCGTCGGGTCCGGGAACCGGTATTTGATGATCCTTGCCGGATTGCCGCCGACGATGGCGTAGGGCGGAACGTCCCTGGCCACCACGCTGCGGGCGGCAATCACGGCGCCGTCGCCGATGGTGACGCCGGACAGGACGATGGCGTCGGTGCCGATCCAGACATCATGGCCGAGCTTGATCGGGCCGTTCGTGCGCAGATATTCGAAGGTCGACCTGGTCTTGAAAAGCTGGTGCTGAAGCGCGTAGTTCGCCGCCGTGTCCGTCGGGTGGTTGGCCTGGCAGAAGAAGCGGACGCCGGGAGCGATCGCGCAGAACGAGCCGATTTCGACCGGCGACTGTTCGGTGCAATTGAAGAACGAATGCCCGTCCAGGCTCTTGGAGTGGCGGCCGATCCTGGCATGCGCCGGAATTGCGTTTGGATCGGCCTTCAGGCCGAGCAGGATTCGCAGTTTCTTGAAAGCCATCGCTGGAGAGCCCCCACCCCGACGCAACGTTGGAATCCGGGCCCGCGACTTGTAAAGGGTGGATTTTGGGTTTTGAACATGCGCGAGGGAGGATGGCGCCGTCGGCTGCCGGGGCGGGTCAGCCCAGCGCCGTAGGGACTGCGCCAGCGGCCGTCATCCCACTTCGCGCAGGATGAAATCGTGCAGCATCTTGGCTGCCGGCGACAGCACGCGGTTCTTCGCCGTGATCAGGCTGTAGGGCCGGACCTCGATGTCGAACTCGGTCTGGACGACGTCGATGGCGCCGGCCAGCCCTTCGGGATTCTGGATGAATTTCGCTACCTGGATCGACACCGGCGCGATGGCGTCGGACTGCGCCACCATGACCAGAGTGAGCAGCAGCGAGCTGGTGTTGAGGATGCGGTCCGGGAGCGCGATGTTGCGGTTCAGGAAATTGCTTTCCATCGCCTGGCGCAGCGGCGAACCGCCGGACTGGAAGACCCAGTCGTAGGCGGCGGTCTCCTCGAGCCGCACCGCCTTGCCCTTGCTCAGCGGGTGGCCGCGACGCACGATCAGGCAGGCCTTCTCGACGCCGATGACGCGCGATTCGAACAGGCGCGGATTGAGGTCGTCGGGAATGCGCGCGATGATGAAGTCGTGGCGCGACGCGATCAACTCGCGTGCCAGCACATTCGAGGTCTCGACCTGCATGGTGATCTCGATGCGCGGATAGAGGCGGCGGATTTCGCGAATCGCCGGCACCGCCAGCTCGATCGCCGGCGCCGTCACCGCGCCCAGGAACACCGACCCGCCCTTGCCTGCCTTGAGCTCGGAGATCTCGCGGTCGGCCTCGCGCATCTCGAGCAGGATCGAGCGCGCGCGCCTGGCCAGCGCCTTGCCGTAAGGCGTCAGCGTGATGCCGCGCGGCAGCCGCTCGCAGAGCTTGACGTCGAGCACCGCCTCCATCTCCGAAATCATGCGCGAGGCGGCCGGCTGTGAGATGTTCATCACCTGGGCGGCGGCGCTTACCCGGCCGTGATCGTCAAGCGCTGCGATCATGCGCATGTGGCGCAGGCTGAGCCCGCTGCGCAGAAGCGTTTCGCCGTCGCCCGGAAGTTCGTCGTAAGTGCCTGATACGCCATCAGGATTGCGCAGTGCCGCCATGCTTTGTCTCCGCTCCCGCGACGCCTTCGTCGACTTTCGCTATATACCAGTTTCGGTATAGCAACCATCAAAGATCGCATTTGACAGTTATGTCAAAGGGACACACCCTTCGCACGTCCCGTGGCATGACGGTCGATGACGAGGGAGATCGTGTCGATCGAAATCAGCGTCGCGGGGCCGATTGGGAGGATACCGGAGATCGATAGACGACAGCAGCGCAGCTTGCGCTTCTGCTCGCCTGCGCGGCCCGCGAAGCCCCGAGGTGTCGCGTCCATCAACCAGGGAGAGTTACTGTGAAAATCATCAAGACACTGGCCGCCGTGGCGGCCCTTGGCATCGCGGCCATGACGCTGCCGGCGCATGCCGGCGAAGGCCTTGTCGGCGTGCTGATGCCGACCAAGACCTCGCAGCGCTGGATCAATGACGGCGACGCCGTCAAGTCGCAGCTCGAGGCTCTCGGCTACACCGTCGACCTGCAGTACGCGCAGGACGACATTCCGAACCAGCTCAGCCAGCTGGAAAACGAAATCACCAAGGGCCCGAAGGCGCTGATCATCGCCTCGATCGACGGCACCACCATGGCCGACGCGCTGCAGAAGGCCAACGACGCCGGCGTCGTCGTCGTCGCCTATGACCGCCTGATCAAGAAGACCGCCAACGTCGACTACTACACCACCTTCGACAATTTCGGCGTCGGCGTGATACAGGCTAATTCCCTGGTCAAGGGTCTCAAGGAGCGCTTCCCGAACACCAAGCCGTGGAACGTCGAGCTGTTCGGCGGCTCGCCGGACGACAACAACGCCTTCTTCTTCTACAACGGCGCCATCTCCGTCCTGCAGCCGCTGATCGACGACGGCTCGATCAAGATCAAGTCCGGCCAGACCGGCATGGACAAGGTCGGCACGCTGCGCTGGCTCGCCGCCACCGCCCAGGCGCGCATGGACAACCTGCTCTCGGCCAACTACTCGGACGGCAGCCGCGTCGATGGCGTTCTGTCGCCCTATGACGGCCTGTCGCGCGGCATCACCGCCTCGCTGCGCGCCGTCGGCTACGGCACCGACGCTCAGCCCTGGCCGATCGTGACTGGCCAGGACGCCGAGACCGCCTCGGTCAAGCTGATTATCTCGGGCGAGCAGTACTCGACCGTGTTCAAGGACACCCGCGAACTGGCCAAGGCCACCGTGCAGCTGGTCGACAAGGTGCTCTCCGGCGGCAAGCCGGACGGCCTCGACGAAAAGACCTACAACAACGACGTCAAGGTCGTTCCCTCGATCCTGCTGACGCCGCATGACGTCGACAAGTCGAACTACCAGGCGCAGGTCGTCGATTCCGGCTACATCAAGGCCGACGAACTGAAGTAATTTCGGTTGCAAAGACAGGGGTCCTGCGCAACGCAGGGCCCCTTTTCGTTAACCAGCGGGACCGGTATTGTTTTTGCCGACCTGGTAGGAGTTTATTTCCCGATGACCTCGACGATTTTGGAGATGCGCGACATCACCAAGACGTTCCCCGGCGTGAAGGCGCTGTCGAACGTCAACCTCAGCGTCGAGGAAGGAGAGATCCACGCCATCGTCGGCGAGAACGGCGCCGGCAAATCGACCTTGATGAAGGTGCTGTCGGGGGTCTATCCGTCCGGCACCTATGAGGGCGACATCGTCTTTCGCGGCCAGGAATGCCACTTCAAGGGCATCCATGACAGCGAGCACATCGGCATCGTCATCATCCACCAGGAGCTCGCCCTGGTGCCGATGCTCTCGATCGCGGAGAACATCTTCCTCGGCAACGAGCACGCGACCTATGGCGTCATCGACTGGAACGCCAACGAGAAGCGCACCAAGGCGCTGCTCGACAAGGTCGGCCTCAAGGAAGACCCCAAGACGCTCATCACAAATATCGGCGTCGGCAAGCAGCAGCTGGTCGAGATCGCCAAGGCGCTGAGCAAAGAAGTGAAGTTGCTGATCCTCGACGAACCGACGGCTTCGCTCAGCGAAAAGGACAGCCAGGCGCTGCTCGACCTTCTGCTCGAGTTCAAGCGCCAGGGCATGACCTCGATCCTGATCTCTCACAAGCTGAACGAGGTGAACCGGGTCGCCGACAAGGTCACGGTGATCCGCGACGGACGCACCATCGAGACCTTGCCCAGGAAAGACATCAGCGAAGACCGCATCATCACCTCGATGGTCGGCCGCTCGCTCGACGACCGCTATCCGCCGCGCGAGCCGCAGATCGGCGAGGTCGTCTTCGAGGTCAAGGACTGGTCGGTCTACCATCCGATCCACGCCGAGCGGCAGGTGATCAAGAACGTCAACCTCAATGTGCGCAAGGGCGAAGTGGTCGGCATCGCGGGGCTGATGGGCGCCGGCCGCACCGAATTCGCGATGAGCCTGTTCGGGCGCTCCTATGGCCGGCACATCACCGGCGAGGTTTTGCTCGAAGGCAAGCCGATCGACATTTCGTCGGTGAGCAAGGCGGTGGAGAACCGCATCGCCTATGTCACCGAGGACCGCAAGACCTACGGTCTCAACCTGATCGACCATATCAAGCACAATGTGACTTTGGCCAATCTGGGCGGCGTCTCGAGCCGCGGCGTCATCGACGACATGCGCGAAATGAGCGTCGCCAACGACTATCGCAAGAAGACCAATATCCGCGCGTCCAGCGTCTATCAGCTGACCGGCAATCTTTCGGGCGGCAACCAGCAGAAGGTGGTGCTGTCGAAATGGCTGTTCGCGGACCCGGAACTGCTGATCCTCGACGAGCCGACGCGCGGCATCGACGTCGGCGCCAAGTACGAAATCTATACGATCATCGCCCGTCTCGCCGCCGAGGGTAAGGCGATCATCGTCATCTCGTCGGAAATGCCGGAGCTGCTCGGCATCACCGACCGCATCTATGTCATGAACGAAGGGCGAATGGTCGGCGAAATGGCGGCAAGCGACGCCAGCCAGGAAAAGATCATGCGAGCCATCGTTCGCGGAGAAGGAAAAAAAGCATCATGAGCACAGAAAGCGCTCCCGCGCCGCAGAGCGGCGCAGCCGAAGACGTCAAGCAGGGTCCGCGCATCGCCGTCTCGGCGCTGACGACGAACCTGCGCGAATACGGCCTGATCATCGCGCTGATCGTCATTATGCTGTTCTTCCAGTACACGACGTCGGGAACGCTGTTCAAACCGGTCAATCTCTCGAACCTTGTGCAGCAGAACTCGTTCATCATCGTGATGGCGCTGGGCATGCTCTTGGTCATCGTGTCCGGCCACATCGACCTCAGCGTGGGTTCGGTGGCGGGCTTCATCGGCGCGCTGGCGGCGATGATGATGGTCATCTGGCCGCTCGGCCCGCTCAGCAATCCGCTGGTGGTGTCAATCGTCTGCCTGATCGTCGGCGGCGCCATAGGCGCAGCACAAGGCTACTGGATCGCCTATCACCGGATACCGAGCTTCATCGTGACGCTGGCGGGCATGCTGATCTTCCGCGGCATCTGCCAGGCGCTGCTGGGCGGCGGCTCCTCGGTCGGCCCGCTTCCCGACAGCTTCAAGGCGCTGAGCTCGGGCTTCATTCCCGACGTGATCGGTCCGCTGACGCTAATCCCGCCGACGGTGAATGCCGCCGGCAAGACCATCCTCGGCAGCGGCCTTACGCTGCACATGACGACGATCGTGCTCGGACTGATCGCGGTGCTGGCCTATGCCTATTTCGGGCTGCGAGCCCGCCGCAAGCGTGAGCGTCACGGCTATGAGGCCGAACCCTTCCCGCTCTTCGTCATCAAGACCCTGGTCGGCAGCGCACTGGCGCTGTTCCTGGTCGTCCAGTTCGCGAGCTACAGGGGCCTGCCGGTGGTGCTTCTGGTGATGGGCGTGCTGATCTCGCTGTTCGTCTTCGTCACCAAGCGCATGACCATCGGCCGCCGCATCTATGCGATGGGCGGCAACGCCAAGGCGGCGCAGCTCTCGGGCATCAACACCGAGCGGCTGACGCTGCTGGTGTTCATCAACATGGGCGTGCTGTCGGCGCTCGGCGGCCTGATCATCGCGGCGCGCCTCGGCCAGGCGGTGCCCGCCGCCGGCCTCGGCAGCGAGCTTGACGTCATCGCGGCCGTCTTCATCGGCGGCGCCTCAGCGATGGGTGGCGTCGGGCAGGTCATCGGCGCCGTAGTCGGCGGCTTCATCATGGGCGTCATGAACAACGGCATGTCGATCATGGGCGTCAATGTCGACTGGCAGCAGGTGGTCAAGGGCCTGGTGCTGCTCGGCGCCGTGATCTTCGACGTCTACAACAAGAACAAGGCCTGACAGGAAGAAATTCCGGGAAAAGCGCATAGCGGTTTTCCCTCGGGATTGCGCAGAGACAAAATATTGGGAGCGGGTCGGCAGCTCAAAGCCGAACCGCTCCAGGCGAGGAAGGCAGGAGGCATACGGGTCTAGATCGCGATGCTGCCGGCAACCCGCCGGCGCCAAGAAGTCCCTGAGGACCGGGGCTCGCGAGCGCAATCCGGACGAGCAGTTTCAACCGTGGCGCGGAACCGTTCCGGGCCGCGACGGTCAAGGTCTGCCGATCGGCGGCCGGGCCAAGGCAAAAGAGAGAGGGTTCATCATGCTGATCTCCCAGATCCTCGACGACGCCGAGACGATCCGCGTCGTCGCCCGCAACGGCGGCAAGACCCGGATCATCAACGGCGCCCGCAGCGTCTATTCGCTGGCGATGGAGGCGGCGCGCACCGGCACCGGCCTCGTGGCGCTGATCGAGCGCAAGGGTCTTGGCGAAACCATCGACCTCGACGCCGCCTACAAGAAAGGCCGGGTGGTGTCGCCGATCAATCATCCGGATCCGGCGCATCTGCATCTCACGGGCACCGGCCTGACGCATCTCGGCTCCGCCGCGACCCGCGATTCCATGCACAAGAAGCTGAGCAGCGACGGCGAGGAGCAGCTCACCGATTCCATGAAGATGTTCCGCATGGGACTGGAAGGCGGCAAGCCGGCGAAAGGCCAGGTCGGCGTGCAGCCGGAATGGTTCTACAAGGGCAACGGCACGATGGCGGTGGCGCCGGGCGCCGCGCTGATGTCGCCCGCCTTCGCGCAGGACGCCGGCGAGGAGCCGGAGATCGCCGGCATCTACGTCATCGGCGACGACGGGGCGCCGTTCCGCGTCGGCTTCACTTTGTCGAACGAATTCTCCGACCACGTCACCGAGCGCGTGAACTACCTGTTCCTCGCGCACTCCAAGCTGCGCAACGCCTCGTTCGGACCGGAGATCCTGATCGGCGACCTGCCGGCGGACATCAGGGGCTCATCGCGCATCTGGCGCGACGGCAAGCTGCTCTGGGAAAAGCCGTTCCTGTCGGGCGAGGCGAACATGTCGCACACCATCGCCAATCTCGAGCATCACCACTTCAAATACTCGGCCTTCCGCCAGCCGGGCGACGTGCATGTGCACATGTTCGGCACCGCGACGCTCTCCTTCGCCGACGGCGTCAAGACCGAGGCGGGCGATACTTTCGAGATCGAGGCGAGCGATTTCGGCCTGCCGCTGCGCAACCCGCTGGAAATCGAAAAGCCGGTCAAGGTGGCGGTGAAGGCGCTTTGAGGTGAAAGCGTGATCTCCCCCCCTCGTGGGGGAGATGGCCGGCAGGCCAGTGGTGGCGCTGTCCCGCCAGCGTTCGCAATCCAACCGGCGCTGCCTGCGGACTGTCTTCTTGGCTACAGGAGCGGTTGGCGATCCCTCGCGCCCCCTCTGCCCTGCCGGGCATCTCCCCCACAAGGGGGGAGATTGGCAGTTTCAGCCGCTCAATAGATATCGAAGTCGAAATACTTGGCCTGGATCTTCTTGTAGGTGCCGTCGGCGACGATGGCGTCGATCGCCGCGTTGAGCTTGTCGCGCAGCGCAGTGTCCTCGAGGCGCACGGCGATGCCGGCTTCCGTCTCGGTGCCCTTGACGTCACCGACCAGCTTGCAGCAGCCGTCGCTCGACTTCTTCAGCCAGTCCACCAGCACGAACTTGTCCGAGATGACGGCATCGAGCCTACCGTTCTGGAGATCGGTGATCGCCTCTTCCTGGGTCGGATAGAGCTTGGCTTCGGCGCCGGCCTTGCCGTAGACGTCCTGGGCGAAGTCGGCCTGCGTGGTCGAGGCCTGGGCGCCCACCGTCTTGCCGGCAAGCGCCGCCGGGTCGGTCGAGGTCAGTTCGCTGTCCTTGGGCGCGACCAGCGCAAGCGGCGTCGTATAGTATTTGTGGGTGAAGGCGACCTGCTTCTTGCGTTCCTCGGTGATGCTCATCGAGGCGATGATGGCGTCGAACTTCTTGGCCTGGAGGGCCGGAATGATGCCGTCCCAGTCCTGGGTGACGATCTCGCATTCGACCTTCATCTGCGCGCACAGCGCATTGGCGATGTCGATGTCGAAGCCCTCGACCTTTCCGTCCGGCGTGATGGTGTTGAACGGCGGATATGCGCCCTCGGTGCCGATCTTGATCTTTTCCGCCGCGACGACCGAGCCGGCGCCGAGCGTCAGCATGGCGGCAGCGGCTGCCGATAGGATCCATCTGGATATCTGCATTTTCGTCTCCCTCTGTCAGGTTCTGGACCGGTGGCGCCAGCCAAGCATGGCGCGCGGGACCGGGCAAGCGGAGTCTGACGCGGGCGACGGGTCAGCGCGCGGCGCGGAAATGCTTGGAGAGCTTCAAGCCCTGCGCCTGGTAGTTGGAGCCAAGGTCGGTGCCGTAAAGCGCCTGCGGCCGCTTCAGCATGTGCTCGTAGACCAGCCGCCCGACGATCTGGCCGTGATCGAGGATGAACGGCACCTCGTGGCTGCGCACTTCGAGCACCGCCCGGCTGCCGGTGCCGCCGGCCGCCGAATGGCCGAAGCCCGGATCGAAGAAGCCGGCATAGTGGACGCGGAATTCGCCGACCAGCGGATCGAAGGGCGTCATCTCGGCTGCGTAGAGCGGCGGCACATGCACCGCCTCGCGGCTGACCAGGATGTAGAACTCGTCGGGATCGAGCACCAGCTCGCCGGCGCCGCTCTTGTAGAGCGGCTCCCAGTAGTCGACGACGTCCTGCGCGGCGCGCTTGTCGACATCGACGAGGCCGGTGTGATGCTTGCCGCGATAGCCGACCAGCCCGTCCTTGTCGCCATCGAGATCGATCGACAGCGCGATGCCGCCGCCGGAAATGTTGGGCGGCTCGGTGGCAACCAGCATTTCGGCATGGTGGAGATCGCGCAACTCGCTTTCCGACAGCAGCGCATTGCCGGTGCGGAAGCGAATCTGCGACAGGCGCGAGCCGGCGCGCACGACGATCGGGAAGGTGCGCGGGCTGACTTCGAGATAGAGCGGGCCATGATAGCCGGCGGCGATCTTGTCGAACTCGTGGCCGCGATCGGTCATCACCCGGGTGAAGATGTCCAGCCGCCCGGTCGAGCTCTTCGGATTGGCCGAAGCGGACACGTTCGAGGGCAATGCCAGGCCTTCCAGCAGCGGCACGATGTAGACGCAGCCCGTCTCCAGCACAGCACCGTCGACGAGATTGATCTCGTGCAGCTTCAGCCGGCCGAGCTTGTCGGCCACCAGATGATCGGGGCCGGGCAGGAAGGAGGCGCGCACGCGGAACGCCTTGTCGCCCAGCCTGAGGTCGAGGCTGGCCGGCTGGATCTGGTCGGCATCGAGCACGCGCGGCGACTTCAGCGCGCCGGACTGGAACAGCGCGGAAATGTCCTGATCGGGAAGAATGCCTGTCTGCCGCAAGGCTCCGCTCCAAGGCCGCTGGTACAAACCTCTTAATGAAGCCGGCAATTGACGCAAGCGCGGCGCGGGTCTAAAGGGTCGTTATCCCGTGGTGATTTGGCCGGTCGGCTTGCAGCCACGTTAAACAAGTCGCTAAAGGACCGTCGGGCCGCAAGGCCGTATGGACCGGTTGCGACTTTTCGCGGCCGGTTTTTTTGTATCTGGAAGTAGAGCGATGACCAAGAAGCGTGACTGGAAGCCTCAGACGGCACTCGTGCATGGCGGAACGCTGCGTTCCGGCTTCGGCGAGACATCAGAAGCGATGTATCTCACCCAGGGCTATGTCTACGAGACGGCGCAGGCCGCCGAAGCCCGCTTCAAGGGCGAGGAGCCGGGCTTCATCTACTCGCGCTACGCCAATCCCACGGTCGACATGTTCGAAAAGCGCATGTGCGCCCTGGAAGGCGCCGAGGACGCGCGCGCCACAGCCTCCGGCATGGCGGCGGTGAGCGCCGCGCTGCTGTGCAGCGCCAGGGCGGGTGACCATATCGTGGCGGCGCGCGCGCTGTTCGGCTCCTGTCGCTGGGTGGTCGAAACGCTGGCGCCGAAATACGGCATCGAGGCGACGCTGGTCGACGGCACCGATATCGCCAACTGGGAAAAGGCGGTGCGGCCGAACACCAAGCTGTTCTTCCTGGAAAGCCCGACCAACCCGACGCTGGAAGTGGTCGACATCGCCGCTGTCGCCGCGCTCGCCAATTCGATCGGCGCCAGACTGATCGTCGACAACGTCTTCGCCACGCCGCTGCAGCAGAAGCCGTTGCAGCTCGGCGCCCACATCGTCGTCTATTCGGCGACCAAGCACATAGACGGACAGGGGCGCTGCCTCGGCGGCATCATCCTGTCGGACAAGAAGTGGATCGACGAGAACCTGCACGACTATTTCCGCCACACCGGGCCGAGCCTGTCGCCGTTCAATGCCTGGACGCTGCTCAAGGGCCTGGAGACGCTGCCGTTGCGCGTGCGCCAGCAGACGGAGAGCGCCGGCAAGATCGCCGACTTCCTCGCCGAACGGCCGGAGATCGCCCGCGTCATCTATCCGGGCCGCGCCGACCATCCGCAGGCCGAGATCGTCAGGAAGCAGATGTCGGGCGGCTCGACGCTGATCTGCCTCGACGTCAAGGGCGGCAAGCAGGCGGCCTTCGCCTTCCAGAACGCCCTCGACATCGTGCTGATCTCCAACAATCTCGGCGACGCCAAGAGCCTGATCACCCATCCGGCGACGACCACGCACAAGAACCTCAGCGACGAGGCGCGCGCCGAGCTCGGCATCGGCCCGGGCACGCTCAGGCTCTCCGTCGGCCTGGAGGATACGGACGACCTGCTCGCCGATGTCGAGCAGGCGCTGAAGGCGGCGAAATAGGGGACCTGGGCGAAGGCCCGGTCAGGCGCTCGAGGGCGTCTCTTCCAGTTCGGCCACCTTGGTGCCGATGGTCATGGCGTTGCCGCGCCAGTCGACGGCGCCGCCCAGCCAGCCGCGCGCCCATATCGCCGGCAGCATCGCGTCGCGCACGATCATCGCCGCGACCGTGCGTGGCGACAGGTGCCAGCCGTTGGCCCATGCGAGCGCGCATTCCGGCAGGTAGGCGAGTGCCAGCACGCAAAGCGTTGTGGCCGGCAGGCTGATGCCCAATTGGGCCGCCGCTACCAGTGCCAGGACAAGCGGCACCGCCGCACCGGTCAGGATCTCGGGCGCGAAGAACAGCGGGAAGGTGACGCGGCGCAGCCGCGCCCAGCGCGCCTGGCGCGACCAGATCTCGCCAAGCCTGCGCTCGCCGAGCGGCTGCTCGAAGGGCGAGGCGACGAGATGGACGCGAAGGCCAATGCCGTTGACCAGCTTGGTCGCCGCAGCGTCCTCGGCGATCTCGGCGGCAAGGGCGCGGATGCCGCCATTGGCGTCGAGCATTGGCTTGTTCCACAGCATGCTCTTGCCCTGGGCGAAGCCGAGGCCAAGCGCCTCGCCGGCATATTGCCAGCGCGCCTGCAGCGTGTTGAGGAAGGCGCATTCGACCTCGGCCCAGAAGCCGTCCGGCCGTGAGCCGACCGGCGTCGAGCAGACCAAGCCGGTATCGGACCTCCACGCGGCCATCAGCTTATGGATATAGTCGCGCGGCATCAGCACGTTGGAATCGGCAAGGATCACCCAGTGGTGGCGCGTCGCCTCCCAGCCCTTGACGCAATTGTTCAGCTTCGGATTGGCGCTGACGCGGTCGTCGCCGACCAGCAGCCGGGCCGGCACCTTGGGAAACCGGGCAATTGCCCTGTTTATCAGCTTGACCACCGGATCGTCGGCATGGGCGACGCAGAAGATCAGCTCGTAGCGCGGCCAGTCGAGCGTGAAGGCGCGCTGCAGCGTTTCCGCGGTAAACGGCTCGATGCCGCGCGAGGGGATGACGATCGACACCGGCGGCGTCCTGCCCACGGGCGCGGCCATGCCGCGCGGCGGCTTCAGCCGGCGCGCAGCAAGCAGGATGCTGGCGAGATTTGAGAGAAGCAGAGCTATGGAAAGCAGGGCGGCGGCCATGGCGATCAGTTCCATCGAGATCTGGTCACTCCGGAAAAGCCGGCCAGGAGATGGCCATCTTGAACAGGTCGACAGAGCGCTTGAGTCGCCCAGCACGGTCCGTGCACACCATCATTGTCGTGTGTCACTTAAATGACATTGTTTGCCGGCACGTGCGCATAAGGCGGAAGGGACAGGCGTCACGCATCGTTGACCCGACAGCGGAGTGCGCCGAAAGTTCCCGAATTGTTGGGGTAGCTCATGTATCGCGCCGTCACGCGCAACATCGAAGTTCAGGTGAGGCCGTTCTATCTGGAGGATCGCTCCGATCCTTCAGAGAACCGCTATGTCTGGGGCTACCAGGTGACAATCGACAACCGCTCGGACGAATTCGTGCAGCTGCTCTCGCGCTACTGGCACATCACCGACGGCAGCGGCCGGGTGGAGGAGGTGCGCGGTGCAGGCGTCGTCGGCGACCAGCCCGAACTCAATCCCGGCGACAGCTACCAGTACACCTCGGGCTGCCCGCTTTCGACGCCTTCGGGCATCATGGTCGGCCACTATACGATGCGCAACAAGCGCGGCGAGACGTTCAATGTCGCCATCCCCGCCTTCTCGCTCGACCTGCCGGGCACGCGGCGGACGGTGAACTAGTGGCCGCGTACGCTTGGCCGCCACTGCCCCAACCGCACGCCAGGCAGCGGCTTGATGCACAGAATTGAAACAGGGTTGTTTCTGGGCCGGCTGCCGTTCGCAAGAGTTGGACAAGGACCGGAAAGCCTTCTCATCATCAACGGCGGTCAGGGGTTCATGATGAAACCCCGGCCATCAAGACTGGAGAAGGATGCCAGACGGCTCATCCGTATCCTTCCACCCAACACGAGCTTCGTGCTGATTGGCTACGATCCCGCTCCAAAAGCCGATCCTTCGCTCGAGGGCATGGCCAGAGACATCGCGGAGATCATCGACGCCGACTTCAAGAAGCCAGCGAGCCTGATGGGTATTTCCTATGGCGGCGTTGTCGCAACGCAGGTGGCCGCGCGGTACCCGGACCTTGTAGGCAAGCTGATCCTGCTGGCGAGCGCGCATGGCTTTTCGGCCGATGGAAAGAGGCGGCTCAGGAAACAGATGCAATTCGCACAGGCCGGACAATTTCGCGCTTTGCTGAAGGAATTCGCAACGGTGTTCCGGCGGCCCTGGCTGAACCTTCTTTTGCGTCTTCGACTGAGGTTCGAAGCACGCAGCCTGGTTGCGCGGATGGGGGCGCCGAGCACGATCGTCCGCTATCTCGAAGCAATGCTCGACGACGATGTGACGGAAGAAGACCTCCGCAACATCTCGGCGAGGACTTTGATCCTCGGCGGTGAAAGGGACCAGTTCTTCGGCGGGATGATGGAAGCTACCGCGAGCGCGATCAGCGGCGCGAAGCTCATGGTGCTCGGGGACGAAACCCACATGGCTCCCGTCGAACGAGCCTCGGATGTCCGCAGGCACCTCGAGGAATTCATTTGACGCCGAGATAGGCGCGGCGCCTAGAGCGCGTCGCGCTGAAATAGATCAGGCGACGCGCTTGGTCTGGAAAGTGACCCTATTGAGCCGCGGCGAACTCTGCCGGGTCGAAGTCGTACTGCGTCGAGCAGAACTCGCAGGCGACATGGATGCCGCCCTCCTCGGTGCTGTCCTTGATCTCCTGGGCGGAGAAGCCGGCGAGGATGCCGCGGATCTTCTCGCGCGAGCACGAGCACTGGTCGGCAACCGGCACGCCGCCGAAGACGCGCACGCCGTGTTCGTGGAACAGCCGGTAGAGAAGGCGTTCGGCACCGACAGTCGGATCGATCAGCTCGGTCGGCTCGATGGTGCCGAGCAGCGCGAGCAATTCCTGCCAGGAATTGTCGGCCGGCTCATGGACCGCTTCGCGCGGATCGCCGTCGCCGCCGGAAATGTCCGGCACGCGCATGCGTTCCGGCGCCTTCGGCAGGAACTGCGCCAGAAGGCCGCCGGCGCGCCATTGCTCGCGGGCGCCACCGGGACCGGGCGTCACCAGCTTGGCCACCGACAGCCTGATGTCGGTCGGGATCTGCTCCGACTGGCGGAAATAGGTGCGCGCGGCCTCCTCCAGTGAGGAGCCGTCGAGCTGGACGATGCCCTGATAGCGCTGCGTGTGAACGCCCTGATCGATGGTCAGCGCCAGCACGCCGTTGCCGAGCAGCGTCTGCTGCGAGACCTCGCCGGCGGCGGCCAGCGCCTGCAACCGGTCGGCATCGAAGCGCGCATAGCCGCGCAGCGCATGCGGGGTTGAGAAATCTGCCACCAGCATGTCGACCGGCCCGTCGGTGCGGGTCTGCAGGATGAACTTGCCCTCGAACTTGAGCGAGGTGCCGAGCAAAACCGTCAGCACGCAGGCTTCCGCCAGCAGGCGCGCGACCGGCTCGGGATAGTCGTGGCGGGCAAGAATGGCGTCGAGCATCGGCCCGAGCTGCACGGTGCGGCCGCGCACGTCGAGCGGCGCGACCTCGAAGGGCACGACGTGATCGTCGCCGGCGTAGCCGAATTCGCCGAGTTGCGGGTGATGTTCAGTCACTTGACGGGTTTCCAACATGACAAAGCTCCGGGGCGCGGCCATGCCACCCTTTGGGGTGCATGCGTCCAAACGCGCTCGATTTGCGTGATGCGCCGCAGATAGGCATCACACCTCCGGAGATCAAGCTCCCAGACACCAGGCCAAAACCGCCTTCTGGGCGTGCAGGCGGTTCTCGGCCTCGTCGAACACCACCGAATGCGGCCCGTCGATGACCTCGTCGGTCACCTCCTCGCCGCGATGCGCCGGCAGGCAGTGCATGAACAGCGCGTCCGGCTTTGCCTTCGCCATCAGCGCCGCATTGACCTGATAGGGCAGGAAGACGTTGTGGCCGCGCGCGCGATGTTCCTGGCCCATCGACACCCAGCAATCGGTGACGACGCAATCGGCCTGATGGACGGCCTCCTCGGCCGAGCGGGTGAAGTTGAGCTTGCCGCCATTGGCCTTCGACCAGCCGATGTGCTTCTCGTCCGGCTCGCTGCCTTCCGGCACCGCGACGTTGAGGTTGAAGCGGAAACGCGCCGAGGCCTCGAGCAGCGAATGCAGCACATTGTTGCCGTCGCCTGTCCAGGCGAAGGTCTTGCCGGCCACCGGACCGCGATGCTCCTCGAAGGTCATGATGTCGGCCATCAGCTGGCAGGGATGGGTGTCGTCGGTCAGCCCGTTGATGACCGGAACGGTGGCGTTCTCGGTCAGCTCCAGCAGCCGCTCATGCGAGGTGGTGCGGATCATGATGGCGTCGACATAGCGCGACAGCACCTTGGCGGTGTCGGCGATGGTCTCGGAGCGGCCGAGCTGCATCTCGGTGCCGGTCAGCATGATGGTCTCGCCGCCGAGCTGGCGCATGCCGACGTCGAAGGACACGCGCGTGCGGGTCGAGGGCTTGTCGAAGATCATCGCCAGCACCTTGCCCTCGAGCGGCTTGGTGCGCTCGCCGGCCTTGAGCCTGGCCTTTCGCAGCACCGCGTCGTCCAGCATGACGCGCAGATCGCCTTCGGAAACGGCGGACAGGTCGGTAAAATGGCGAACGGACATCGGCAATGGTTCCGGAACTACTTCGCGGCGGCCGAGGCGATGGCATCCGCCAGGCCCTGGGCGCCGGCGCGGATGCGGTCGAGCGCTTCGCCGATCTCGGCATCGGTGACGGTGAGGGGCGGCAGCAGGCGAATGACGTTGTCGCCGGCCGGAACTGCGAGCAGATGCTGGTCTCGCAGCGCCATGTTGACCTTGGTATTGGGCATCACGCATTTGAGGCCGAGCATCAGGCCGGTTCCCCTGATGCCTTCGAGGACCTCGGGGAACTCGTCGGCGACGCCGGCCAATCCCTGCTTCAGGAGCAGTGCCTTGCGCTGGACATCCTCGAGGAAGCCTTCCTCCAGCACCACGTCGAGCACCGCGTTGCCGACCGCCATCGCCAGCGGATTGCCGCCGAAGGTGGTGCCGTGCACGCCGGCGGTCATGCCGACCGCAGCCTCGTCGGTGGCGAGGCACGCGCCCAACGGGAAGCCGGCGCCGATGCCCTTGGCGATCGCCATCAGGTCCGGGGTGACGCCGGACCATTCATGCGCAAACAGCTTGCCGGTGCGGCCGATGCCGCACTGGACCTCGTCGAAGATCAGAAGCAGGCCATGCTGGTCGCAAAGCTGCCGCAGCCGCTTCAGCGACTGCGTCGGCACCGGGCGGATACCGCCCTCGCCCTGCACCGGCTCGATCAGGATGGCGGCCGTCTCCGGCGTGATCGCCTTCTCGGCCGCGTCGATGTCGTCGAAGCCGACCTGGTCGAAGCCTTCGACCTTGGGGCCGAAGCCTTCCAGATATTTATACTGGCCGCCGGCGGCGATCGTCGCCAGCGTGCGGCCGTGGAAGGCGCCTTCGAAGGTGACGATTCGGTAACGCTCGGGATGGCCCTTGACGAAATGGTAGCGCCGCGCCGTCTTGATGGCGCATTCCAGCGCCTCGGCGCCCGAATTGGTGAAGAACACCTTGTCGGCAAAGGTCGCCTCGACGAGCCGCTCGCCGAGCCGGCGCTGCTCCGGAATCTCGTAGAGGTTGGAGACATGCCAGAGCTTCGCCGCCTGCTCGGTCAGCGCGGCAACCAGATGCGGATGGCTGTGGCCAAGTGAATTGACGGCGATGCCGCCGGCGAAATCGAGATATCGCTCGCCCTTGTCGGTGACCAGCCAGGTCCCCTCCCCGCGGTCGAAGGCCAGGGGTGCGCGAGCAAAGGTCTCGTAAAGCGCCGAACCGCTCATTATATGCGTCTCCGGAACCGGAAAATCAAAAAAGCCGCCAAAGCGGCGGCCTTTGCGGCTTATCGTGTTTTTCGGCCATGAAGTCAACGAAAACGTCGCGCATAGGCGCGTGGCACGCCCCCGACGGGATGCCGGTTCATAAGCAGCCGGCAAGTTGGGGAAAACCGGAAAAACCGATTCGTGTTGCCCTGGGGACTCTTGTCACCGAGTCAGCGCATGAGGTATTTGTAGTCGAGAAATAACTAGATTTCGTGCGGCGGACCTAATCACCCGATATATGTGGTGTTGTCTGCCCGGCGGGAGCCGGGACGGGAAGGGATTCCGATCGCCGCACGCCTCAGCAGGAGCGCGGTCTCATGAACTGGACTGACGAGCGGGTAGAACTTCTCAGGAAACTGTGGTCGGAAGGGCTGAGCGCCAGCCAGATTGCCGCACAGCTTGGGGGCGTCAGCCGCAACGCGGTCATCGGCAAGGTGCATCGCCTGAAGCTTTCGGGCCGCGGTCGCGCCACGGCAAGCCCGGCACGCCAGAAGAAGACCGTGCAGGGATCGTCCATCCAGAAATCGGTATCGCGGGCGGCGACCGCCACGCGCCACGTCACCACCTCGATCGGCGCGACCGCGCTGCAGGCGCAGTTCGACGCCGAGCCGGTGGCGCGGCACTATATCCGCCCGGTGGAAAACGTGGTCGTGCCGATCTCCCGGCACCTGCAGCTGGTCGAGCTGACCGAGCGCACCTGCAAATGGCCGAATGGCGACCCGCTGTCGGAAGACTTCAACTTCTGCGGCAACGACGCCGCCGAGACCGGCCCGTACTGCAAATACCACTCCCGCGTCGCGTTCCAGCCGGCGGCGGAGCGGCGCAGAAGCCGCTGAGCGAATAGCGAATAGCGAATAGCGAATAGCGAATAGCGAATAGCGAATAGGAACGGCTTGGCTTCCGTGACAGGGAGCAAGCCGTTTTCGGTGTTCTCTATTCGCTACTTCCTTTTCGCTGTTCGCTCTCCCTTCACAGCCATCCATTCTTCCTGAACCGCCAGTACAGGAACGAGCAGATCAGCGCGATCGCAACCAGCACGGTCGGGTAGCCATACTCCATATGCAGTTCCGGCATGTCGTTGAAATTCATGCCGTAGATGCCGGCGAAGGCCGTCGGCACCGCCAGGATGGCGGCCCAGGAGGCGAGTTTTTTCGAGATCGCCGTTTCCTGGCTCTGGCCGACCAGAAGACTGGCTTCGAACGCGAAAGCCAGCACCTCGCGCAGGCTGTCGATCTTTTCCTGGACCGTGCGGATGTGGTCGGTCACATCGCGGAACAGCGGGTGCATCGAAGCATTGATCTGCGGCAGGTCGGCGCTGGTCAGCCGGCGGCAGACCTCGACCAGCGGCAGAGCCGCATTGCGCAGCCGCAGGAGATCGCGGCGCAGCATATAGAGCCGCTCGATGTCGGAGCCGGTCATCGGCCTCAGCAGGACCTTGTCCTCGATCGCCTCGACCTCGTCCTCGATCTGCTCCAGCACCGGCATGTAGTTGTCGACGATGAAGTCAAGAATGGCATAGAGGACGAAGTCCTCGCCTTTGGCGAGCGAATGCGGGCAGGTTTCCCAGTGCTGACGGACCGCGGCATAGGATGTCGAGGGTCCATGCCTGACGCTGACGATGTAGCCGGCGCCGACGAACAGATGCGTCTCGCCGAAGGTGACGCGGCCGTCGATGAGCTGGGCGGTGCGCGCGACGATGAACAGGGCATCGCCATATTGCTCGATCTTCGGCCGCTGATGCGGATGCTCGGCATCCTCGATCGCCAGATCATGCAGATGGAACTGCGCCTGGACGCGCAGCAGAAGATTGCGGTCCGGCTCCAGAAGTCCGATCCAGACGACATGGTCCGGCTTCTTGGCCCAGTCGCCGGCCTCCTCGATCGGTATGTCCGCGACGCGGCGGCCGGCCGTATAGACGCTTGAGGCGATAATGCCGGACGTCGGCGCAGGGGCCGGCGTGAGGTTCCGAACGTTTTCCATGGCAACCTCCTGAGGCACGGCCACTGATCAGGATTCAGGAACGTTCGCGGGAGCTTAGCCTAAAATAGCGCGGTGTTCGAGAGGCGGCCGTTCACTTCACCGGCGGCGTGCCGGGAAGCACGATCTTGTCCGTCTTGTCGCCCTTCGGCCGCTCAGCCGGCATCTGGTCGCCGGTGACGATGTAGTAGATGGTCTCGGCGATGTTGGTGGCGTGGTCGCCGATGCGTTCGATGTTCTTGGCGCAGAACAAAAGATGCGTGCAGGGCGTGATGTTGCGCGGATCTTCCATCATGTAGGTCAAAAGCTCGCGAAACAGCGAGGTGTACATGGCGTCGATCTGGTCGTCGCGGTCACGCACGAAGCCGATCTTCTCCACCGAGCGCGAGGCATAGACGTCGAGCACTTCCTTGAGCTGCGTCAAGGCGAGGTCGGCGAGCGCTTCGAGGCCGCGGAACAGGCTGGTCGGCTGGCGCCCGTCGATGACGGCGGCGACGCGCTTGGCGACGTTCTTGCCGAGGTCGCCGACGCGCTCGAGGTCGGCCGAAATGCGGATCGCGCCGACGATCTCGCGCAGGTCCGTTGCCATCGGCTGGCGCTTGGCGATGATGACGATCGCCTTGTCGTCGATCTCGCGCTGCCCCTCATCGAGGACCACATCGTCCCGGATGACCTTCTGGGCGAGGCCGGGATCGGCATTGACCAAGGCGGTGATCGCCTGCTCGACCATGCGCTCGGCATGTCCACCCATCGCAGCGATCCGCTTCGACAGGTATTTCAGCTCTTCGTCATAGGCGCTGACGATGTGCACGGACTGCATGGACGAAATGCCTTCCCCATGGTCTTGCGACCGAGTCGTTTCCTCGAATCCTGCGCTGATACGCTAGCCGGATGACAGAAAAAAGAAATGGCCGGTTAGTAGATAGTACGACCTCAGGCGGACGGCAAATGGACCGAGAACGCCGCGCCCTTGCCGACTTCCGACTTGATCGACAGCCTGGCGTTGTGGCGCGTCAATATGTGCTTGACGATCGACAGGCCGAGACCGGTGCCCTTCTGGGTGCGGCTGCTCTCGACATCGACCCGGTAGAACCGCTCGGTGATGCGCGGGATGTGCTCTTCGGGAATGCCTGGGCCGTAATCCCTGATGGTGACGTCGATCCCCGGTTCGGGGCCCGTCCCGTCGCGCTCGATCGACACCGTGACGCGCCCGCCCGACTGGCCATACTTGCAGGCGTTCTCCAGGAGGTTCTCGAAGACCTGGAAAAGCTCGTCGCGGTCGCCCGGCACGTCGAGCGGGCCATCGACGAAATCGCGCTCGATGGCGACGCCGTTCTCGCGCGCGAGCGGCGCCAGCGAGTCGATGACGCTGTCGATGGTCTGGCGCAGATCGACCTCGGTTCCCGGCTTCAGATAGGGCTTCATCTCCAGCCGCGACAGCGACAGGAGATCGTCGATCAGGCGTGCCATGCGGCCGGTTTGGTTCTGCATGATCTGCAGGAACTGGTCGCGCGCGGCGGGATCACCGCGGGCGGGACCGCGCAGCGTCTCGATGAAGCCCGAGATCGAGGCAAGCGGCGTGCGCAGCTCATGGCTGGCGTTGGCGATGAAATCGGCCCGCATCCTGTCGATCCGGCGCGCCTCGCTCTGGTCCTTGAACACCAGCACATAGAGGTCGGTGGCATGACCGACAGAGGAGGCGCTGACGCGGTAGGCGCGCTCGACCGGCAGCTTTTCGGTGTAGTCGACAATTTCGGACGCGACCGTGCCCGACAGGACGCTGTCCAGCAAGGCCTGCATTTCCGGGGCGCGGAACTTCAGCGACAGCGACATGCCCGGCGCGAGGCCGCCGAAGGCGGCGAAAGCGGCGGCGTTGGCATGGACGATGGTGGCGGTGCGGTCGAAGATGATCAGGGGATCGGCGACGGCGGCGGCGAGATACTCGCCGGAAAGGCGCTGCAGCCCGGCCGCTTCCATGGCCGCGGCGTCCTCGATCGATTGACGGGCGCCGCCCGACGGCAGCAGCGCCGCCGCCAGCAGCAGGACAATCGCCGCCAGCACCACATAGGCCGAAGCGCCGGCAAGACCATGAACGGCGAGGACGGCGACGATGCCGGCGGCGAGCAGCCAGCGGTTCGCCCACAGCCGCGCGGCCGCCGGTTGAACCGTGCCTTTGTGCTCCGCGTTCAGCTCAGCCATTCGCGCGCTCGCGCCCCATGCCTTCACCCCCTGTCGCCGGTCGCGAAACTTCCGCTCGACCGGCCTGGAGTGCTACAGCGTCATTTGCGCATCCAAACGGGGGCGCGGCGCCGTTGAGGCTCCCAATAGCATGAGTCCGCAAGCTGGAAAGGTTCGTCTCGATGAAAAAAGCCAAGGAAAGCCCCGCCCCGGCACCGGCACCGGCACCGGCACCGACACAGGGCCCGCTGAAAATCAGGATTGGCGGCAAGGAGCGGGAGTTCGACATCGAGAACCCGGTGCTTCCCGACTGGATCGAGGACAACAAGCTGACCGCCGGCGGCTATCCTTACGACAAGAAGATGAAGAGCGAGGAGTATGACGAGACGCTCGAGCAGTTGCAGATCGAGCTGGTCAAGGCGCAGGCCTGGCTGCAGGCGAGCGGCAAGCGGGTGATGGCGCTGTTCGAGGGCCGCGACGCGGCCGGCAAGGGCGGCACGATCTTCGTGCTGCGCCAGTACATGAACCCGCGCACCGCGCGCAATGTGGCGCTGACCAAGCCGACGCCGACCGAGATCGGACAGTGGTATTACCAGCGCTATGTCGCCCACTTCCCGACGTCGGGCGAATTCGTGACCTTCGACCGCTCCTGGTACAATCGCGGCGGCGTCGAGCCGGTGATGGGCTTCTGCACGCCCGAGCAGCACGCGAAATTCCTCGACGAGACACCGCATTTCGAGCGGATGATCTGCAACGAAGGCATCCATTTTTTCAAATTCTGGCTGAACATCGGCCGGGAAACCCAGCTCGAACGCTTCCACGACCGCCGCTGGAGCCCGCTGAAGAACTGGAAGTTCTCGCCGATCGACGTCGCCGGCATCAACAAATGGGACGACTACACGAAGGCGCGCGACCTCATGGTCGAACGCACGCACAAGGAGTTCGCGCCCTGGATCGTCGTGCGGGCCAACGACAAGCGACGGGCGCGGCTGGCTGTGATCAGGCGCATCCTGTCGTCGCTGCCCTATGACGGGCGCGACCTCGAAATCGTCGGCAAGGAAGACAAGAAGATCATCGGCGAAGGGCCATCATTCCTGGAGAAGTAGGCCCCGTTTCGCCGACGATACAGGGGCTGGCGGGCCCTATGCCGCCAGCCTGGCAATGCGCTGCAGCCGCTTCAGGGTCGTATCGTCCTGCAGCGCCTGCTGGAACAGCGATATCTCCTGGTCGATGCGGTCGCAGAGCGCGCCGGTGTCGCCCTTGAGCAGGCCGCGCGTCTGCAGGAGTGCCGCGACCGGCTTCTTGGCAAGCTGCCTCGCCCTGAGAAGGGCCGCTTCCTCGGCGCTGCCGTCGGCCACGATCTCGCCGACCAGGCCGAGCGCCTTGGCATCCTCGGCATGCAGCGTGTCGCCCAGGCAGAAGAAGCGGAAGGCGCCGGCATAGCCGAGCTTCTGCGGCGCCAGGATGCTGGTTGCCGCGTCAGGCACCAGGCCGAAATCGACGAACGGCACCCGGAACGTGCTTGCGCGCGAGGCGATCACCATGTCGCAGTGGAACAGGATGGTGCAGCCGACACCGACGGCATCGCCGTCAACACAGGCAAGGACGGGTTTTGGAAAGGTCGCCAGCGTGCGGAACATGTCGGTGACGGCGGCGATCAGCTCTCGATGCTTGGTGGCGTCGAGGAACTCGGAAAAGTCGCCGCCAAGGCAGAAACAGCCTGCCAGGCCGCGCAGCACGACGACACGCACATCATCGTTCACGGCGGCTTCGTGGAAGGTCCTGGCCAGGCTGGCATAGGCGCGTCTGTCCAGCACCGGCCGGCCGTCGTGCGAGGAGACAGTGACGACCAGCGTGTGGCCGCGTAATTCTGGTTGCGGGTGGATACTCATAACAAAACTCCAATTACGATGCCTGCCGCAGGCCGAGCCTGTCGGGATATCCTCTGGCCAGCACAGGGGCGAAATGGTTGCGGCGCGCGCGGACCACGTCCAACGTGTGTTCGGTGAAGGTGAGCAGCGTGGCGACGACCTGCTGGTTGCCGTAGGTGCGCTGGTAACCGAGGGGTGTCGCCAGGAAGTGCAGCTGCAGCGCGCGCAGCACCCACATCGGCTCGAACTCGATGATGACCTGGTTGATGTTGCGCTTGAGGCCCCATTCGACGAAGCCGGCGATCAGCTCCGTGCCGACCGTCGACACGCCGCGCTTGCCGTCCCGGAAGCCTGGCGCCACCGCGTAGCGGGTCAGTTCCCAGACACCCGGTCCCGAGGGCGGCGTGCCTTCATAGAGGTCCTGCAGCACGTCGGTCAGCAGATGTGCCCGTGTCGTCGGCAGCATCCGCTGATAGCCGGCAAGCTCGCCATTGCGGATGACGAGTTGATGCACCGCTTCGTCGTGGTCGAACTGGTCGATCTCGAGGCCGTCGGGACGCTTGAGGTCGGTCCAGCCCATCTCCTCGACGAAGATCCTGTAGCGCAACCGATGGACGGCTTCCCAAAGGTCGGGACGCTCCATCAATTCCTGGGTTGTTAGGGAAAAAAGCATTAGCCGTCTCCTGGTTTGAATAGGAAGATACGGCCGGGCTTTCCCGAAAAAATTACGCGATCGCGTAGGCAAGAATTTCTAGGCCAGCTCGGCCGACCTAGCTAATATAGCCGCGCCTAATCGCTTCGGCGACGGCTTGCACCCTGTTGACGGCACCGAGTTTGCTTTTGGCGTTAAGAAGGTGTTTCTCGGAAGTGTGTTCCGAAATGCCTAGAATTTGAGATATTTCCCATTCGGACTTGCCGACGGCAGCCCATTGCAGGCATTCGCGCTCGCGCGGCGTCAATTCGATGTGATCGATGGTCTTGGCGGCCATCGTATGGAGCTGCATGGCGCGGCCGATCGCATAGGTCGACGCCAGCGACACCATCCCGAACTCCGCTTCCGACAGCTCGACCGCCTCGCCGCCGAGCGACACCATGACGATCTGGCCGTCGAGCGTGATCAGCGGGAATGCCAGGCCGTCGCGCAGCTTGAACTCCCTGGCGTCGCCCATCACCTCGCCGCTGCTCTTGTCGATGCGGATGCTTTCCGAGGCCTCACGCCACTGGAACGGCGCCTGAAGCTGCTTCATGTGGCTGACGACGGGATCGTGGTGACGTAGTTGCGCGCCACATAGCGCTCCAGCCATTCGCCCGGCCAGTCGCAGAGCAGCACGTGGTCCTTCTGCTGGCCGCGCGGCGTGCCCGGATGCGGCACGGTTCCGGCCATCAGCGCCGTCAGGCCGAAATTCGACGTGACGCCAAGCAGCCTTTCGCAGACCGCGGCCGCCGTGTTGGCGTGCTGCAGCTGATCGATGTATTCCAGTGTGCGATCAAAATGACCCATCGCAACATCTACCCCATGTTGCCTTCCGCATCAGAGATCGATGGTAGATGCCTGACCCGCGCTTCGCCATCAACCCCGGATTGCAAAGCTGCACCGCTTTAGCGACCGGGTGATTGACCCCCTTTCAGCCGGCGCCGCGGAGCGTATTTGCAAACTACCTAAACCATACGCTTAAATTCGCAGGTTGAAATCAAAAACCATTGTGCCGGCGCTATTTTCGTACGAAAAGCCCAAGGACATGACTGGGCGGAGCCTTCTTGTGACATTGCGACGGATGGTCATCGCCCTGTCGATGCTGGCGGCGGCGCAGTTTTTTGCCGGCGTTACATTTGCCGCCGAGCCGCAGGTGCCGGTGCTGTGGGACGCCAAGGAGCGGTTGCCGAAGCCCGACCTCTCGGCGTTGCCGCGCCTCAGGTTCCTTACCACCACCGACTTTCCGCCGTTCAACTTCCTCGACAGCGCGGGCAAGCTGTCCGGTTTCCATGTCGACCTGGCGCGCGCGATCTGCGCCGAGCTCGGCATCGCCGAGAAGTGCCAAATCCAGGCGCTGCCCTGGGGCGAGCTCGACGAGGCGCTGCAGAAGGGCGAAGGCGAGGCGATCATCGCCGGCATCGCCGCGACGCCGGAGACGCGGACGAAATACGCCTTCTCGCGCTCCTATCTGCAGTTCCCGGCGCGCTTCATCATGCCGAAGGCGAAAGCCTTCGCGGAGCCGATCCTCGACAAGTTGCGCAGCAAGCGGGTCGGCGTCATCGCCGGCTCGGCGCATGAGAAAATGCTGCGCGAGTATTTCGGCACCGTTCAGGTCGTGCCCTTCGACGCGCCGGAAGCGCTCTATGGCGACCTCAAGTCCGGCAAGATCGACGCCGCCTTCGGCGACGGCATGCGCTTTGCCTTCTGGCTGGGCGGCACCGATGCGGCCGGCTGCTGCCGCTTCGCCGGCGGACCCTATCTGGCCCCGGAATATCTGGGCTCGGGCATGGCGATCGCCACCCGTGCCGGTGATCCGGCGCTGGCGGCGGCCATGGACTACGCGCTGCAGGAGATCTCGGTGAAGGGCACCTTCGCCGAATTCTACCTCCGCTATTTCCCGGTCAGCTTCTTCTGAGGACCGCAGCACGGCCAGGGCTTGTTGAGGTTGAGCTCAGGCCGCGCCGAAAGTGGTGGCTTCCGAGAACCGGAGCGGAGCGTACTTGAGTACCTGAGCACCGGAAGCGCTGGAGACCGCCATTCGCAGGCCGGCCTCACCTGAATATCGACCAAACCTAAGTCAGCGTGCGCAGACGCGCCTTCGCCGCGCGGGCGATCGCGGCGACGGTCAGCGTGTCGAGATCGAGCTTGAGACGGATCAACTGCAGCACCCGCACTTCTTCCATGCGCATTTCGAGATCGACGGCGGCGACCTCGAAAGCGGCGGCATAAGCGGTGTCGCGCAGCCGTTCGGGCAGCGCCCCTTCGACAAGTTCGAGCACGCCTTCCAGTCCGTCCTCGGCGTTCAACGCCTTCTGGCAGGCCTGAGCGACGGCAACCAGCCTGTCCTGGTTGAAATCCACGAACACCGGCCATGAGCGGACGACGTCGCCGATGCGCGCAAGCTCGACATCGGTCATGTCGCGGTCGGAAGCCGAAGTGATGACCATCAGGTAGATCAGGGCTTCGTGTGGCGTCAAAGGCATTCAAAACTCCTTGATAATGCGCCCCGAAGGTAGGGTCGCCAGGTGGACGCCGCAAGGAAAACCGCCGCAAATCGTTGACGCTCCGGCCTGTCGCGCCTAGAGGACCGGGTGAAAATCTTACCTCCGCCGGCAAGCCGGCCGATAGCTGGAACTTTTGACATGACGGGATCAAACACCATCGATCTCAATCCCGAGATGCTTGCGGCCGCCGCCGAGAGCAAGGCCTGGCCGTTCGAGGAAGCCAAGAAGATCATCGCGCGCTACAAGAACGCCGCGTTTCCGGACACCGTCCTGTTCGAGACCGGTTACGGCCCGTCGGGCCTGCCGCATATCGGCACGTTCGGCGAGGTGGCACGCACCTCCATGGTGCGTCACGCCTTCCGCGTGCTGACGGAAGACAAGGTCAAGACCAAGCTGCTCTGCTTCTCCGACGACATGGACGGCATGCGCAGGATCCCCGACAACGTGCCGGACCGCGCGGCGTTGGAGCCGTATCTGCACATGCCGCTGTCGTCGGTTCCGAATCCGTTCGGCGGCGACTATGCGAGCTTTGCCGACCACAACAACGCGATGCTGTGCCGCTTCCTCGACACGTTCGGCTTCGACTACGAGTTCGCCAGCGCGACGCAGTACTACAAGGCGGGCCGCTTTGACGAGGTGCTGCTGCGCGCCGCCGAGCGCTACGACGAGATCATGGCCGTCATGCTGCCGACGCTCGGCGAAGAGCGCCAGGCGACCTACAGCCCGTTCCTGCCGATCTCGCCGAAGAGCGGCCGCGTGCTCTACGTGCCGATGAAGCATGTCGACGCCAAGGCCGGCACCATCACCTTCGACGATGACGGCACCGAGACCACGCTCTCGATCAAGGGCGGCAAGGTGAAGCTTCAGTGGAAGCCGGATTTCGGCATGCGCTGGGCGGCGCTCGGCGTCGATTTCGAGATGTTCGGCAAGGACCATCAGACCAACGCGGTGATCTACGACCGCATCTGCAACATCCTTGGCGGACGCGCGCCGGAGCATTTCGTCTACGAGCTGTTCCTCGACGAGAACGGCCAGAAGATCTCGAAGTCGAAGGGCAACGGGCTGACCATCGACGAGTGGCTGACCTATGCGCCGACCGAGAGCCTCGGGCTCTACATGTACCAGCGGCCACGGCAGGCCAAGAAGCTCTATTTCGACGTCATTCCGAGGGCCGTGGACGAGTACTACACCTTCCTCGGCGCCTATCCGCGGCAGGACTGGAAGGAACGGCTCGGCAATCCGGTCTGGCACATGCATGACGGCAACCCGCCGGCCATCGACCTGCCGGTGCCGTTCGCGCTGCTGCTCAATCTGGTCAGCGCCTCCAATGCGCATGACAAGGCGGTGCTGTGGGGCTTCATTTCGCGCCACGCACCTGGCGTGACGCCGGCGACGCATCCCGAGCTCGACCGGCTGACAGGCTACGCGATCCGCTATTTCGACGATTTCGTGAAGCCGACCAAGGTTTTCCGCGCCGCCGACGACGTGGAGCGCGACGCGCTGGCGAAGCTTTCGGACGCGCTCGGCGCGCTGCCGCAGGGCGCCGACGGCGAAGCGATCCAGAACGCGGCGCTCAACGTGGCGCGGCGGATCGAGCGTTATCAGGACCATTCCAAGCAGAGCCCAGAAGGCGGGCCCGGCGTTTCGGTCGCCTTCTTCCAGATGATCTACCAGGTGCTGATCGGACAGGAGCGCGGTCCGCGCTTCGGCTCCTTCGCCGCCCTCTACGGCATCGCCGAGACGCGGGCGCTCATTGAGCGGGCGCTGGCTGGTCAGCTAGCGGCGTAAGGATCCCATCCTCTTCCTGCAGGATCGAACTCGGCGCGGAGGGCGCCGGGGGCAGGGCGGCAGGGAGTGAGGGCACGCCCGAAAGATCCGGAGCCGCGCCGAAGATGCCTTTCCTGGCGGTGCGCGCTTTCTCGCCCGCCTCGACATATGGCCCGCCTGCGGCGGCACGCGCCCAGCCGTTTTGCACCAGCCATTGGCCGACATCCTGATTGCCGACGCGGCATTCGGCGGAAATGGTGTCGCGGCCGCCCTCGGGCGGCACCGTGCAGACCACCGTGCGGCCGCGCAGGAAAGCGCGGAACGCCGTCCTGGCGCGGATGCCGCAGGCCCAGGATTTGCCCTCGTCGCCACAGGTCTCGTCCTGGCTGACGACCTCGACGCCCGAGACGGCGACGGCGTAGCCTTTCGCCTCGATCAGGCCGGCGGCGGCGGCAACGGGCTGGAACAGCTTGGTCCCGTTCCAGTCGTCCGGCATCTTCAACTTGGGCGGCTTAAGCGGGCCGGCGAGCGCGAGATCGCTGAGCGGCGCGCGGGGCTCGACCCGCTCGAGCTCTTCGGCGGAAAGCTGCGGCGGCGCCACGACATCGGGATCGATCGCCCTGGAATGGGCGGGAGTCCTCACCGGCTGCGGTGCCGGAATGGCTGCCGTGGCCGGTGCTTCGGGCTGCATGTCGGCGCCCTGCCCGGCGATCGCGCCGGCGGCCGGATCGATGCGGTCAATCGTGACGACGCTTTCGTTGCCCTGCAGCGTGCGGCCTCCGGCGGCGACGAGCGCCGCCATCGCCGGCACCGCCAGAACCGCCACGGCAAGGTGAGGCAGCCGCACCTACTGGCTGGCCCAGACGATGCGCGCCACCCATTCGACGTCGCGCATCGGAATATCGCGGTCGGGATGATCGGGATTGAGGGAGACCAGCAGGATCGACTTCGCGGTCTGGCGGTCGAGCACCTTGGCCATCACCTCGCCCGCGGCGGTCTTCACGACGACGCGGTCGCCCTTGCGAGTGGCCGCTCCCGGCTCGACGATCAGCACGTCGCCGTTGCGGTAGAGCGGCAGCATGGAATCGCCCTGCACTTTCAGCGCATAGGAGGTCGCGGTCGCTCGCGCCGGCAATTCCACCAGATCCCAGCCCTGCCCCGCCGGATAGCCGGCATCGTCGAAGAAGCCGCCGGCGCCGGCCTGGGCAAAGCCGAGCAGCGGCACCGAAGACCTGCGTGGCTGCGAAGCGGTCCCACCGAGGCCTTCGACCAGCCCGGTGAACTCCTCCAGCGAGGCGCCGGTGGCCTCGATGATCTTGGCCAGCGATTCGGTCGAGGGCCAGCGTGGCCGCCCGTCCGAGGACAGGCGCTTCGACTTGTTGAAGGCGGTGGAGTCGAGACCGGCGCGCCTTGCCAGACCTGACGCCGACAGCGAATAACGCTCGGCGAGTGCGTCGATGGCAGCCCAGACACGGTCGTGCGAGAGCAATCGAGCTCTCCTTCAAAACAGGAAAAAATGCCTCTTCCTGTCTACCGCGCAACCGCCCCAATGTCCACCGAGGAAGCGCGGGATCGCCAACGATCAGGCCTTTTTGGCAAGTTCCCGCAAATTCCGGTGCGACGCCATGAATGCCTGCTCGGCCTCGGTCGGTGGGCGCGGCTGAGCAGAACGGCCAAGCGCGGCGACAACCTCGGCGATGTCGAGAAAGCGGCGATTGCGGCGGTCGTAGACGCCGCCGGTGGTCATGATCAGCGCGGCCGTATCGCCGCTGTCGAGGACGAAGCGGTGCCTGCCGATCACCGAGGTTCCCTCCCAGGTCTCGATCGAGGATATGACCTCGAAGCGCCGCCACAGCCGGATCTCGCGCACATAGGCCACCTGCAGCCCGCCGATCATCGGCGCCCAGCCGTTTTTGCGCGCCAGCGCGATCAGGCCGGCGCGCAGGAAGATGTCGATGCGGCCGAGGTCGGCGAGCATCATGTAGCGGGCATTGTTGAGATGCAGGTTGAAATCGATGTCGGTCGGCAGGCAGCGGAAGGCAAGCCGGCTGTCGCCGCCGATAAGGTAAGGGCCACGGCTTCGCGCCGTGGCCATCATGCGCGCCATGCGCGCCCAGACATACATCCGCGTCGGCCGTCAGGCTGCCTGCTTGACCTCGCCCTTCTGATAAGGGTCGAAGCGCTGGTAGAAGGTCTCGCCCTTTTCGGCCATGTCGAGGAGCAGCTTGGGCGCCTTGAACTCGGCGCCGTACTTCTTCTGCAGGCCCTTGGCGATCTTGACGAACTGCTGCGCACCGATGCCGTCGATGTAGGACAGTGCGCCGCCGGTGAAGGGGGCGAAGCCGAAGGCGAGGATGGAGCCGACATCGGCCTCGCGCGGATCGGTGACGATACCCTCTTCCATCACCCGCGCCGCTTCCAGTGCGATGGTGACCAGCAGGCGCTGCTTCAGCTCCTCATAGTCGATCTTCTCCGGCTTGAGCTGCGGGTAGAGATCCTTGAGGCCCGGCCACAGCTTCTTCTTCGCCGGCTTGGCCGGATAGTCGTAGAAGCCCTTGCCGTTCTTGCGGCCGAAGCGGCCATGCGTGTCGACCATGGTGTTGATAAGCGCCATCTGCTTCGGATCGACCGCCTTCTCGCCGATATCCCTGATCGTCTGCTTCATGATCTTCTGGGCAAGGTCGATTGCCGTCTCGTCGGTCAGCGCCAGCGGACCGACCGGCATGCCGGCCGCCTTGGCGGCGTTCTCGATCATCGGTGCCGGGACACCCTCGATCAGCATCTTGTAGGCTTCCGACATGTAGCGCAGGACGCAGCGGTTGACGTAGAAGCCGCGCGTGTCGTTGACGACGATCGGCGTCTTCTTGATGGCCCGCACGAAATCGATGGCGGTCGCCAGCGCCTTGTCGCCGGTCTTCTTGCCGAGGATGATCTCGACCAACATCATCTTGTCGACCGGCGAGAAGAAGTGGATGCCGACAAAATTCTTCGGTCGCGCCGAATTCTTCGCCAGCGAGGTGATCGGGATGGTCGAGGTGTTGGAGGCGAAGATCGCCGACGACTTCAGCACCGCTTCCGCCTTTTCGGTGGCGCCCTTCTTGACGGCGGAATCCTCGAACACGGCCTCGACCACCAGATCGCAGCCGGCGAGGTCGGCATAGTCGGCCGTCGGCGTGATCAGCGACAGCAACTTGTCCTTCTCTTCGGGCTTGCCGCGGCCCTTCTTGACCTGATCAGAAATCAGGCTGTCGGAATGCGCCTTGCCCTTTTCTGCCGACTCCATGTCGCGGTCGAGCAGCACGACGGGAATGCCGGCCTTGGCCGTGACATAGGCGATGCCGGCGCCCATGAAGCCGGCGCCGAGGATGCCGATCTTCTTGAACTTGGTGTCCGGCACGCCGGTCGGGCGACGCGCGCCCTTGTTCAGTTCCTGCAGCGACACGAACAGCGAGCGGATCATCGCCGCCGCTTCCCTGGTCTGCATGATCTCGGTGAAATAGCGCTGCTCGATCCTGAGCGCGGTGTCGAACGGCACCAGCAGGCCCTCATAGACGCATTTCAGGATCGCCGCGGCGGCCGGATAGTTGCCGAAGGTCTCGCGGCGCAGGATGGCGATGGCCGGCGGCCAGAGATTGGCGCCCGCCGCCGAATAGACCGGGCCGCCGGGCAGCTTGAAGCCCTTCTCGTCCCAGGGCGCCACCGGCTTCAGGCCGTTCTTGATCATCGCCTTGGCGGTCTCGACCAGCTTCGAAGGCTCGGCGATCTCGTGGACCAGGCCCATTGCCTTGGCCTTCTGCGGCGTGAGAGTCTGGCCGGTGGTCAGCATCTGCAGCGCCTGCTGCGGATCGGTCAGCCGCGGCACGCGCTGGGTGCCGCCGGCACCCGGGAAGATGCCGATCTTCACTTCCGGAAGCGCCATCTTCACCTTGTCGGAATCGGCAGCGACGCGGCCGTGGCAGGCGAGCGACATCTCGAAGGCGCCGCCCATGCAGGTGCCGTTGATCGCCGACACCCACGGCTTGCCGGAAGTCTCGATCTTGCGGAACAGGCCGGTCATGACGCCGGCATTGTCGAACAGGGCTTTGGTCGCCTTGCCCAAATCTTTCGCCTTGTCGGCGGCGAAGGCGCCCAGCATCTTCTGCAGCAAGGTGATGTCGGCACCGCCGGAGAATGTATCCTTGCCGGAGGTGATGACCGCGCCCTTGATGGCCGCGTCGCCGGCGACATGGTCGACGATGGCGTTAAGCTCCCGCATCACCTCTTCGGTGAAGACGTTCATCGATCGATCCGGCATGTTCCAGGTGACCAGCGCAATGCCGTCGGCGTCGATGTCGAGGGTGAAATTGGTGTAGCTCATCTTCTCTCTCCCCGTCAGACGCGTTCGATGATGGTGGCGGTGCCCATGCCGGCGCCGATGCAGAGCGTGACCAAGGCGGTGTTCAGGTCACGCCGCTCGAGCTCGTCGAGCACGGTGCCGAAGATCATGGCGCCGGTGGCACCGAGCGGATGGCCCATGGCGATCGCGCCGCCGTTGACATTGATCTTGTCGTGCGGGATCTCGAAGGCCTGCATGTAGCGCAGCACCACCGAGGCGAAGGCCTCGTTGAGCTCGAACAGGTCGATGTCCGACAGCTTCATCTTGGCGCGCTGCAAGAGCTTTTCGGTGACGTCGACCGGGCCGGTCAGCATCAGCACCGGCTCGGAGCCGATGTTGGCGAAGGCGCGGATGCGGGCGCGCGGCTTGATGCCCATCGCCTTGCCGGCCTTCTTGGAGCCGAGCAGGACGGCAGCGGCGCCATCGACGATGCCGGACGAGTTGCCGGCATGGTGGACGTGGTTGACCTCCTCGACTTCCGGGTGCTTTTGCACGGCAACCGCATCGAAGCCGCCCATTTCGCCAGGCATGACGAAGGACGGGTTGAGCGAGGCCAGCGATTGCATGTCGGTCGCCGGTCGCATGTGCTCGTCATGGTCGAGGATGGTCAGCCCATTCTGGTCCTTGATCGGGATCACCGAATTCTGGAAGCGGCCCTCGGACCAGGACTTGGCGGCGCGCTTCTGGCTCTCGACGGCATAGGCATCGACATCGTCGCGGCTGAAGCCATACTTGGTGGCGATCAGGTCGGCCGAAATGCCCTGGGGCACGAACCAGCCGGGCAGGCCGACGGACGGATCCATGAACCAGGCGCCGCCTGACATGCCCATGCCGACGCGCGACATCGATTCGACGCCGCCGGCGATGACGATGTCGTCGGCACCCTGCGCGATCTTGGCGGCGCCGAAATTGATGGCGTCGAGACCGGAAGCGCAAAAGCGCGAGATCTGCATGCCGGGCGCCTTGGTGTCGTAGCCGGCCTCGAAGGCGGCGGCGCGCGGAATTACCGAGCCCGCCTCGCCGACCGGGTCGACGCAGCCGAAGATGATGTCGTCCACAGTGCCGGTGTCGAGGCCGTTGCGGTCGCGCAGCGCCTCGAGCGTTTTGGCGGCGAGCCGCACCGCCGGCACCTCGTGCAGCGAGCCATCCTTCTTGCCCCTGCCGCGCGGCGTGCGCACGGCGTCATAGACGTAAGCTTCGGCCATTTTCCTGCTCCTTGGGTTTGCCGCTCGGCGCGCTCAGAGCGAGCGCCCGATCAGCAATTTCATGATCTCGTTGGTGCCGCCGTAGATGCGCTGGACGCGCGCGTCGCGGTACATGCGGGCGATCGGGTATTCATTCATGTAGCCATAGCCGCCGTGCAATTGAAGGCACTCGTCGACCACCTTGCCCTGCAGGTCGCTAAGCCAGTATTTGGCCATCGAGGCGGTGACCGGATCGAGGCCGCCATCGATGTGGCGGGCGACGCAGTCATTGTAGAAGACGCGGCCGATCGTGGCCTCGGTCTTCAGCTCGGCCAGCTTGAACTGGGTGTTCTGGAAATCGATGACCGCCTTGCCGAAGGCCTTGCGCTCCTTGACGTAGTCGATGGTCAAGGCGAGCGCGCGTTCGATCATGGCGATCGCGCCGGTACCGATCTGCAGCCGCTCCTGCGGCAATTGCTGCATCAGCTGGACAAAACCCTTGCCTTCCTCGTGGCCGAGCAGGTTCGAGGTCGGCACGCGCACGTCGTTGAAAAACAGTTCGGAGGTATCGTTGGCCTTCAGGCCGATCTTATCGAGGTTGCGGCCGCGCTGAAAACCTTCGACCTGGTCGGTCTCGACGACGATGAGCGAGGTGCCCTTGGCGCCCTTTTCCGGATCGGTCTTGGTGACGACGATGATCAGGTTGGCGAGCTGGCCGTTGGTGATGAAGGTCTTGGAGCCGCTGATCTTGTAGTGGTTGCCGTCCTTCTCGGCGCGCGTCTTGACGCCCTGCAGGTCGGAGCCGGCGCCGGGCTCGGTCATGGCGATGGCGCCGATCAGTTCGCCGGTCGCGAGCTTGGGCAGCCATTTCTTCTTCTGCTCCTCGGAGCCGTAATGGAGGATGTAGGGGGCGACGATCGAATTGTGCAGGCCGATGCCGAAACCGTCGACGCCGACATGGCCGATCGCCTCGATGATGGCGCTCTCATGCGCGAAGGTACCGCCGGAGCCGCCATACTCCTCCGGCATCGAGGCGCAGAGCAGGCCGGCCGCGCCTGCCTTCAGCCAGCTCTCGCGGTCGACCATCTCGTTCTTCTCGAACTCGTCGTAGCGCGGCGCGATCTCTTCCGACATGAAGCGCGACGCCATGTCGTAGAGCATGCCGACCTCGTCCGCCGCCCAGGCGGGTTTTGGCAAGCCAAGAATTTCGGCTGGATTTGTCGCCACGATTTCCTCCGCGTTCCGACAGTTGTGGGCCGGCCTTGCCGGCCCGCCGAACCTAGAACGCTTCCGCCGGCAGCGCCATTAGCGTGTCCGCGCCACTGGAAATGCGGGCAAGCCGCGTCGCCGTCTCCGGCATGATCCGCTCCATGAAGAAGCGCGCGGTCACCAGCTTGTTGTCGTAGAAGGACGCGGCGCCATTGGCGCGTTCCGCCAGCTTGACGCCCGCGGCCCTGGCCATCTGCGCCCACATATAGCCCAGCGCCACCAGGCCGAAGAGATGCATATAGTCGGTCGAGGCGGCGCCCGCATTGTCAGGCTTGGCCATGGCGTTCTGCACCAGCCACATGGTCGCCGCCTGCAGGTCGTTGAGACCCTTCTTCAGCGCCTTGGTGAAGGGCGCCAGCTTCTCGTCGGCGCGGTTCTCCTCGCAGAACTCGGCGACCTCCTTGAAGAAGGCCTGCACCGCGCGGCCGCCATTCTGCGCCAGCTTGCGGCCGACGAGGTCGAGCGCCTGGATGCCGTTGGCGCCCTCGTAGATCATGGCGATGCGGGCATCGCGCACGAACTGGCTCATGCCATGCTCTTCGATGTAGCCATGGCCGCCGAAGACCTGCTGCGCCATCACGGCGTGGTCGAAGCCCTTGTCGGTGAGCACGCCCTTGACCACCGGCGTCAGCAGGCCGGTGTAGTCGTCAGCCGCCTGGCGGTCCTTGTCGTCGCCGGCGCGGTGCGCGACGTCCGACTTGATCGCCGTCCACAGCGCCAGCGCGCGGCCGGCCTCGTTGAAAGCCTTCATGGTCATCAGCGAGCGGCGGATGTCGGGATGGACGATGATCGGGTCGGCCTTCTTGTCCGGCGCCTTGGCTCCGGACAGCGAACGGCCCTGCAGCCGGTCCTTGGCGTAGGAGACGGCGTTCTGGTAGGCGATCTCCGACAGGGAAAGCCCCTGCAGGCCGACGCCGAGCCGGGCCTCGTTCATCATCGTGAACATGGCCTTCAGCCCGCCATTGGCCTCGCCGAGCAGCGTGCCTTCGGCCTCGTCATAGTTCATGACACAGGTCGAATTGCCGTGGATGCCCATCTTTTCCTCGATCGAGCCGCAGGAGACGGTATTCCTCTGACCGGGATTGCCCGAGGCATCGAGCTTCAGCTTCGGCACGATGAACAGCGAAATGCCCTTCACGCCTTCCGGCGCCCCTTCGATGCGGGCCAGCACCAGGTGGACGATATTGTCCGACATGTCGTGCTCGCCGGCGGAGATGAAGATCTTCTGGCCGGAGATCCTGTAGGTGCCGTCGGCGTTCGGCACCGCCTTGGAGCGCAGCAGGCCGAGATCGGTGCCGCAATGCGGCTCGGTGAGATTCATGGTGCCGGTCCAGGCGCCCTCGACCAGCTTCGGCAGCCAGGTCGCCCTCTGCTCGTCGGTGCCGTGGGTGATGATGGCGGCGATGGCCCCTTGCGTCAGGCCCGGATACATCATCAGCGCCATGTTGGCAGAGACCATATATTCGGAGACCGCCGTGTGGACCGTGTAGGGCAGGCCCTGGCCGCCGAACTCGGCCGGCGCGGCGAGCCCCATCCAGCCACCCTCGCGATACTGGTCAAAAGCCTCCCTGAAGCCCTTGGGCGTCGTCACCGAGCCGTCGCCATGGCGCACGCAGCCTTCCATGTCGCCGACACGGTTCAGCGGATGCATGACGTTCTCGGCAAGCTTGGCGCCTTCGGCAAGGATCGCCTCGAGTACATCGGGCGTCGCGTCGGAGAAGCCGGGAAGGTTGGAATAGCGCTGATAGCCCAGCACGTCGTTGAGCACGAACAGCGTGTCCTGGATCGGCGCCCTGTAGATCGTCATGCCTTCCTCCACCCTTGCGGTCTGGCCCTGCCAGCAAGTTCTCGATCAAAGCGCAGATCGGAGGCTGAGCCAATGTCGACGCCCCGATAGCAAATATTGACGTTTGCGTAAACGTCAATCTTGTCGCAGCCGGAAAATTTTCGATGCGTGGCCGCAAAAGATAAAGAGCCGCGCAACCCAGGTCGCGCGGCTCTCATTCGTCATCTGCTTGGCCGGAAAGCGGCGAAGCGATTAACCGGCGGCGCTCGCCTGCGGCGCGCGATCCATCAGCATCTGGCGCACCGCCGTCATCGACGTGCTCAATTCGTTGATGGCGTCGTCGATCAGCGCCCGCTGCTTCTGCAAGCGGGCGAGCTGCTTCTCGGACTTGTCGAGCGCCAGCCGCAACTGCTTGGTGTTGGAGCCGGTCGGATCGTAGAGATCCATCATCTGCTTGACGTCGCGCAACGAGAACCCGACCTTGCGGCCGAGCAGGATCAGCTTCAGCCGTGCCCTGTCGCGGCGCGTGTAGAGACGGGTCGAACCGTCGCGCTTCGGGTTGAGCAGGCCCTTGTCCTCGTAGAAACGCAGCGTGCGCAACGTCACGCCGTATTTCTTGGCCATCTCGCCGATGCGGACAAGATCCTCGCCGGTTTCAGTCGATATGTCATTGGTGTTGGCCGCGGCTTCGCCGGCCGAAACAAGTTTCATGGTCACTGGCTTTCCCCGTCTGGTGGCGCCGCGGTCCCGGACCTTGCGTCGCCTGAGTGGAAGCGGGGGCGTGCTTCCAGTCGTGGTTTCAACAAAAAAATCGCAAAAGGCGGGATCTGCGCACCTCTTACGTTTACGTCAATTCTATACCGATTGCCGGCTCATGACGCAAGGGCGTTCTAGGCTAAGAACGTTATGCCGCACCCATTGGCGGGCGATCCTGAAATCCGGTACGGTTTTTGAGGAGGCGCTCCGGGAACGGAAAGGCATATGCAAGTTCTTAAGCTTGGTTAACGCGTTGTTTACCACGTTGGGTGAAATGTGCGCATGTCGGTCACCCGTGGTTATCCTGTAGCGAATTTTTCACGGTTTTCGAAGCGCGGGCGAAAGCCCGGGAGGCTTGGCCTCCGCCGCAGCAGAACCGCGCGGTCGCCTTCGTCCCGGCGGGACTTTGGGGAATCCGGCCAGCAGCCGGCCATTCTGAACACGGGCGCATCGATGAACAGCAAGCGGTCCTATCTCGATACTCTCAATGCCGGCAGGCAGCGCAGGCCGCACACCACGCTCGAGCAGCTGAACCGCTCGCTGGAAACGCTGGAGCAGCGGCTGGAGCGGACGCGCGAAGACACGGCCGAGCGCCTCGACCCTCGCCGCCAGCCAGAACCGCACTACGCCAGCGCCCAGCCCTTTGGCCAACAGCCGCGCTGGTATGACGACCCGCAGCCGGCACCGCGGCCAAAAGCGCCGGCGCCGGCGGCGCCCGCCTTCGAACAGAACTACCAGGCGATCGCCCGCGACATCGACCGCGTGCGCGGCCAGGAGGACAGCGTCGCCGTGGTCGGCAAGATCGCCGGCGAGCTACGCGGCCTGCGCGAGGAATTGCGTCACCAGATGACCGCCGGGCTGAAGCGCGAATTCGACGCGCTGCGCCAGGACATCGAGCGCGCCTTCCAGGCAAATGGCCAGGCAGGCAAGGGCAGCGCCGAGCTCGGCCTCGAATTCGAGCGGCTGTCCGGCGCCATCCAGACGCTGGCCGAGAAGAGCGACGACCGGAGCGTCAACCTGCTCAGGCTCGAGCTGGAGCAGGTCAAGGGCGCGCTGGACACGCTGGCGCGCGAGGAAAGCGTGCGCGCGGTCGACCGCCGCTGGGACGATTTCGACCGCCGCTGGAGCGCCTTCGAGGATCGCGTCGACGCCGACCAGCGCCAGCGCTCGGACAATCCGGGCCTGTCGGCGCTGACCGACCGGCTCGAGCAGATCAGCACTGCCGTCAACAACCTGCCGGAATCGCTGTCGCTGCGCTCGCTGGAAGAAAAGGTGCGCACGCTTGCCGGCGCCGTCGACCAGTTCGCCAGCCAGCAGGGCAATCGCGCCAGCGACACGTTCGGCATGATCGACGAGCGGCTGGACGAGATCTCGCGCGCCATCGTCGCCTCGACCGTCGCCGCGCAGGCCAATGCCTTCGACCCCGAACCCTTCGAGCGCATCGAGAAGCGGATCGCCTCGCTGGCGCAGCAGATCGAGGAAGTCACCCAAGCTCAGCCGGGCCGGGAGGTGATGGATCGGCTCAATCTCCTGTCGAGCCGCGTCGATGAGCTGGCCGCCCGCGCCAACCTGCCCGAGCAGGCGATGGACCGGCTCGGCAAGCAGATCGCGATGATCGCCGACAAGATCGACCACGCGCCGGCCATGCCCGACGCCGACTATATCTTCCAGGGACTGGAGCAACGCTTCGACGCGCTTTCGGGGATGATGGAACGCCGGCAGGGCGACGCGATCGAGCAGGGCAACATGCTGTTTCGCGATCTCGAACGGCGGCTGGACGAAGTTGCCGACAGGCTCGACCAGCGCATGCCGCAGGCCGACAGCGCCGGCATCATGGACGCCATCGATGCCCGCTTCACCGCGCTCGCCAAGCGCCTGGAGACGCGCACGCCAGACCCCGCCAGCGAATTGGCGATCCGGGGCCTGGAAAGCCGGCTCGAAGACATCTCCAGCCGGCTGGAAACATCCGCCGCGCAGGTCGCCGGTATCGACCCGGCGCTGATCCGCAGCCTGGAGGCGCAAGTTTCCGGGCTTTCGGCGCATCTCACCAAGCCGGGCACGCCGCTGCCGGAATTCGAGGACATCAGCCCGCGCCTCAACGAGATCGAGAAGTCGCTGGCCGGAACGCGCGATTCGATCCTCAGCGCGGCCCGCGAGGCGGCCGAGAGTGCTGTGCGTTCGATGGCCGACACCAGCGCCAACACGGCGGCGGTCAGTGGCCTCGCGCAGGACCTGAAGACGCTCGAAGCTTTGACGCGCCGTTCCGACGAACGCAATTCGCGCACTTTCGAGGCCATCCACGACACGCTGCTCAAGATCGTCGACCGGCTGGGCTCGCTGGAGACCAGCGAGCCGGTGGAAGCCGTCAGCGAGCTCATCGATCCGCAGCCGATGGGCAAGCGCGCAGGACGCGGTTCCAAGATCGCGGTGCAGGATGCGCCGTCGATGGATATCGACCAGCCGCTGCCACTGGCCGGAGATATCGCGGATCTCGACACCCGCGCCGCCGCGATCCTGCGCAACGAACCGGTTGCGCGCGAAGAGCCGGCGACACGTTCGCCGGCTGAAGCGGCCGCCGCCGCCGCCATGGCGGCGCTCGGTTCGGACACGATCGCCGAGAAGGGCGAGAAGGCCGGCAAGAAGTCGATGTTCGGCGGACTGGCGCGCGCCTTCAGGGGCAAGAAGCAGGCGGAGACGCCGCCGCTTGCCGGTTCGGCGCCCGACGTCGACGCCCCGAGCGTCGACCTCGACGAACCGCTCGATCCGAAATTCGCCAACCGCCCGCTGGAACCCGGTTCCGGCGCACCCGATCTCACCGCCATCATGAAGCGCGTGCGCGATGAGCGGGGTCCGCCGGTCAAGCGCAACGAGAGCGATGCGGCAAAGTCGGACTTCATTGCCGCGGCAAGGCGCGCAGCGCAAGCCGCCGCCGCCGAGGCCGACGCGCTGAAGCGCCAGTCGACGATGGGCGGCCCGGTCAAGGCGCTCAGGATCGGCGACCTGCTCAAGGCGCGGCGCAAGCCGATCCTGATGGCAGCGGCCGCGATCATGCTGGCGCTTGCCGGGCTGCAGCTTGGCAAGGCCTTCTTCTCCGATCCCGCGCCGGTCGCCAGCAACGACGCCGCGCCGATCGTTGCCGCACAGCCGGTGGAGACCGCTTCGCTCAATGCCGCGGCCGAACCGAAGACCAACGCCGCGCCGAAGATGGAGACCGCCGCCGAGGACGCGCCGGCGCGCGCCGTGCGGCAAGCGGAACCGGTGAAGGATGCGGCGCCGGCGCAGACCGCCGCCGCGTTGCCGATGGACGCAAATACGGTGATGGATGCCGCGCCCGCCGCCGCTGAACCGGCGCCGGCGCCGATGGTTTCGGCTGCGCCTGCCGCGACCACGGCACCAGCACCGGATGTCACCGCCTCGGCGCCTGCGATGCCGGCTACGGATGCCGACGCCGACACCGCGCCGATGACCACGGCGCCGGCCGCCACGCCGACGACCCCCGACACCACGGGCGCTGTTCCGCCCGCCAGCAGCGCGCCCCAGGCGGCCGCGAAGATCGACATTCCGGCCGACGCCGGTCCGCCGGCCCTGCGCGACGCTGCCGCCGGCGGCGATGCCAAGGCGCTGTTCGAGGTTGGCTCGCGCTATGCCGAATCGCGCGGCGTCAAGGAGGACATGAAGGCCGCGGCCAAGTGGTACGAGAAGTCCGCCGAGCTCGGCTTCGCGCCGGCCGAATACCGCATCGGCAATTTCTACGAGAAGGGGATCGGCGTCACCCGCGACATCAAGAAGGCCAAGACCTTCTACCAGCTTGCCGCCGAACAGGGCAACGCCAGCGCCATGCACAATCTCGCCGTGCTGTTCGCCATGGCGGCAGATGGCGTGACCGACAATGAATCGGCGGCGCACTGGTTCCAGGCGGCGGCCGACCTCGGCGTCAAGGACAGCCAGTTCAACCTCGGCATCCTGGCGGCCAAGGGCGTCGGCATGAAGCAGAACCTGGAGGAATCCTACAAATGGTTCGCGCTCGTCGCCAGGACCGGCGACAAGGATGCTGCGTCCAAGCGCGACGAGATCGCCAATGCGCTGCGTCCGGAGCAGTTGGAGCGGGCGCGCGCCGCCACGGAATTGTGGAAGCCGAAGCCGATCGACCAGGCGGCCAACTCGGCCGACATCCCCGAATCCTGGCAGGACGGCACGCCGCAGACGACCGCCAGCATAGACATGAAGAAGGCGGTCAAGAATATCCAGCTGATCCTCAACAAGAACGGCTATGAGGCCGGCGGCGCCGACGGCGTGATGGGCGACAAGACCAAGACCGCGATCATGGCCTTCCAGACCGACAACAAGTTGAAACCGACCGGCGAGGTCGACGAACAACTGGTCAAGGCGCTGCTGGCGCGCAAATAACGGCAGATGCGTCGCTTCCGCGATGCCTTGCCACACATTTGCCTGTTAACTGATTGAGATGCTTTTTTGTTTCGACGCGGCGGCGGGGTTTGCTCCCGCCGCCGCGTCGGCGCAAGAAAAAATTGGCTTTTCGGTGCGAGACTGCACGCTGCGGCTGCATCGCCGACAGGCAAACTGATCGAGACTGACGGGTGGGCATCTATCTCCCGATCGCGGAAATTTCCGTCAACGTCTTCGTGCTGCTGGCCATGGGGGCGGCGGTGGGTTTCCTGTCGGGCATGTTCGGGGTGGGCGGTGGCTTCCTCATCACGCCGCTGCTGATCTTCTACAACATCCCGCCGGCGATCGCCGTCGCCACCGGCGCCAACCAGGTCATCGCCTCCTCCTTCTCCGGCGCGCTGTCGCACATGAAGCGCGGCACGCTCGACTTCAAGCTCGGCGGTGTGCTGCTCGCGGGCGGCATCGTCGGCTCGACCGGGGGCGTCTATGTCTTTGCCGTGCTGCGCCGGCTCGGCCAGCTCGATCTCTTCATCTCGCTGCTCTACGTCGCGCTGCTCGGCACCGTCGGCGGGCTGATGCTGGTCGAGAGCGTCAATGCGCTGCGCGCCACCCGCAGCGGCGCCGCGCCCGTGCTGAAGAAATCCGGCCAGCACAACTGGATTCACCGGCTGCCGCTGAAGATGCGCTTCCGCGCCTCGAAGCTGTTCGTCAGCGTCATCCCGGTGCTCGGGCTCGGCGCCGGCATCGGCTTCCTGTCGTCGATCATGGGCGTCGGCGGCGGCTTCATCATGGTGCCGGCGCTGATCTATCTCTTGAAAGTGCCGACCAACGTCGTCATCGGCACCTCGCTGTTCCAGATCATCTTCACCTCGGCCTACACCACCCTGGTGCACGCCACCACCAACCAGACGGTCGACGTGATGCTCGCCTTCCTGCTGATGGCGGGCGGTGTCGCCGGCGCGCAATATGGCGCCAAGGCCGGCCAGAAGCTGCGCGGCGAGCAGCTCAGGGCATTGCTGGCAATGCTGGTTCTCGCCGTTGCCATCCGCCTGGCGATCGATCTCTTCGTCACCCCGCCCAATCTCTATTCGCTCTCCGCAGCAGGCCTGAACTGATGGCGGGGTGGAAGGGGTTCACGGCCGTTGCCTTGCTTCTGCTCGTCGCGGCCGCGTCGCCGACGGCGGCGCAGACCCCGCCGGTCGAAGGCATCCAGATCGGCCTGTCGACCGACGCCGTCTCGATCACCGCCGGGTTTTCCGGCGCCGACCTCACCATCTTCGGGTCGCTGGAAAACCCCGATCCGCTGGTTGCGCGCCAGGGGCGCTACGACGTCATCGTCGTGCTCGAGGGCCCGCCGCGACCGGTGGTGGTGCGGCGCAAGGACCGGGTGCTCGGCGTCTGGATCAATCTGGAGTCGGAGACGTTCGAGAACGTGCCGGTGTCCTATTCGGTGGCCACGACGCGGCCGCTGCAGGACATAACCGAACCGAATAGCTACAAGCAGCTGTCGCTCGGCTCGGCCAACCTCTACATGAAGCCCGCCGACGAGACCGACAGCCCGGCGACGATCGAGGAGTTCACCGCCGCGCTGCGCGATCGCAAGAAGGCGACCGGGCTCTACAGCGAAAATGTCGGCGGCGTGCAGTTCCTGTCGCAGAACCTGTTCCGCGCCACGGTCAGGCTGGCGCCCGACGTTCCGGTCGGCACCCACAAGGCGCGCGCCTTCCTGTTCAAGAGCGGCATGTTCATCAAGGAAAGCTCGGCCCAGCTCGAAATCCGCAAATCCGGTTTCGAGCAGTCGATTTTCCGCGTCGCGCATGATTATTCCTTCCTCTACGGCGTGTTCGCCGTGTCGCTCGCCATGCTCACCGGCTGGCTCGGGCGGCTCGTCTTCCGCAAGGATTGAGCTCGCCGAGGGAAAGAGGCTTTCCCTTTTTTCGATGATGCGATAAACCGCCGCCTCCCAAGGCAAACACGCACATTCAATTCGGCAGAACGGTCCGGCCATCCGGACGTCCGCGCCTTTGCCGGCGCCGGCGATCCGCTGCGGCGAAACCAATGACAGGAGGCTGCTATGCAATCAGCATTCGGCGGCATCGATTTCGGCACGTCCAATTCCACCGTGGGCGTGATCCGGAACGGGCAGGCGCGACTGGTGGCGCTGGAAGGTGAACAGCCTACATTGCCAAGCGCCGTCTTCTTCAACTTCGAGGACGGCCATACCTATTTCGGCCGCCGCGCCATCAGCGACTACACCGACAGCATCGAGGGACGGCTGATGCGCTCCCTGAAGAGCGTGCTCGGCAGTTCGCTCGCTCACGAGAAGACCCGCATCAAGGCACGCCTGATCGGCTTCACCGACATCATCGGTTTCTTCATCGCCCATCTGAAGCAGCGGCTGGAAGAGGATGCAGGCTCTTCGGTCGAGACGATCGTGCTCGGCCGCCCCGTGCAGTTCTTCGACGATGACGCCGAGGCCGATGCGAGAGCGCAGGGCGAGCTTGAAAAGGCGGCGCGGGCGCAAGGGTTCAGGCACATCGCCTTCCAGTTCGAGCCGATCGCGGCGGCGCTCGACTACGAACAGAAGGTTGCCCGAGAGGAACTGGCGCTGATCGTCGACATGGGCGGCGGCACGTCCGACTTCTCGGTGGTCCGGGTCTCGCCCGAACGCGCGCGCTCGACCGATCGCAAGGGCGACATCCTGGCCAACCGCGGCATCCATATCGGCGGTACCGATTTCGACCGGCTGCTCAGCATCGCCCATGTCATGCCCGAGCTCGGCTATCTGACGCCGACCAAGGACGGCAAGCGCAACCTGCCGGCGAGCTATTTCATCGATCTGGCGACCTGGCAGCGCATCAATCTCGTCTATACCGCGAAGGCGATGACAGACCTGAGGCAGATCCGCTTCGAGGCCGAGCGCGCCGATCTCGTCGGCCGATTCATCCATATCGTCGAGCACCGCTACGGACACGCGATCGCAGGCCTGGTCGAAAGGGCCAAGATCGCGCTGACGGATCAGTCCTCAGCCGAGGTGAGGGTCTCGCTGCCCGGCGCACGCTTCGCGCCCGAGATCACGCGCGGCGGACTGGAGGCGACGATCGGGGACGACATCGAGCGGGTGACCGCGACGGTCCGGCAGACGATCGCCGACGCCGGTGTCGACGCCTCCGCCATAACCGCCGTGTTCCTGACCGGCGGCTCGACCGCGATCCCGCTCGCCAAACGCCAGATCCTTTCGCTGGTGCCGCAGGCCTCCGTCATCGAGGGCGACATGTTCGGCTCGGTCGGGCTCGGGCTGGCGCTGGATGCGCAGCGGAAATTCGCCTGAGACGCTTCTTCCCGATCAGCCCCTGCTCAGCGGCGGCAAGTCCGCCTTTCCACCCAGATGCGCCCGCAGCGCCATCTGGGCGAGGCTCGGCTGGCGGTCGCGGTGGGTAATGATGGCGAAGTCGCGCTTCGGCAGGTCGATCGGCACCGACCGCAAGCTGCCTTCGGCCACGGCGCGGCCGACGACGAGTTCCGAGATGATGGTGGCGCCGGCGCCCGCCTCGACCGCCTGGCGGATCGCCTCGTTGCTCGGCAGGACGAGGAATATCCTGAGATCGGCGAACGGCACCGCCTCGCGGCGCGCGAGGTCTTCCAGCGCCTCGCGCGTGCCGGAGCCGCCTTCCCTGATGATCCAGCGCAGCTCCCTGATATCGGGGTGGCCGCGCCCATGTTCGGCGATTTTCGGGTGCGTGGAGGCGACGACCAGCAGCAGCCGATCCACATCGACCTTGGCGCGCCGCAGGATGTCGGATTCGGTGCGCCCCTCGACCAGGCCGAAATCCGCCGTGCCGTCGAGCACATGGGTCTCGACCTGGCTGGTGTTGCCGATGCTGACATTCAGCCTGACGGCAGGATAGGCCTCGTGGAAGGCAGCCAGCCGTCGTGGCAGCCAGTAGCTGGCGATGGTCTGGCTGGCAGCGATCGACAGGCTGCCGGTGACCGTCTGAGAGACATGCTCCAGCACATTGCTGGCGGCGGCAGCGCGCTCCAGCACCGCCTTGGCCTCGGGCAGGAACCTGCGCCCGGTCTGCGCCAGCTCGATGTTGCGGCCGACGCGGTCGAACAGCCGCACCCCATGCTGCTGCTCGAGCGCGCGAATGGCAGCCGAGGCGGCCGACTGCGAGATACCCAGAAGCTCGGCCGCCTTGGTCATGTGGCCGCGCTCGGCGACGGCGACGAAGATGCGCAACTGTTCAAGGGTCATGTGCAATTAAGAAGCAAAATCGATCGGAATTACAAGAGCAACTTGTTAGACAGATCGATTGCTTTGTTCTAAGTTTTCACTGGATGTTGGAAAAAATTGGCGGCCGCGCCGCAAGAGTTGGAAATGATGGGGCGCTTCAAATCGCTGTTCGCGCACTGGACCCGTGGCCTGAAGCGGCGGCTCGCCAGCGATCGCTACCACCCTGAACAGCACTATATGCGCGGTCCCGGGCCGAAGACGAAAGCCAAGATCGCGAGCCGCCAGAGCATCCGGGAACAATGAGCCACGGCGCGCCGCGCGGCGCAAATTCCGCCCCGTCGCAGCGGCCGCTGGCCGACACGCGCGCGCCCGACGAGGGCGACGGCGTCGACACTTCGCCAGGCGTCTCCGACCGGATCGCCAAGACCACCTGCTATATGTGCGCCTGCCGCTGCGGCATCGACGTCCATATCAAGGACGGCAAGGTCCGCTATATCAACGGCAACAAGGACCATCCGGTCAATCGCGGCGTGATCTGCGGCAAAGGCAGCGCCGGCATCATGCAGCACTACAGTCCGGCGCGGCTGAAGAAGCCGCTGTTGCGCAGCGGCCCGCGCGGCTCGGGCGAATTCCGTCAGATCGAATGGGAGGAAGCCTTCTCGATCGCGACCGAGCGGCTCTCGGCGATACGCCGGAGCGATCCCAAGAAGCTCGCCTTCTTCACCGGACGCGACCAGTCGCAATCCCTGACCGGCTGGTGGGCAAGCCAGTTCGGCACGCCGAACTTCGCCGCCCATGGCGGCTTCTGCTCGGTCAACATGGCGGCCGGCGGCCTCTACACGATCGGCGGCTCGTTCTGGGAGTTCGGCGAGCCCGACTGGGACAACACGAAATACTTCATGCTCTTCGGCGTCGCCGAAGACCACGATTCCAACCCGATCAAGATCGGCCTCGGCAAGCTCAAGGCGCGCGGCGCCAAGGTCGTCTCGATCAATCCGTGCCGCACCGGCTACAATGCGATCGCCGACGACTGGATCGGCATCAGGCCGGGCACCGACGGCCTGTTCGTGCTGGCGCTGGTCCACGAGTTGCTCAAGGCCGGCCGCGTCGATCTCGACTATCTGCTGCGCTACACCAACGCCCATGTGCTCGTCATCCAGGAGCCGGGAACCTCCGATGACGGGCTCTTCGTTCGCGACGCCGCCGGCCATCCGCTCGCCTGGGACAGGGTTGCGAAGACACCGGTCCGGGCTGCCGACCCCAACGCGAAACCGGCGCTGACCGGCAGCCATACGGTCAACGGCCGCCGCTGCGTTCCGGTGTTCCAGCTCCTTGCCGACCGCTATCTCAACGACAGCTATTCGCCCGACGCGGTCGCCGGCCGCTGCGGCGTCAGCGCCGACACGATCCGCCGGATCGCGGCGGAGCTGGCGCATGTCGCCTTCGAGCAGGCGATCGAACTACCGGTGGCCTGGACCGACTGGGCCGGGCGCAGGCACGAGACGATCAAGGGGCGGCCGATCTCCATGCACGCCATGCGCGGCATCTCGGCCCATTCCAACGGTTTTCACACCTGCCGCGCCATCCATCTGCTGCAGGTGCTGCTCGGCACCGTGGACGTGCCGGGCGGCTTCCGCTTCAAGCCGCCCTATCCGCGCCCGGCGCCGCCGGGGCCGAAGCCGGCGGGCAAGGACGTCCGCCCGATGACCCCGCTGGAAGGCATGCCGCTCGGCTTCGTCTGCGGGCCGGACGACCTGCTGGTCGACGGGGCCGGCACGCCGACACGCATCGACAAGGCCTATTCCTGGGAGGCGCCTTTAGCCGCGCACGGCCTGATGCACTCGGTCATCCGCAATGCCTGGGCGGGTGATCCCTACCCGATCGACACGCTATTGATGTACATGTCGAACATGGCTTGGAATTCCTCGATGAACACGGTCGAGACGATTCGCATGCTCACCGACAAGGATGCGTCGGGCGACTACAAGATCCCCTTCATCATCTATTCCGACGCCTACTACTCGGAGACCGTGCCGTTCGCCGACCTGGTGCTGCCGGACACCACCTATCTCGAGCGGCATGACTGCATCAGCCTGCTCGACCGGCCGATCAGCCATGCCGACGGGCCAGGCGATGCGATCCGCCATCCCGTCGTCGAGCCGGATCGCGACGTCAGGCCGTTCCAGTCGGTGATGATCGAGCTCGGCGCGCGGCTCGGCCTGCCCGGTTTCGTCAACGCCGACGGCTCGCCCAAGTACCGCGACTATGCCGACTACATCGTCAACCACGAGCGCACGCCCGGCATCGGTCCGCTCGCCGGCTGGCGCGGAAAGGACGGAAGCTCGATCGGCAGAGGCGAAGCCAATCCCGATCAATTGCAGCGCTACATCGACAATGGCGGCTTCTGGCACCACGATTTTTCCGCCGACCAGCGTTATTACAAGATGGGCAACCGCGCCTATCTCGACTTCGCGGCTGAGATGGGCTTCATCGCCAAGGCCGAGCCAATCGTCTTCCAACTCTATTCCGAGCCGATGCAGCGCTTCCGGCTGGCCGCGCGCGGCCATGGGAACGTGCAGCCGCCGGAGGCGGAACGCGGCCGCATCGAAGCCTACATGGACCCGCTGCCGTTCTGGTACGCGCCATTCGAGGAAGACGCCGTCGACCTCGAACAATATCCGCTGCATGCGCTGACGCAGAGGCCGATGCACATGTACCATTCCTGGGGCTCGCAGAATGCGTGGCTGAGGCAGATCACCAGCCAGAACCGGCTGTTCGTGCATGCAAAGACCGCTGCCGATCTGGGCCTTGTCGACGACGACTGGGTATGGATCGAGAGCGTCAACGGCCGGGTGAAGGGACAGATCAAGCTGGTCGACGGCGTCAACCCCGACACGGTGTGGACCTGGAACGCCATCGGCAAGCGGCGCGGCAGCTGGGGACTGAAGGACGATGCGGCGGAGAGCAATCGCGGCTTCCTGCTCAACCACATCATCGGCGACCAGACCGCGGCCGATGCCAACGGCAAGCGCTATTCGAACTCCGATCCTGTGACCGGACAGGCGGCATGGTTCGACGTCCGGGTGCGGATCGTCAAATGCGCGGCGGAGGAAGCGGGCTTCACCGAGCCGCAGTTCGAGCGCTTCCGGGAGCCGCCGCGCTTCCAGCCCTCGCCTGACATGCTTCAGTTCGGCGCCGAATTCCGCATGAAGAGGGAAGCCGCCGAATGACCTGCCTTCCCGCGCAAACCGACAAGAAGCTCGGCCTGGTGATCGACCTCGACACCTGCGTCGGCTGTCAGGCCTGCGTCACCGCCTGCAAGGAATGGAACACCGGCGGCCATATGGCGCCGCTGACCGATATCGATCCCTATGGCGGACATGTCGACGGCGTCTGGTTCAACCGCGTGCACGCTTATGAGCACACGACCGAGATGGGCGGGCGCACGGTCAACTTCCCGCGTTCCTGCCTGCATTGCGAGCAGCCCGCCTGCGTCACCGTCTGCCCGACGGGCGCCTCCTACAAGCGGACGTCGGACGGCATCGTGCTGGTCGACGAGGACAAATGCATCGGCTGCAAACTGTGCAGCTGGGCCTGCCCCTACGGCGCGCGCGAGTTCGACACGCAGGTCGGCGTGATGAAGAAATGCACGCTCTGCGTCGACCGCATCTACAACGACAATCTGGCCGAGGAAGACCGCGTGCCGGCCTGCGTGGCGGCCTGCCCGACCAGCGCCCGCCATTTCGGCGATCTCGGCGATCCGGCGTCAGCCGTATCGCAGCTGGTGACGGCGCGCGGCGGCGTAGACCTGATGCAAGAACTCGGCTACCGCCCGACCAACAAGTATCTGCCGCCGCGCGCCCATACGGAACGCGCCGCCAAGGTGCCAGCGCCGGCGCTGGAGCCGGTGCGGGCCGAAGGCGGCTTCCTCGGCTGGATCGACCGCATGCTTTCGAACTAGCATCCCGGCCATGCATCCCGCTTTCTCCGTCGTCTTCTTCACCACTGCCACAGGCGCCGGCTACGGCCTGCTGGCGCTGCTTGGCGTGCTTGGCGGGCTGGGCTTTGTCGAACCCGACTTCTGGCTCGGGCTCGTCGGCATCGGACTGGCGCTCGGCCTGATCGCGGCCGGCCTTCTGTCGTCGACCGGCCATCTCGGGCGGCCTGAACGAGCCTGGCGCGCCTTCTCGCAATGGCGCAGTTCCTGGCTGTCGCGCGAGGGCGTTGCGTCGGTGGCAACCTTCATCCCGGCCGGACTGTTCGGCATCGGCTGGGTGTTCTCGGGCCGCAGCGGCGGCTGGGTGGCAATCGCCGGGGTGCTGGCGGCCCTCGGTGCGGTCGCCACGGTCTGCACCACCGGCATGATCTATGCCTCGCTGAAGCCGATCGCGCAGTGGCATAGCCGCTTCACCCTGCCCGGCTATCTGATCTTCTCGGCGATGACCGGCGGCGTGCTTTTCAACGCGCTGCTGCAGGGTTTCGGTGGCGGATCGAGAGCCGTGCTGGCGTTCGCGCTGGTCCTAACCTTGCTCGGCTGGGGCTGGAAGCTGGCGACGTGGCGGCACAACGACGAACTGGAAATCCCGACCACGGCCAACACCGCGACCGGCCTTGCCGGCGGCACGGTGCGCTCGCTCGAGTGGCCGCATACCGAGGAAAACTACCTGCTCAAGGAGATGGGATTCCGCATCGCGCGCAAGCACAGCGCGAAGCTGCGGCGGATCACGCAGGTGCTGGCCTTCGCCGCGCCGGTTTTCTTGCTTGCTGTCGCCTTCGCACTACCGCGGCCCTTCGCGGCTATTGCGTCGGCGCTCGCGGCTATCTCCCAGCTCGCCGGCATGCTGGTCGAGCGCTGGCTGTTCTTCGCCGAGGCGAAGCACACGGTCACCCTCTATTACGGCCGGTAGGCGTCCTCTCCGTCATGCGGCCCGTGCCCGTGACGCCGCCGGCAAGTCCTTCAGCAAGATCTCGATCGCGGCATCGACGACGGCTGTCCGTCGGTCGTGTGCGTAAAGACCGTATTGGACTGTGAGCGTCTCGGGAACGCCAGCCGATGTCTTCAGCACCCGCATCGAAGCAGTGCGCACCGATTCGGGCGGAAGCAGCCCGACGCCCAGCCCATTCTCGATCGCTGCCTGCAAGCCGGTGACGCTCTGGCACGACAAGCCGATCCTGTGCTCCCTGCCGGCGGCAAGCAGCGCCTCGATCATGCGCCTGCGCCAAGGGCAGGTCGCGCCAAAGGCGACGAGATCGAGCGGCCGCTCCGCATCCAGCTCGTAGTCCTGTGCGCAGACCCACTGCAGTTCGACGTTCCACGTCGTCAGGGCATCGGCCGCGACGACGGACGTCGGGGCGATCATGACGTCCAGCGCATCCTCACTCCAAAGCCGTCCCAGCGCGACGCTGTGCTCGACCGTCGCGTCAATGCTGATTTCGGGATAGGTGCGATGAAGCCGCCCGAGCGCTGCCGACAGCGCCGCCGTCGTGACCTCCTCGGCGAGGCCGATACGCACCCCGCCGCCTATGCCGGCCTGCTGCAGGCGCGCCACCGCCTCGTCGCCCAGAGCCAGGATGCGGGTCGCGTATCCCAGAAAAAGTTCCCCCTCCGCGGTTGGCACGACGCCGCGGCCGGTGCGTTGAAACAGGTGCCGTTGCAGCAATCCTTCGAGCCGCCGCATCTGCATGCTCAGCGACGATTGGGTTCTGCCGGTCTGCGCCGCGACCCTGCTCAGGCTGCCCTGCCGGCAGACCGCCACATAGGTGCGAAGAAGGTCGATGCCAATCTGGTCAGATATCATGATCCTTGAACTCTGATGTCATGGATATCAGCCTACAATGATATCGCGCCACGCGCTATCTCCCTGCCACGAGACAGCGCAAGGAAGAAATCCATGAAAGCGATCCGCGTCCACCGCCATGGCGGCCCAGATGTGCTTGCCTATGAAGATGTCGACATCGGCCAGCCCGGAACCGGCGAGGTCCGCGTGCGCAATCGGGCGGTCGGCCTCAACTTCGTCGACATCTATTTCCGCACCGGCGAATATGCGCCGCCCGCTTTGCCATTCACGCCGGGCAATGAAGGCGCCGGCGAGATCGTCGCCGTCGGCGAAGGGGTGAGCGGCTTTGCGCCCGGCGATCGTGTCGCCTATGTCGAGACGCTGGGCGCCTATGCCGAGGAACGCATCGTGCCGGCGCATTTTGTCGTGCACCTGCCCGACGCCATCGACTTCGAGACCAGCGCGGCGATGATGCTGAAGGGGCTGACGGCGCAATATCTGCTGCGCCGCACGTTTCGCGTCGAGGCGGGCCACACCGTCCTCGTGCAGGCCGCGGCGGGCGGCGTCGGCCTCATCCTGACGCAATGGGCGAAGCATCTCGGCGCCACCGTCATCGGCACGGTCGGTTCGCCAGAGAAGGCCGAGCTCGCGCGCGCCAATGGCTGCGACCATGTCATCGACTATGGCAGGGAAGACCTTGCCGCGCGGGTGAGGGAGATCACTGGTGGCCAAGGCTGTCACGTCGTCTACGACGGCGTCGGCAAGGCGACCTTTCCGGCCTCGCTCGATTGCCTGCGGCCCCTTGGCACCTTTGTCAGCTTCGGCACGGCGTCAGGATCGATCCCGCCATTCGACATCATGCTGCTGATGCAGAAGGGCTCGCTGTTCGCCACCTGGCCGCTGTTGTTCCATCACCTCGCCAGGCGCGAGGACGTCGTCGCCATGAGCGAAGAACTCTTCAGCGTCGTGCTGAGCGGTGCCGTGAAAATCCCCGTGCACGCCCGGATGCCGCTCGCCGAAGTGGCCGAAGCGCATCGCCGGCTCGAAGCGCGGCAGACGACCGGCGCAACCGTGATGCTTCCTTAATGCAATCTTCAGCTCAGCCCGGCCGCAGCATCGAGCCGGCAATAGCGAAGATGCGCTCGGCGCCGAGCATATAGGCCATCAGTGTCTCGCGACGGAACAGGCCGGCATAGGCGCGGTCGAGCACGTTGAGCGAGCCGGTATAGGCGCCAAAGGCCGGCATGATCATGCGGCCGCCGTCGGCGGCGAAGCAGCGCCGCCGCACGGAGCGCCCTTGCTGGACGATCCGGGCGCAAGGATGGAGGTGGCCTGATATCTCGCCCTCCACGCGCAGCTTGGACGGCTCGTGCCTGAAGAGCAGAGACCCGATGGCAAGCTCGCGCACGGTCTCGCCGGGCAGGTCGGCCGGCGCGTCCGGATCGTGGTTGCCGGCGATCCAGAACCAGTCGCGGCCGGCGATCAGGCTTTCCAGTCGCTCGCGAAAGCTTTCATGCATACGCGCCGCGCCGCCGCCGTCGTGGAAAGAATCGCCAAGGCTGATGACGATCGCCGGCTGGTAATCGGCGATCACCGCCTGCAGCCTGAGCAGCGTCGCACCGGTATCGTAGGGCGGGATCAGCGCGCCGCGCCTGGCGAAGGAGGAGCCCTTCTCCAGGTGCAGATCCGACACCGCGAGCAGCCGCAGATCGGGGAAATAGAGCACGCCGCGCGGATCGCAGACCGCGCGTTCGCCGGCGATGCCGACAAGATCGGCCTCGGCGATCAGCGATGCGCGTGTCAGCGAATAATTCATGCCTCGCTCATTCCCGGCCCCATGGCCTCCTCGACCAGCGTCGCCGCATCCATCAGCAGTGTTTCGTCCGCTTCGCCATGCACCGGCATCTTGCCGATCTCAAGCATGATCGGCACGGCAAGCGGCGATATCTGCTCGAGATTCTTATGCACGATTCGACCCTTGATGCGCGAGAGCATCTCGGCAAGCCGGCTGACATCGAGCAAACCGGTCGCCGCATCGGCACGCGTCGCCTGCAGCAGGATATGGTCGGGCTCGTGGCTGCGCAGCACGTCATAGACGAGATCGGTCGATACGGTGACCTGACGGCCGCTCTTCTCCTTGCCCGGGTGGCGTTTCTCGATCAGTCCCGAGATCAGCGCACAATTGCGGAAGGTGCGTTTCAGCAGCCAACTGTCGGCGAACCACGCCTCGAGATCGTCACCCAGCATGTCCTGGTCGAAGAGGGTGGGCAAGGAAGGTGTTTTCGCCCTGAACATCATGCCCATGTCGGCCAGCGACCATATGGCAAGCGCATAGTCGGTGGCGACGAAGCCGAGCGGCCTGGCGCCCGCCCTGTCGAGCCGGCGGGTGAGCAACATGCCGAGCGTCTGGTGCGCCAGCCTGCCCTCGAACGGATAGGCGACCAGATAGTGGCGGTTGCCGCGCGGAAAAGTTTCTATCAGGAGATCATCGCGTTTGGGCAGCACCGACTTGTCGGCCTGGAAACGCAGCCAGTCGGCGACCTGCTCCGGCAGCTTCTTCCAACGCCGCGGATCGTCCAGCATGGCGCGCACCTGCTCGGCGAGATAGGTCGAAAGCGGAAACTTGCCGCCGCCATAGTAGGGCACCTTGGCATCGCTGCCGGGCGCGTTCGACACGAAGCATTCATTCTCGCGAATGCCTTCGAAGCGCAGCACCTTCCCGGCAAACATGAAGGTATCGCCATGAGTCAGCGTCTCCAGGAACGCCTCCTCGATCTTGCCGAGGACCCGGCCGCCGCGCGAAGCCGACCCTTTGCTGCCGGCCTGCACGTAGCGCACGTTGAGGGCCGGCACCTCGATGATGGTGCCGACGTTCAGCCGGTACTGCTGGGCGACGCGAGGATTGGATACGCGCCACATCCCGTCCTTGTTCAGGCGGATGCGGGCGTAGCGCTCGTAGTTCTTCAAGGCGTAGCCACCGGTGGCGACGAAATCTATCACCCGGTCGAATGTCGGCCGGTCGAGGCTGGCATAAGGCGCCGCCGATCTGACCTCCTCGAACAGCGCGTCGGCGTGGAATGGCGCGCCACAGGCGCAACCCAGGACATGCTGGGCCAGCACGTCGAGCCCGCCATCGACCAGCGGCGGCGTGTCCTGCGCGCCAAGATAGTTGGCGTCGAGGGCGGCCCGGCACTCCAGCACCTCGAAGCGGTTGGCGGGGATCAGGATCGCCTTCGACGGTTCGTCCATGCGATGGTTGGCGCGGCCGATCCGCTGCGCCAGCCGGCTTGCCCCCTTCGGCGCGCCGACATGAACGACCAGATCGACATCGCCCCAGTCGATGCCGAGATCGAGCGTCGAGGTGGCGACGATGGCGCGCAGCGCATTCTCGCCCATCGCCTTCTCGACGCGGCGGCGCTGCGCGACATCCAGCGAACCGTGATGCAGCGCGATCGGCAGCGTGTCCTCATTGACCCGCCATAGTTCCTGGAACAGCAGTTCGGCCTGGCTACGGGTGTTGACGAACAGCAAGGTCGTCTTGTGGCGCTTGATCTCGCGATAGATCTCCGGCGTGGCGTAACGGGCGGAATGTCCCGCCCACGGCACGTGCTCTTCCGAATCGAGGATGGAGATTTCCGGCTTGGCGCCGCCGGTGACGACGATCAGTTCGGCCATGTCATCAGGTGGATTCTGGCTGACCAGCCAGCGCCGCAACTCGTCCGGTTCGGCCACCGTTGCCGACAATCCGATCGTCTGCAGTCCGGGCACAAAGTTGCGCAGCCTTGCCAGGCCGAGCGCCAGGAGATGGCCGCGCTTCGAAGTCACCAGCGAATGCAGCTCGTCGAGCACGACATAGCGCAGATCCTCGAAGAAGCGCCTGGCGTCGCCGGCCGCGATCAGCAGCGCCAATTGCTCGGGCGTCGTGAGCAGGATGTCGGGCGGCGCCAGCTTCTGCCGCTGGCGTTTGTGTGAGGGCGTGTCGCCGGTGCGGGTCTCGATGGTGACCGGCAGGCCGATCTCCTCCACCGGCTTGCCGAGATTGCGCTCGATGTCGACGGCGAGCGCCTTGAGCGGCGAGATGTAGAGCGTGTGGATGCCGCGATGCGCCTGGCCGGGTTTCCGCCTGGGACGGTTGGCGAGCTCGGTGAGCGAGGGCATGAAGCCGGCCAGCGTCTTGCCGGCGCCGGTCGGCGCGATCAGCAGCACCGACTGGCCGGCCTGAGCCCGCGCCAAAAGCTCGAGCTGATGGGCACGCGGCGCCCAGCCCTTTTCAGCGAACCATCTGACGAATGGTTCGGGCAGGACCACTGCGGCATTCTGTTCGGCGAGGCGCGGCTGCTCTGTCACCCGCCAGAGGTAGCGCGACGGCGCGCGAACGCCAAGGAAAATCGGAACAAAAGGGGATCATCCTTCCTCGCCCGGTTTACGGGGGGAGGATGCCGGCAGGCAGGTGAGGGGCCGCGCCGGCGATCAGAGGTTGGCCGTCAGCGCGAACAATCAGGGGTTCGCGCCGCCCCTCACCCGCCCTTCGGGCACCTTCTCCCCGTGAACGGGGAGAAGGAAAGATCACGGTCGCCGGAACCCCGTCGGCCCGCCATAGAGATAGCCGATGCGGGCGACGGCGTCCTTCAGTCCCTCGCGCGAGACCAGCATGGTGTGGCCGTTGGCATGGATCATTGTGTCGGCATCGGTCATGATCGCGACATGGCCTTTCCAGAAGACTAGGTCGCCGCGCCGCATGCCGGTGAAGTCCGGGCCCGGATCGAGCGGCTTGCCGATCGAGGCCGCCTGCATATCGGAATCGCGCAGCACGTCCCTGCCGGCCATGCGCATCGCCAACTGCACGAGGCCGGAACAATCGATGCCGAAGCCCGAGACCCCGCCCCAGAGATAGGGCGTGCCGAGAAAACTTTCCGCCACCGAAACATAGTCGGCCGCAGTCTCGCCGGCAGGCTGCAGATGGGCCGCGATGAGCGCCTGGCCCGACGACAAGAGAGCATAGTGCGTGCCGCGCGTTTCGGCGGCGCCGGTCACCGTCACCGCCGATCCCATCGACAATTGGCCGCTCACTGGAAAGCGCAGGTCCGGCCCCGGATAGAGGAAGGTGCGCGGTACCGAAACGATATGGGTCGGCGCCTGCTCGCGTGAACCGAGCACCGTGTCGGCGACATAGCCGACATAGCCGTCACGCTCGGCCTGGATCCAGGCCCAGCCTGCGCTGTCCTCGAAAACGAGCACGTCGTCGCCGAACAGGGCCTGCGTGTTGACGCCGGCATCCGGGAGCGGCGCCTTGCGCAGGTCGGCGACGGACACCGAAATCCGCGCCGGCCGGCCGGCGACGAAACGATCGGCTGAGACCTCTCCCTTCAGCCTGGCATCGGCGAGATCGGAACGGAAGGCGTGAAGGCGGGCATCCCTGGCGGTCAAATCGAGCACTCGGTCAGATGGACAATCGGTCAGATGGGCAGTTCATGGGCCCTGGCGATGATACCATCGCCGAAACGCTCGACAAAGAGCGCGCCCTCGACCGTGCGCCGGATCAGGACGTTGCGCTTGTCGAGCTCGTCGCGGTGGCGCGACACCAGCTTCAGCGCCCCCATCGTGTCGAGCGCTCGGGTGATGACCGGCTTGGTGACGTTGAGCCGGGCGGCCAGCCCACGCACCGTATGCGGCGGCGGGTCGAGATAGATGGTGAACAGGATCGCCGTCTGGCGCATGGTGAGATCGGGCGAGCCGTCGCGCACCTGCGACAGCATCACCTGCTGCCACAGTCTGAGGGCCTGGCTCGGGCGCATCGAGATCGACATCGCGCCAGCATGCCGGCAAATTGTTTCGGTTCCGTTTCAGTGGCGGCATCTTGCCGGCCGTCCCGGATGCGTCACGCAAATCGCTTGGAGATGATCCGCTCCAGCGCCCGGATGCCTTGCGCCTCGCCGCCGGTGATGCCGTATGGGCGATCGGACGGGTTCCAGGCGAAGATGTCGAAATGCGCCCAGCGCGGCGTCTTCTCGACGAAGCGCTTGAGGAACAGCGCCGCCGTGATCGAACCGGCGAAGCCGTCGGTGGTGACGTTGTTGATGTCGGCGATCTTCGACGACAGCTTTGCATCGTAAGGCCGCCACAGCGGCATGCGCCACAGAGGATCCTCCACGGCGACGGCGGCCGCCGACAGCTCGGACGCCAGCGTATCGTCGCCGGTGTAGAAAGGCGGCAGGTCCGGGCCGAGCGCGACGCGAGCGGCACCCGTCAACGTCGCCATGTCGATCAGCAGCTCGGGCTGCTCGTCGTCGGCGAGCGCCAGCGCGTCGGCCAGCACCAGCCGCCCTTCGGCATCGGTGTTACCGATCTCGACGGTGATGCCCTTGCGGCTCGTCAGCACGTCGCCCGGCCGGAAGGCGTTGCCGGCAATCGAATTCTCGACCGCCGGGATCAAGACGCGCAGCCGCACGTTGAGCCTGGCAGCCATGATCATCGACGCCAGCCCAAGCACGTTGGCCGCGCCGCCCATGTCCTTCTTCATCAACAGCATGCCCGACGAGGGCTTGATGTCGAGGCCGCCGGTGTCGAAGCACACGCCCTTGCCGACCAGCGTCACCTTCGGCGCATCCGGCGAGCCCCAGAGCAGGTCGATCAGCCGCGGCGCGCCGGATGAGGCGCGGCCGACGGCATGGATCATCGGGAAATTCTGCTTCAAGAGATCGTCACCCTTGATCACCGACACCTCGGCGTCCTGCGCCGAGGCCAGCGTCCGCGCCGCCCTTTCCAGCTCGTCCGGCCCCATGTCGCTGGTCGGCGTGTTGACCAGATCACGGGTCAGGAAAACGCCATCGGCGATGCGGCGGACATGCGCGGCATCGGCACCCGCCGGCAGCACGAAGCGCAGCGCCTTGCCAGGCTTCTTGCCGTAGCGGGTGAAGGCATAGCCGCCAAGCACCAGCCCGGTCGCGGCCAGATCCGGCCAGGCCGGCTCGGTGGCGAAATGCCAGTCGCCTTCGGGCAACGCCCTCGCCAGGGCGCCAACGGCAAGCGTGCCCTCGCCGTCGCCAAGGCCGAACAAGGCGCCGGCGAGCGCGCCGTCTTCGCCGGGCAGGGTCAGCGTCCTGCCGGCCTCGCCGGCAAAGCCGTTGGCCCTGGCCCAGGCAATCGCGGCCGGCGCGAGGCCGGCGGCCTCGAGGCCGCCGCCGGTGACCAGATGAACCGGCAGCGCGGCCGTGGATTTCGTCTCGACGAGTTCGACTGGCATTCGATGGTCTCCGGCTAAGGACGCTTGGTCATTGTTCACTGGCAGAAGCGTCAGAAAAATCCAACGAGAATTCGGGCGACGGCGCCGGCCAGCGTATCGTCCGTTCGACACGCGCAAGGGTGGGCCTGCCCTAACAGCAGGGACAATGGGAGCTTCAGGGGCCTTTCTTAACTGTCCGTTAGGGTTAACAGAATATTTCTTCGGGAGGGAAGACGGCCACGCAAGGCCGCAGATGGATGGAGGCCGCAGGCCGATGCTGATCAACGGTTTGATGAACACCACGGGCAAGCGGCTGATCACCACGGTCTTCATGGCAGCACTCGCGGCAAGTGTCGCTGGCTGCGGGACCAGCAAGTTCACCACCGGCTCGATCACGCGCTCCAACAGCAAGCCGCTGGAGACCATGTCGGCGACCGAGTTGCACAGCGCAACGACCAGGCTTGGCGAATCCTATGCCAAGAACCCCACCGACAAACGGATCGCCACCAATTACGCGGCGGCGCTGCAGATGGACGGCGATGCCGACCAGTCCCTTGCCGTCATGCGCAAGCTGGCGATCGCGCTGCCCAAGGACCGCGACGTGCTCGCCGCCTACGGCAAGGCGCTCGCCGCCAACGGGCAGTTCGAGCCGGCGCTGGACGCCGTGCGCCGCGCGCAGACGCCGGAATATCCGGACTGGCGGCTGGTGTCGGCGGAGGCCGCGATCCTAGACCAGCTCGGCCAGCGGGACGAGGCGCGCCAGGACTATCGCAAGGCGCTCGACCTCAAGCCGAACGAACCCTCGATCCTGTCCAATCTCGGCATGTCCTATGTGCTGGAAGGCGATTTGCGCACGGCCGAGACCTACATGCGCTCAGCGGCCCAGCAGCCCAACGCCGACAGCCGCGTGCGCCAGAACCTGGCGCTGGTCGTCGGCCTGCAAGGCCGCTTCGACGAGGCCGAGAAGATCGCCTCACAGGAACTCTCACCCGACCAGGCGCAAGCCAATGTCGCCTATCTGCGCCAGATGCTCGCCCAGCAGAACGCCTGGAGCCAGTTGAAGGACCAGGACAAGGACAAGGCCGCGACCAACTGACGGCATCGCCGGCGCGTCAGCCGATTCTTCAAGGTCATCGGCAGTGACTCAGTTCCAGATTTGAGCTTTGGCTTTCAGCGAGATCGGATCGGTTTCGATGAGACGGAGAGACTTCACCATACCGGCGGTCTCGGCCTTGTATTTGAGAAAATGCGGCGTGGTCAGGTGCATTTCATAAGCCGCCTGATCGGCATAGCCCTCAATGACGCGGACGAGATGCGGGCTTTCCCTGACCGAAACCGCGAACAGAAAAAGCACCCCGGGCTCCAGCCTCACGGAGGCTTCAGTCTCTTCAGCGATAAGGGCGGCGTAGGCGTCGAGGCAGTCGGCGTCGATCTCCAGCTCCGCTATCCTCACAATCATTGGCTGTCCCGTTTGCTTCGGCGCGCGCAGCCGGCGTCTCGGCTGCCTTCTTCTCGATCAGCGCGACAATATCACTGATCTCCCAAAGCCTGTCAGTCACGCCAGCGGCCATTGCCGGCGTCAAGCGCAGCTTTTTCGTCAGCGTCCGGGCTGCCTTACTGGCTGCTGGTGTTGTGCTGATCGCCGAAGATGCCGCGCTGGCTGACCTGGATGCCGGCCGGTCCCAGGATGATGGCGAACAGCACCGGCAGGAAGAAAAGGATCATCGGCACGGTGAGCTTGGGCGGCAGGGCGGCTGCCTTCTTCTCGGCCGCATTCATGCGCATGTCACGGCTTTCCGAGGCCAGCACGCGTAGCGCATGCGCGACCGGCGTGCCGTAACGTTCGGCCTGGACCAGCGCCTGCGTCACCGACTTGACCGATTCCAGGCCGGTGCGGCTGGCGAGATTCTCGTAAGCCACCTTGCGCTCCTGCAGGTAGGAGAGCTCGGCGTTGGTAAGCACGAATTCTTCCGCGAGCGCCACCGACTGCCCGCCGATCTCGTCGGCGACCTTGCGCAGCGCCGCCTCGACCGACATGCCCGACTCGACGCAGATCAGCATCAGGTCGAGCGCGTCGGGCCAGGCCAGCTGGATCGACTGCTTGCGCTTGGTGGCGCGGTTGTTGACGTAAAGGATCGGCGCGTAGAAGCCGCCATAGGCAACCACGACACAGACGAACAGCTTGATGAAGGGCGGCTGCAGGGGCAGGCCGCCGAGCACGAAAAGGTAGACGGCCGCCAGGGCGAAACCGACAAAGGGCAGAACCAGGCGGAAGAAGAGAAAGCGCGTCAGCGGATTCTGGCCGCGAAAACCCGCCACCTTGAGCTTCTGCAGCGTTCCCTCATCGGCCAGCGCGCGCCTGAGATCCAGCCGCTCGACGATGTTGCGCATGCCGATCGACTGTTCCTCGCGCAGGCCCTTGCGGCGGCGATCGGCTTCGTTGGCCAGCCGAACGCGTTGCTTGGCGCGCAACTCCTCGCGCTCGAGCGCCACCGATTTCATGCGCGACTTGAGCTGGTTGCCGCCGAGCGCGGGCAACAGCGTGAAGACCGTCGCGAACACCGCGATGCCGACCAGCAAGGCGATCAGGAAGGCGGGATCGGTAAGCGATTTGACGACCTGGTCCGTCATGGACGCCCCCTAGACTTCGAAGTTCATCATCTTGCGCATCACCAGGATGCCAATCGACATCCAGACCAGGGAACAGCCGATGATCAGGTTGCCTGTGCTGGTGGTGAACAGCGGCATGATGTAGTTCGGGCTCGACAGATAGACGAGGAAGGCAACGACGAAAGGCAGGGCGCCGATGATGACGGCCGAAGCTTTCGCCTCCATCGACAGCGCCTGCACCTTGGCCTTCATCTTCTTGCGGTCGCGCAGCACGCGAGAGAGATTGCCCAGCGCCTCGGAGAGGTTGCCGCCGGCCTGCGACTGTATCTGGATGACGATGCCGAAGAAGCCAGCCTCCGCGCACGGCATGGTTTCGGACATGCGCATGGTGGCATCGGGGATCGACATGCCCATCTGCTGCGAATCGATGATGCGGCGGAACTCGGTCCTGACCGGCTCCGGAGATTCGTTGGCGATCAGACGGATGGCGTCGTTGAGGGGCAGGCCCGACTTGACGGCGCGCACGATGATGTCGAGGGCGTTGGGAAACTCGTTGAGGAATGCCTTGACCCGGCGGGTCCGGCGGAACGAGACGAACCAGCGCGGCAGGCCGAGGCCGCCAGCCAGCAATGCGCCAGGCAGCACCAGCAAGGGCGCGGTGGCCAGATAGGCGAGCACAGTGAGCACGATGCCGCAGATCGCCGAGTAGATGTAGAAGCGTTCGATGGAAACCTGCATGCCGGCCTGGCGGATCTGCACCTTCAGCGGTGGCTTCTTGACGATGCGATCGTTGGATCGCTGCTTCTCGTCGAGCTGCTTCAGCGAATCCTGGAGGGATTTTCGCCGCTTCACCGCCTCGGCGGCGCGGTCGCGCGAGGCCTTGACGACGGACCGGTCGGTTTCGGCGGTCTTGATGGTCTCAAGCCGCTTGCCGACCTGCTTCTCGTTGCTGATGCGGTTGAACAGGAAAGCATAGGCCACCGCCCCGGCGCTGAAGCCGGCCAGCACGACAAACGCCAATACGGTGCTGTCAATTCCGAACATCGACCAGAGCCCCTACGCCTCCAGATACCTCAGCCAGCGTTTTTCTCCATGGCCTCGAGCGCGGTCGCGAGGCGCTGCTCCTCGCCATAATAGCGGGCACGATCCCAGAAATGCGGGCGGCCGATGCCGGTCGATACGTGCTCGCCGATCAGCCTGCCGCTCGCGTCCTCACCCTTGATGTTGTAGAGGATGAGGTCCTGGGTGATGATGACGTCACCCTCCATGCCGATCACCTCGGTGATGTGGGTGATACGCCGCGATCCGTCGCGCAGGCGGGCCGCCTGGATGATCACGTCGACGGAGCCGACGACGATTTCGCGCACGGTCTTTTGCGGCAGCGAGTAGCCGCCCATCGCGATCATCGATTCGATACGGTTCAGGCACTCGCGCGGGCTGTTGGAGTGGATCGTTCCCATCGAGCCGTCGTGGCCGGTGTTCATCGCCTGCAGCAAGTCGAACACTTCCGGTCCGCGCACTTCGCCGACGATGATCCGCTCGGGCCGCATGCGCAGGCAGTTCTTGACCAGGTCGCGCATGGTGACCTCGCCCTCGCCTTCAAGATTCGGCGGACGGGTTTCGAGGCGAACCACGTGCGGCTGCTGCAGCTGCAGTTCCGCCGAGTCCTCGCAGGTGATGACCCGCTCCTCGCGATCGATGTAGTTGGTCAGGCAGTTGAGCAGCGTCGTCTTGCCCGAGCCGGTGCCGCCCGAGATGACGACATTGCAGCGGACGCGGCCGATGATCTTGAGGACCTCGGCGCCCTGCGGCGAGATCGCGCCGAACTTGACCAGCTGGTCGAGCGTCAGCTTGTCCTTCTTGAACTTGCGGATGGTGAGCGCGGTGCCGTCGATGGAGAGCGGCGGCGCGATGACGTTGACACGCGAACCGTCGGGAAGGCGGGCGTCGCAGATCGGGCTCGATTCGTCGACACGGCGACCAACCTGGCTGACGATGCGCTGGCAGATGTTGAGGAGCTGCTGATTGTCGCGGAAGCGGATGCTGGTCTGTTCGACCTTGCCGTTGACTTCGATGTAGACGTTCTTGGAGCCGTTGACCATGATGTCGGCGATGTCGTCGCGGGCAAGCAGAGGCTCCAGCGGACCGTAGCCGAGCACGTCGTTGCAGATGTCCTCGAGCAGTTGTTCCTGCTCGGCGATCGACATCGCGAAATTCTTGATCGCGATGATGTCGTTGACGATGTCGCGGATTTCCTCGCGCGCGCTTTCGGGATCGAGCTTGGCGAGCTGCGACAGGTCGATCGTGTCGATGAGAGCGGAAAAGACCTGGCTCTTGGTGTCGTAGTAGGTCTCGCTGCGCTCGCGCTGGACCTTCTTCGGCTCCGGCGCCAGCGGCGGCGGCTCGACCGGGCGACGGGCGGGCTGGGCGGCCAACTCTCCCGACTGCGCCGGCGCGGCGGGGCGCGCTAGAACAGCCGTGTCCGCGGATCCAGGCGCAACGGGGCCCGGTGCCGGCTGGCGGAATTCCGGCTTGGACCGGTTGCCGTCGTCAGAGCCTCTCTTACCAAACATGATCGACTACCAATTCCGCCCAGAGCAGGATGCCGAAACGTGTGAAGCGGCTTTCGGACGACATCATGCTCTACTTTCTTCGATTTAGAGGCGGATTCAGATTTCAGGTCCATTCGACCTGAAATCATCCGCCTCTGGGTGCGTCACTTCTTGTTGCGCGAGAGCTTGCCGAGAAGCGAGCCGAGGCCCGCCTTCTTCTTGATCTTGATTTCGCTTCGTCCGGTCAGCACATGCGCGATCTCGTCGATGATGCCGACGATCGGGCTCTTGGCGTCCATCTCGCCCAGCATGCGGCCGTTGTTGGCGGCGTTGCCGAACAGCAGCGGTTCGAATTGGATGACCGCCATCGGCGTGATGCCGAGCGGTTCGGAAAAGTCCGTCGGTCCGATCTCGGGACGCTTCGGAACGCCTGCCTGATTGATGACAAGCCTTGGCGGCGGATCGTTCGGGCGCAGCCGTTTCAGCATGTCCACCATGTTCTTGGTGTTGCGCAGATTGGCCAGTTCCGGCGTCGCGGTGATGACCACCTCATCCGCCTTGACGAGGATGCTCTTGCTCCAGCCTGACCAGATATGCGGCACGTCGAGGACCAGCAGCGGCGCGCTGCGCTGGGCGGTGTCGATGAGCTGCGAGAAGGCATCGGGATCGAAGTCGTAGACCCGTTCGAGCGTTGACGGAGCGGCGAGCAGCGACAAATGCTCGGCGCATTGCGCAAGCAGCCGGTCGAGATAGACCTCGTCGACACGCTCAGGCGAAAACACCGCCTCGGCGATGCCTTGCGCCGGATCCTGATCGAAATTGATGTTGGCGGTTCCGAAAGCAAGATCGAGATCGGCGACGACCACCTCGGACTTGAACAGCGACGACATCGCCCAGGCGACATTGTGCGCGATGGTCGAGGAACCGACGCCGCCCTTGGCGCCGATGAAGGCGATCGAGCGGCCGATCGGTTCGGCCTCCGGATCGACGAAGATCGACGAGACCACGCTGACGATGTCGGTCATCGACACCGGCGCGATGACATATTCGGAAATGCCGGAGCGGATGAGCTCGCGATAGAGGCCGACATCGTTGTAGTGGCCGATCACCACGACCTTCGAGGACGGATCGCAATATTCGGAAAGCTGGGCGAGCTGCTCCAGCAGCTGCTTCGGCTCGCTGCGCGATTCCAGCAGGATCAGGTTCGGCGTCGGCGCCGACTGGTAGAACTCGATCGCCGTGGCGATGCCGCCCATATGGACCTTCAGGTGGGCCTTCGCCATGCGCCGGTCGTCGCCGGCGAGGCGGACCGGACTGGCGACGCCCTCGGTCTCGCAAAATGCCTGGATCGAGATGCGCGGCACCGGCCGCAATGCCTGCATCGCGGCGATGTCCTGTTGCGATGTATCGCCGCCATCCACAGGCGCGTCATAGGCAAGATTGCTCATTGTCATGCTCTCTTCCTGACTTGCGCCACTCAGTAGGTCACTTCCGAGTTGCCGAGGAATTCGTTCGAAATGCCTCTCGAGCGGTAAAGGTCGATCACCGCGCCGCGATTTTCGGCGTCGATGTCGGACTGCTTGCGCGGCCCGAGCAGATCGTTGGGATTGGCCATCTGGGCGGCAAGGTTGTTCTGGTACGAGCAGCCGAAATCGGCGTAGTGCTTGTTTTCCGAATTCTGCAGCAGGTCTTCCGGCCAGCGGCCGCATCTGTCCGTCTGCGCCCTCACCGCCACGAAGGCGACGCGCACCGGCGCCGAAGCTTCCGGAACCGCCGACTGATACGACGTCATGACGATGCGGTCGCGCTTGACGCCAGAGGCGGCGGCGACCCGCGCGAAATCGCGACCGGCCACCAAGGCCGCCACCTCGTTGGCCGAGCCTCTCGGGATCGCGATGGTCAGCGACGGGGCCGCACTCTTGTCATAGCCGTCGAGGAAGCCGAGCAGCGTGTCGCGCTGGGCGCCGGTCATGCCGCGATCGCCGGCGCCGACGGGAAGATCGATCTTCTGGTTCTTTTCCGCGATGACGATCGGATGGGTGGTGCGATAGTCGTCGGGGATGGCGCCGACCGTGACGCTGTCGCGTTTCCAACCGGCGCAGCCGGCGAGCGATGCGGCGAGCAGGACGGCCAGGACCGGGGCTACGGAGCGGCGGATCCGCTCGCGACCGGACCTTGCCGGCGCCGCGGTGGTGTTCGATGTCGACTGAAACATGTCCGCTTCCCCGCTCACTTGTAGATGAACCCGACAACGCCGTGATAGCGGCCGGCGGGTCTGTCGGTCTGCATGGTGCCGTAGACGCGATTGACGCGGCCAAGGAACATGCCTGCGCCGTCGCTCGGGGCGTTGAAATTGTCGTCCGGCTTGGCAAGTTCGTTGCGTGCGACCGGCTTGGCCAGATAGGGCGTGATGATGATGACGAGCTCGCTCTCGTTGCGGACGAAGTCGCGGCTGCGGAAGAGCGTGCCGAGCACCGGGATCTTGGTCAGGCCGGGCAAGCCGTTGACGGCCTGCCTGACGTCGTCGCGGACGAGGCCGGCGATCATCATCGACCCGCCGGACGGCAGTTCCACCGTCGTATCCGCCAGGCGCTTGCGCAGCGACAGCGCATTCATGCCCTGGCTCCTTCCGCCGGCCGACAGCGACACCGATCCCTCCGTGGTCGGCTCCGATACGGAGGTCCTGACCTTCAGGCTGATGCGGCCGGGCGACAGCACCACCGGCTGGAATTCCAGGCCGATGCCGTATTCGATCTTCTCGATCGAATAGGTTCTGTTGCCCGTCTGGTTGTCGGTCGAAACGTTGGCGCTGACGCTGTTGACCATGTTGTACTCGCCGCCGACCTTGAAGGTCGCCTTCTCGCCGGACACGGCGGTCAGCGTCGGCTCGGCCAGGGTCTTCATGACGCCGGCCTGTTCCATGGCGTTGATGTAGGCCTGGATCGCCGAGGTGCCGACGTTGAAGCCCGAGTTCGAGATCGGCTTGCCGAGGCCGCTGAACGTATCGCCCAGCGCGCCCCAGGAAATGCCGTTGCTGCCGCCGCTGCCGACCATGTTGACGCCGAGCTGCTTCATCACCGAGCGGCTGACCTCGGCCACGGTCACCTTCAGCGTCACCTGGTCGTCGCCGATGATCTGCAGCAGGTTGACGATCTTCGAGACGCGGCGTTCCTGGTCGGGGTTGTTGATGTCGACGCCGCCATTGGCCGATCCGCCGGCGGCGGTCTGCGAATACTGGCCGGTCGTGGCTTCACCGCCGGACACGAAGATGGTCGCCAGGTCGACGGCGCGCTTGGCGTCGAGAGGCGTGTCCACGGTTCCGGTCAGAACGACGTTGTCGTTCAGCAGTTCGACCTTGATCTCGGACGTCGGCAGGAAGCGCTTGAGGTAGTCCTCCAGCCCGGCGACGTCGCGTTCGACCGCCAGATCGAGGCTGACGATCTGCTCGCCATTGGGGCCGAAGACAAAAATGTTGGTCTCGCCCACGGCCTTGCCGAACAGATAGATGCGCCGCGCGGTGCGGGTGACCGCATCGGCGACCGCGGGATTGGCGACCAGGATGTCATAGGCATCGCTCGGCAGGTCGATGACCACCGACTTGTTGAGACCGAGCTTGACGCGTTGTGTGGCGGTGGACGCCGACACCTGGGCGTTCCGGTTCGCGGCCTTCGCCTCGACCATGCCGGGCGCGTTGGTGCCGAGCAGGAACAGGCCGATCGCCGCTGCCGCCATGAAGGGCAGTTTACCCTTTAGCCTCATTTCCTTGCTCCCACTTCGGAAACTTCGCCCGACTTGATCATCCGCACCGTGCCGCGCCGGCCGTTGCCGGAAACGAGATAGTCGGCCTCGCCCAGATTCTTTTCGTGAGCGTCCGTGATCGGACGCAGCGCCAGGGTCAGGCGATCGGCCATCTGCTGCGCGACCGTGATGATTTCGGCCTGCTGCGGCGACAGCTCAAGCGTGGCGGTCTGACCGACCCTGGTCTTCTTGCCTTCCTCATCCTCCTGGATGGTCTGGTCGATCGCCAGGACGCGGATGTTCTTCAGGATGGTCTCGGTGGTGAACCCGCTGCCGCCTGCTCCGGTGTCGGAACGGCGGGTCATGATCACGTCGACGAAATCATTGGGGAGGATGAAGCCGCCGGCCGATGTGTCGGCCGATATCGCGGTGGCGACGGCGCGCATGCCGCTGGGCAGGATCGACGACATGAAGCTCTGGCCCTCGCCGATCAGCTTGGAGCGCCTGAGCGGCTCGCCCGTGTACATCGCCACGCGGGCAACGGAGCCCTTCAGCTTGTCCACGGCATCGGGCTCCGCGGCGCGGGTGATGAAATTCGCGTTGATGCCGTCGGCCGGCCACGACTCCCAGCTGATGTTGTTCTCCAGCGGGCTGCCCATGGCGACATCGCCGGACAGGACGAGCACGTCCTGCAGCGCGATGGCCGGCGCCTGGGGGCTATCGACGACGACCCGGGGCGGCGGAACCGCCACCATGTTCTTCGCGACATAACCCGCGCCGCCCGCCGCGGCCACCGCCACGCTCAGTATTATAAGTCGGGATGCTGGCATCTGTCCGAACCCTCGCCTATGGCAAACCACCTAGCCAGGGCGGACTTTGCAGCCGCAATCGTCAAAACAAGGTTAATGCAATGCTTACGATCGTGATTAATTTAAGGTTTACATAAATTAGAACGAACCGCCCTCCGGGATGCGAAAAGGGCGGCCAAGCCGCCCAGTCCAAAACCGGATAACTCGTACGCGCGATGGCAAGAGGGCTAGGCGGCCAGCCTTTCCAGCGCCCATACCATCAGCGGAGAATCCGGAAAGACGATCAGACCGCCGATGCCCAGCGCGATGCCGTAGGGAACGCCGGTCGTCTGGTCGGCGAAATGGCGCAGGAAGGGATTGTGCCCGGTAAAGTCCGCCAGTGCCGATTTCCGGTAAGCAAGGATGGCGACCGTCAGCAGCCCGCCGATGAAGGTCGAAATCACCAGGTATTCGACAAGATGGATGTTGAAGCCCATCCACAGCGCGGTGGCGGCCAGCAACTTGGCATCGCCGCCGCCCATGCCGCCGAGCGCGAACAGGCCAAAGGTCACGGCCAGCACCAGGAAGCCCGCCGCGAAATGCCAGCCATAGGCGGCCCAATCCATCCCCGTCAGCGGCGCCACCAAGGCAAAGACCACCACCAGCAGCACCGACACGCGATTGGCGATCGTCATCGACAGCATGTCGGAGATCGCGGCAAACAGCATGCAGAACGGAAAGACGACGAAGATGAGGGCTTCAAGCATGGGCGCGGTGCCTGCGGTCGAGTTCTAGCCAGTGCAGCCTAGGCATGTTCGATTAACGATTGATGAGGCGGGCCAGTCAAAATCGCCCGGCTTGATGAAAACGTGAATGACGAAAAAAGGGCCGCCAGAAGAGGCGGCCCTTTCGCTTGAAGAAGCTAATTCGCTTCAGGTATCAGGAACCTTCAACCTTGTTGGCGATGGCGTCGAACTTGTTGTTCAGCGCATTGCCGAGGGCGCCGGCGCCGACCATGATGGCGAGCGCGATGAGAGCGGCGATCAAGCCATATTCGATGGCGGTCGCACCGGACTCGTTCTTCACAAAACGTGCAATGAGGTTAGACATTCGAGAGCTCCTACTCCACGTGTTACAGCACTTCCGTCAACTTCTCTTGCCGGTTGATCGGATGCTGCCAATCTAGGGAGAAGGCCTTTCGATCGGCTTAATAAACAGCCTTACCGATTCCTTTCCGGTCTCGAACCCGTTGCTTGGTTAACCGTCAGCTAAAGTACCGGCGGGCCGCCTTGCCGCCCGCAAAGCAGCGGCAGAGGCGGATTCCCGGCGACTGTCGCAGGGAGGGCCATCGCCCGCCGTGACAGGCAATCCAACCCCGACCTTAATCGCCCTGACCAGGGGCTTAACCGTTGGTTCACCAATCTCGTTCATGTTCCGTTGAACAGTTTGCCGCCTTGGAGCGTCCAGATGACCGGGTTGAGATCGTCGTTTCCAGTTGCCGTGCTTGTCGCCGCCGCTGCCTTCGTCCTGCCGGCCAAGGCTGGGCCCGGCATCGAAGTCACCATGAACCAGGCCAAGATCGTCAAGCTGTCCCGTTCGGCCGACACCATCGTCATCGGCAATCCGGCGATTGCAGACGCCTCCGTGCAGGATGCCTCGACCATCGTGCTGACCGGCAAGGGATTCGGCGTCACCAATCTGGTCGTCCTCGACCAGGACGGCAGCCCGATCATCGACGAACAGGTCACCGTCGTGCGGCAGGATGCATCCTCGGTCAGAATCTACAGGCGCTCCGAAATCCAGACCATGTCCTGCACCCCGTATTGCGAAAGCTCCTACAAGAGCGACAGCGAGAAGGCCTCGGAAGCCGAGATGAGCGCCGGCCACTGAGCTGCCGGCCTTTTCGGCGACTACGGTTAGCGGCCGGCTAACGGCGCTTCGACGAATTTAACGGTCATCCAAACCGGGCTTCAATGGGTTTTCGTTAATGTCCCGGCCGACATCACAAGGATCGGCAGGGAGAGGGCATGAACAGGAAGCGAGCGCCCGAAGACGACAATCGCGGCAACGGGTGGACACGGCTCCGCGCCCGCTTTCTTGGTGATCGGCGCGGCAGCACGGCGATGGAATTCGCGATGCTTGCCTTGCCTTTCGCCCTCCTCGTCTTCGCCATCCTCGAAAGCTGCATTTCATTTGCCGGCCAGGAAGTGATGGCCAACATCACCGACGACATCGCCCGCAAGTTGCGCACCGGCCAGCTGAGGCCGGCCGACGTGAGCGGCACCAAGTTGCAGGACATGATCTGCGCCAAGCTGGAAATCATCGTCGCCAACAAGTGCCCGGGACTATCCGTGGACTTGCGCGAATATGCGACCTTCGCGGACGCCGCTACGGCGAGCTACAAGATCGTGAACAACCAGATCGTGCTGACTCAAGGCGCGAACTCGACGGCTTTCGGCGTGTCGCCCGGGCTGGCGGAAACGAAGAACATGTTGCGCGTCTTCTACAAATGGCCGGTCATGACCGACTTCATGTCCAAGTCGATGACCAATATGACCGACGGCACCGCGCTGCACTTCGCGTCCGTGACGTGGCAGAACGAGCCGTTCGACAACTGAGATTGCGGGCATGCTTCGGCAAAACGGGGGTAAGGGCATGTATCGTGCGGGGGCACATCGGGGAATTTTGGCGGCCTGGACGAGAGCGAAAGGCTTTCTCGCCGATCGCCGCGGCATCGCGGCGATCGAGTTTGCCTTCATCGTGCCGCTGCTGCTCGTCATGTATTTCGTGACCATGGAGGCCTCGCAGGCCATCGAGACCAGCAAGAAAGTCAGCCGCATCGGCAGCATGGTGGCGGACCTCGTCACCCAGCAGAACACCATCACCAAGGCCGATCTCGATGCGATCATGAAGATCGGCAACTCGACCCTGAAGCCCTACAACCGGTCGGATCCCAAGATCGTCATCACGGCGATAGAGGTCACCACCGATACAACGCCTAAGGTGCAGGTCGTCTGGTCGCGCAAGCTGCTCAACGGGGCCACCAGCCCCGATGCCGCGAAGACCAGCACCACCACGATTCCCACCGCGCTCAACGTCAAGGGCACCTTCCTCATCCGCGTCGAGAGCGACCTCGCCTATGAGCCGATCATCACCTGGGCGGCGGACAGCAAGGAGCGGCTTGGACTGACCTCGGCTTTCAGCCACATTTCGATGAGCGAGACCTACTATCTGCGGCCGCGCCGGAGCACGACGATCCCCTGCGGCGACTGCTGAGAAATTCCCTGCAGCTTGGGGCGTGACCGCTTTGCCTGGAGTTATTGCCCGCCCTCTTTGCCCGACACCATGCGCACGATCGCAGCCGCCATCGCATAGTCCTTTTGCGAGGCGACGGTGAAGCCGCCCGAATGCGTCGTCTCCAGAAGATCGTAGACTTCCGGCGTCATCGATTTCAGGTTGGTGAGAAACACGGTGAGCCGGCGCTTGGCCTCGGGATCGAGATCGCTGCGCACGGCATGCGGGCCGTATCTGAGCAGGCCTGACGTCCACACGATCCGCAGCGCCGCCTTCGAAACACCCGCCGCCTCAAGCCGCGCCATCGTGCCGTTCGGATCGGCCGGCTGGTCGCCCGTGTCGGCCGGCTGGCCTGCCGGAAGGGCCGGCGGACTGTCGGCCGCGGCCGGATTGCCATCCGCCAGCGCCGTTTCCCAGCCGAACAAAGCATCGGCCTCCCCGTCGACCAGCATTGCCTCGGCGGCTGCGGCCGTGCCGGCATGCAGCAGATAGGGTGAATCCTCGCTGATCCCGACGCCTGTCGCCGTCAGGCCGGCGAGCGGCAAAAGCGAGCCGCCGACGCTGTCGGCAGGCGCCATGGCGATGCGATGGCCCGGCATGGCCGCGAGATCCGACACCTTGCCGTCGCGCGTCACAAGGAGCGAGCGGATGCCGGCGGCGCCATCGGTATCGACCGGCGCCACCAGCGGCTCGACGCAGCCGCAACGCTCGGACGCCGTCGCATAGGCGACGGCCGAATAGACGGCATACTGGATGCGTCCCTCCACCTGCGCCTCGATCAGCGCCCGGTAGTCGCGGGCGACGACAAACTCGACCTTCATGCCGAGTGCCTTGGTGTAGGCGTCGGTGAGCAGCGCCAGGCCGGGAACGGTGTTGCCGGCTCCAGGTTCGGCGACGATGCCGACGCGGAATGTGCCGATGTCGTCGCGCCAATCGGCGCTGGCCGTATCCGGCCAGGACGCGGCCAGCAATGCCAAAGCAGCCATGCAGGCAGGCCTTGCCGAAAATCCGCCGCGCCTTCCCATCCCTGCCCCGCCCGTACCGGCATCCCGTCTCGCCCGACTATCGCGCCGAGCGGTTGCCGTTTGGTTTCCGAATTGCCAATGGCGATGCGGAACCCTATGTCTGGAGCCGCAGACAGGCAACAATGACCCCTTTGATGGCGCGCGCTTTCCTCTTTGTCCTCGACTCGTTCGGCATCGGCGGCGCCGCCGACGCCGAACGCTATGGCGATGCCGGCGCCGACACGTTCGGTCACATCGCGCTCGCCTGCGCCGAGGGGCGCGCGGATCGCGAGGGCCTGCGCAAGGGACCGCTCGCCCTGCCCAACATGGTCTCGCTTGGGCTGGCGGGCGCGGCGGAAACCGCGACGGGGTTCCGCTTCGGCAATGGCGGCACGGCGCCGATCGCGGCGGCTTTCCATGGCGCGGCGCAAGAAGTGTCGAGCGGCAAGGACACGCCGTCCGGCCACTGGGAGATAGCCGGCCTGCCGGTGCGTTTCGACTGGGGCTATTTCCCGCAGACGGTGCCCGCCTTTCCGGCCGAACTGACCGAGGCGATGATCAGCGAGGGAAAGGTGCCCGGCATTCTGGGCGATTGCCACGCGGGAGGAATCGAGATCATCGAGCGGTTCGGCGAGGAGCATATCCGGACCGGCAAGCCGATCTGCTACACCTCGGTCGATTCCGTGCTGCAGATCGCCGCCCACGAAACGCATTTCGGCCTCGAACGGCTCTACGAATTCTGCAAGACGGTGCGCAGGCTGGCCGATCCGCTGAACATCGGCCGGGTAATCGCGCGGCCTTTTGTCGGGGAAACCGTCGCCACCTTCGAGCGGACATATAACCGCCGCGACTATGCCGTGCCGCCACCCGAACCGACGCTGCTCGACCGGCTGACGGGGCGCGGCAGCAAGGTCATCGCGGTCGGCAAGATCGGCGACATCTTCGCGCATCGCGGCATCTCGGAGGTGCGCAAGGCAGCCGGCAACATGGCGATGTTCGACAAGGCGCTCGGCGCGATGGACGATGCCGGCGACGGCGACCTGGTGTTTGCCAATTTCGTCGATTTCGACACCGAGTTCGGCCACCGGCGCGATGTCGCCGGCTATGCCGCGGCGCTGGAGGCGTTCGATCGGCGCCTGCCCGAAGCGCTGGCGAAACTGCGGCAAGGCGACCTGCTCATCCTCACCGCCGACCATGGCAACGATCCGACCTGGCGCGGCACCGACCATACGCGCGAACGCATCCCGGTGATCGGCACCGGACCGGGGCTGGCAGGCGGCGACATCGGCCTCAGGCCAACCTTCGCCGATATCGGCGAGACCGTCGCCGAGCATCTCGGGCTGGCGCCCGGCCGTCACGGCACCTCCTTTCTTGGAGCAATCGGCGGTCATGCCCGAACTGCCTGAGGTCGAAACCGTCCGGCGCGGGCTGCAGCCGGTCCTGGAAGGCGCTCGCCTGGTCAGGGTCGAGGCGCGCCGGCCCGATCTCAGGTTTCCATTTCCCGCGCGTTTCTCCGAACGGCTGACCGGCAAGACCATCACCGCGCTCGGCCGTCGCGCCAAATACCTGACCATGCAGTTGGATGGCGGCCCGGTGCTGATCTGCCATCTCGGCATGTCGGGCTCGTTCCGCATCGAAGCCGCCGATGGCAACGAGACGCCAGGCACCTTTCATCACGAGCGGTCGAAGAGCTCCACGCACGACCATGTCGTTTTCGATGTCGAGACGGCCGCGGGCGCCCGCTCGCGCGTGATCTTCAATGATCCGCGCCGTTTCGGCTTCATGCTGTTTGCCGAAGGTGTGCCCGATACCCATCCGATGCTGACCGGCCTGGGCGTCGAGCCGACAGGCAATGCGCTGGACGGCGCCCTGCTCGCCTCGCTGCTCAAGGGCCGCAGATCGCCGTTGAAGGCAGCGCTTCTCGACCAGCGGCTGATCGCCGGGCTCGGCAATATCTATGTGTCCGAAGCGTTGTGGCGCGCCGGCCTGTCGCCGCTGCGCGAAGCAGGCACCATCGCCAAGGCCGGCAAGAAGGCCAGCGAGCAGGCCGAACGGCTGGCCGAGGCGATCCGGTCGGTCATCGCCGATGCGATCGCCGCCGGCGGATCGTCGCTGCGCGACTATGTGCAGACCGATGGGTCGCTCGGCTATTTCCAGCATTCCTTCGCCGTCTACGACCGCGAAGGCGAGCCATGCCCGAAGCCTGGCTGCGGCGGCCACATCGAGCGTATCGTGCAGAGCGGCCGCTCGACCTTCTATTGCCGGACCTGTCAGCGGTGAGCTAGACCGATCTCCTCAATCGGAACGAGGAGGCGATGCCATGACCTATGAAACCATCATCGTGGAGACGCGCGGCAAGGTCGGGCTGATCACGCTGAACCGGCCGAAGGCGCTCAATGCGCTGAACACCGAGGTCATGAGAGAAGCGGTCGAGGCGGTGAACGGGTTCGGCGCCGACCCCGGCATCGGCGCGATCGTCATCACCGGTTCCGAGAAGGCCTTCGCCGCGGGCGCCGACATCAAGCAGATGCAGTCGATCGCCTTCGTCGATGCCTACACGCAGGACTTCTTCGTCGGCTGGGAGGAGCTTACGCGCGTGCGAAAGCCGATCATCGCGGCGGTCGCGGGTTACGCCCTTGGCGGCGGCTGCGAACTGGCAATGATGTGCGATTTCATCATCGCCGCGGACACCGCAAGGTTCGGCCAGCCCGAGATCACGCTCGGCGTGATGCCCGGCATGGGCGGATCGCAGCGGCTGACCCGGTTCGTCGGCAAGTCGAAGGCCATGGATATGTGCCTGACGGGGCGGATGATGGATGCGGCGGAGGCAGAGCGCTGCGGGCTGGTCTCGCGAGTCGTGCCCGCCGGCGACCTCGTCGAGGAGGCGCTGAAGGCCGCGGCAAAGATAGCGGAATTCTCGCTGCCCTCGGTGATGATGACGAAAGAGGCCGTCAACCGGGCCTATGAGACGACGCTTGCGGAGGGTTTGCGGTTCGAGCGGCGGCTGTTCCATTCGCTGTTTGCGCTGGACGACCAGAAGGAAGGCATGGCGGCCTTCGCCGAGAAGCGGAAGCCCAATTTCACCAATCGATAAGATGGCCGGGCGCCAGCCTCAAAAAGAAGGCAAAGCGGCGTTGACGCGCCGGAAAAGCTGAACTATAAGCCGCACCAACCGAGGCGGCCTGTGGCTGCCCGTTTGTTTTTTGCGCCCTGCGATACTGCTGGCGCCCACCAGATCAGAAGAGAGGCATCATGGCCAATACCTCCTCGGCCAAAAAGGCAACGCGCAAGATCGCCCGCCGCGCCGCGATCAACAAGAACCGCCGCTCGCGCGTCCGCACCTATGTGCGCCAGGTCGAAGAGGCGCTGGCCTCGGGCGACAAGGCCGCGGCACTCGCCGCCTTCAAGGCCGCCGAGCCGGAATTGATGCGCGCCGCGACCAAGGGCGTGATCCACAAGAACACGGCATCGCGCAAGGTTTCGCGGCTGGCGCACCGGGTCAAGGTACTGACCGCCTGATACGCCTACCCTAGACTAGCGTTCTTCGAACCCGGCGGATGACGCCGGGTTTTTTCGTTTGCCGGCAAGTACTTAAAAAGAACGCCCGGAGATCGCATCCGGGCTGGATTTCAAAATCCAGATTGTTTTGCCGGCATATACATGCGCACTGATATTCCGTTATGTCGAAAGCGGGTGCGCACCCAGATTCAGCTGTCAGAAATTATCCATACATTTCAGTCACTTGCAGACGGTGATCCACAGCTTGTTCACATCGAGTTCGAGCTGCGGGGGACAAGTAGCTGTCAAGCGAATTATTTCAGAAAATTTCCTGCCGGGTGGCCTTTTTCATATTCGCCGGAAAAGGGTTTGAATCACAATGGCTTTGTCAAAATATGCCGTTGCGGCACCTGTTGCAGACCCGCCTCCGCTAACCAGATTCGTTAAAAATCCGTTAGTCGTGGCCTTGCCCTATCCACAGCGATTTCGGTAATGTCCATCCATCGAAGGGACGGGCTCTTGGCCCCCAAACCCAGCCTGAATTGGCCACCACAAAATGGCAGAATTCATGACGTGGAGCAATTCCGCGAACGGGTTTGATTTGTCTTTTCGATGCGGGTAGGGGACTGGCGTAATTTTTACATGGCAGGTCGATGGCGCGCCGGCGTTTTCGCCGGGCGGTAGAGCTTTGCCTTGTTCAGAAAAACGACCCGGCTTGCAAGGGCCGGGACCGGTCCCTTGTGTAGAACGAGGCGGCATTCACCACCAGCGGCGGTGGCAGTGTCGCAGCGAAGATACGGTCGCCGGAAACATGGATGCAGGAGGCGCATCCCCGGCGGAAAACAGGTACAAACAGGCAAGGAACGCGGTCATGCAGAGCGGCATCGAAAGGGAGCTAACGAGCGAACTCCCATTTCAAGCAACTTTTGTCGGAGGGGGCGACATGGTGGCATCCAGCGACGCGGAACAGAAGTTCGAGCGGGTCAAGACCCAGCTGAAGGCGCGCTTGGGAGCCGAGGTCTATTCTAGCTGGTTCGGCCGGATGAAGGTCGCCGAGGCGTCCCGGGGCATTGTCCGCATCTCGGTGCCCACGGCCTTCCTGCGGTCGTGGATCAACGGCCACTATCTCGATCTGATCGCCGAACTGTGGAAGCACGAGGATCCCGAGGTCCTGAAGATCGAGATCGTGGTGCGCACCGCCACGCGCCAGACGCGCAATGGCGTCGAGCCGGAAGTGGCGCCGGCACGCAAGATGACCAGGCAGACGCAAACGGCGCTCGCGGCAGGCACCGCCGGATCAGGCAGGGTGGAGCGGGCACCGGCGCCGCGCCAGGGCGCGCCCGCCGAAACGGAGTTCCGGCACAATGTGCTGGGGTCGCCGCTCGATCCGCGCTACACGTTCAATTCCTTCATCGAAGGCCCGTCGAACCGGGTGGCTTTCGCCGCGGCAAAGGCGGTGGCGGAATCGCAGTCGAGTGCGGTGCGCTTCAACCCGCTGTTCCTTCATGCCACGGTCGGTCTCGGCAAGACGCATCTTCTGCAGGCGATCGCGGCGGAATCGCTGATGCACAACCCGAAATCGCGCGTCGTCTATCTGACGGCCGAGTATTTCATGTGGCGCTTCGCTACCGCGATCCGCGACAACAACGCGCTGACGCTCAAGGAGCAGCTACGCGACATCGACCTGCTGATCATCGACGATATGCAGTTCCTGCAGGGCAAGTCGATCCAGCATGAATTCTGCCATCTCATCAACATGCTGCTCGACAGCGCCAAGCAGGTGGTGGTCGCCGCCGACCGGCCGCCGTCGGAGCTGGAATCGCTGGAGCCGCGCGTCCGCTCGCGCCTCAATGGCGGCGTGGCGCTGGAAATGTCGGCGCCGGACTTCGCCATGCGGCTCGGCATGCTGAAGCTGCGTCTTGCGACGGCCAAGGTCGACGACACCTCGCTCGATATTTCGGAGGAGATCCTCAACCATGTCGCGCGCACGGTGACGGGCAGCGGGCGCGAGCTGGAGGGCGCCTTCAACCAGCTCCTGTTCAGGCAGTCCTTCGAGCCGCAGATCAGCATCGACCGCATCGATGAGATCCTCGGCCACATCTATCGCTCGGGCGAGCCGAAGCGGGTGCGCATCGAGGACATCCAGCGCATCGTGGCGCGTCACTACAATGTGTCGAAGACCGAGCTTCTGTCCAACCGGCGCACGCGCACCATCGTCAAACCGCGGCAGGTCGCCATGTACCTGTCGAAGGTGATGACGCCGCGTTCGCTGCCGGAGATCGGACGGCGGTTCGGCGGCCGCGATCATACGACGGTGCTGCACGCGGTGCGCAAGATCGAGGACCTTTCGGGCGCGGACAACACGCTGGCGCAGGAACTGGAACTCTTGCGAAGGCTGATCAACGACCAGGCTTGAGCGCCCGGGAAAAGCCGGATCGGGGACTTCGCCGGCTTTATCCCCAGAAAGCCCGCGCAACCGGTCCTAACCGGTGGCGCGGGCTTGCGTTTGCAGGCTTTTTCCTGTCAGCTTAAGCAGATTCTGAGCCTGTTCAGACCTTTCGCGGGGCGCCGCTCGCCGGAGACCCGCTCATCCATTCAAGCGAGCCTGTTTCGTCATGCGTGTTATCCTGGAACGGTCAAATCTCCTGAAGTCGCTCAACCATGTCCACCGCGTGGTCGAGCGGCGCAACACCATACCGATCCTGTCCAACGTGCTGCTCAGCGCCGAGGGCGCCAGCCTCGAGATGAAGGCGACCGACCTCGATCTGGAAGTGACCGAAGCGACGCCCGCCAAGGTCGAGCGCGGCGGAGCGACGACCGTTCCGGCGCATCTGCTCTACGACATCGTGCGCAAGCTCGCCGACGGGGCGGAGGTGATGCTGAAGACCGACGAGGACGGCAATGCGATGACCGTCACCTCGGGCCGTTCGAGCTTCCGTCTGCAGTGCCTGCCGCAGTCCGATTTCCCGGAGCTTTCGGCCGGTTCCTTCTCGCACATCTTCCGGCTCGATTCGCTTGACCTGAAAGGCCTGATCGAAAAGACGCAATTTGCCATCTCCACCGAGGAGACGCGCTACTACCTCAACGGCATCTACCTGCACACGCATGAAGCCGGCGGCAAGCTGAAGCTGCGCTCGGTGGCGACCGACGGCCACCGCCTGGCGCGCGCCGAGATCGACGCGCCGGCAGGGTCCGAAGGCATGCCGGGCATCATCATCCCGCGCAAGACGGTGAGCGAGCTGCAGAAGCTGGTCGACGACCCGGATGTGGCCGTGACCACCGAACTTTCCGACACCAAGATCCGCTTCACCATCGGCAGCGTGGTTCTGACCTCGAAGCTGATCGACGGCACCTTCCCGGACTATCAACGCGTCATTCCGACCGGCAACGACAAGAAGCTGATCATCGACCGGCAGAGCTTCGCCGCGGCCGTCGACCGCGTCTCGACCATTTCGTCGGAGCGCGGCCGGGCGGTGAAACTGTCGATCGCCGAGGGCCAGCTGACGCTGGCCGTCAACAATCCGGATTCCGGCAGCGCCACCGAGGAACTGGCCGCCGACTATTCGGCCGATCCGATCGAGATCGGCTTCAACGCCAAGTACCTGCTCGACGTCGCCGCGCAGCTCACCGGCACGGAGGCTAAATTCATGCTCGCCGACGCCGGCTCGCCGACGCTGATCCACGACATGGCCGACGAGACCGCGCTCTACGTGCTGATGCCGATGCGGGTCTAGAGCATGATGCCAAAGAGTGTGATGCGGTTTTCGGATGACATCATGCTCTATCTCTTTGATTTGGAGCCGGATGCAGATTTCAGGTCGATTCGACCTGAAATCATCCGGCTCTAGGCCGCCAACGAGGCGATTTTGCTGCCGTGACCGCAGGTGCAACACAGCTCCAGCAGCAAACGCATATAAGTAAGCTTACACTTACGAATTTCCGCAACTATGCGGCGCTATCCATCGGCCTGTCGCCCGGGGCGGTGGTGCTGTCCGGCGACAATGGCGCCGGCAAGACCAATCTGCTGGAAGCGATCTCGCTGCTGACGCCCGGGCGCGGACTGCGCCGCGCGCCCTATGCCGACCTGGCGCGTGAAGGCGGCGATGGCGGTTTTGCGCTGCACGCCCGCATCGAAGGGCCGGAAGGCCAGGCCGAGATCGGCACCGGCATTGCGGGCGGCGACAGCGGCGAGAGCGGCAGACGGGTGCGGATCAATGGCGCCGCGGCGCGGTCGTCCGAGGATATGCTGGAGTGGCTGCGTGTCGTCTGGCTGACGCCGGCGATGGACGGCCTGTTCCCCGGGCCGGCGGCCGACCGCCGGCGCTTCCTCGACCGGCTGGTGCTGGCGATCGATCCCGGCCACGGCCAGCGCGCGCTCGACTACGAGAAGGCGATGCGCGGACGTAATCGCCTGCTTACGGAAGGATCTCGCGACGGCAGCTGGTTCAATGCCATCGAGACGCAGATGGCCGAGACCGGCGTGGCGATCGCGGCGGCCCGCGCCGAGCTGGCGCGCCTGCTTGCCGCGATGATCGAGAGGCTGCCGTCCAGCGGACCGTTTCCGCAAGCCGACATCAGCCTCGACGGCGATTTGGAAAACGCGCTCGGCAGCGCGCCGGCGGTCGATGTCGAGGAGCGGTTTCGCCGCGCGCTGGCCGATGGCCGCGACCGCGACCGCGCCGCCGGCCGCACGCTGGACGGCCCGCATCGCTCCGATCTCGTAGTGCGGCACAGGCCCAAGGCAATGCCGGCCGAGCTTTGCTCGACCGGCGAGCAGAAGGCGCTCCTGGTCGGCATCGTGGTCTCGCATGCAAGGCTGACCGGCGAGATGTCGGGGATGACGCCGATCCTGCTGCTCGACGAAATCGCGGCGCATCTCGACGCCGGCCGGCGCGCCGCCCTGTTCTCGATCCTGGAGGAGCTGAACTGCCAGGCGTTCATGACCGGAACCGACGCGGCGCTGTTTTCCAGCCTCGAAGGCCGCGCGCAGTTCCTGACGGTCGACCACGGCAACGTTGGGCCAACGGAAGACCCCTGACAAGGTTTTTGCGCCACGATAAGGTCTGGCCATGACCACGCTTACCGACGAAGAACTCGAGCGCTACGCGCGCCACATCGTGCTGCCGGAGATCGGCGGCGCCGGCCAACAGAAACTGAAGCGGGCGCGGGTGCTGGTGATCGGCGCCGGCGGGCTCGGCGCCCCGGTGCTCGAATATCTCGCCGCCGCCGGCGTCGGCACGCTCGGCATCGCCGACGACGACACGGTCTCGCTGTCCAACCTGCAGAGGCAGGTGATCCACGGCACGGACGCGATCGGCATTGCCAAAACCGACAGCGCGTCCGCGGCGATCATGCGCATCAACCCCAATGTGGCGGTCGAGCCGCATCAGCTCAGGCTGACGGCGGAGAATGCCCCTGCCCTCGTCGCACGATACGACATCGTGGTCGACGGCTCCGACAATTTCGAGACGCGTTATGCGGTGGCCGATGCCTGCGCCGCGGAAGCCAAGCCCCTGGTGCACGCCGCCGTCGGCCGCTTCGACGGCTCGCTGACGGTTCTGAAACCGTTCGAGACCGGCGCCGACGGCAAGCCTAACCCCGGCTACCGCGACCTTTTCCCGGAAGCACCGCCGGAGGGACTGGTGCCGTCCTGCGCCGTCGCCGGCGTGGTCGGCGCGCTGACCGGTGTGATCGGAACGCTGCAGGCGATGGAGGCGATCAAGCTGATCACCGGCATCGGCGAGCCGCTGGTCGGCCGGCTTTTGCTTTACGACGCGCTCAGCGCGCGCTTCGACACGATCCGCTACAAGAGAGCCTGATCGCATGGACCGGCCGACAGGCGTCTTCGTCATGCAAATTCCACCCGATTTCGGGCAATGGGACGAGTTGCATTCGCTGATCATGCGCGCCTTTGCCTATATGGACGGCGTCATCGATCCGCCGTCCTCGGCGCATCTGCTGACCGCCGCAAAGCTCAAGGAAAAGGCAAAGCAGGAGACGGGTTTCCTGGCTCTGCAGGGTGCGAGGATCGTCGGCTGCATTTTCATGCTGGAAAGGCAGGACGATTTCTACATCGGCAAGCTCGCGGTCGAGCCGGACTTTCAGGGGCAAGGCATCGGCAGGCTGCTGATGCGGGCCGCCGAGGATATTGCTGTGAGCCGTGGCAAGGGCGCCATCGAACTGCAGACCCGCATCGAGCTCTCCGCAAATCACAGCGCCTTCGCCCGGCTGGGCTTTGGCGAGACCGAACGCACGGCGCATGAAGGCTACGATCGGCCGACGTCGATCACCATGCGCAAGGTGCTGCCATGAGCCTCGCCCTCAGCGCGGAAGAACAGGCGATCGCCGCCGGCAAGGACGGCGCCGCGATGGCGATGCGCATCGTCGCCGAAAGCGCCCGGCTGCTCGGCGCGCCGCGACTGATCCCGATTGCCTCGACGCATATCGACGGGGCGCTCTATCACGGCGATTCCGGCACGCTGTTCGCCGAGAGGCTGGTCGAGGGCGGCGCGCGCGTCGCCGTGCGCTCGACGCTCAATGTCGGCGCGCTCGACCTGATGGGCTGCGCGCGCATCCGCCTCGAGGAGCCGGCGCGCGGCATGGCGCGGCGGATGATGGAGGCCTATCGCAAGCTTGGCTGCGAGCAGAGCTGGACCTGCGCGCCTTACCAGGCCGGGCACAGGCCAGCGCTGGGCAGCGACGTCGCCTGGGGCGAATCGAACGCGGTGGTGTTCTGCAATTCGGTGCTGGGCGCGCGCACCAACCGCTATGGCGATTTCCTCGACATCGCCTGCGCCATTACCGGCCGAGCCCCGGACTACGGCCTGCATCGCCTCGAGAACAGGCGGGCGCGGCTGGTGTTCGATGTCTCCGGCCTCTCGCCTTCCTTCCTCGCATCGGAAATCGCCTGGCCGGTGCTTGGCAGCCTCTATGGTCGCGAGGTCGGCAACGCCGTCGGCGTCGTCACCGGCGTAGCCAAGCACCCCGGCGAGGATGCGCTCAAGGCATTCGGCGCCGCCGCGGCCTCGTCCGGCGCGGTCGGCCTGTTCCACATTGCCGGCGTGACGCCGGAAGCGCCCGATGCGAACACCATTCTCGCCGGCGCGACGCCGGAGACGGTGATCCGCGTCACGTCTGAAATGGCCGCGAAGGCCCGTGCCGGGCTGTCGACGGCGGCGGCATCGAAAACGATCGATGCGGTTGCAATCGGCAGCCCGCATCTGTCGCTCCCGGAATTCGACGCGCTGGAGCGGCTGATCGCCGGCCGCCGGCTCAGCGTGCCGATCTATGCCTGCACCGGCCGCCATGCGCTGTCCGGACTCGAGCAAAGCGGCCGGCGCAAGGCGCTCGAGGCAAGCGGGGTGATCATCGTTGCCGACACCTGCGTGGTGGTGACGCCGATCATGCCGGAGCTCAGCAACGGGGTGCTGATGACGAATTCGGGCAAGTTCGCGCACTACGCGCCGGGCAACACCGGCTACTCCGTGCTCTACGCCTCGCTGGCCGACTGCGTCGAAAGCGCCGTTCTTGGTAAGCCACGCTTTACGGATATCGCAGCATGAACGCCCGAGCCGAGATCCTGGTGCCCGGCAAGGGCGGCGAAGGCGAGGCGCTGGTGCTGACGGCGCCGATCAGCTTCTGGGGCGGCGTCGACCCGAAGAGCGGCCGCATCGCCGATGTCCGTCACCCACAGCATGGCGAGACGATTTCCGGCCGCGTGCTGTTCCTGCCGGGCACGATCGGCTCATCCTCGGCTTCGGCCGTGCTGATGGAGCTTGTCCACAACGGCCGGGCGCCGGCCGCACTGGTGCTGCACGAGCCGGACGCAATCCTCCTGCTTGGGCTGATCGTCGCCAGGGAAATGGGCTGGCAGACGCCGATGGCGGTCCAGCTCGCTCGAAACGTGTTCGAGACCTATTGCGGGCGCATTGTGAAAGTCGCTGCCGACGGCACCCTCGCCGTCTGAGCGCTCCGCAACCAGCTACGTCCTGAGCGGCAGCACGCGGTCCGGCGGGCGGTGGCCGTCGAAGAAGGCGCGGATGTTGATGATCACCTTCTCGCCCATGTCGATGCGGCCTTCGAGCGTCGCCGAGCCCATATGCGGCAGGAGCACCACCTTGCCCTTGGCGGCGAGCTTCAGCAGCTTGCTGTTCAGCGCCGGCTCGTGTTCGTAGACGTCGAGGCCGGCGCCGGCGATCTTGCCGTCATGGATCAGCTTGATCAGCGATTCCTCGTCGATGATGTCGCCGCGCGCGGTGTTGACGATGTAGGCCGACGGCTGCATCAGCGCCAGCCGCCGCGCCGAAAGCAGATGGAACGTCGCCGGCGTCGACGGGCAGTTGACCGAGATGATGTCCATGCGGGCCAGCATCTGGTCGAGGCTTTCCCAGTAGGTCGCTTCCAGCTCGTCCTCGACCGCCGGCAGCACGCGGTGGCGGTTGTGGTAGTGGATCGACAGGCCGAAGGCCTTGGCGCGCCTGGCAACCGCGGTGCCGATGCGGCCCATGCCGACGATGCCGAGCCGCTTGCCCCAGATACGGCGACCGAGCATCCAGGTCGGCGACCAGCCGGCCCATTTCTTGTCGCCGGTGAGCACGTTGGCGCCTTCCGCCAGCCTGCGCGGCACGGCCAGCATCAGCGCCATGGTCATGTCGGCCGTGTCCTCGGTCAGCACGTTCGGCGTGTTGGTGACGGTGATGCCCTTCTTCGCCGCCGCCGCGACGTCGATCTTGTCGACGCCGTTGCCGAAATTGGCGATCAGCTTGAGATTGTCGCCGGCCTGGGCGATCAGTGCCGCATCGATATGATCGGTGATCGTCGGCACCAGCACATCGGCTTCCTTGACCGCGGCGACCAGCTCCGGCTGCGTCATCGGCCGGTCCTCGACATTCAGCCGCGCGTCGAACAGCTCGCGCATGCGGGTTTCGACCGGGTCGGGCAGCTTGCGCGTGATGACGACGAGGGGCCGTTTTTTGCCTGCCATTTTATCCCCGAAGCTTCCTCGAAACCGATCTCGTTGAGACCTCTTTAACCAAGACAGGCGAAACTTGTAGCCAATCGCGGTATCCGCCCACTCCTGTAACAAGCGGTGCTGCCGAAGACAAAGAAAAAGGGGCGCCGGGGCCGACGGGCAGGCGCCGAAAGGAAACAAAGTGTCTGGTTTCGCGACGCTCCGCCTGGCTTTCAGCGCAGCAGTCCTCGGCGCTCTTCTTTACTCTCCGCAGCAAGTGTCGGCACAGGGCGCCGCCGCTCCCGGGCAGACGATCACGCTCGGACCGAGCGGCCTGCCGCTGCCGCGCTTCGTCAGCCTGAAATCGGGTCGCGTCAATTCGCGCGTCGGCCCCGGCGCCAACTATTCGGTCGACTGGATGTACATGAAGGCCGGCCTGCCGATGGAAATCATCCAGGAGTTCGACACCTGGCGGCGCGTGCGCGACGCCGACGGCTCGGAGGGCTGGATCAACCAGTCGCTGCTGTCGGGACGCCGCACGGCGATCGTCGCGCCCTGGCAGCGCGGCAAGGGCGGCCGAATCAACCTGCTCGACGACAAGGACAAGGACGCCGGCGTGGTGGCCATCGTCGAACCCGGCGTCATGGGCGCGATCAAGGCCTGCGACGGGCAATGGTGCGAGATGACCTTCGAGGGCCATACCGGCTGGCTGCCGCAGTCGGTCGTCTGGGGCGCCTATCCGGGCGAACGGGTCAAGAACTGATCCGGCCTGACACTAATCCGGCGTGACAGGCGCTTGGAGTTCGCGGCGTCCGATACGGCCGAGGTGGGTATCCTGAAAACCGCTGGGCAGCTTCAGGCCGTAGCCGAGCGCGCGGTCGATGGCGATGTGGGCGATCCAGATCAGCGCGACCGCTGTGGTCATCGAGCTGCCGAGGACGTGGCCGGCCAGCGCCAGGACGAGCGGGACAATCAGCATGTGCAGGGCGTTATAGGCGACGGCGCCGACACGCGGTCCCGCCAGGTACCCCAGCATCGACAGATCCGGCGCGAGGATGAGCAGCGCGAACAGCCACCAGGAAGCGCCAGTCATCGCATAGAGGACGACGGAAGCCGCCGCGGCGACCCACCATTCCAGCTTTACCGCGAGATCGAGAGGCCGCATCGCAAACGGATCAGTCGCGGCGCTTCGGGCGCAGCCTGACCACGATATCGACATTGGCGATTTCCATGCCCTGCGGAGGCTCCGGCAGGTTGGAGACAGTCACCGGGCCGCTGGCGATATCGAAGATCCTGTTCTCGCCTTCGATGTAGAAATGATGGTGGTCGGAGGTGTTGGTGTCGAAATAGGTCTTCGATCCCTCGACGGCGAGAATGCGCAGCAGACCCGCCTGGGTGAACTGGTGAAGGGCGTTGTAGACGGTGGCCAGCGACACCGGCACGCCGGCGGCGATCGCCTCCTCGTGCAGTTCCTCGGCCGAAAGATGGCGGTCGCCCTTGGCAAAAAGCAGATCGGCCAGCGCAACGCGCTGACGTGTCGGCCTCAGGCCGGCCTCGCGAACCCGCTTGTCCACAGCGACATTGTCCTTCCGGCTGCCCTGATCCATCTATCCCGTCGAAGCTCGCCCTTTCGGCCCAAAAACACGTCCAGAGTGGCGAAAAAACGTCCTCGGCCGAAACTGGACACGTTCCGACATATATTCTGTCGGCCGAATGCGATCAATAGAGCAAGACGCTTGTGCGCAGGCGCGCATTGACCCGGGCAGACGGGCAGGTTAAGCGCAAACGCCGGTTTCCGGCCTTGGAAAGATTGTGTTAGGAAGCCAACGACAAGGGCGCCCCACCGCCCGGGACGATCACGGGGACGAAATTCATGGCGGGTTCGAAGTCCAGCTACGAGTATGAAGAACTGCTTGCCTGCGCCCGCGGCGAGCTGTTCGGACCGGGCAACGCGCAGTTGCCCTACCCGCCGATGCTGATGTTCGACCGCATCACCGAGATCAGCGAGACCGGCGGCGCCTTCGACAAGGGCTTCATCCGCGCCGAGTTCGACATCAAGCCGGACCTTTGGTTCTTCGCCTGCCATTTCATCGGCAACCCGATCATGCCGGGCTGCCTCGGTCTCGACGCCATGTGGCAGCTGACCGGGTTCTATCTCGGCTGGCTCGGCGAGCCGGGCAAGGGCATGGCGCTGTCGACCGGCGAGGTGAAGTTCAAGGGCATGGTGACGCCGTCGGTCAAGAAGGTGGAATACGGCATCGACTTCAAGCGCGTGATGCGCGGGCGTCTGGTGCTCGGTATCGCCGATGGCTGGCTGAAGGCGGATGGCGAACCCATATACGCGGCGACGGATCTGAAAGTGGGTCTGTCCAAGCAATCGGCGGCGGCTTGACCGGCGCCACCACCGCGCCATGCACCCTTTGCATGCGGGACCGCATGGCGCTTTGATTTTGCGTATGATCGTTTGCGAATTCCGATCACGGTTTTCGACATCATGCGCCGGAAGGAGTTGCGAATGAGACGGGTCGTAGTGACGGGCCTCGGCATCGTGTCGTCGATCGGCAACAACGCCAACGAGGTGCAGGCCTCGCTGCACGATGCCAAATCAGGCATCAGCTTTTCCAATTCCTTCGCCGAACACGGTTTCCGCTGCCAGGTCTGGGGCGCGCCGACGCTCGATCCGTCGGCCATGATCGACCGGCGCGCCATGCGCTTCCTGTCGCAGGGCGCGGCGTGGAACCACGTCGCCATGGACCAGGCGATTGCGGACGCCGGGCTTGGCGAGAGCGACATCACCAACGAACGCACCGGCATCGTCATGGGCTCGGGCGGCCCCTCCACCCGGACCATCGTCGAGGCGGCCGAAACCACGCTCAAGAACGGCAGCCCCAAGCGCATCGGCCCGTTCGCGGTGCCGAAGGCGATGTCGTCGACCGCATCGGCGACGCTTGCCACCTGGTTCAAGATCCACGGCGTCAACTACTCGATCTCGTCGGCCTGCTCGACCTCCGCGCATTGCATCGGCAACGCCTATGAGCTCATCCAGTGGGGCAAGCAGGACGTGATGTTCGCCGGCGGCCACGAGGATCTCGACTGGACGATGTCGGACCTGTTCGACGCCATGGGCGCGATGTCGTCGAAGTACAACGACAAGGCATCCACCGCTTCGCGCGCCTATGACGTCAACCGCGACGGCTTCGTCATCGCCGGCGGCGCCGGCGTGCTCATCCTGGAGGAGTTGGAGCACGCCAAGGCGCGCGGCGCCAAGATCTATGCCGAGATCGTCGGCTACGGCGCGACCTCGGACGGCTACGACATGGTGGCGCCCTCGGGCGAAGGAGCGGTGCGCTGCATGCGGCAGGCGCTCGCCACGGTGTCTACGCCGGTCGACTACATCAACACGCACGGCACCTCGACGCCGGTCGGCGATTCCAAGGAGATGGGCGCCATCCGCGAGGTGTTCGGCGACAAGATGCCGTTCATCACCTCGACCAAGTCGCTGACCGGCCATTCGCTGGGCGCGGCCGGCGTCCAGGAATCGATCTACTCGATCCTGATGATGCAAGGTGGCTTCATCGGCGAGAGCGCGCATATCGAGGAGCTCGACCCGGAATTCGCAGGCATGCCGATCGTGCGCAAGCGCATCGACAACGCCAGGATCGACACCGTTTTGTCGAATTCCTTCGGTTTCGGTGGCACCAACGCAACGCTGATTTTCCAGCGCTATTCCGCATAAGGATCGCCAGTCATGGACGGACTGATGAAGGGCAAGCGCGGGCTTGTCATGGGTGTCGCCAACGATCATTCGATCGCCTGGGGCATCGCCAGGAAATTGTCCGAACACGGCGCCGAACTCGCCTTCACCTATCAGGGCGACGCTTTCGGGCGCAGGGTCAAGCCGCTTGCCGACAAGCTCGGCGCATCGCTGGTGGTGCCTTGCGACGTCGAGGACAGCGCCTCGGTCAGCGCCACGTTCGAGACCCTCGGCAAGGCCTGGGGTGGGCTGGATTTCGTCGTCCATGCCATCGGCTTTTCCGACAAGAACGAGCTCAAGGGCCTCTACGCCGACACCAGCCGGGACAATTTCGTCCGCACCATGGTGATCTCCTGCTATTCCTTCACCGAGGTGGCCCGTAACGCCGCGCCGCTGATGACGGATGGCGGCTCGATGATCACGCTGACCTATGCCGGCTCGGTGCGGGTCATGCCGAACTACAACGTCATGGGTGTCGCCAAGGCCGGACTGGAAGCCAGCGTGCGCTATCTCGCCAATGACTACGGCCCGCGCGGCATCCGGGTGAACGGGATTTCGGCGGGGCCGGTGCGCACGCTCGCCGGCGCCGGGATTTCCGACGCCCGCCACATGTTCTCCTACCAGCAGCGCAACTCGCCGCTGCGCCGCACGGTGACCATCGACGAGGTCGGCGGCTCGGCGCTCTATCTGCTGTCCGATCTCTCCTCCGGCGTCACCGGCGAGATCCACTATGTCGATTCCGGCTATCACATCGTTTCCATGCCGACGCTCGACGAATTGAAGCAGACCGACGGCGCCCGGGAATAATCCCGCGGGAAATACTCGGCTTCCGGTAAAATTGGATGCATTGGCGGAAACTCATTTTAAGGAGATTTCCGCTAGAACGTCCCGCAACTTAGGGACTCTGCATGTCTGCTGCTGCCAGCAACCCGAAGCGAACGCCGTTGTTCCGGCTGCTCACCATAGCAAGCTCGGGCATGGGCAGCTTTATCCTCGGCATCTGGGGGCTGAAATTCGGTTTCGGCGACGGTCTTGCCGGCATGCCGGCGGAAACGATGGCCGGCATCATCGATGCGCTTTGCGCGCTGGCGGCGGCGGGTGCCGCCCTTTCCTTCTTCGCCGGTGTCGATGAATCGGAGCAGTATGTCTTCAACGAGACCAATTTCGACAAGCTGACGGGCCTGCTGGCGCGTCCGGCGATGGTCGGCAAGATCGCCGAGGCGGCATCGGCGACGATCCGCACCGGCGAGCCGGTGTTCCTGATCGACATCGACATCGACCGCTTCAAGCACATCAACGACGCCATCGGCTACAGCTATGGCGACGAGCTGATCCGCGCCTTCGCCGAGCGGCTCAGGGACCGCATGCCGGAGGGCGCGGTGCTCGGGCGCATCGGCGCCGGCGAGTTCGCGGTGCTGCTGGCGGACCGCGAGCTGAAGGGCTCGGTCGAGCAGACGATCGAGAAGCTCATCGACGAGATGATGGAGCCCTATCAGCTCAATTCACATCAGCAGTCGGTCAGCCTGTCGGTCGGCATCGTGGCGATGCCCAAGGACGGCGTCGACCCGGTCCTGGTGCTGCGCCGTTCCAATCTGGCGCTGCAGAATGCGCGCGCCGGCGGCGTCGGCAACTGGTCGGTCTTCCATAGCGACATGGGCCGGGTCGCCGACTATCGGCAATGGATCGAATCCGAACTGCATACCGCGTTCGAGCGCGGCGATTTCGACCTCCACTACCAGCCGCAGCTCGACCTTCCGAGCGGCCGCATCATCGGCTACGAGGCGCTTATCCGCTGGAAGCACCCGGAACGCGGCATGATCCCGCCGATCGAGTTCATACCGATCGCCGAAGAGACGGGCATGATCAACCCGATCGGCGAATGGGTGCTGCGCAAGGCCTGCAGCGACGCCCAGTACCTGCCCGAGGACTGCTTCGTCGCCGTCAACATCTCGCCGGTGCAGTTCATGACCAAGGATTTCGTCGGCCTGGTGCGCGAAACGATGGTCGCCACCGGCATCAAGCCGTCACGGCTCGAGCTGGAAGTCACCGAAACCGCAATGATGCAGGACCGCGACCGCGCCGCCGTCATCCTGCAGCAGCTTGCCGAGATGGGCATCTCGGTGGCCGTCGACGATTTCGGCACCGGCTATTCCAATCTCAGCTACCTTATCGATTTCTCGTTCGGCAAGCTCAAGATCGACCGTTCCTTCGTCAGCCGCATCGACACCGATTCCAACTCGGGCGCGGTGGTCTCGACCATCGTCGGGCTGTCGCGCGCGCTCGGCGTCGGCATCATCGCCGAAGGCGTCGAGACCGAAAACCAGGCGACGCTGCTCAGGGCCGCCGGGTGCGAGGTGGTGCAAGGCTACCTGTTCGGCCGGCCGGCGCCGCTCAAAGTCGGGATGGGCGAAGCGCGCTTCGAAAAGCGCGAGGCGCGTATCGTCAGCATGCATTAAGGCGCCCGTTATCGGCGCGCCGACAGCACCTTGAACGTGCCGTCGCGGGCGATCTCGGCATGGCTTGAGAAGGCCGCCGCCAGCACCGCTTCGTAAGGCAACTGGCGGTTCGCCACCATGAGCAAGCGTCCGCCGGGTTTCATCGCCTTCGCTGCCGCCCGGATCATGCCGGCGCCGATCTCCGGCTCCGCCGCCCGGCCGCGGTGGAAAGGCGGGTTCATGAGGATGGCGTCGTAGCGCCGCTCGACCGGCTCGCCGAGCAGATCGGTCCAGAAGAAACGCGGCTCGACCGACGTGCTGGCCACATTGGCCTTCGCCGCCTCCAGCGCCTCGAAATCCGCCTCGAAAAGATCGAGCCCGGTGAGCCCCGGGAAGCGCGACGCCGCCTCGGCCGCCACATAGCCCCAACCGGCGCAGAAATCGGCAACGGCGCCCTTGATGTCGCCCGGCAGGCTACCCACCAGCAGTTTCGAGCCGGCATCGAGCCGATCGAAGGAGAACATGCCTGGCGTGGTGTGGAAACGGCCTTCGACCACAACCGCCGGATTAGCCGAGCGCAGCACGGCCGCCGCGCCGACGTCCGCGGGCCGGCGGAACCAGAAGGCGACGCCGTGATGCTTCGGCAAATGGCCGTCGAGCGGCACAAGCTCGTCGACACGCTTGCGCAGGCTAGCGATACCATCCTCCTTGCCGCCCGCAACCAGGATCAGCCCACCCGACGCCACGCGTTCGATCGCTTCGGCGACCCGCAGCTCGTTCTGGCCGCGGTGACGGCCGGCGAGCACGAGCGCGGCATCGAAGCCGGCGCCGTCCGCTCGCGGCGTGACGTGAAAACCCGCCGCCTGCAGCGCGCGAAAATGCGGGCGAAAACCCTGCACGAGATGGAGCTCGGCTGCGAAGCCCCCGGGCAAGCGGAAACCGGGCTCGGCGCCGAGGAAAAGCACGCGCTCGCCCTCTTTCGGCAAGTCGAGGGCCTCAGCCTCATACGGATGGAACAGCGTCTTCAGCGGCTCTGCCGACATTTCCTTACCCCGCGGGAAACACGCCCCCTAAACGAAAACGGGCGCGACATAAGCCGCGCCCGCCTCAACTATCTGGTCGGCCCGATCAGGCAGCGTCTTCCTCGCCGCCTTCGGCCTTCTTCTCGCGCACGATTTCCTTGCCGGTGGCCTGGTCGACGACCTTCATCGACAGGCGGACCTTGCCGCGCTCGTCGAAGCCCATCAGCTTGACCCAGACCTTGTCGCCTTCCTTGACGACGTCTGAGGTCTTGGCGACGCGCTCGTTGGCCAACTGCGAAATGTGGACGAGGCCGTCGCGCGGACCGAAGAAGTTGACGAAGGCGCCGAAGTCGGCGGTCTTGACGACCGTGCCTTCATAGATCTCGCCGACTTCCGGCTCGGCAACGATGGTGTGGATCCACTTCTTCGCCGCCTCGATCTCCTTGGCGTTGGCCGAAGCGATCTTGATCGTGCCGTCGTCCTCGATGTTGATCTTGGCGCCGGTCTTCTCGACGATCTCGCGGATGACCTTGCCGCCGGAACCGATGACGTCGCGGATCTTGTCGGTCGGGATGTGCATGACTTCGATGCGCGGTGCGAACTCACCGAGTTCGGGGCGAGCGCCGGTCAGAGCATGCGCCATCTCGCCGAGGATATGCTGGCGGCCATCCTTGGCCTGGTCCAGCGCGATCTGCATGATCTCCTCGGTGATGCCCTCGATCTTGATGTCCATCTGCAGCGAGGTGATGCCGTTGGCTGTGCCGGCGACCTTGAAGTCCATGTCGCCGAGATGATCTTCGTCGCCCAGGATGTCGGAGAGCACCGCGAAGCGCTCGCCTTCCTTGATCAGGCCCATGGCGATGCCGGCAACCGGCTTGGCCAGCGGCACGCCGGCATCCATCAGCGCCAGCGAGGTGCCGCAGACGGTCGCCATCGAGGACGAACCGTTGGACTCGGTGATCTCCGAGACGACGCGCAGCGTGTAGGGGAACTGGTCGGCGGAGGGCAGCATCGGCCGGATGGCGCGCCAGGCAAGCTTGCCGTGGCCGATCTCGCGGCGGCCCGGCGAGCCCATGCGGCCGGTCTCGCCGACCGAGTAGGGCGGGAAGTTGTAGTGGAGGAGGAACTTCTCCTTGTACATGCCGGTCAGCGAGTCGACATACTGCTCATCCTCGCCGGTGCCGAGCGTGGCGACGACCAGCGCCTGGGTCTCGCCGCGGGTGAACAGCGCCGAACCGTGGGTGCGCGGCAGGACGCCGACTTCGGAGACGATCTTGCGGACCGTCTTCAGGTCGCGGCCATCGATACGCGAGCCGGTGTCGAGGATGTTCCAGCGCACAACCTTGGCCTGGAGTTCCTTGAACACGGAGCCGATCTGCTCGGACGTGTACCTGGCTTCCTCGCCTTCGGCCGGCGCGAACGCCGCCTTCACCTTCGCCTTGACGGCGTCGACGGCGGCATAGCGGGCCTGCTTGTCGGTGATCTTGTAGGCATCGCGAAGCTCGTCGCCGACGATCTTCAGCATTTCGCGTTCGAGCGCGGAATAGTCCGGGGCGGTGAAGTCGCGCGGATCCTTGGCGGCGACCTCGGCCAGCTTGATGATCGCCTCGATCACCGGCTGGAAGCCCTTGTGGCCGAACATGACGGCGCCGAGCATCAGCTCTTCGGAGAGTTCCTTGGCCTCGGATTCGACCATCAGCACGGCATCGGTGGTGCCGGCGACGACGAGGTCGAGCTTGGATTCCTGCATCTCGTCGATATGCGGGTTAAGCACGTACTCGCCGTTGATGTAGCCGACGCGGGCGCCACCGATCGGGCCCATGAAGGGGACCCCGGACAACGTCAGCGCGGCCGAGGTGGCAACGATCGACAGGATGTCCGGATCGTTCTCGAGGTCGTGCTGGACGACGGTGACGACGATCTGGGTGTCGTTCTTGTAGCCATCGGCGAAGAGCGGGCGGATCGGGCGGTCGATCAGGCGGGAAACCAGCGTTTCCTTCTCGCTCGGACGGCCTTCGCGCTTGAAATAGCCGCCCGGGATCTTGCCGGCGGCGTAGGTCTTTTCCTGGTAATTGACGGTCAGCGGGAAGAAATCGAGGCCGGGCTTCGGCTCCTTCATCGAAACGACGGTGGCGAGGACCTTGGTCTCGCCGTAGGTGGCGAGCACCGCGCCGTCAGCCTGGCGCGCGATCTTGCCGGTTTCCAGAACGAGCGGACGGCCGCCCCACTCGATTTCCACTTTGTGGTGATTGAACATGTCTTGTCCTTCATATGCGGAAAGGGTCGCGCGGCTTGTCGTGCGCGGATGCCCTTTCCCCTGGCTTCTTTTCTCGGGCAGCCACGGGCAAGACAACGGGACGCTCGCATCAATCCCGGCACGCTGGCCGCACGAGCATCCTGCAATCCTGCCCCATGACCGTCCATGGGCGGTTCCAAGCAGCCCTTTGCTGGCTCGAAACCGGGTCTGGCCGATCGATCCGACCGGCCTTGCGCATGACCTGAAAGCCGCGGCTCTCAGAACGGCCCTGCGCAAATGCCAACTTCGCGAAGCGTCCGTTTGCGTATCCGATCGATGCGCGGCGCTTCATCCTGTCACTGGTGCACTGGAGCGATCCGATGCACCAAATGCGCGACCGGCGGGCTCTCCCGAGGAAAGCCCGCCGGTCAATTCGTCAACGGCGCAGACCGAGCTTCTCGATCAGCGTCTGATAGCGCGCGTCGTCCTTGCGCTTGAGATAATCAAGCAGGCTGCGGCGCTGTGAGACGAGAGCGAGCAGACCACGGCGGGAATGGTTATCCTTCTTGTGGTCCTTGAAGTGGTCGGTCAGGTTCTTGATGCGCTCGGAAAGGATGGCCACCTGAACTTCCGGAGACCCGGTATCGCCCTTGGCGGTTGCGAATTCACCCATCAATTCTTTTTTGCGCTCGGCAGTAATCGACATCGTGTTTTTCCTTATCTGTTTGAGGAAACGGGTCGCCCTCAGCCGGGATGTCGTCCAGCAGGGGCCGGTGCAAGCAACGCGACACGGCGCGAAGCTGCGGCGCATATAGGGCAATTCCCCGGAAAACGCCAGCCCAAATCACAAGCCGGCTTGTCGCAGGCCTTTTCCCTGAAAACTGAAGATTTGCGTTCGACTACAACCACTTCTTCCACTTGAAGAAAGCAATCAGCCCGGCGGCAACGAGGGCCATGAACAGCAGCGCCGTGGGGTAGCCGTAATAGGCCTTCAGCTCCGGCATGTTCCATGGCGAGGTATCGGGGTCGAAGTTCATGCCCCAGACGCCGACCAGGAAGGTCAGCGGCATGAAGATCACCGAGACGATGGTCAGATAGGAGATGACGTCGTTGGTGCGCGCCTGGCTCAGCGACAGGTGCATCTCGATCAGCCCGGTCAGCATGTCGCGCTGGGTTTCGACCAATTCGATCAGGCGCAGCGAATGATCGAGCGTGTCGTTGAAAAAGACCTTGGTCTCGGCCTTCACGTAGGGCACGTCGTTGCGGATCAGCGTCGCCAGCGCATCGCGCATCGGCCAAAGCACACCCTTCAGCACATTGGCGTCGCGCCGCAACTCGTGCAGTTGCCGCATCTGCTGCTTGTGCGGCGCGCGCAGCATCTCGTCCTCGATGCCGTCGACCAGTTCGCTGGCGGCCTCGATCGGCGGGAAATAGCTGTCGACGATGGCGTCGATCAACGCATAGGCGAGATAGTCGGCGCCGCGCGCGCGCAGCCGGTTCGGCACCGAGCTGGCGATGCGCTTGCGAACCGGATTGAACGGATCGCCCTCGCGCTCCTGGAAGGTGACGACGAAGTTGCTGCCGAAGAAGACCGCGATCTGCTCGTAGCGATGGGCCGTGACATCGTCGATCATGCGCATAACGACAAAGGCATGGTCCTCGAAGAAGTCCACCTTCGGCCGCTGGCCAGTGTTGACGACATCTTCGAGCGCCAGCGGATGCAGGCTGAAGATGCGGCCGATCTCCTCGATCAGCGGGATGTTGGCGAGGCCGGTGCAATCCAGCCAGACGACGGGCCACTGGTCGCAATGGGCATTGAGATCATCGATGCTGGCGTTCTCGATGGTCTCGAATTTGTCGGGCGAGATCAGCGTCAGCCGGAGCTCGCTGCGCCGTGCCGCCGGATCGGCGATCAGTGTGCCCGGCGAGGCGCCGACCGGTGGCCGGCGCGTCTTCATTGGCCCGCGCTTCGTTGCCGTCTCAGTCTTCGCCATATCCCCCTGCCCCCAATGCCGAACCGAAACTAGCCGAGCGCCGTCATCCGGCAAAGACCCGCTTGGGCTTGAACATGCCCTGCTCGATGGCGCCGATGGCGACCAGCCTGCCGCGCACCGTGGCGCAGGCTTCCTCGGCCTCGACCGGAGCGTCGCGGCCGCGGATGATGACCGGATTGCCGAGCCGGATCCTGGTCGCCGCGTCGTCGCTGACGGTGACCTGCGGCAGGCATTCGAGCGCTGCCGCGGTGTCGACCAGCAGCGCGTCGATGGCATCGAAGTCGACCGGCGCGTCGGATGCGTCGTCATCCCCCGCCACCTCGCCGCGTTCGCCGAAACGGGCGGCTTCGAGTTCGGCGACGGTGACGAAGTCCTCCGGCGTGAACGGCTCGACCTCGACACGGCGCAGCTCCGCGATATGGCCGAAGCAGCCGAGGTCGCGGCCCATGTCGCGGGCGAGCGAACGCACATAGGTGCCCTTGCCGCATTCGACCTCGAAAACGGTGCGGCCGGCGTCGTGCTCGACAATATCGAGGCGGCCGATCTCGATCTCGCGCGCGGGGATGTCGACCGTCTCGCCCTCGCGGGCGAGGTCATAGGCGCGCTCGCCGGCGATCTTGATGGCCGAGAACTGCGGCGGCGTCTGCATGATGACGCCGGTGTATTTCGGCAGCAGCGCCTTCACCTCGGCCTCGGCCGGACGCCGCTCCGAGCTGTTGGTCACCGGGCCCTCGAGATCATCAGTCGAGCGCTCCTCGCCCCAGGCGACGGTAAAGCGATAGACCTTGGCGCCGTCCTGCACGTAGGGCACGGTCTTGGTCGCTTCGCCGAGCGCGATCGGCAGCATTCCCGACGCCAGCGGGTCGAGCGTGCCGGCATGGCCGGCCTTCTCGGCCTGGAACAGCCATTTGATCTTGGAGACGGCCTCGGTCGAACCCATGCCGACCGGCTTGTCCAGAACCACCCAGCCGGAAACCGGCCTGCCCTTCTTCTTGCCGCGACGGCCCACTATTCGCTGTCCTTCTTGTCGTCTTTGTCTTTGTCGTCGTCGTGGCTGAGATCCCGCGCCACTTCCGGCGACTTCAGCAAATCGTTGATGCGGGCGAAATTGTCGAAGGACGTGTCCAGCCGGAAGCGAAACTCCGGCATGTACTTCATCTGCCTCAGCGCGCCCGAGACACGGCCGCGGATGAATTTCGCATGCTTGTTAAGCGCTTCGACCACTGCATTGTCGTCGCTGGCGCCGAGCGGCGAGACGAAAGCGGTGGCGATCTTCAGATCGGGCGACATGCGGACCTCGGAAACCGAGATCACGCTGTTCTCGACCAGCGGATCGATAATCTCGCCGCGCTGCAAGGTTTCGGACAGCGCGTGGCGCACCTGCTCACCGACACGCAGCATGCGCTGGGACGGGCCTGACGTGGTTGAACGGGACATTTTCCTCGGTCCTGAAATCGTGATGCGCGGGATGGGACCGCGCCGCATGTCTCATGTGGTGTGGGCGGCGGCCTTGCGACCACCGCCCGGACTTCTCGATGCGATGCTCGAACTCAGAGCGTGCGGGTTACCATCTCGATGCGGAAGCACTCGATGACGTCGCCGACGCGCATGTCCTCGTAGTTCTGGAAGGCCATGCCGCACTCCTGGCCGCCCGGCACTTCCGAAACCTCGTCCTTGAAGCGCTTCAGTGTCTTCAGCGTGCCTTCGTGGATGACGACGTTGTCGCGGATCAGGCGCACGCCGGCGCCGCGTTCGACCTTGCCTTCGGTGACACGGCAGCCGGCGATCTTGCCGACCTTGGTGATGTCGAAGATCTCGAGGATCTCGGCATTGCCGATGAAGGTCTCGCGACGCTCCGGCGAGAGCATGCCGGAGAGAGCCGCCTTCACGTCATCGACGAGATTGTAGATGATCGAGTAGTAGCGGATCTCGATGCCGGCGGCCGCGGCGGCGGCACGTGCCTGCGTATTGGCGCGGACATTGAAGCCGATGATCGCGGCACCGGAGGTCTCCGCCAGCGACACGTCGCTTTCGGTGATGCCGCCGGCTCCGGCATGGACGATGCGCGCGCGCACTTCGTCGTTGCCGAGCTTCTCGAGTGCGGCGCTGATCGCCTCGATCGAGCCCTGCACGTCGCCCTTGATGACCAGCGGGAACTCCTTCAGCCCGCTCGTCTGCAACTGCGACATCATCTGCTCCAGCGAGCCGCGCTGGCCGGCATGCTTGGCCACCGCCTTCTCGCGCGCCAGGCGCTGACGGTATTCGGTGATTTCGCGGGCGCGGGCCTCGTTGTTGACGACGGCGAAGCGATCGCCGGCCTGCGGGGTGCCCTGCAGGCCCAGCACCTCCACCGGCATCGCCGGCGGCGCTTCCTTGACGTGCTCGCCACGATCGTTGACCAGCGCGCGCACCCGGCCCCACTCGTTGCCGGCGACGAGGATGTCGCCCGGCATCAGCGTGCCGGTCTGCACCAGCACGGTGGCGACGGGGCCGCGGCCCTTGTCGAGCTGCGCCTCGATGACGACGCCCTCGGCGGTGCGGTCCGGATTGGCTTTCAGGTCGAGGATTTCGGCCTGCAGCAGGATCGCTTCGAGCAGCTTGTCGAGATTGGTGCCCTTGGTCGCCGACACTTCGACGTCCAGCACCTCGCCGCCCATGGACTCGACGAAAACCTCATGGCGCAGCAGTTCGGAACGCACCTTTTGCGGGTCGGCGTCACGCTTGTCGATCTTGTTGATGGCCACGATGATCGGCACGCCGGCCGCCTTGGCATGGCTGATCGATTCGATCGTCTGCGGCATCACGCTGTCGTCGGCCGCAACCACCAGCACGGCGATGTCGGTCGCCTGGGCGCCACGGGCGCGCATCGCCGTGAAGGCGGCGTGGCCGGGCGTGTCGATGAAGGTGATCTTCTGACCGTTCTTCTCGACCTGGTAGGCGCCGATGTGCTGGGTGATGCCGCCGGCTTCGCCGGAGACGACATTGGCGTTGCGGATGGCGTCGAGCAGCGAGGTCTTGCCGTGGTCGACATGGCCCATGATCGTGACCACGGGCGGACGCGCCACCAGGTCTTCGGCACGGTCGGCGATGTTGAACAGGCCTTCCTCGATGTCGGACTCGGCGACGCGGCGCACCGTGTGGCCGAATTCGGTGGCCACCAGTTCGGCGGTGTCGGCGTCGATGACGTCGCCCGGCTTCATGATCTGGCCCTGCTTCATGAAGAACTTGACCACGTCGACGGCGCGCTCGGACATGCGCTGCGCCAGTTCCTGGATGGTGATGGTTTCGGGCAGGATCACTTCGCGCATGACCTTCTCGCGCGGCTCGTTATGCATCGCGCGCTTGAACTTCTCTTGACGGCGGCGCATCGACGACAGCGAGCGAGCGCGCGCATCCTCGTCGGACAGCGCCGAATTCAGCGTCAGCTTGCCGCGGCGGCGATCTTCCTCGCCCTTGGTCGGCTTGGCTGGACGCGCCACTTCGGGCGTAACCAGGCGGCGCACGGGGGCGCCTGCGCCACTGGTGCGCTTCGGCTTGACCTCTTCCTCATCGTCCGGCGTCGCCAGCTCGGCGGCCTGCGGGGCACGGCGGCGCGCCTCTTCCTCGGCGCGGCGCCGGGATTCGGCCTCGGTCTGCAGTCGCGCTTCTTCCTCGGCCTGGCGGCGCGCGGATTCCTCACGCTCGCGACGGCGGCGCTCCTCGTCATCGGCGCGGCGCTTGGCATCTTCCTGGGCACGCTGGCGATCTTCGATCTCGCGCGCCTTGGAGCCTTCGAGCGCCCTGCGGCGGGCTTCCATCTCGCCGCGCGACAATTCGTTGAGCACCATGCCGCCACGCTCGGCTGGAGGCGGCGGCGGTGGCGCCTTCGGCGCTTCCTGGACAGCGGGCGCTGCCGCGGCGGCGGGCTTCGGCGCGAAGACGGACACGGGAGCGGCCGCCGGCTCCGGCTTGTCGCCGTGCAGCGAGAACTTGCGCTTCTTGGTCTCGACGACGACCGCCTTGGTGCGGCCGTGCGAGAAGTTCTGGCGCACAGTGCCCTGTTCCATGCCGGGGCGCTTCAGCGTCAAGGTCTTCTTCGGCGTAACGCTCAACGTCTTGTCGTCGCCCGATTTCGTATCGCTCATTCCATATCCTCTGCGGCATCATCTTCGTCAGCAACGTCCGCAAGCATTGCCAGATCGTCCGGGGTACCGCCCCGATACCGGTCGAGCGCAACCATGCGCTTCTCAACCGCCCTTCCCGCGTCTTGCGCGAGGACGGCAGCATGTATCACATTTGTACCCCCCAATGCCAAGCTCAACTCGGCCTCGGGGAAAAGTTTGTAGGCAGGGATGGCGGGGCCGCCGAGATGAACGGTCGCCCGCCGCGCCTGGCTGATCTTGCGAACGCCGTCATCCGATGCTTCGGTCGCATGAAGCACCAGCAAAGCCTGACCGTCGCGCACCGCGTTCTCGACCTTGGCAGCGCCGAGAACGACCGCGCCGGCCTTGCGGGCGAGGCCCAGCATACCCAACGCGGATCGGGAAAGCAGCCCGTCGACCATGCCGCCGAGATCGGCGGGAACGTTCACCTGCGCCTTGAAGGCGCGGGCAAACAGGTTTTTCGCCGCTGCCTTGTCGACATGTAGGCGTTCGGCGCTGACCCAGCAACCGCGGCCGGGCAGATTTCTCTTGAGGTCCGGGACGACGGCCGAATCCGGGCCGACGACGAAACGGATCAATTCATCCGGTTCGGCCTGCTTGCGGGTGACGATGCAGGTGCGATCGTTCATCTCGTCCGGGGGCGGGTTCTGTGCGATGCGGTTTCACCTCACGCACCGACGGCTTCGTCAGCCGGCGCTTCCTGCGCGGCAAGCTCGTCCTCGGTGATCCAGCCGGCCTTGAGGCGGGCTGCCAGCACCATCTGCTCGGCATCGGCGCGCGACACGCCGTGGCTGGCGAGCACGCCCGGATAGACCTTGGTCTCGCCGTCCTTGCGTTCCTTCCAGCCGGTCAGGTCGTCCGCGGCATAGCCGGCGAAATCCTCAATGGTCTTCACGCCGTCCTCGCCGAGCGTCACCATCATGGCGGTGGTGATGCCGGGAATCTCGCGCAGTTCGTCCTCGACGCCGAGCGCCTTGCGCTTGTCGTCATGCTCGGCCTCGATCTTCTCCAGATATTCACGGGCGCGCGTCTGGATCTCCGAAGCGGTATCCTCGTCGAAGCCATCGATGGAGGCGATTTCGCCGGCATCGACATAGGCGACTTCCTCGACGCTGGTGAAACCTTCGGAGGCCAGCACCTGGCCGACCATCTCGTCGACGTCGAGGGCTTCCATGAACAACGCCGAACGCTCGACGAATTCCTTCTGGCGGCGCTCGCTCTCTTCCTGCTCGGTCAGGATATCGATGTCCCAGCCAGTGAGCTGCGAGGCAAGGCGGACGTTCTGGCCGCGACGGCCGATGGCCAGCGACAGCTGGTCGTCCGGCACCACGACCTCGATGCGCTCGGCATCCTCGTCGAGCACCACCTTGGCGACCTCGGCCGGCTGCAGCGCGTTGACGATGAAGGACGCGGCCGACGGCGACCACGGAATGATGTCGATCTTCTCGCCCTGCAATTCGCCGACCACCGCCTGGACGCGGCTGCCGCGCATGCCGACGCAGGCGCCGACCGGATCGATCGAGCTATCGCGCGAGATGACGGCGATCTTGGCGCGCGAGCCCGGATCGCGGGCCACCGACTTGATCTCGATGATGCCGTCGTAGATTTCCGGCACTTCCATGGTGAAGAGCTTCGCCATGAACTGCGGATGGGTGCGCGACAGGAAGATCTGCGGGCCGCGCTGCTCGCGGCGCACGTCGTAGACATAGGCGCGGACGCGGTCGCCATATTTGTAGTTTTCGCGCGGAATCAGCTCGTCGCGACGGATGATCGCTTCGCCGCGGCCGAGATCGACGATGACGTTGCCGTATTCGACGCGCTTGACGGTGCCGTTGACGATCTCGCCGATACGGTCCTTGTATTCGTCATACTGGCGGTCACGCTCGGCCTCGCGCACCTTCTGGACGATGACCTGCTTGGCCGACTGGGCGGCGATGCGGCCGAAATCCATCGGCGGCAGTTGTTCGGCGATGAAGTCGCCGAGCTGGGCGTCGGGGTTGCGCTCGCGGGCCGAGGAAATGGCGATCTGCGTGGCGTAGTCCTCGACCTTCTCGACCACTTCCATCAGCCGCTGCAGCTTCATCTCGCCGGTGTTGGCGTTGATGTCGGCGCGGATGTTGGTCTCCTGGCCATAGCGCGAGCGCGCAGCCTTCTGGATCGCATCGGCCATGGCGGCGATGACGATCGACTTGTCGATCGACTTTTCACGCGCGACCGCGTCGGCGATCTGCAGCAGTTCCAGTCTGTTGGCGCTTACAACCATTGTCTTTCTCCCGAGCCTGTTGCCGGACCTGTCGCCGGGCGGCTCAAATCAATTGTCCTGTTCGGTTTCGTTTTCCGTATCCGCGGCAGCGTCTTCCGCTTCGCCGCGACGCTTCTTGGCTTCCTTGCGCGCCCTGTTGTCCTTCGACAGGGCGTCGCGGATGAGATCGTCGGTCAGCACCAGCCGGGCATCGGCGATCACATCGTAAGGCACGCGCACCGTCGGCTCCTCGCCATAGGCAGCCTTGTCGCGGGCGATCAGCACGCCATCATCGTCGCTCTCGGCGATCTTGCCCTTGAAGCGCTTGCGGTCGCCGACCAGAACCGAGGTCTCCATCTTGACCAGATGGCCGGTCCAGGTGGTGAAATCCGACTTGCGCACCAGCGGCCGGTCGATGCCGGGCGAAGACACTTCGAGATGATACGCCTTTTCGATCGGATCTTCGACATCGAGTGCGGGCGAGACGGCGCGGCTGACTTCCTCGCAATCCTCGACGGTCATGGTGCCGTCCTCGCGTTCGGCCATGATCTGCAGCGTCAGCCCGTTCTGGCCCGACAGATGCACCCGCACCAGGCGGAAGCCGATGCCGCGCAGCACCGGCTGCACGATCAGCGCTATGCGCGCATCGATCCCGCTTTCGCGGATGATACGGTCGTCGGCGTCGATTGCCGCTGCGCTCATCAGGTCCCTGTCGCTCTTTTCGTGGCTGGCCGGCAGGTAATAAAAAAGAGCGGGACCGGGTGGACCCACTCTTCGTCATACCGACCAAGAATTTGAGGCTGATATAAACGATCCCGCTCGGCGTTTCAAGCCTGCCGTGAGGGGCGTGGCAAACGCGGCGCTCTTGCTGCGTACCACCGGCAGATGGGGACCGGCACAGGCAGCCTTGCGCCCGGCGCATGGCGTCCATGCGGCAACGCCTCTGTGATCCCGGGCGCGCCGTGCCTATCTATGTTGCATCGCACAACAAGAGAAATTGCGCGCGGTGGCGCGCGAAAGGTTGAAAATCATGGGTAGCCGCAAGCTGTTTTCCGCCATCGGCGACATCTTCACCACCTTCGGCAGCGCCGTTGCCGCGTCGCGGTCCGTCGAAGCCGGCCGCAGGCCGCGCGCCAACGATCTGCGCAAGCTCGGCATCGACCCGGCCGCCTTCGACAGGATGGGCCGCTTCTGAAGGATCGGGTGCTTCTGATGCTGCCCGCCTGGCGCGGTCAACCGTATCGCGCCGGGCCTATGTCCTGACGAAAGTCAGATAGGCGGGCCGCCGGCCCTCACGCAGCGCCTTGGCCTCATAGCGCGTGCCCGGCCAGCCATCATAGGGCCGATGCCAGTCTGCCGCTTCCTGCGCCTGCCATGCAAAGGCGCCGTGCGCCCGGCAATGCAAAAGCGTCCAGTTCACATAAGTGTCGATGTCGGAGGCGAAGCGGAATTTTCCGCCCGGCTTCAGCACATGGGCGAAACGGTCGAGATTGACCGGACCGACGAAGCGTCGCTTCCAGTGCTTCTTCTTCGGCCAGGGATCGGGATAGAGCAGGTCGATGCCGTCGAGCGAAGCCGACGGCAGCCAGTCGACCAGCCGCGTGGCGTCGTCGTCATGAACCCTGAGATTGGCCAGCGGCTTTTCCCGTACCGCCATCATCAGCTTGGCCATGCCGTTGACGAAGGGCTCGACGCCGATGAAGCCGGTCTGCGGAGCCGCCGTCGCGCGATGCAGCAGGTGCTCGCCGCCGCCGAAACCGATCTCGAGCTGGACGGCGGAAACGTCGGCGGCAAACAGCGTCCGCAATTCGGCCGGCGGCGCGGCCGCCAGATCAAGCCTGTAGGTCTGAAACCCGCTTTCCAGCGCCGCGGCCTGCTGCGGACGGATGGTCTTGCCGCGCCGGCGACCGAAAAAAGCTTCGGTCGCGCGGCTCGGTCTGTCTTTTGGATCCATGGACAGGTCTGCAGTCGCCGTCAGGCGGCGACCGCATCCTTCAGCGCCTTGGCGAGATCGGTCTTCTCCCAGGAGAAGGAACCGTCGCGGCCGGCCTTGCGGCCGAAATGGCCGTAGGACGAGGTTTTTGCGTAGATCGGCCGGTTGAGGTCGAGGTGACGGCGGATGCCGGATGGCGACAGGTCCATGACCGAGCGCAGCGCATCCTCCAGCCTCGCCTCGTCGACCTTGCCGGTGCCGTGCAGGTCGACATAGACCGACAGCGGCTGCGCGACGCCGATGGCGTAGGACAACTGGATGGTGCAGCGGTCGGCGAGCTTGGCTGCGACGACGTTCTTGGCGAGGTAGCGCGCCGCATAGGCTGCCGAGCGGTCGACCTTGGTGGTGTCCTTGCCGGAGAAGGCGCCGCCGCCATGCGGCGCGGCCCCACCATAGGTGTCGACGATGATCTTGCGCCCGGTGAGGCCGGCGTCACCATCCGGACCGCCGATGACGAACTTGCCGGTCGGATTGATATACCAGTTGCAGTCCTCGGCGATCTTGAGATCGCCCAGCGCCTCGCGGATATAGGGCTCGACGACCTTGCGGACCTTCTTGGAATCCCAGGTCGCATCGAGATGCTGGGTCGACAGCACGATCTGCGTCGCTTCCGCGGCCTTGCCGTCGACATAGCGCACGGTGACCTGGCTTTTGGCGTCCGGCCCGAGCTTGCCGGCATCGCCGTCGCCTTCGTGGCGCGCGGCGGCCAGGAGTTCGAGTATCTTGTGGCTGTAGTAGATCGGCGCCGGCATCAGGTCCGGCGTCTCGCGGCAGGCGTAGCCGAACATGATGCCCTGGTCGCCGGCACCTTCCTCGCCCTGGCGGTCGGCGGCGCTGTCGACGCCCTGGCCGATGTCGGGCGACTGGCCGTGCAGCAGAACATCGATCTTCGCCGTCTTCCAGTGGAAGCCGGCCTGCTCGTAGCCGATCTCGCGGATCGCCTTGCGGGCAACCGACTTGAACTTTGCCGGATTGACGACCGGATGACCGGCGGCGTCCTTGAGGATGTTGCCGGCCTTGTCTTTCTTCAGCAGCGTCTCTGGAACCCGGACCTCGCCGGCGATGACGACGCGATTGGTCGTCGCCAGGGTCTCGCAGGCGACACGGACTTTCCACGGGTCCATGCCGGTCTTCTTGGCCTCGCGATAGACCAGATCGACGATTTCGTCGGAGATACGGTCGCAAACCTTATCGGGATGGCCCTCGGCAACGGATTCCGAGGTGAAGAAGTAGTTCAGCCGCGTCACGGGTGTCCCCTCTTGAAGAAAGATCGGCAGGTTGCCGATTTTTGGCGCGCCACGTGTTAGCGGTGCCGGGCGCCGCTCGTCAAGCGCTGCCGCGGTTCCGGCATGAATGTGAGCACAGTTTGTCTTGTGCCACCACCAGCGGGGCGCCGCCGGTGGCACAAGTCCCCTGGATCAGTCGGCGTCGTCGGTAGAAAGCGATTTCACCAGATCGATGATCCTGCGACGCACCTTGACGTCGGCAATCTTGACGAAGGCGCGGTTGAGCTGAAGCCCTTCCGGACTGCCGCAGAACTCGACGGCGAATGCCATCGACGGGTCTTCGGCGAATCCTCGGTTGCCCACGGCCTCCTGACCCGGGGCATCCTCGAAAAAGAAGGCTACGGGCACGCTGAGGATGGACGCTATGGCCTGCAAACGGCTGGCGCCGACCCGGTTCGTGCCTTTCTCGTACTTCTGGATCTGTTGAAACGTGATGCCGAGATTCTCACCCAGCTTCTCCTGGCTCATTCCAAGCATATTGCGCCGAAGCCTGATGCGACTTCCGACATGGATGTCGATCGGATTCGGTTTTTTCTTATTTTCTTCTGTCATTTTCTCCTCGCCGAATTTTTCCGGCTTTTTCTATTTTTTCTTGCCCAAACGAAGCCGGAGCCAACTGCCCACCTAACAGAACCTCCAACCGACTTCGAGAAATTTCAGGCGCTTACAGTATGAGTTTCTAATGTGTCGGCTGTCAATTCACCCGTAGCCGTAGCCTTACATTCGATAGGAGTGCTCCCAGCGCGAACAGGAACATGATCATCAATCCGTTAATTCGCCGCTGGCCGGCGGAAATGAGGGCGCGCCCAGAAATCGGCACATGCGCATCGATTGCGCCGCGCGCATTGACGGCGAGCGCGTCGACAATGCGGCCGCGCGGATCGACAATGGCGGAAATGCCATTGTTAGCCGCACGCAACAAAGGCAATCCATTCTCCACCGCGCGAATCTGGGCCTGCCTGAAGTGCTGGTATGGGCCCGGCGTATCACCGAACCACGCATCGTTCGTGACGTTCACAATAAGCTGAGCTGACGTTGCGTCAACTGCCACAAGGTCGGGGAAGATGACCTCGTAGCAAATGAAGGGGAGCGCGCGGACGCCATCCGGCAATACGATCGGATGGCGCTCGTTGCCGGGCGCGAAATTCATCGGGCCGGCGACCAGCTGCTCGACCCCGAAGCGGTCGAAAACGTCGGCGAAAGGCAGATATTCGCCGAACGGCACCAGATGGATCTTGTCGACGGCGTCGGCGATCTCGCCCTTGTCGTTGATCGCCACCACGGAATTGTAATAGCGGCTGCCGGCGCCTGCCGCCGAGCCGCCCTCCTCGCGGACGACGCCAGCGATCAGCATCTGGCCTTCGCCGAGCATGTCGCCCAGCGCCGTCAGCGCGTCCGGGCGCTCGGTGAACAGGAACGGCACCGAGGTCTCCGGCCACAGGATCAGCTGCGGCCTGGCATGGCCGGCTTCCGGCGCCTTGCCCGAAAGGCCAAGCAAGGTGGCGAAGATGCGGTCGCGAACCGAAGCGTCCCATTTTTCGCTGAGGTCGACATCCGGCTGGACGATGCGGACATCGACCGAACGGGTCGCCGGCTCGAGCGGAGCGGCAAGCCTGACATAGCCGAAGCCGACATGGGCGGCGACGAGCATGCCGAGCAGCGCGAAGCCCAGGCGAAGCTGGCGCCGCGCAGCGACCAGCGCGGGCAGCGAAAAGACGAAGACGGCGAGCGCGTTCATGCCGATCATGCCGGTCACGGACACGCTCTGCATCAGCAGGGGTACCGGCATCGCCGCATAGCCGACGGCGTTCCAGGGGAAGCCGGTGAACAGGAAATCGCGCAGCCATTCCGCCAGGCCGAAGCCGAAGGCCAGTGCCGCGATGCGGCCGATGCCGTTGCTCCACAACAGCCGCGCCACGACCGTGGCGAAACCGTAGAAGAAGGCGAGCCCGAAGGGGATGCCGACCACCGCGAAGGGCAAGGCCCAGGCGAAGCTGTCGGCCTCGACAAGCAGCGCCTGGCCGATCCACCACAGGCCGGCGAGAAAATAGCCGAAGCCGAACCACCAGCCGATGGCGAAGGCCGGCTTCAGCCGCCTCAGCCAACCGTCGGAAGCCTCGCCGGTGGCGCCGTCGAGCAGCCAGACCAGCAGCGGGAACGAGATGAAGCAGACGGCGAAGAAATCATAGGGCGCCTGAGCGAGGACCGCCAGCGCTCCGGCGAGAAACGCCACCAGCGCCCGTCGCCACCCCCAGAGCAGAATTATCCGGCCGGCCAGGCGCTGCATTGAGGCTTCCGAGTCGCGCGAATCACGGCAAAAGATTTATCAGGCCGCGGTCCGCGCTCCAAACATCGATAAGCGCAATCTGATGTTACCGGTGCCAGCCCTCGATGCTGTGGCCGCTCAGCCGCTCGGCTTCCTCGCGCGGGACCGCGCGCAAGGTCTGCGTGAAGGTCCAGACATGGCCTTCGGGGTCGCGGGCGCGGTATTGCCGTTCGCCATAGAACTGGTCGGTCGGTTCCTGGATGATCTCGGCCCCGGCCAGCCGCGCCTGCTCGCAATGGGCGTCGAGCCCGTCCTTCAGCCGGATATAGACAGACTGGGTGTTGCGGCCACCGACGGAAGCGGGGCTGGCGACATGGTCGGCCCACTCTGAATCGACGACGATGTAACCGTCGCCGAAGCGCATTTCGGAATGGACGAGGCGGCCCTCGGCATCGCTGACGACCATGCTCGGCTCGAAACCGAAGGCCGCTTCAAGCCAGGTCAAAGCCGCACGCGGGTCCTTATAGAATATGCCGGACCCGAGGACGGCATGCTTGAACGGATCCTCGACCGTCATCAGGCGGGTTTCAGGCCTGCTCGGTGCGGGCGGCGCGGCGGCGGCGCTCGCCCTTCTGGACCTGCACGATGCGCACGCGCTTGACGCGGCGCGGATCGGCGTCGAGGACATGGAACTCGAAGCCGGGTATGGCCTGCACCACCTCGCCGCGGGCCGGCACGCGGCCGAGCGTGTTGAAGATCATGCCGCCGATGGTGTCGACATATTCGCCATGCTCGCCGGCGGTGAAATCCTCGCCGATCATCTTGGCGACCTCGTCGATCTCGGCCTTGCCGTCGACGATGAAGTTGCCCTCGCCGGACTGGGTGATCATCGGCTCGTCGTCGTCATGCTCGTCCTCGATGTCGCCGACCACCATCTCGACGATGTCTTCCAGCGAGGCGAGGCCGTCGGTGCCGCCATATTCGTCGATGACCAAAGCCATCTGGGTGCGCGTCGTCTGCATGCGGCCCATCAGGTCGGAGGCAAGCATGGAGGGCGGCACGAACAGCACCGGACGGATCAGGTTGAGGTCGCCGATGGTGCGGGCGAGATCGACCTGGGCGAGGTCGAGAAGCGCCGCGGCCGGCGTCTTGCGGCTGGTGCGACCCTTCTTGACGCGGGCAACCTTGGTGATGTGGGCGAGCACGTCGCGGATGTGGACCATGCCGCGCGGGTCGTCGAGCGTTTCGGAGTAGACCGGCATGCGGGAATGACCGGACTGCTCGAAGAGGCCGAGCAGATCGCCCAGCGTCGTCGTGATCTCCACCGCCTCGATGTCGGCGCGCGGCACCATGACGTCCTCGACGCGGACTTCACGCAGCCGCAGGATGTTGTTGAGCATGGCGCGCTCGCCGGGGGAGAAGGCGCCGGCATCGCTCGCCGTTTCGGCAAGCGCGCCGGCGATCTCCTCGCGCAGGCTGGTGCCGTTGCGCTGCCTGAACAGGCCGAGCACGCGATCGAACAGGGAAGGACCGGCAGGCGATGGCTCGCTGGCGATGCTGCCGGTCGTGGTACTCGGACTCGAGCCCTCTTCCGTCTTTTCGGAAGGCTTGGCCGCACTGCCGGCGTCGGGGCGGGCGGCAGTCTCTGGTTTGTCGTTCATCGTCGTCCGGTCAATTGGTCTTTTTAGTTACGCGTAGGGATCGGGAATGGCAAGCCTTGCGAGCGCCGCGCGCTCGATCGCTTCCATCTCCTCGGCCTCGGCGTCGGTCTCGTGATCGTGGCCCAGAAGATGCAGCAGGCCATGGATGACGAGATGGGTGATATGGTTCGCCAGCGGCTTGTCTTCCAGTGCCGCTTCCCGCGCGACCGTCTCGGCGGCGAGCACGATATCGCCCAGCATCGGCGGCAGCGGACCGCCCTTCGGGAACGGAAAAGCCGGGAAAGACAAGACGTTGGTCGGCTTGTCCTTGCCGCGCCAGCCGGCGTTCAGCGTGCGGATGTGGGCGTCGTCGGAAAACACGATGCTGAGCTCGGAAGCGCCGTCGACGCCGGTTTCGGCAAAGGCGGCAGCCACGGCGCGATCGACCAGGCGCGTCAGCCCCGCCTCGTCGGGCCAATCGCCGGCCTCAATCGAAATATCGATGTCGACGGGCAGGCCGCCGCCTGGTTTCCTGTCTTCAGCCATGCGGCTTTTTTCGTCAGCTTTCCGCGCCCAGGCCCCTGGCCAGCTTGCCGTCGCGGTCATAGGCCTTGACGATCTCGGCGACCAGCGGATGCCTGACGACGTCGCCCTCGTTGAAGCGCACCGTCACCATGCCAGTGACGCCGTCGAGGATGCGCAGCGCCTCGACAAGCCCGGACTTGGTGTTCGGCGGCAGGTCGATCTGGGTCGGGTCGCCGGTGACGATCATGCGCGAATTCTCGCCGAGACGGGTGAGGAACATCTTCATCTGCATCGGCGTCGTGTTCTGCGCCTCGTCGAGGATGACGGCGGCGTGCGCCAGCGTGCGGCCGCGCATGAAGGCCAGCGGAGCGATCTCGATCACTTCGGCCGCGATCGCCCGCTCGACCTTGTCGGCCGGCATCATGTCGTAAAGCGCGTCGTAGAGCGGCCGCAGATATGGATCGACCTTCTCCTTCATGTCGCCGGGCAGGAAGCCCAGCCGCTCGCCGGCCTCGACCGCCGGCCGCGACAGCACGATGCGCTCGACCATGCCGCGTTCGAGCAGCATCGCGGCATGCGCCACCGCCAGATAGGTCTTGCCGGTGCCGGCCGGGCCGATGCCGAAAACGAGCTCGGAGCGCTCCAGCGCCCGCATATAGGCGTCCTGGTTGAGCGAGCGGGCGTAGATGGTCTTCTTGCGCGTCGCTATCTGGGCGGCGGACATCTTGCCCTTGCGCTCCAGCGTCGGCAGCGTCAGCTGGTCGTCGGCGGCGATCGCCATGCGCACGGCGCCGTCGACGTCGGACTGGCCGATGTCGACGCCCTTCTGGAGGATGCCGTAGAGGTTGTCCAGCGCGCGGCGCGCCTGCTCGGCGGCCGAGGCCGAGCCCTTGATCGTCAGCTGGTTGCCGCGCGAGCGGATGTCGACGCCGAGCTTCTGCTCGAGCCGCGCCAGGTTCTCGTCGAACTGGCCATACAGGGCGCTGGCAAGCTTGTTGTTGTCGAAGGTCAGAACGATGTGCGCCATGTCGGAAGCCCCGGATGCCTGGTTCGGGGGCAGGTTCTTCAGTTCAGCAGCGCTCAACCGTCTCTCCTCATCTGCCGAGGCTTGTGGCTATGCATGTCGTTGTCCCAAAACCGCGGGCTCAATCTAGCGACATGCATCAGGCCAACTCGGCGAACAGGCTATTGTAGCCCGTCCTTGTGATTCGTACCTCGATAATGTCACCGATTTCGCCGGCCTTTTCATCAATAATAACGGGCTGCAGCCAGGGCGAACGGCCGACCTTCTGGCCAGCCTGGCGGCCCGGCTTCTCGATCAGCGTGCCGATGGTCCTGCCGACGAGGCTGGCGCCGAAATCCTGCTGCTGCTTCAGGAGCAGGGCCTGCAGGCGCTGCAGGCGATCGTCCTTGACGGCTTCCGGCACGTGATCGGGCATTTCGGCGCCAGGCGTGCCCGGACGCGGCGAATATTTGAACGAGAAGGCCGAGGCATAGTCGACCTCGCGCACCAGCTGCATGGTCGCCTCGAAATCGGCTTCCGTCTCGCCGGGGAAGCCGACGATGAAATCGCCTGACATGGCGATATCGCCGCGCGCGGCGCGAATGCGATCGATCAGCGCCAGATAGTCGCGCGCCGTATGCCTGCGGTTCATCGCCTTCAGGATGCGGTCGGAGCCCGACTGCACCGGCAGATGCAGATAGGGCATCAGCGCTGGCAGGTCGCGATGGGCAGCGATCAATTCGTCATCCATGTCGCGCGGGTGGCTGGTGGTATAGCGCAGCCGCGCCAGGCCAGGGATCTCGGCCAGCCTGAACAGCAGGCGGCCCAGCCCCCATTCCTCGCCGTTTTCGCCCTCACCGTGCCAGGCATTGACGTTCTGGCCGAGCAGCGTCACCTCGCGCACGCCGGCCTCGGCCAGGCGTTCGGCCTCGGCAACGATCTGCGCCACCGGCCGCGAGACTTCGGAGCCGCGCGTATAGGGCACGACGCAGAAGGTGCAAAACTTGTCGCAGCCTTCCTGGACGGTGAGAAAGGCGGTGACGCCGCGCCTGGCGACCTCGGCGCGCTTCGGCTGCGGCAGATGCTCGAACTTGTCCTCGACGGCGTAGTCGGTCTCGACGATCTTCTCGCCGCCGCGCACCCTTGCCAGCACGTCGGGAAGCCGGTGATAGGTCTGCGGGCCGATGACCAGGTCGACGGCCGGCGCGCGGCGGATGATCTCGGCGCCTTCGGCCTGTGCCACGCAGCCGGCGACGCCGATCAGCAGCTCGCGGCCGGTGCCGGCCCGTTCGGCCTTCAGGTCGCGGATGCGGCCAAGCTCGGAATAGACTTTTTCCGCCGCCTTTTCGCGGATATGGCAGGTGTTGAGCAACACCAGGTCAGCATCATCGACCATATCGGTCGCGACATAGCCGTCTGCCGCCAGCGCATCGGTCATGCGCTGCGAGTCGTAGACGTTCATCTGGCAGCCATAGGTCTTGACGAAGACTTTCTTCGCCGCCGGAGGGGTAGCCAGGCCGTCGGCAGCGATGCCGATGTCGTTGCGTTCTGTCGTGTTCAGGTCCATCGGGCGGCTTCTAACGCCTTTCAGCGACAAAAAACAGACGATTCTCAACCTTGGCGCCGGGTCCCGGATGCGCGAAGGGGCGCGTCAGCGGCTCGGGCGCGGCTCGGCCAGCGCCGCCTGCACCATCTCGCGCACCCGGCTTTCCATCAGCCTTGCCGTCTCCTTGCGGTTCGAGCCCTTGGAGAAGGCAATCGGCTCGCCGAAATGCAGCTCGACATCGAGCGCGCCTTCGGCGAGCAGCACCTTGAGATGCGGCATCAGGTCCTCGTCGCCGATCCAGGCGGCGATCGGCCGGTGGCGGCGGCCGAGCGGCACGCCATGCAGCCTGGTGTAGACGATCGCCACCGGCTGGATAAACACTTGCTCGGTCGCCCCTTCCGAAATCGCCATCGAGGCGGCGCCGAACAGCGTGCTCTTGAAGGGCAAAAGCAGGTTGCCGTCGCCGGTCGAGCCTTCGGCGAACAGCACCATGGCGTCGCCATTGGCCATGCGGCCGGCGATCTCGCTGGCCTGGTCGCCCGAGCTGCGCTTGCGCTCGCGCTCGATGAAGACGGTGCGCTGCAGCTTCGACAGCATGCCGATCATCGGCCAGTTCGCCATGTCGGCGCGGGCGATGAACTTCACGTCGACCCTGGAGCCGAGCACCATGATGTCGGTCCAGGAGATGTGGTTGGACGCGACCAGCAAGGGGCGCTTGGCCGACAGCGCGCCCTTGACGTGGATGCGCAGGCCGAGCGCCCTGGCGATCATCCGGTGCCAGATCTTGAGGATGAAGGTTTCCGGCCACAGCCCGGTCTTCATCGACAGGATCTGCAGCGGCACCAGGACCAGCGAGCCGGCGACGACCAGACCAAGCGCCAGGAAAATCCGTAATTTCTTGATCATCAGCGCGCAGGCCCTGTCCCGGCGTGTCGCTAGCGAAGATCGCGGCGCATGACAAGCGCGCCGGTCGGGCCGCGCTCGGGCGATCTGTAGTAGTTGGCGCGCTTGCCGACCTCACGGAAGCCGAGCCGCCGGTAGAGCGCGATGGCCGCCACATTGGTCTCATCGACCTCGAGGAACAGCGCCTCGGCTCGTTGCGCGTGCAATTCGCGCAGCACCGCGTCCATCAATTGCCAGCCAAGCCCCTGGCGGCGGTGGGAGCGGGCGACGGCTACGGTGAGAATCTCGCCCTCGCCTGCCGCCAGCCGCGCCAGCACGAAGCCGACCGGTGGCTTGCCGCCCTGTCCGGTTTCGCGCGCGGCATAGCCGAATACGGTGTCCTGTTCGAGCAAAGCCGCGAACTCGCCGTCGCTCCACGGCCGCACAAAGTCCTCCTGATGCAGCACCGAGACAGCCTCGCTGTCGGCAACCGTCAGCGGCTGAAGCGCATAGTCCCTGCGGCGCGGCTGAAAGAAGGGAATGCGCATCAGCTCTTTTTTCCTTCCGGACCATGATCTTGCCCAAAAACCGGGGCCCACTTTTTGGGATCATGGTCTTGTCTTGGAAGAATGAAACCGGCTTGCGGCTTGGCATCGGCGCCGCGCAGATAGAGCGGCTTGGGCTTGTCGCCCACGCCCTTTTCAGCGGCCAGCCGGGCATAGACGGCGATGTCAGCGGTGGCGCCGGTCGGACCGATGTCGAAGGCGCGCCCGGCCGATGCGGCGATCTTCTCCGCGGCGGTGCCGGCCAGCGCGGCGGACGTCTCCACGGCAATAGCGGTGGCTTGCGCGAGCGTGGCCACCGCCGGACCGTAAGTCAAAACTAACGCTTTGTCATAGGCGGCGACATGGATCTCCTCGCGCCCGGCGTCGAGGGCGGCGAGCACGGCACGACCGGGAAAGGACGCGGCCGCCTCTGCCGCCAAAGCTTCGAGCGTGGTCACGCCGATCGCCGGGATCTTCAGCGCCAGCGCCAGGCCGCGCGCGGTGGAAACGCCGACGCGCAGGCCGGTGAAGGAGCCGGGACCGACGGAGACGGCAATGGCGTCGAGGCCCGCGTAGCCTGTGCCGGCCGCTTTCAGCGCCGCGTCGATGACCGCCATCAGATGCTCGGCATGGCCCTTGCCGAGGTCGAGCACCTGGCGGCCAAGCTCGCGCCCGGCCGCGGCGTCATAGATGCTGGCGGCGCAGAGAGTGGCGGCACAGTCGATGGCAAGCAGCTTCATGGTTCGCCGGTTAACGCCCTGGGTCGAAAAACAATTCCCTGTGCCCGCCACGGCCCGTCCCTGCAAGGGGCAAGGTGGATATTTGTTATGCGGCTTGGCATGGCCAGGGTCGAGAACGCCCTCCAACGATCGCGGTGGCTACGCCGGCTCTGAGATGCGCAGCATGTGATTGTCCCAGACATAGTCGGGCTCGGAGCGCCTGGCGCCATTGCCCTCGACGATCTCGCCGGCGCCGGTGGTGGCCATGAAGCCCGAACCATCGGGCGCCAGGCCGCAGACCTCGACCAGCGCCCTGGTGGCGACGACGTCGCCGCTGGCGGCGTCGATGACGGCGAGCGAATTGCCCTCCGGCGAGGTGACGGCGACCGTGCCGGCGGCGGGATTGGCGGCGACCGAGCCGATATAGTTGCGGAAGCCGGCGAGCACATCCTGCGGCATGTCGAGCAACTGCAGGTCCTTGCCGCGCGCCGCGCGACCGATCAGCAGCGGCCGGTCGGTCGCCGGGCCGCGATACTGGCAGCCGAACCAGACCGTGCCGGCCTGGTCGCAATCCATGTGGCGGATCGACAGCTGGTGGAGCGCCGACGGCAATTCGTGCTTTTCGATGAGATCGCCGGTGATGCGGTCGACCAGCACATAGGACGGCTTCATGGTGGCGATGTTGAGCTCGGCGCGGCCGTAGTCCGGATGGGTCTCGATGCCGCCATTGGCGACCGCGATCGTCCGGCCATCGCCGAGCAGAAGCAACTCATGCGGCCCCATGCCGTAGGTCGGGAATTCGCCGATGCGCTTGAAGCCCGAGCGCGCGTCATATACGCCGACGACGCCGGCAGCATTGTCGAAATCATTCTCGGTGGCATAGAGCAGCGCGCCGTCGGGCGAGAAGACGCCGTGGCCGAAGAAATGCCGTCCGGCGACGCTGGCGATGGTCAGCGGCTTGTCGCGGCCGGTGTGGTCGAACACCACGGCAAAGGTGCCGGGCTGCCGGGCAAAGACCACGGAGCGCTTCGACACCGGATCGAAGGTGACGTCGTGGCCACGGTCGGGCAGGTCGATCGCATGCAGCACATCGCCTGCCTCGGACAGCACGGCGGCGCCATAGCTGCCGTCGCGCCTGACGAAGGCGGTGGCGAAGACCGCGTCGGCATCAAGCGTCTTCGCCCAGGCACGCGGTGTCATCGCCGCCACGAAGCCGGCGCCGGCGGCCCTCAGGAAATCGCGACGGTCGATCAGCGGCGTGCGTACCGCAGTCATGGCTCAATCTCCGTCCAGGGACGAAAACCCGGCGGTGAGGCCGAACTCAGCGGTCAGCCTGGTGCCGATGAGGGTGGTCAGGCTGGAGGTGATAAGCGCGAAATGATCGAGCTTGCCGCGCAGCACCGGATCGGCGAGCGCTTTGTCGATCGGACCGGTGACGGATTTGGCGGTCGCGACGCCGTTGGCGAGCTGGATGTGGATGGACTCGGCCATCCATTGCGCATCGGCCGGAAGCGCATCGCCAAGCTTCGAAGCCACGAACAGCGCATCGATACCGGAGAGATTGCCGGCCAGGGAATCCGTCGTGTTTTGCGAGCGCCAATAGATCGCCTGCCTGGGCTTGTCGCCTTCCGGCTTGCCGCCCAGGAACCCTTTGAGGCGCACGTCGCGGACCATCTCCAGCTCGTTGATGAAGACGCCGACAAGTTCGGTCACAGCTTCGGTGCCGTCGCGGTAGAGCGCGTTCTGCGGTCCCGGATTGGCCCAGAGCGCGGCAAATCCGTCCGGCTTCTTCCACGCCTCGTCAACCTCGGCGGCCATCGTTTCGATATTGCCTGCGACGGCCGCGCCATAGCCGCAGCGATAGGGATCGTCCTTGCCGGCAAGAGCGTCGGCGCCGTCGCCGTAAAGCACGAACTCGAGCGCGCCGAGCCCTTGCATGGCGACGCTCTTGCCCGCCAGTTGCGCCGGATCGCTGGCGGTCGGGTCCTTGCCGGCCAATGCCGCCTGCACCTGCTTCAGGCCGATGCCCTTGCGGTCCGGCCAGTAGAGCATGCGCTCCAGCCGGTTGTTCTCCTTGATCGGCCCGAAAGCGATGATTTCAGCCGATGACCAGGCTTCGACCGTGGCCGAAAACTCGGCACGCGCCGCCTCGAGGCCGCTTTGCGACGGCGCATCACAGAGCGCCCGCACGGCCTTGGTCAAGCTGCCGGCATGGTCGCGCAGGTTGGCATAGGCAGGACGGATAAAACCATCGATCGCCCGCTGGATGACAGCGGAGGCCCTCACCTCAGCCGATGCCGGGGATGCGCCGACCATCGCCAGGGGAAGAAGGAGAGCAAACGCAAGACGCTTCGACATCACAGGGACTCCAGGAATTTGACCAGCGCATCGCGGTTCGCCGCATCGGCGGCGGCAAAGCGGTCGCGCGCCTTCTGCCCCTCGCCGCCATGCCAAATGATCGCCTCGGCGAGGGTGCGGGCGCGCCCGTCATGCAGGAAGAACATATTGCCGTTGACCGTTCCGGTCAGGCCGATGCCCCACAGCGGCGGCGTGCGCCATTCACTGCCTGTCGCGTCGCCGACAGCCTGTCCATCGGCGAGGCCCGGCCCCATGTCATGCAGCAGGAAGTCGGAATAGGGCCAGATCAGCTGGAAGGCCTGCGCCTTGTTGGGCGTGCCGCGCAACGTCACGAATTTCGGCGTGTGGCAGGAAATGCAGCCCATCTCGTAGAACTGCTTCTTGCCGGCGAGCACCTGGCGGTCGTCGATGTCGCGCCGGGCCGGCACGGCGAGGTTCTGCGAATAGAAGGTGACGAGGTCCATCACCGGCGGCGGCGCCTCGACCGGGCCGAGCCGCTGCTGCACGCCGTTCGGCATGGCCAAGCAAGCCTTTTCGGCCGCGGTGCAGTCGCCCCAATGCTTCGGCGCCTCCGGCGTCGAGATGCCGATGTCGCCGGCGAAAGCGTCCGCCGCCTGCTCGCGAATGGACGGCGTCTCAGCCTTCCAGCCGAAGCGGCCGAGCGTTAGCCCGCCGCTGGCGCCATCGCCCACGATGTTGGGACGGCCGGAAATGCCGTCGCCATCGCGGTCATCCGGATCGGCGTGGGCGAGGATGTCGGCGGGCGCGATCTGCTCGATCAGGCCGAGGCCGATCATCGGCGGCGTCAGGCGCGGCGACAGCGTGGTACGCGGATCGAGCGGACCGTAGCCGAGGCCGTCGACGGAATAGCCCGGCTTGCGCAGTGAGACCACGGAGCCGCCGGCGAGCGTCACCTTCTCTTCCTGGTAGTCGACGCGCATGCGGCCTTCGCCCTTGAGGCCGGGAACCGCCAGCCCCTGCAATTGCGAGCCGTAGACCGGATCGGGGAAGTTCAGTAACTTGCGGGCGGCAAGCTCGGCTCTCTCTTCCTCGCTGCTTGCATCGCGCGCCAGGCGCAGGAACATCGAGGTGGTGCCGGCGCCGCCTTCCGGCGGCCGGCCGCGGCCGTCCTTCAGATGGCAGTTCTGGCAGGCGCGCTCGTTGAACAGCGGCCCAAGCCCGTCCGATGCCTGGGTCGAGGAGGGTGAGGACACCCAGTTCTTGCGGAAAAGCGCATTGCCGAGCCTGAAGGTGCCTTCTTCCTCGAAGGTGATGTTGGCGGAGGGCTGCGAGAAGGCGTCGCGGCTGACGTCCTTGCGCGACGTGCCGGCGCCACCCTGCATCAGCTCGAACGGCTCGGGTTTGGAGAAATCCGCGGTTGGCCTGGTGACGGCGATGACACGCGCCAGGTCCTTCGGCGTCAGATCGCTGCGCGCGGCGGCAAGGCCCGCGGGCAGCGGGTCTCCAGCCAGCGCCGAAGCGGTGGCCACCACGGCAGGAATGAAAGAAAGCCCGCGAACCAGCCAGGCCAGCGAGCTTTTCCTGGAAGGCGAGGAAGGCGAGCCCTCGGCCCGCAGCGAGCGGCGCAGGAAATCTAGGCGGCGCCGCATTCCCGCATGTCCTTACTCCGCCTCGTTGGCCGAGTCGGCATTGAGCTGCCCGTATTTCTCCTCGCCGATCGAGGCGAGCAGGTCGAGCTGCGTCTCGAGGAAGTCGATGTGACCTTCCTCGTCGGCAAGCAGTTCCTCGAACAGTTTCATCGACACGTAGTCGCCGGCCTCCTGGCAGATCTCGCGCGAACGCTTGTAGGCGGTACGCGCGTCGTACTCGCCGGCAAGATCGGATTCGAGCACTTCCTTCACGTTCTGGCCGATGCGCAGCGGCGCCACGGACTGAAGGTTCGGATGCCCCTCGAGGAAGATGATGCGGGCCACCAGACGGTCGGCATGCTGCATTTCCTCGATCGATTCCGCCCGTTCCTTCTTCGCCAGCTTGGTGTAGCCCCAGTCCTCGAGCAGCCGGTAATGGACCCAGTACTGATTGACGGCCCCCAGCTCCAGAAACAGGGCTTCGTTAAGCCGCTCGATGACCTGCGGTTCGCCTTTCATGGGTTCTGCTCCCGTATTGGCCGCGCAAGCCTCTGACGCGGTCCAGGTGTGAAACGATGTCGGCGCCGCTCGCCTCCGAACGGGCGTGGTAGTGCTCGGTGACCCGAATGATCGTTTCCACCACATTTGGGAAGCAGCCGCAACAGCGACCGCGCTTGCGCATGGCATGGTAGACTTTCGCCGGCACGATCAGCTGCCAGGGATCCTCATCCAGCAGGCCGACGATCGTCTGCTCGATCTCCTTCTCGGTGATGATGTTGCAATGGCAGATCAGCATTCACTTGCCCTGGCTGACGGCGCCGCTCCGGCGCCGTTTGGCTTGTTTCTCATTCGAGCATGATCTTGTCCAAAAACCGACTACCCCTTTTGGGGATCATGCTCGCGCCTTACTTGAACACCTTGTCCGGCGCGTCGAGGCTGTCGGAACCTTCGAAGGCGATGTCGTTGAGCTTCAGGGAGCCGACGGCGCGCTCGATCGACTTGGTCTGGTCGATCAGCGCATCGATCGCCGCCTGCACGGTGGCGTTGCCTTCGGCGTTGCCCTCGGCGATCTGCTGGTCATAGGCCTCGCCGGCGAGCGCGCGCGCCTTGATCGCCTCCATCCTGGCGACTGAGACGTCGAGCTTGTCCGACAGTTCCTTGTCGATCGCCGGGTCGGCGGCCTTGACCATGTCGGACACGGAAGGCCCTGAAACGACCGTGCCGTCGAGGCGCGTATAGCTGGCATGGTAGGCGGCGCGGATGCCGACGGCGTCATAGAGGTGGGAGTTGTAGGTGTTGTCCGAGAAGCAGTCGTGCTCCTCTTCCGGATCATGCAGCAGCAGGCCGAGCTTCATGCGCTCGCCGGCGAGTTCGCCATAGGACAGCGAGCCCATGCCGGTGAAGATGGTCGAGATGCCGGCATTGGTGTCGCCATCGACCAGGTTCTTGCGGGCAGCGCCGCCTTCCTTCCAGTTGTCGACCATCTCCTGCAGGTCGGAGACCAAAAGGTCGCTCGCCGACTTTAGATATTCGGCGCGGCGGTCGCAATTGCCGCCGGTGCAGTTGGCGAGGTCATAGTCCGTGTAGGGTCGCTCGCCGGCGCCGGGACCGGTGCCGTGCAGATCCTGGCCCCAGAGCAGGAACTCGATGGCGTGATAGCCGGTCGCGACATTGGCCTCGACGCCTCCCGCCTCCTGCAGCGTGCCGGACAGGAATTCCGGCGTCAGCTTCGAGGCGTCGATCTTCTTGCCGTCGATCTCGATCTCCTTGTTGGCGATCACGTTGGCGGTATAGAGCGAATTGGTGTCGGACTCGCTGCCGTAGCTCTTGGCGACATAGTCGATCAGGCCTTCGTCCAGCGGCCAGGAATTCACCTTGCCTTCCCAGTCGTCGACGATCTTGTTGCCGAAGCGGTAGACCTCGGTCTGCTGGTAGGGAACGCGCGATGCCTTCCAGGCTTCGCGGGCGGCGTTCAGCGTCTCCGCCGACGGCTTGGCGAGGAGCGCGTCGACGGCCTTGTCGAGCGCCTGCGCGGTGGTCAGCGAATCCTCGTATTTGGCGAGCGCGATGTCGGCATAGGTCTTGATGACCGCCTTGGCGTCGGTTGCGGCCTTGGCCGGCAGCACGAACACCACAGCGGTCAGCGCGGCAGTCGCGCAGATAGCAGCGAGCCTGCCGCCATTACGTGCTGTCATCATCGTTCTCCAGTTCCTTGGGAATTCGCTAAAGGGCGCGCGTGCCAGCCCGCGCCGAGGCATGGGCATGCCGCCGGGCACAACATGGACCGCGCCGTTGCGCGGCTCGTGGAAGAAAGACACCGAAATGCCTCCAATCGAAAGGGTTCAAGGCCCAGACATCAAAGGGATGCGCTCGTCGCGCGAGCCCCCATAAAGCGGCGAAGGGGTTGGAAGTCAACAGGCCTATCCAAGAAAATTCAATTGAAACAACTGTTTAGAATAATTCTAAACTATAACTATCAACTTTAAGCCTTTGCCGACGCGACGTAATCGTGGAATGCGGCGATTGACAGGTGACCATTCCGGGTGCGACCCGGACCGGGGCGATTGCGGCGGCGGCAGACAATCGCCACCTGGCGGAAGATCCTAGATTTGAACGCAAAAAGGGCTGCGATGAAGAACGGGGTGGTCATTGTCGGTGCGGGTCACGCTGGCGTGCAAGCGGCGGCGAGCCTGCGCGAGGAAGGTTACGACGGCCGGGTCATCCTGATCGGCGACGAGAGCGAACTGCCCTACCACAAGCCGCCGCTGTCGAAGACCTTCATCAAGGACCCGGACGCAAAGCCGCAGCCCCTGCGCGGCGAAGCCTTCTATTCGGGCAGCGCCATCGACTACCGGCCGGGCGTCCGCATCGAGGCCATCGATGCCGGCGCCCGCAGGCTGGACGTATCGGGCGGCGGATCGCTCGCCTTCGATCACCTTGTTCTGGCGACCGGCGCCCGGCCGCGCCTGCTCAAGCTGCAAGGCTCGGAGCTTTCCGGCGTGGTGTCGCTGCGATCGCTGGCCGATGCGCGGCTGATCCGCGAGCTCAGCGCCCAAAGCGAGGATGTCGTCATCCTCGGCGGCGGCTTCATCGGCCTCGAGATCGCCGCCACGCTCAGGGCGGCAGGGCGCAATGTCACCGTCGTCGAAGCCGTCGACCGGCTGCTCGGGCGGGCGGTGGCGCCGGTCATCGCCAGTCATGTCAGGCAGCGCCTGGAAGCGATCGGCGTGCGGATTCTTACCGGCACCACCGTTGCCGGCCTGGAAGGCGAAGGCGGCCGTGTCTCGGCCGCGATCACCTCCGGCGGCGAAAGGCTGCCGGCGCAGATGGTCATCATCGGCATCGGCGTGGTGCCGAATGTCGAACTGGCCGAGGCGGCCGGCATCGCGATCGCCAACGGCATCCGCGTCGACCAGCAGATGCGCAGCTCGGCACCGGATATCCTCGCCATCGGCGACGCCGCCTCCTACCGGCACTGGTTCACCGGCGCCGATGTGCGGCTGGAATCGGTGCAGAACGCCACCGACCAGGCGCGGCTTGCCGCGCGCACCATCCTTGGCCACGCGGACGCCTATTCGGCGGTGCCCTGGTTCTGGTCGGATATCGGTGACATGAAGCTGCAGATGGTCGGGCTGACCTCGGGCGGCGACAGCCATGTCGTGCTGGGCGACCTGGCCGAGAACAAGTTCTCGATCTACCACTATGCGGGCAGCCGGCTGCTCGGCATCGAATCCGTCAACCGCCCCGGCGACCATATGCTTGGCCGCAAGATGCTCGGCGCCGGCTTCTCGCCGACGCCGCAGGCCGTTGCCGGCGGGCCCGATGTGCTGAAGGCGGCGCTCGCCGCCTTCCAGGAGGAGCCCGCCAGGGCTGCGGGCTAGACGCTCCAACCTCTCCCCGTGGGAAGGGTCGCTGCGAAGCGACGGGGGGCATCAGCCCCACCCGGACCTTCGGTCCGACCTCCCCACAAGGGGGAGGCAGGGTTGGCGCTACGCGGCGCGCGCCTCGCGAATCGAGCTTTCCAGAATGTCGAGCGCCTCGTTCATGACGCTATCCTGGATGGTGATCGGCGACAGGAAGCGGATGACGTTGCCGTAGACGCCGCAGGTGAGCAGGATCAGGCCCTTGTCCAGCGCCTTGAGGCGCACCGCATTGGCGATTTCGGCCGAAGGCAGGCCCTTTTTCACATCGTTGAACTCGACCGCGTTCATGAAGCCGGGCCCCCTGATGTCGACGATCTCCGGCACGTCCTCCCGGATCGACTGCAGCCGCTGCTTCAGCCTGCTGCCCAGCGCATTGGCGCGATCGCAAAGCTTTTCCTCCTCGATGACGTCGAGCACGGCGTTGGCGGCGGCGACGCCGATCGGGCTGCCGCCATAGGTGCCGCCGAGTCCGCCGGGGCCGGGCGCATCCATGATTTCGGCGCGTCCGGTGACCGCCGACAGCGGGAAACCGCCGGCCAGGCTCTTGGCCATCGTGGTGATATCGGGCGCCACCTCATGATGGTCCATGGCGAACATCTTGCCGGTACGGGCAAAACCGGTCTGCACCTCGTCGGCGATCAGCAAAATGCCGTGCTGGTCGCAGACCTTGCGCAGCGCGGTCATGAAATCACGCGGCGCCTCGTAGAAACCGCCCTCGCCCTGCACCGGCTCGACGATGATGGCGGCGACGCGGGCGGGATCGACATCGGCCTTGAACAGCCTGTCGAGGGCGGCGAGCGAATCGGCGACCGTCACGCCATGCAGCGCCACCGGGAACGGCGCGTGGAAGACATCGGCCGGCATGGCGCCGAAGCCGACCTTGTAGGGCACCACCTTGCCGGTCAGGGCCATGCCCATGAAGGTGCGGCCGTGGAAGCCGCCGGAAAAGGCGATGACGGCCGGGCGGCCAGTGGCGTTGCGGGCGATCTTGACCGCATTCTCGACCGCCTCGGCGCCAGTAGTGACGAAGATCGTCTTCTTGTCGAACTTGCCGGGCAGCAGGGCGTTCAGCCGTTCGGCCAGCCTGACATAGCTCTCATAGGGCACGACCTGGTGGCAGGTGTGGGTGAAGCGATCGAGCTGCGCCTTGACCGCCTCGATCACCTTGGGGTGGCGGTGGCCGGTGTTGACGACGGCGATGCCGGACGCGAAGTCGATGTAGCGGCGTCCCTCGACATCCCAGATTTCCGAGTTCTCGGCGCGATCGGCATAGATCTGCGTGGTCATGCCGACGCCGCGCGAGATCGACTGGTTCTTGCGTTCGGAAATGGCTGAATTTTTCATCTCATCCCTCATCGGGCCATCCCTCATCGAGACTGGGCCCGTTCTCGTTTGATGCCGTTGGCACCCGTTCTCGCCTTATTTAACGTTTTCCTCAAGTCGGCACCATCGCCGGGCAATTGGGCCTGCTCGGCACGGTCGCCTGAACATAACCAGTCCGCCCCCTGCGCGCAGGACAGAGGTTTTCTTTTTTCGGAGATCGACTATCCTCGCGATCGTCCGCGGCGCCTGCCGTAGGGAGCGGCCCGCGCGGTTGAGGGAACCATGAGCAGGAACGCGACGCCTTCCGTCCGGCCGCTTCCGGTCAACGCCTTAAAACTGTTGTCTTTTCCTGGTTCCACGATGCTCGCCTGCGCCTTGGCGGCGCTGTCGCTCGCTGGGTGCCAGAAGCAGGAGGCGGCGGCAAAGAAATTGCCGATCATGGTGCGCGCCGAAACGGTCAGGATCGCCGACTACGCGCCACGGACCTCGCTGACCGGCGTGATCGCCGCGCGCACGCTGAACAACCTGTCTTTCCGGGTCGGCGGCCGGATCGCCGAGCGGCTCGTCGACGTCGGCCAGCATGTCGACAAGGACGCGGTGCTGGCCCGCATCGATCCGCAGGAGCAGGAATCCGACCTGCGCTCGGCGCAGGCCGACCTCGATGCCGCGCAGGCGCAGTTGACGCAGGCCGCCGCCGCCTTCGAGCGCCAGAAGACCTTGCTCGGCCAGGGTTTCACCACGCGGCGCGACTATGACACGGCCGACCAGGCGCTGAAGGTGGCGCAAGGCAGCGTCGATGCCGCGCAGAGCGCGTTCGCGAATGCCAAGGAGAACCTGTCCTTCACCGAGCTCAAGGCCGGCGCGGCGGGCTTCATCACCGCCCGCCAGGTCGAAGCCGGGCAAGTGGTGCAGGCGGCGCAGACCGTCTTCACCATCGCCGAGGACGGCGATCGCGACGCGGTGTTCAACGTCCAGGAAACGCTGGTCGCGCGGACGCCGCAAACGCCAGCGGTGACGATCACGCTGTTGTCCGACCCGCAGGTCAGGGCGATGGGCAAGGTGCGCGAGATCTCGCCGGCGGTCGATCCGGCTTCGGGATCGATCCGGGTCAAGGTCGCCATTCCCGACACGCCCGCCGCCATGCCGCTGGGCGCGGCCGTGATCGGCTCGGCCAGCGCCAAGCCGATCAAGGCGATCCTGCTGCCCTGGCAGGCGCTGACCTCGACCGACGGCAAGCCGGCGGTCTGGGTGGTAGACCCATCGAACAAGGCGGCGACGACGACGCCGGTCGAGGTGCTGGCCTTCGATTCCGGTGTGGTCGTCATCAGCAGAGGGCTTGAGGCAGGCCAGAGTGTCGTCACCAATGGCGGCCAGTTGCTCAGCCCCGGACAGGCGATCGAGATCGCGGGAGCAGGCCAATGAAGCGGCTGCCGCCCGTGCTTGTGCCCGTCCTGCTGTTGCTTGCGCCGCTCGCCGGCTGCTCGCAATCGGAAGACAAGCCGCCCGAGATCATCCGGCCAGTGCTGTCGGTGGTGATCGAGCCGCGCACCATCCAGACCTTCGGCTTCGCCGGCTCGATCGAGCCGCAAGTCAGCGCCGACCTCTCCTTCCGCCTGCTCGGCCGCGTCGTCGCCCGCGACGTCAAGGTCGGCGACATCGTCACCAAGGGCACGACGATCGCAGCCCTCGACCCGACGGCGCTGGAGCTTGCGGTGCAGGCGGCCAAGGCCGAGCTTTCCAACGCCGAGGCGCAGTTCGCCAACGCCGCCGCCAGCGAGGAGCGCCAGCGCCAGCTGCTGGCCGCCGCCAACACCTCGCAGGCCGTCTTCGATGCCGCCCAGCAGGCGCGCAAAGCGGCCGAGGCCGGCGTCGAGCGGGCCAAGGCCTCGCTTGCCAAATCGCAGGAGCAGCTCGGCTATGCGCGCCTGTTCTCGGATTTCGACGGTGTCGTCACCGCCGTCGGCGCCGAGGTCGGCCAGACCGTGTCGCCGGGCCAGACGGTGGTCACCGTGGCGCGCTCGGACCTGCGCGAAGCGGTGGTCGACATCCCCGACCAGCTGACCGGCGACCTCGCCGCCGGCACGCCGTTCGAGGTCATCCTGCAATCGCTGCCGACCATCCAGACCGAAGCCAAGCTGCGCGAAATGGCGCCGCAGGCCGAGGGCTCGACCCGCACCCGCCGCGTCCGGCTGACGCTGACCGATCCGCCGATAGCGTTCCGGCTCGGCTCGACGGTGACGGCGACACGCGTGACCAAGGTCACGCCGACGATCGAACTGCCGCTGTCGGCGCTGCTCGAGAAGGACGGGGCCGCCAAGGTCTGGATCGTCGACCCGAAGACGTCGAGCGTCAGCGCGCGCGAGATCAAGGTGGCCGCCAAGGGCGCCGCCACCTTCACGGTCAGCGAAGGGCTCGAGGCCGGCATGCGCGTCGTCACCGCCGGCGCCCACAGTCTCGCCGAAGGACAGCAGGTCAAGCTACAAGAAGGGGGAGCCATATGAAGGGCTTCAACCTCTCCGACTGGGCGCTCAACCATCGCTCGCTGGTGTGGTACTTCATGCTGGTCTTCGTCGCGGCCGGCGTGTCCGCCTATCTGAACCTCGGCCGCGAGGAAGACCCCGCCTTCACCATCAAGACCATGCTGATCCAGGCCAACTGGCCCGGCGCCTCCGTCAACGAGACGGTAACGCAGGTGACGGATCGCATCGAGAAGAAGCTCGAGGAGCTCGACAGCCTCGACTATACCAAATCCGTCACCACCGCCGGCAAGACCGTCATCTTCGTCAACCTGAAGGACACCACCAAGGCGCGCGATGTCGTGCCGACGTGGATCCAGGTGCGCAACATGGTCAACGACATCTGGCCGCAATTCCCGCAAGGCGTGGTCGGGCCGTTCTTCAACGACCGTTTCGGCGACGTTTTCGGCAACATCTACGCCTTCACCGCCGACGGGCTGACGCCGCGCCAGCTGCGCGATTATGTCGAGGATGTCCGCACCAAGATCCTGACCGTGCCGAACGCCGGCAAGGTCGACCTTGTCGGCGCCCAGGACGAGGCGATCTACCTCGAATTCTCGAGCCGCCAGATCGCGGCGCTCGGCCTCAACCAGCAGGCGATCGTGGCCAGCCTGCAGGCGCAGAACGCCATCACGCCGTCCGGCGTCATCCAGTCCGGACCGGAGCGCATCAGCGTGCGCGTCGGCGGCCAGTTCACCTCGGAAGAGAGCCTGCGCGCCATCAACCTGCGCGTCAACGACCGCTTCTTCCGGCTGAGCGACGTGGCGACGATCAGGCGCGGCTATGTCGACCCGCCGACGTCGCTCTTCCGCTTCAACGGCCAGGACGCCATCGCGCTCGCCATCGGCATGAAGCCCAACGCCAATCTGCTGCAATTCGGCGAGGCCCTGCACGAGGAGATGAACAAGGTGCTGGCCGACCTGCCGGTCGGCGTCGGCGTGCATCTGGTCGCTGACCAGCCGGTGATCGTCGAGGAAGCGGTGTCGGGCTTCACCCGCGCCCTGTTCGAGGCGGTGGCCATCGTGCTTGCGGTGTCGTTCATCAGCCTCGGTATGCGCGCCGGCTTCGTCGTGGCGCTGTCGATCCCGCTGGTGCTCGCCATCACCTTCACCGTCATGGCCTATCTCGGCATCTCGCTGCAGCGCATCTCGCTGGGCGCACTGATCATCGCGCTCGGCCTGCTGGTCGACGACGCCATGATCGCGGTCGAGATGATGGTGGCGCGGCTGGAGGTCGGCGACAACCTGCGCAAGGCGGCGACCTACGTCTACACCTCGACCGCTTTTCCGATGCTGACCGGCACGCTGGTGACGGTCGCCGGCTTCATCCCGATCGGCCTCAACAACAGCGCCGCCGGCGAATACACCTTCACGCTGTTCGTCGTCATCGCCGTGTCGCTGCTGGTGTCATGGATCGTGGCGGTGCTGTTCGCGCCGCTGCTCGGCGTCACCATCCTGCCGGCGACGATGAAGGCCAAGCATCATGACCAGCCCGGGCGCTTCACCTCGATGTTCCGGCGCGTGCTCGTCCTTTCGGTGCGCCGGCATTGGCTGACCATCATCGCGACGGTGCTGCTGTTCGCCGCCTCCATCGCCGGCTTCGGCCTCGTCCAGCAGCAGTTCTTCCCGCCGTCCGACCGGCCGGAGCTGATCGTCGACTGGAACCTGCCGCAGAATTCGTCGATCACCGAGACGCGCGACCAGATGGAGCGCTTCGAAGGGCGCGCGCTGGTCGGCAATCCCGACATCGACCATTTCTCATCCTATATCGGCCAGGGCGCGGTGCGCTTCCTGCTGGCCTATGACGTGCAGCCGGCCAATCCCTATTTCGGCCAGACGGTCATCGTCACCAAGAGCATCGAGGCGCGCAACCGGGTCAAGCCGGCGCTGGAAAAGCTGCTGCGCGAGGAGTTCGTCGGCACCGATGCCTTCGTCAAGCCGCTCGAGCTCGGGCCACCGGTCGGGCGTCCGGTGCAGTACCGTGTCGGCGGTCCCGACATCCAGACGGTGCGCGACCTGGCGCAGGAGTTCGCCGGCATCATTTCCGCCAACCCGCAGCTGGCGGCGCCCACTTTCGACTGGAACGAGCCGCAGCGTATGCTGAGGGTCGACGTGCTGCAGGACAAGGCGCGCCAGCTCGGCATCACCTCCTCCGACATCGCCAGCGCGCTGAACAGCACGGTCGGCGGCGCCACCATCACCCAGTTGCGCGACGCCACCTATCTGATCGATGTCGTGACTCGCTCGCGCGAGGCCGATCGCGGCTCGGTCGCAACACTGCAGAACATGCAATTGCCGACCGGGACCGGCGATGCCATCCCGCTCGCCGCGGTGGCCAACATCCGCTACGAGCTCGAGCAGCCGACCGTGTGGCGGCGTGACCGGATTCCGACCATCACCGTGCGCGCCGGCCTGGTCGGCGACGTGCTGCCGGCCACAGTCGTCGACGAGCTGAAGCCGTCGGTCGACGCGTTCATCGCCAAGCTGCCGCCGGGCTATTCGGTCGAGACCGCGGGCTCTGTCGAGGAAAGCGCCAAGAGCCAGGGGCCGATCGCGGCCGTCGTGCCGTTGATGCTGTTCGTCATGGCGACCATCCTGATGGTGCAATTGCAAAGCTTCCAACGCCTGTTCCTGGTCGTGGCAGTGGCGCCGCTCGGCCTGATCGGCGTGGTGGCGGCACTGGTGCCGAGCGGCGCGCCACTCGGCTTCGTCGCCATCCTCGGCGTGCTGGCGCTGATCGGCATCCTGATCCGCAACTCGGTGATCCTGATCGTGCAGATCGAGGACCTGGTCGCCGAAGGCAAGGACCGCTGGGCCGCCGTCATCGAGGCGACCGAGCACCGCATGCGGCCGATCGCGCTGACGGCCGCGGCCGCCAGCCTGGCGCTGATCCCGATTGCGCGCGAAGTGTTCTGGGGACCGATGGCCTACGCGATGATGGGCGGCATCATCGCCGGCACCGCGATCACGCTGCTGTTCCTGCCGGCGCTTTACGTGACGTGGTTCCGCATCAAGGAGCCGAAAGACCGGCGGCAAGACGGCGTGCATAACGAGGCGGTGTCAGAGAGTGGTGCGGCGCATTTGTGAGTCAAGTTGCGCGGCACAGAAAGCTACGCCCTCACAAACCCCTCACTCGCCCTCAACAGGTTGCGCGTATAGTCCTCGCTGACCCGGTGGCCGATCAACTGGCTCGCGGTCAGCGTCTCCACTGCATCGCCGTTCTGCATGACCATCAGCCGCTCGCACATATGGGTGATGATGGCGAGGTCGTGGCTGACCATCAGGAAGGTCAGCTTGCGCCGTCGCCGCACCTCTTCGAGCAGGTTCAGCACCTCCGCCTGAACCGAGGCGTCGAGCGCCGAGGTCGGCTCGTCGAGCAGCAGGATCGAGGGCTCGAGGATCAGCGCGCGGGCGATGGCGACGCGCTGGCGCTGGCCGCCGGAGAGCTGGTGCGCGTAGCGGAAGCGGAAACCATTGCCGAGGCCGACCTCGTCCAGCGCGCGTTCGATACGCTTCTCGCCGTCGGCAAAGCCGTGGATGGCGAGCGGCTCCTGCAGCAGGCGGTCGACCGTCTGGCGCGGATGCAGCGAGCCATACGGATCCTGGAAGACCATCTGCACCTCTCGGTAGAAGGCCTTGTCACGCTTCTTGCCCAGGGTCTTGCCGTTGACGGTGATGCTGCCGGAGGCGATCGGCGCCAGGCCGGCGATTGCCCTCAGAAGCGTCGATTTGCCGGAGCCGCTCTCGCCGACCAGCCCGTAGGACTCGCCTTCCTTGACCTCGAGGCTGACGCCCTTCAGCGCGCGAAAGCGATCGAAGATCACTTCCACTCCGTCGACGGAAAGCGCCGCGGTCATGCAGCCCACTCCGGCTTGCGGTCGAGCACCGGCAGCGGATGGCGCTCGAAGCCGATCCTCGGCATGCAGTTGAGCAGGCCGCGCGTATAGGGATGCCGGGCGTCGCGCAGCTCTGAAGCCTTGAGCTGCTCGACCACCTTGCCGGCATACATGACGATCACCCGGTCACAGAAGGACGAGACCAGGCGCAGATCATGCGAGATGAAGATCAGGCCCATGCCGCGCTCGGCGACCAGCCTGTCGAGGATGTTCAGCACGTCGAGCTGCACGGTGACGTCGAGCGCCGAGGTCGGCTCGTCGGCGATCATCAGCTCCGGCCCGGCAATCAGCATCATGGCGATCATGGCGCGCTGACCCATGCCGCCCGAGACCTCGTGGGGGTGGAGGTCGAAGACGCGCCGGGGATCGCGGATCTGCACCGCCTCCAGCATGGCCAGCGCCCGCTCGCGCGCTTCTGCCTTTGAGACGCGCTCATGCGTGCGCAGCGTCTCAACGATCTGGCGGCCGATGCTCATCACCGGGTCGAGCGAATATTTCGGATCCTGCAGGATCATGGCGATGCGGTTGCCGCGCAGCGCCCGGCGCTGGCGCGACGGTATGGAGAGCAGGTCGATGCCGTCGAAGCTGAGCTTCTTGGCCGAGACCTCGGCCTGCGGCGCGGTCAGGCCCATGATGGCGCGGCCGGTCTGCGATTTGCCGGAACCGCTCTCGCCGACGATGCCCAGCCGCTCGCGGCCGAGCGAGAAGGTGACGCCGCGCACGGCCTGGACCAGGCCGGTGCGGGTCGGGAAGGTGACCCGCAAATCGTCGACGTCGAGGAGTGTCCCCTTTGACTGCGCGCTCATTGGTCGCCGCTCCTCGGATCGAGCGCGTCGCGCAGGCCGTCGCCGAGCAGGTTGAAGCCGAGGCTGACGATAAGGATGGCGGCACCCGGTGCGGCGGCCACCCACCACTGGTCGAGGATGAAGCGCCGGCCTGACGCGATCATCGCGCCCCATTCGGGCAGCGGCGGCTGCGCGCCGAGGCCGAGGAAGCCGAGACCGGCGGCAGTCAGGATGATGCCGGCCATGTCGAGCGTCACCCGGATGATCAGCGAGGAGATACAGAGCGGCATGATGTGGCGCAGCACGATGCGGAACGGCGAGGCGCCCATCAGTTGCACCGCCTTGATGAAATCCGAATTGCGCACCGTCAGCGTCTCGGCGCGCGCGATGCGGGCGTACGGCGGCCAGGAGGTGATGGCGATCGCCAGCACGGCGTTCTCGATGCCGGGGCCAAGCGCGGCGACGAAGGCCAGCGCCAGCACCAGTTTCGGGAAGGCGAGGAAGATGTCGGTGATGCGCATCAGGACGGCGTCGGTCCAGCCGCCGGCGTAGCCGGCGACCGTGCCGACCAGAAGGCCAATCGGCGCGGCGATGACGGCCACGAGGATCACCACGTAGAGCGTCCAGCGCGAGCCGTAGACGATGCGGGAGTAGATATCGCGACCGAGGTCGTCGGTGCCGAACCAGTGCGCGGCGCCGGGCGGCAGCAGGCGCGCATTCTTGAGGTCGCCGACGGTCGGCGAATAGGGCGCCAGCACGTCGGCGAAGGCGGCGACCACCAGCAGGGCGATGATGATCAGCAGGCCGAGAACCGCCAGCCGGTTGGCGGAGAAGCGCCGCCACGCCACATAGGCGCGGCCGAGCCTTGCCTGCATGCGCGAGGCCGGCCGCTCGCTGAGCAGCCATTCGCGACGGCTCTGGATGATCTCGGCGCTCATGCAGTCTTGGTCCTCGGATCGAGCACGCGGTAGAGCAGGTCGGAAAGAAGATTGATGCCGATGAAGACCGAGCCGATGATGATGGTGCCGCCGAGCACCGCATTCATGTCGGCGTTCTGCAGCGAATTGGTGATGTAGAGGCCGATGCCCGGCCAGGAGAACACGGTCTCGGTCAGCACAGAGCCTTCGAGCAGGCTGGCATAGGAAAGCGCGATCACCGTCACCATCGGAACCGCTGCGTTGCGCAGCGCGTGGCCCCAGATGATGCGCGTTTCCGACAGGCCCTTGGCGCGCGCAGCGACGACATATTCCTGCGCCAGTTCGTTCAGCATGAAGGAGCGGGTCATGCGGCTGATGTAGGCGAGCGCGAAATAGCCGAGCAGCGAGGCCGGCAGGATGATGTGGCGGAAGGCGTCGTAGAAGACATCCCATTGCCCCTGCATCGCCGCGTCGAGGAGGTAGAAGCCGGTGATCGGCGTGAAGGTGTATTCGTAGACGACGTCGAGCCGCGCAGGAAAGGCCACCCATTGCAGCTTGGCGTAGAACAGGACGAGGCCGAGCAGTCCCAGCCAGAAGATCGGCACGGAATAGCCGATCAGTCCGATAATACGCACGATCTGGTCGATGAGACTGCCCCGCTTCACCGCGGCCAGTACGCCGAGCGGCACGCCGATGACGGCGCCGATGATCGTGCCCAGCGTCGCCAGTTCGATGGTCGCCGGGAAGACGCGGCGAATGTCGGACATCACCGGATTTGTGGTCAGCACCGATGTGCCGAAATCGCCGCTGAGGGCGCTTTTGACATAGATGAAGAACTGCTCGATCAACGGCAAATCGAGGCCCATCTCGCGACGCGTGCGCTCGACGACGGCGGTGGGAGCCCGGTCGCCGAGCACGGCCAGAACCGGATCGATCGGAATGACGCGGCCGATAAAGAAGGTAACCGCGAGCAGACCGAGATAGGTCGTCACCGCGATCACCAGGAAGCGGCCGATCGACGACAGAATGGCCACGGCAGGGGCGCTGCCACGCCCCGCCGCCGCCTGGTTTTCAGCCACGCTCACGCGCGCGGTCCGACGAGGCTATTCCTTCGAGACCACCCCGACGAAATTGGTGTCGAAGCTCGGGCCAAGCGCGAAGCCCTTCAGGTTCTTGCGCAGGCCGGCCACCTCGAGTTGCTGGTGGATGACGACGAAGGGGCTGGTGTCGAGGATCTTCTTCTGCAGGTCCTCGTAGAGCGCGGCACGCTTGGCGGAATCCTTCTCAAGCAAGGCCGCCTCGGTCTGCTTGGTCAGGTCCGGAATGTCCCAGGCGTTGCGCCAGGCCAGCGTCTTGATCTTGGCGGAGTCGGAGTTGTCCGGGTTCGACGCAAAGGTCTGGGCGTTGGAGTTCGGATCGAAATAGTCCTGGCCCCAGTTGCCGATATAGATGTCGTGGTTGCGGGCGCGGTACTTGGTCAGCGTCTGCTTGCCGTCGCCGGGGATGATCTCCAGCTTGATGCCGGCCTGGCCGAGCGTCTGCTGGATCGATTCCGCCATGCCGGTGGTCGGCTGGCCGACGCGCACATCCATGGTCACGCTGAAGCCGTCAGGCAGACCGGCCTTGGCCAGCAGTTCCTTGGCCTTGGCGACGTCGAACTTGTACGGATTCGCATCGATAGCGCCGAGGTCGCCCTTGGGCAGGAAGGACTGGTGGATCTCGCCGATGCCCTTGAGGATGGTCGAGCTCAGCGCATCATAGTCGACCAGGTATTTGAACGCCTGGCGGACTTCCGGCTTGGCGAGGTTCGGGTTCTTCTGGTTGAGGCTGATATAATAGACCGTGCCCTTGGGCGCGCTGGTGGTGGTGAGATCGTCCTTCTTGGCGATGGCATCGAGGTCGTTCGGCTCGAGGTTGCGGGCGACGTCGATGTCGCCGGCCTCCAACGCGAGGCGCTGCGCCGAGCTTTCCTTCATGTTGCGATAGATAACGCGGGCGAGCTTGGCCTTCTCGCCATTGTAATTGTCGTTGCGCTCCAGAACGACGGCCTCATTGGCGCGCCATTCGCGCAGTGTGAATTGGCCGGAGCCGGCATAGCCGGTCTTCAGCCAGGCATTGCCGAAATCATTGTCCCATTTGTAGTCGGCGCTCGGCGTGACCGCCGCGACATGTTCCTTGACCAGCTTGGCATCGACCACCGACGCGACCGTTGCGGACAGGCAGTTCAGGACGAAGCTCGGCGCATAGGCCTTGTCGACGACGAACTGGAACGTGGTGTCGTCGACGGCCTTGGCCTTCTCGGCGACATTGTCGCCGCTGATGCCGAACTGGTTGATGATGAAGGCCGGGCTCTTGTCCAGCTTGATGGCGCGCTCGAAGGAATAGGCGACGTCGGCAGCAGTGATCGGGTTGCCGGAGGCGAACTTCATGCCGGGCTTGAGTTTGAAGGTGTAGGTCAGGCCGTCGTCCGAGACGCTCCAGCTCTCGGCCAGATCGCCCTTGACCTTGGAGGTGTCGCTGAGGTCGAGGCGGACCAGGAGGTCATAGGTGTTGCCGGTGACCTCGGCGGTCGACAGTTCGAACGCCTCGCCCGGATCCATGGAGATGATGTCGTCGATGGCGAAGCCCTCGACCAGCGTGTCGGCCGGGGTGACCGCGAAAGCGGGCGCGGCGAGCAGAGCGGACAACGCCGCGCCCGCAAGCAAGGCACGAGAGCGAAGAGCAAACTTTTCCAGCATCATGGTGGTCGTTCCCTGTTTTGTTGATTTGTCGACCTGAGTTCCCGGCTCAGGATTGCAGAATTCTTTTCGAGGTCGCGCGCGTATCGAGCCGCTTACCGTCGTGTTTTTTGTCCAGTTGGTCAACACCATATCCGGCGGCCCCGAAGCCGGCAACGCGCATTTGCTAGGCAACGTATTGGACCAGAACGAGCCATTGCGAGGCGAGGCATGGGCCGGCCAATGGGCGCCGCCGATCGAGGACAATTTGCTATTTTTCGCCGTTACTTCAGCGCAGCGACAAGGGCGGCGTCGGGGAAGCAGGTGGCGGCGCGACCGTTCTTTGCCTGCCAGTCGCCGATCGAGCGGCGCGTCTTGAAGCCCGGCAGGCCATCGGCGCTGCCGACGTCGTAGCCCTTGGCCTCCAGCGCCCGCTGCAGGGCGGCGATGTCGGAGCGGTGGAGGTCGCCGACCGGCCCCCAGCTTGCGGTAAAGGTGGCATCCCCCCTGGCGATGCGGTCGGCGGCATGGCCGATGAACAGCGCGTAGAGGTCGCTGGTGTTGTATTCTTTGAGCACATAGAAATTCGGCGTGACAATGAAAGCCGGTCCGCTGCGGCCGGCCGGCATCAGAAGAAAGCCCTCGGCCTTGAGCTCGCTTGCCTGGAACGCCTTGTTGTCGGCGCGCCTGATGCCCATCGCCACCCAGTCGGCAAACTTCTTGCCTTGGTCGGGTCCTTCGAGCGAGCAGGATACTTTGGCAGGCACGATCACCTCGGTTCCCCAGCCGCGGCCCCTCACCCAGCCATAGTGGACGAGATAGTTGGCGATCGAGGCCAGCACATCCGGCGTCGAATTCCAGATGTCGGGCCGGCCGTCGCCGTCGAAATCGACGGCATGCTTGAGGAAGGAGGTCGGCATGAATTGCGGCTGGCCGAGCGCGCCCGCCCAGGACGATTTCATCGCGTTGACCGGCGCCAGCCCACGCTCGACGATCTCCAGCGCCGCCAGCACCTCGGTGCGGAAGAAATCCTTCTTGCTCGACATGAAGGCCTTGGTGCCCAGCACCTCGAAGGCGTCATAGGGCATCTTGGCCGCGCCGAAGCCGGTCTCGCGGCCCCAGATCGCCAGAAGCACCTCGCCCGGCACGCCGTAGCGTTTCTCGATCAGCCCCAGCACCCTCGCATTGGCGCCCTCGCGGGTCCGTCCGCCGGCGGTGACGGCGCGAACAGTCTTCTCGGCGAAATAGGCGCCGGGCGGCCCGAACTCGGCCTGGTGCTGCTTCTCGGGCGTCGTCGGCTTCTCGCCGGGCATGACGAGGTCGGGCAGCTTCAGGTTCGGCTTCACGCCGATGAAGGCCTCGTCGAAGGTCTTCCTGGAGATGCCCTTGGCCTTGGCTTCCGGCCAGAGGTCGCTCTGCAGCCAGGAGCGAAACTGGTCGTCGACGGAAGCGGCGGAGGCGGGCAGGGTGAGGAGCAAAATGAACAGAGCCGCGAAGAGGGAAAGCGCAGCCAGTTTTGAATGCTTGCGTTCTGTCGCGCCCCCCTCTGTCCTGCCGGACATCTCCCCCACTTGGGGGGAGATTGGCCGTCGCCTTGGCTTTCGCCAATCGCCAACGCTGAAGGAAGAACGCCGCGAGCGAAGCTGCCAATCTCCCCCCTTGTGGGGGAGATGTCCGGCAGGACAGAGGGGGGCGCGAAGGAATGCTGTCATTTCCAGGCTACCTCCTCGTTGAAGCCCTCAAAACGCTGTCCTTGACCGCAGCGCGGCGGCCAGTGTGCCTTCGTCGAGATAGTCGAGCTCGCCGCCGACCGGAACGCCATGCGCGAGCCTTGTCACCTTGACCTCGAAGCCGGAGAGCTGGTCGGTCAGGTAGTGCGCCGTGGTCTGGCCTTCGACCGTGGCGTTGACGGCGAGGATCACCTCCTTGACCTCGCCGCCGGCGACGCGGTCGACCAGCGAGCGGATGTTGAGCTGGTCGGGGCCGATGCCGTCGAGCGGCGACAGCGTACCGCCGAGCACGTGGTAGCGCACATTCATCGCCGCCGCGCGCTCCAGCGCCCAGAGGTCCGAGACGTCCTCGACGACGATGAGCGTGCCGGCGTCGCGGCGCGGATCGGTGCAGATCATGCAAGGGTCGGAGGTGTCGACATTGCCGCAGGTCGAGCAGATGCGCACCTTGTCGACCGCCTCGCCCATGGCGGCGGCGAGCGGCTCAAGCAGCTGCTCCTTCTTCTTGATCAGATGGAGCGCGGCGCGCCTGGCCGAACGCGGGCCCAACCCCGGCACCTTGGCCAGGAGCTGGATCAGGCGTTCGATCTCTGGACCGGCGATTCGTTTCGACATCGCACTGATCTAGGATTTTTCAGAGCGGTTTGGAACATGCACCAGCGGGGAATGATCCGCCATGCTGCCAGGCGGACCATCGATTGCCGGTCAGATCAGTAGGCTTCGAGCGGCCGGCTCTGGCTGACGATCATCGCGCCGATGGCATCGGTGTTCTCGGGCGTCGACTGGAAACCCATCGCGGCTTCCTGCGGCGCGCTCGGCACCGAGGTGATGTAGCGGTTGTTCAGGGCGCCGCCGAAACGCGAAGCATCCGGCTCTGCCATCGGCTCCTGCATCGCCACCACAACCGGTTTCGCCGCGACGCGGCCCGCCTTCGCCGCAGGCGCAATGGCGGCGGTCATATAGGTTTGCTCGGCAGCACCGGCTCGGTTCGTTGCCGTCCTGGCCGCGGACGCGGGCTCCACGGCAGCGGTCATCAAGGCCTGCTTGGCCGGATCCGGACGGACAATCGTCTTGACCACCGGCTCGGCGGACGCGACCAGCACCGGGGCGGTGGCAGGCGCCGGCTGCCTTGGCGTGGCCGAGGCCATGGCGACCATCGGCTCGTCCGGCAGCGGCTGCCAGTTGCGGCCGCGCTTCTCGTAGAAGGCGTTGCCGCCGGCGACCATCGTGTAGTGCATGTTCTTGTAAGGGAAGCGCAGGCCGGCGGTGTGGAAGAACATGGTGTTCTTCAGCTTGGCGTTGCGCTCGCCCTTGAGCACGGCGTCGGCGGCCTCCTCGACATCGGGCATCGCCCTCGAATTCATCGGCCGCGTCATCACGCCGGGGGCAAACTGGCCCCGCTCGCCGACGACCTCGCAGATCGTGCTGCCGTGCTGACCCGAGCGCAGCCGGTTCATGACGACCGTGCCGACGGCGATCATGCCGTCGCGGCTCGACCGGTTGGATTCGAAGAACATCGCCCTTTGAAGGCATTCCCTGTCCTTGGGGGTGGCGCCGTAGGAGCGCGAGCTCAGGAAACTCGGCGTGATGGCATCGGTCAGCTTGGCCACCGACATGCCGTGCGAAGTGGTCTGGCTGCAGCCGGCCAGAAGCAAGGGGGAAGTGACGATGCCGAGGAACAGCAGCGGCGTCTTCCATCGCGTCGCGATCAACAAAAAAGCCTCATTTCCAGATGCCAGCCCGCCCCGAGATGTGGCAAGAATGAGACTCTTAAAGGCAAAAAGATGGCTAAAGGATTAGCATTCGTGCAGCATAGGTAAAACTTTATGAATGGCTGGAAACGACCGCGTGAACAAAGCCGGGGAATGTCTTAACAACTGCCCCGGCGTCCGATTTCCGTTCATAATCAATTAACTGGAGGCAGCCGGCTCAGAACGGCAATTTCATTCCGGGCGGGATCGGCAAGCCTGCCGTGAGCGCCTTGGTCTTTTCCTGCATGACCTGCTCGACCTTATTTTTGGCGTCATTGTGGGCGGCGAGAATGAGGTCCTCGACGATCTCGGCCTCATCCTCCTTGAGCAGCGACGGATCGATCTTCAGCACCTTCATCTCGAACTTGCCGGTCAGCGTCACGCTAACCAGGCCGCCGCCCGCCTGCCCGGTGGCTTCGAGCGTGGCGATCTCATCCTGCATGGCCTGGAACTTGGCCTGCATTTCCTTCGCCTTGCCCATCAGGCCGAGAAGATCCTTCATCCAAATGTCCTCTTCAGTTCATTGTTGGAGCATGATCTTGTCCGAAAACCGGTTCCCACTTTTCGGGATCATGCTCTAGATTTCGTCGTCATCCGCCGCCGGATCGACCGCCAGGTCGGCCTCGGCCTCTTCCACTTCCGGCACGTCCGGAATGCGCACATCGATGATCTTGGCGCCAGGGAAGCGGGCGAGGATGGCGGCGACCGTCGGGTCGCTCTTGGCATCAAGGAAGGCGATCTCGCGCTTCGTCGTTTCCATCTCAGCCAGCGTCTGCCCGCCATCTTCCTTCGACAGCGAGACCAGCCAGTTGCGGCCGGTCCAGGCACGCAACTTGGCGGTCAGGTCGTTGAGCAGCATCTTCGGCGCATCTTCGGTCAGGCTGACGTCGAGGCGGCCGGGCTCGATGCGCACCAGCCGCACGCAGCGCTTGATCAACACCTTGAAGGCGATGTCGCGATTGGCATCGGCAAGGGCGGCAATGTCGGCCAAGGACTTCACCGGCACAGCAGGCGTTTCGACGACCGGTTCCGGCGCCGCGACAAAGGCCGCGGGCACGGGCTGCGCCTCGACCAGCCGCATCGTCTGCGCGCCGCCTCCGGCGGACGGCATGCGCGCCTGCGCCACAGCGCTGGCGCCGCCATTGCCGGGGCTTGCCGGCGCCCCGTTGGCGCGCGGCGCGCCATTCGGAACCGGCGAAGCGCCCTCCAGCGATTTCAGCGCCTCGTCCAGTGTCGGCAGGTCGGCGGCATGGGCGAGGCGGATCAGCACCATCTCGGCGGCGCTCACCGGCCGGTTGGAGGACTGCACTTCGGGGATGCCCTTCAGCAGCATCTGCCATGTCCTGGACAGCACGCGCACCGACAGGGCGCTGGCGAAATCGCCGCCGCGCCGGCGCTCATCCTCGGAGAGCGAGGCATCGTCGGCAGCCGTCGGCACGAAGCGCAGCCTGGTGACGAGGTGGTTGAATTCGGCAAGGTCGGTGAGCACCGCGGCCGGATCAGCGCCGGTGTCGTACTGGGCGCGGAATTCGGCCAGGGCCGCCGCGACGTCGCCCTTCATGACATGCTCGAACAGGTCGACGATGCGGGCGCGGTCGGCGAGGCCGAGCATGGCGCGCACGGCCTCGGCGCTGACCGTGCCGCTGCCATGGGCGATCGCCTGATCGAGGATGGAGAGCGAATCGCGCGCCGAGCCTTCGGCAGCGCGCGCGATCATCGCCAGCGCGTCGTCGTCGACCGAAATGCCTTCCTTGGCGGCGATCGCCGACAGATGCGCGACCAGCGCGCCGGCATCGATGCGCCTCAGATCAAAGCGCTGGCAGCGCGACAGGACCGTGATCGGCACCTTGCGGATCTCGGTGGTGGCGAAGATGAATTTGACGTGCGGCGGCGGCTCTTCCAGTGTCTTCAGCAGGCCGTTGAAGGCCTGGGTGGAGAGCATGTGCACTTCGTCGATGATGTAGACCTTGTAGCGGGCCGAGACCGGCGCGTAGCGCACGCGCTCGATGATGTCCCTGATGTCGTCGATGCCGGTGTGCGAGGCGGCATCCATCTCGATGACGTCGACATGGCGGCCCTCCATGATCGCCTGGCAATGCTCGCCTGGGATCGACAGATCGACCGAAGGCTGGTCGACGGTGGCGGTCTTGTAGTTCAACGCTCGCGCCAGAATGCGCGCCGTGGTCGTCTTGCCGACACCGCGCACACCGGTCAGCATCCAGGCCTGGGCGATGCGCCCGGAGGCGAAGGCGTTGGTCAGCGTGCGGACCATCGGCTCCTGGCCGATCAGCTCGGAGAAATTCGAGGGGCGGTATTTGCGCGCCAGAACCCGATAGGCGCCTGCCTTATCCGTCCCCAAGTTTCCGGCTTCGCTCATTCGCCGTCAAAGCTCCCAGGACCGCGACGGAAGGCGGCCGATACCTGCGCATAGTTTCGCCCGCACGGCTTGGCGCCGTCAATGTCGCGAGAGAAAGGCGAAGAGGCGGGAGGCTGGAACAATGACCCGTTCCGGGCTCGTTAGGGCTGCTTCCTTCCGGACCTGACCCGGTTGGCGAGTGGATCGTCCACCACCAACCTCCCGCGCTCCATATCGGCAATTCGGCGATGAAATGCAAGGGCAGACCTGATTGAGCAGCCCAAACCGGATGTGCCGCGGGGCAGCAAGACCTTCAAATCCGCAATATCGGCCAATGATTCGCTTGCAGCCCCATTGCAGCCGCTCTAGCGTTCATGGCTCAAAAGACGCTGCAATGCCCACAAAAGTGAAGGAAACGCCAATGCTGCCGGGCCTCAAGGCCGGATTCACGCTCGACGCCAGGCTGGAGGCGGACAGCGAGCAGCTGATGTGGCTCGGCCTGTGCGAACTCAGGCTGATGAACGATTGCCGCTGGCCATGGCTCATCCTGGTGCCGCAGCGGCCGGGCGTGGAGGAAATCCATGACCTGACGCCGCTCGACCAGGCGATGCTGACCTTCGAGACCAACATGGTGGCGCAGGCGCTGAAGAAGGCGACAGGCTGCACCAAGATCAATACCGGCGCGCTGGGCAACATCGTGCGCCAGCTGCACATCCATGTCATCGCCCGTTCGGAGGGCGATGCGGCCTGGCCAGGGCCGGTCTGGGGGCATGGCCTGCGCGAGCCCTACAGCAGTTCCGAGATCCGGCGGTTTGCCGAAACGATCAAGGCGGCGCTATAAGCTGACCTCGTGCCCATCCCCGAAGCCCTGAGTCCCCATGACCTTCCGCCTGTTTGACGCGCCCTTGCGGGAGCCGAGCCAATTCGTCGGCTTCGCCGGCAACACGATCGACCGGCAGTCGGAGACGCGCGCCGACGACTCCGTCGAACAGGCGCTCGCCGATGCCGCGACGCGGCTTCTCTTGATGCATGGCGGCCGGCTCTACCTGAAACTCGACGCCGACAACTTCGACCCCTGGTTCGCGGCACCGGAAAGCCAGCCGTTCAAGGTCGCGCTCGACCAGGGTGTGCTGCTCGGCTTTTCCGACGCCGGCCCGGTGCTGGCGGTGCCGGCGGGCATCGAGCCGGAAGAGCTTCCCGAGACCGTCAAAGCGATCGACTACCGCTCCGTCTACATGCAGGGCCTGATCGACGAGGCGGCGGCCGGCGCGCTGGCGCAAGGGGCGGCTCTTCTTGCCTGGCATGCCAGCCACGCCTTCTGCTCGAAATGCGGCAACCGTTCGGAAATGCGCGCCGGCGGCTACAGGCGGCACTGCCCGGCCTGCGGCACCGATCACTTCCCGCGCACCGACCCGGTGGCGATCATGCTGACGGTGACGGCGGACAAATGCCTGCTCGGGCGCGGCCGGCATTTTGGACCCGGCATGTATTCAGCACTTGCCGGCTTCATCGAGCCCGGCGAAACGATCGAGGCGGCGGTGCGCCGCGAAACGCTGGAGGAGGCCGGGATCCGGCTCGGCCGCGTCGTCTACCACGCCAGCCAACCGTGGCCGTTCCCCTATTCGCTGATGATCGGCTGCTTCGGCGAGCCGCTCAACGACGACATCCAGGCCGATCTCAACGAGCTGGAGGACTGCCGCTGGTTCTCGCGCGACGAGGTGCGCCTGATGCTCGACAGGACGCATGCCGATGGCTTGATCACGCCGCCCAAGGGGGCTATCGCGCATCACCTCATCCGCGCCTGGGTCGACAGCGAATAGGAGCAGAAGAATGATCCGTCACACCGTTGTGTTCACGCTGAAGCATCCCTTGCAGTCGCTGGAAACGAAGCGCTTCCTGCACGACGCCAAAAAGATCCTCACCGGGATCAAGGGCGTCACGCATTTCGAGCAGTTGCGGCAGGTGAGCCCGAAGAACGACTACCAGTTCGGCTTCTCGATGGAGTTCGCCGACCAGGCGGCCTATACCCGCTACAACGAACATCCCGACCATGTCGCCTTCGTCCGCGACCGCTGGGTGCCCGAGGTCGAGAAATTTCTCGAAATCGATTATGTGCCGCTTGGCTTTGGCTGAGATTGGATCGAGCGCCAATGTCTGAGATTAGCCCGGACCTTCATGAGGTCGTCATCCCAGGGCGGAGCGACGCATCAAAGGGCACAGAGGAGCAGAATTCTGCACCGTGGGCGGCGCTCGACCCTAACGGCATGGATCCTCGGGTCTGCGCGCGTCGCGTCGCTCCTTGCTTCGCCCGTGGATGACGAAGCGTCTCGCCTGACCTCGCAAGCGCAGCCAGCTAATCCGCGACCTTCCACTGCTCGCGCGACGCGCTTGCCGGATAGACGCCGAGGATGCGCATTTCGCGCGAGAAGAAGCGCAGTTCGTCGAGCGCCAGCTTGACCAGCGGATCGTCCGGATGGCCCTCGATGTCGGCATAGAACAGCGTCGCGGTGAAGGCGCCGAGCTGGTAGCTCTCCAGCTTGGTCATGTTGATGCCGTTGGTGGCGAAGCCACCCATCGCCTTGTAGAGCGCGGCCGGCACATTGCGGACGCGGAAGATGAAGGTGGTCATCATCTTGGCATCGGCAGACGGCCGCTCGGCCCACTGCTTGTTCTTGGTCAAAACGACGAAGCGGGTGACGTTGGAGTCGGTGTCCTCGACGTTCTTCTCGATGATGTTGAGGCCGTAAAGCTCGGCGGCGAGTGCCGGCGCCAGCGCCGCCATGGTGCGATCCTTGACCTCGGAGACCATCTTGGCCGAGCCCGCCGTGTCGCCGGCGACCACCGGCTTCCAGCCATTCTTGCGGATGTATTTGCGGCACTGGCCGAGCGCATGAATGTGGCTGTGCACGGTCTTGATCTCTTCGCGCTTCACCCCCGGCAGCACCATCAGCTGGAAATGGATCGGCAGGAAATATTCGCCGACGATGTGCAGCCGCGATTCCGGCAGCAGGTGATGGATGTCGGCGACGCGCCCGGCAATCGTGTTCTCGATCGGGATCATGGCGAGCTCGGCCTTGCCGGTCTCGACCGCGTTGAAGGCATCCTCGAAGGTCGGGCACGGCAACGGCTCCATCGACGGGAACATGTTGCGGCAGGCGGTGTCGGAATTGGCGCCCGGCTCGCCCTGGAAGGATATTCTGTTGGTCTTTTCAGGCATGCCCAATATCTCAGTTTGAAAGGATTTCCCTGGCGCGCTCCAGGTCGTCGGGCGTGTCGACGCCGAGCGGCACGGACTGCACGATCTCGGCATCGATGCGCATGCCGGCCTCCAGCGCCCGCAGCTGTTCCAGCCGCTCGCGTCGTTCCAGCGGCGACGGCTTCAGCGCGACGAAGCGCTCGAGCGCGGCTCGCCGATAGGCGTAGAGGCCGATATGGTGATAGAGCGGCCCCTCGCCCCAGGGCGCGGTGGCGCGGGTGAAATAGAGCGCCCTGAGCCGTGTCGCAGACAGCGGCGAACCGACGATCTTGACGACGTTCGGATTGGTCTTCTCCTCGTCGCGGACGATCTCGACGCCGAGCGTCGCGATGTCGACCGATTTATCCTCGAGCGGCTTCAGCGATGCGCCGATGATCTGGGGATCGATGGTCGGCAGGTCGCCCTGCACATTGACGATGGTTTCGACCTTTTTCTCCGGATCGAGCGCATTCAGCGCCTCGAAAATGCGGTCGGAGCCGGACTGGTGATCGTCACGCGTCATCACGGCCTCAAAGCCGTGCGCGCGCACCGCTTCCGCCACCGCCTCGGTGTCTGTCGCCACCACGACCCGGCCAAGCCCGGCCTCGGCGCCGCGGCGGGCGACATGGACGATCATCGGCACGCCAGAAATGTCGGCCAGCGGCTTGCCCGGCAGGCGGGTCGAGGCCATGCGGGCCGGGATAAGGATGAGCGTGGACATCGGTGCGACGGGGCGTTGGAAAAGGGGGCTGGCGAAAGTGGCAAAAGGTCTCACTGGAAGCGCCCTTATAGGTGTTGCAACGCCGGAGCAAAAGACCTAGTTTCCGCCCGATTTGACCGGCCTGAGAGGTCGGTTCGGGATACCGACGGACGGAGTGGACGGATCGGTCCGCCGGAAAAGGGAGCAAGGGGCGCATGGATTCCAACGAAGTCAACAAGCTGCTCGCCGGTCTCCTTGGCACCGTCTTCGTCGTCTTTTCGGTCGGCATCGTGTCCGACGCGCTGTTTGCCTCGCCCGCACCCGAGAAGCCCGGCTTCGCCATCGAGGCGGCAGAGCCCGCCGAAGGCGGCCCGGCCGCCCCGGCCGCTGAAGCCAAGCCGATCGCCGACCTGCTCGCCACCGCCAATGTCGAGGCGGGCGCGGCCGTGTTCAAGAAATGCCAGGCCTGCCATTCCGGCGAGAAGGGCGGCCCGAACAAGGTCGGCCCCGATCTCTGGGACATCGTCGACCGTCCCGTCGCCGAGCATGAGGGCTTCGCCTATTCGGCCGGCATGAAGGATTTTTCCAAGGGCGGCGCCGAGAAGTGGACCTACGACAACCTCAACCACTTCATCACTTCGCCGAAGAAGTTCGTGAAGGGCACGGCGATGGGTTTTGCCGGCCTGCCGAAGGACGAGGACCGTGCCAACGTGATCGCCTATCTGCGCACGCTGTCGGACAGCCCCAAGCCGTTGCCGGCGCCCGGCGCTTCGGCCGAAGCCAAGCCTGCGGAAGGCGCCGCGCCGGCCAAGCCGGCCGAGGGCGCAGCCCCCGCCAAGCCGGCGGCACCCGCTCAATAAACAATTTGTCATAAAGACATCCTCAGAAAAGCCGGGTTCGTCCCGGCTTTTCTGTTAGGAAAACCGCATGTGTGGCGACAAAGCCGGCGCATTGCGGTTTCCACGGTCGTCAAATGATCTAGATTGCCGGTGGGGATTGTTCGCTAGAGGAGAACGCATGACGGTTGGCCGAACTGTTCTCAAATCCGCACTGATAGCGGCCGCCCTTGCCGGCAGCCTGCAGGCCGGCTTCGCGGATGAATGGCGCACCACCTCCTCGCTGATCGGCGACTCCAAATACGGCGACAACTTCCAGCACTACGACTATGTCAATCCGGACGCGCCGAAGGGCGGCACCTACAATTCCGTCGTTCTCGGCACCTTCGACAGCTTCAACCCCTACATCGTGCAGGGTTCGCCGGCCGCGGGGCTGGTCGGCTTCGGTGGCGGGCTGCTCTACGACACGCTGATGGAGCAGTCGACCGACGAAGGCAGCACCAGCCATCCGCTGATCGCGGACGCCTACAAATATCCGGCCGACTATTCCTCGGCGACCTACCGGCTGGACCCGAGGGCCAAATGGCACGACGGCGAGCCGATCACCACCGACGACGTGATCTGGTCCTTCCAGGTGCTGAAGGCCAACAGCCCGCAATACAGCCGCTATTTCGAGAACGTTACCGACGCCGTCGCCATCTCGGACCGCGAGGTCGAGTTCCATTTCAACCAGAAGGGCAATCGCGAGCTGCCGAAGATCATCGGCGACCTCGCGGTGCTGCCGAAGCACTGGTGGGAAGGCACCGACGCCAACGGCAAGAAGCGCGATGTCACCAGACCGACGCTGGAACCACCGCTCGGCTCGGCCGCCTACAAGATCGCCAGCTTCAAGCCGGGTTCGGAAATCGTCTGGCAGCGCGTGCCGGACTATTGGGCCGCCAAGCTGCCGGTGAAGATCGGCCGCGAGAATTTCGATACGCAGCGCTTCACCTACATCCTCGATGACAATGCCGCCTGGCAGGCCTTCACAAAAGGCGGACTTGACGACATCAAGCCGGAAAACAGCTCGAAGCGCTGGAAGACGTTCTATAATTTCCCGGCGATCCAGGCCGGCGACGTCATCAAACAGGAATTCAAGACCACCTCACCCGAGCCGATGCAGGCCTTCATGCTGAACCAGCGGCGTCCCCTGTTTGGGGATCGCCTGGTGCGCGAGGGACTGACCTATCCGCTCGATTTCGAGACGATGAACCGCACGCTTTTCTATGGTTTCAACACCCGCACGCAGAGCTATTTCCAGGGCACGGAACTGGCATCCAGCGGGCTGCCGCAGGGCAAGGAGCTGGAAATCCTGGAAAAGTACCGCGACAAGCTGCCATCCGAGCTCTTCACGCAGGAATTCAAGCTGCCGGTCTACGATACCCCTCAGGCCGAGCGGAAATATCTGAAGCAGGCGGTCGAGCTGTTCGCCAAGGCCGGCTGGGTCATCAAGGGCGGCAAGATGGTGAATGCCAAGACCGGCGCGCCGTTCAAATTCGAGATCCTCGGCTGGAACGATACCGACCAGGTCATCGCCAGTCCCTGGATCGCCAATCTGCGTAAGATCGGTGTCGATGCGACGCTGCGCATCATCGACCAGACCCAATATGTCAACCGCGTCAACAATTTCGACTACGACGTCATCATAGGTCAGCTCGGGCAGTCTGAATCGCCCGGCAACGAGCAGCGCGACTTCTGGACTTCGAAGGCCGCCGATAAGCCTGGGTCGCGCAACTATGCCGGCATCAAAGATCCGGTCGTCGACGCGCTCGTCGACCGCATCATCTTCGCCACCGACCGCGACGACCTCGTCGCCGCCACCCACGCGCTCGACCGGGTGCTGCTGTGGAACTTCTATGTGGTGCCGCAATATTACCGCGCCGTGTTGTGGCTCGCCTACTGGAACAAGTTCGGCATCCCGGAAAAGCAGCCGACCTATAGCGGCGCCGACCAGAGTTCCTGGTGGATCGACCCGGCGAAGGAAAAGGCGCTGGCCGCCAAATACAAGAGCAGCAATTGATGGGTCGACAACCGACGATGGCGCGCTCCCGCCGCGATGTCCTGGCGCTCGGCGCCGCCGCCACGGCCGCCGCGCTATTACCCAGCCGCGCCTTCGCCGCCACTCCGACGGGCGTGAAACTGCACGGCCTGTCGGCCTTCGGCGACTTGAAATACAAGCGGGATTTCGCGCATTTCGACTACGTTAACATCGACGCGCCGCAAGGCGGCACGTTCAACTTCTCGCCGCCCAACTGGGGCTACAACCAGAGCCCGCAGACCTTCAACACGCTGAACTCCTACACGCCCAAGGGCGATTCGCCGCCCCGCATGGGCCTGTGCTTCGATTCGCTGATGACCAGGGCGCTGGACGAGCCGGACGCCGTCTACGGCCTGATTGCCGACGGCGTGACGATTGCGGACGACCGCAACAGCTTCACCTTTTCGCTGAGGCCCGAGGCGCGCTTCCATGACGGCACGCCGCTGACCGCCGAGGACGCGGCCTTCTCCTTGAAGCTGTTCAAAGAAAGGGGCCATCCCGACCTGTCGCTGTCGCTAGCCCATCTCGACGATGCGGTCGCCGTCGATCCGCGCACGCTCAGGCTGAGTTTCTCCGGCAAGCAATCCGCCCGCACCATCCTCAACATCGTCGAATTCCCGATCCTGTCGAAGGCCTTCTATACCGCCAACCCATTCGATTCCTCGCAACTCAACCCGCCGCTCGGATGCGGCGCCTACAAGGTCGGCCGCTGGTCGGCCGGGGCCTGGATCGAATTTGAGCGGGTGGCCGACTATTGGGGCAAGGATCTTCCGGCCAATCGTGGCCAGAACAATTTCGAGCGCATCCGCATCGAGTTCTACCAAGATCGGACCGCCGGCTTCGAAGCCTTCAAGAAGGGCGAGATCCTCTACAGGGAGGAGTTCACTTCGCGCGTCTGGGCGACGGCTTACGACTTTCCGGCCTTCACCGCCGGCAAGGTGGTCAAGCACGAATTCCCGGCCGAGGCCTTGCCCTCGATGCAGGCCACCGCCGTCAACCAGCGGCGTGAGCAGTTTCGCGACCCGCGCGTGCGGCAAGCGATCGGGCTCTGCTTCGACTTCGAATGGACGCGGCGCAACTTCTTCTACGGCTCCTACGAGCGCTCGCAATCGTGCTTCGAGAAATCGGACTTTCGCGCGCAAGGCACGCCTTCGCCCGAGGAGCTTGCCCTGCTGGAGCCGCTGCGCGACCAGCTGCCGCCGGAGACCTTCGGCGAGGCGGTGACGCAACCCGCCTCGGACGGTTCGGGGCGCGACCGCAAGATGCTGGGCAAGGCGGCCAAGCTGCTCGCCGGGGCCGGCTGGAAGCGGTCCGGCGATTTCGTCGTCAACGACAAGGGCGGACGGCTGGCGGCCGAGTTCCTGGTCGATGACGAAACCTTCGTCCAGGTCTATTCGCCTTGGATCGCCAACATGAAGGCGGTGGGCATCGACGCCACGATCAGGCTGGTCGATTCAGCGCAGTATGAGCTCAGGCAGTCGACCTTCGATTTCGATCTGTTGTCGGCCGCCTTCTCCTTTTCGGCGACACCGACCCGCGACGATGTCGAGATCTTCTTCCATTCGAGCACGGCGACGGTCACCGGCTCGCGCAACCTGCCGGGCATAGCAAGCCCGGCGATCGACGCGCTGATCGACGCCGTCGGCGCCGCCAAGGACCGCGAAAGCCTGACCGTTGCGATGCGGGCGCTCGATCGGGCCTTGCGCGCGCGGCGCGATTGGATTCCAAGTTGGTTCCTGGCGAATCACCGAAGCGCCTATTGGGACATGTTCGGCTTTCCGGAACAGAAACCCGATTTCGGCTTTCCGGTCGAGACGCTGTGGTGGGTCGACAAGGGCAAGGCGGCAAAGATTGGCAAAGGGTGAATTTCTTGCGGGCGTTGGCGCCGCCCCTCACCTGCCTGCCGGCATCCTCTCCCCGTATGGTAACGGGGAGAGGGAGGCCTTCACCAATGGTTTCGCCAATCGCAAGCGTCGCAGCGAAAGCGCCGAGATTGGGGCCAGCCCCTTTCTCCCCGTCTCTATACGGGGAGAAATGTCCGGCAGGACAATGAGGGGCGGCGCCGGCGTCGACAATTGGTCTGAAGCGACTGCCTTGGCGACGCTTTCAGGTACGGCGGGCCTACTCAAGAAGGACGATGCCTGATGGGCGCCTATATACTGCGCCGCATCCTGTTGATGATCCCGACGTTGTTCGGCATCATGGCGATTTCCTTCGCCGTCATCCAGTTCGCCCCCGGCGGGCCGGTCGAGCAGGTCATCGCCAGGCTCACCCACCAGGGCGGCACCGACCGCCTGGGCGGCGGCGGTGGCGATGCCGGCGGCGGTGGCGGCAATGTCGATGTCGCCGGCGACGTCAGCTCGAAATATCGCGGCGCGCAAGGGCTCGATCCGGAATTCATCAAGAAGCTGGAAAAGCAGTTCGGCTTCGACAAGCCGCCGCTCGAGCGCTTCGGCATGATGCTGTGGAACTACGCCCGCTTCGATTTCGGCGACAGCTATTTCCGCGACATCTCGGTGCTCAAGCTGATCCTGGAAAAGATGCCGGTGTCGATCTCGATCGGCCTGTGGATCACGCTTCTGTCCTACCTGATCTCGATTCCGCTCGGCATCCGCAAGGCGGTCAAGGACGGCTCGGCCTTCGACGTCTGGACCAGCGGCGTGGTCATCGTCGGCTACGCCATTCCCGGCTTCCTGTTCGGCATCCTGTTGATGGTGCTGTTTGCCGGCGGCTCGTTCTGGGACTGGTTTCCGCTGCGCGGCATCGTCTCGGACAATTGGGACCAGCTCTCCTGGCCGGACAAGATCGTCGACTATTTCTGGCACATGACCTTGCCGCTGACGGCGCTGGTGCTGTCAGCCTTCGCCACGACGACGCTGCTGACCAAGAACTCCTTCCTTGAAGAAATCCGCAAGCAGTATGTGGTGACGGCGCGCGCCAAGGGCCTGTCGGAGCGCAAGGTGCTCTACGGCCACGTCTTCCGCAACGCCATGCTGATCGTCATCGCAGGCTTTCCCGGCGCCTTCATCTCGGCCTTCTTCACCGGGTCGCTGTTGATCGAGAACATCTTCTCGCTCGACGGGCTCGGCCTGCTCGGCTTCAAGTCCGTCGTCGACCGCGACTATCCGGTGGTGTTTGCCAACCTCTACATCTTCTCGCTGCTCGGCCTGTTCATCAATCTTCTGTCCGACCTCATCTACACATGGGTCGATCCGCGCATCGATTTCGAGCGGAGGGACGTCTGATGGCGGAAGCCGCTGCCGCAACGACGCCCGCCCGCATCGCCCGCCCCTGGCTGTCGCCGCTCAACCAGCGGCGCCTGCAGAACTTCAAGTCGAACCGGCGCGGCTTCTGGTCGTTGTGGATCTTTCTCATCCTGTTCGTGCTGTCGCTGTTTTCCGAGTTCATCGCCAACGACAAGCCGATCATCGCCTCCTACAAGGGCGAGATCCTGTTTCCGGTGCTGGTCGCCTATCCGGAAGAGAAATTCGACGGCTTCTATGCCGTGACCGATTATCGCGACCCCGTCATCCAAGACGAGATCAACGCCAATGGCTGGATGATCTGGCCACCGGTGCGCTACTCCTACCAGACGGTCAACAACGCCATTCCCGAGGCGGCTCCGACCAAGCCGTCCTGGCTCTACGACAAGAAGACGCTCTGCAACCAATACCCGCAAGGCGCGGCCGACCCGAACTGCTCGGTCGGCAACTGGAACTGGCTGGGCACCGACGACCAGGCGCGGGACGTGCTGGCGCGGCTGATCTACGGCTTCAGGATATCCGTCCTGTTCGGCCTGATCCTGACCGTGGGATCGTCGCTGATCGGCGTGGCGGCCGGCGCCATGCAGGGCTATTTCGGCGGCTGGACGGACCTTCTGTTCCAGCGCTTCATCGAGATCTGGTCGGCAATCCCGGTGCTCTATCTGCTCCTCATCGTCGCCGCCATCTTGCCGCCCGGCTTCTTCATCCTGCTCGGCCTGATGCTCTTGTTCTCCTGGGTGGCGCTGGTTGGCGTGGTCAGGGCCGAGTTCCTGCGCGCCCGCAACTTCGAATATGTCAACGCCGCGCGCGCCCTCGGCGTGCCCAACCGCACGATCATGTTCCGGCACCTGTTGCCCAACGCCATGGTGGCGACGCTGACCTTCCTGCCCTTCCTGCTCTCCGGCTCGATCTCGACGCTGACCTCGCTCGACTATCTCGGCTTCGGCCTGCCGCCGGGCTCGGCCTCGCTCGGCGAAATGCTTAAGCAGGCGCAGCGTAACCTCAACGCGCCGTGGCTCGGCATTTCCGCCTTCATCGTCATCTCGCTGATGCTGTCGCTGCTGGTTTTCGTCGGCGAGGCGACGCGCGACGCCTTCGATCCGCGCAAGACGTTCAAATGAGCGAGCCCCTGCTTTCCGTCCGCGATTTCAGCGTCGCCTTCGCGCAAGGCGGCAAGCAGTCGCTGGCCGTCGACCACATCTCCTTCGACATCGCCAAGGGCGAGACGGTGGCGCTGGTCGGGGAGTCCGGTTCCGGCAAGTCGGTCTCGGCGCTGTCGGTGCTGAAGCTCCTGCCCTACCCGACGGCCAGCCACCCGTCCGGACGGATTCTGTTCCAGGGCGCCGACCTGTTGGCCATGGACGAGAAAGCGCTGAGGCGCGTGCGCGGCAACAAGATCACCATGATCTTCCAGGAGCCGATGACCTCGCTCAATCCGCTGCACACAATCGAGCAGCAGGTCGTCGAGGTGCTGAAGCTGCACCAGGGGCTCGGCGACAGGCAGGCTCGAGCGCGCACGCTGGAACTGCTCAACGAGGTCGGCATACGCGACCCGGAAAAGAGGCTCGACGCCTATCCGCACCAGCTTTCCGGCGGCCAGCGCCAGCGTGTCATGATCGCCATGGCGCTGGCCAACGAGCCGGAGCTTCTGATCGCCGACGAGCCGACGACGGCGCTCGACGTCACCGTGCAGGCGCAGATCCTCGAGCTGCTTGCGAAGCTCAAGGCCCGCAAGGGCATGTCGATGCTGTTCATCACCCATGATCTCGGCATCGTCAGGAAGATCGCCGACCGCGTCTGCGTGATGACCAAGGGCAAGATCGTCGAGAGCGGCCCGACCAAGGACATCTTCGCCAATCCGCAGCATGCCTATACCAAGCACCTGCTGGCGGCCGAGCCGAAAGGCAAGCCGCCGGCTGCGAATACCGACGCCAGGGCGGTGATGATGGGCAAGGACATCAAGGTCTGGTTCCCGATCAAGCGCGGCTTCTTCCGCCGCACCGTCGACAATGTGAAGGCGGTGGACGGGATCGACGTCACCGTGCGGGCCGGCCAGACGCTCGGCGTCGTCGGCGAATCCGGCTCGGGCAAGACGACGCTTGGGCTGGCGCTTGCCAGGATGATCTCGTCGACCGGAACCATCCAGTTCGACGGGCGCGACATCAACCAGCTCTCCTTCAATGCCATGCGGCCGCTCAGGCGCGAGCTGCAGATCGTTTTCCAGGACCCGTTCGGCTCGCTCAGCCCGCGCATGTCGATCGCCGAGATCATCGAGGAAGGACTGAGGATCCACGAGCCGAAGCTCACGCCCGACCAGCGCGACGACAAGGTCGTCGACGTGCTGAAGGAGGTCGGGCTCGATCCCGAGACGCGCAACCGCTATCCGCACGAATTCTCCGGCGGCCAGCGCCAGCGCGTGGCCATCGCCCGCGCCATGGTGCTCAACCCGCGCTTCGTCATGCTGGACGAGCCGACCTCGGCGCTCGACATGAGCGTGCAGGCGCAGGTCGTCGACCTCCTGCGCAGCCTGCAGGCCAAGCACGATCTCGCCTATCTGTTCATCAGCCACGACCTGAAAGTCATCCGCGCGCTTGCCAACGACGTCATCGTCATGCGCAATGGCCAGATCGTCGAAGCCGGGCCTTCCGAACAGATTTTTGGCAGCCCGCAAACCGACTATACTCGGGCACTGATCTCGGCCGCGTTCCGGATCGAGACGGCGCCGACCGGCGTGGTCAGCGAATAGGCAGGGCCAAAGCTGAAATGACAGGGAAGAAAAATCCGCACATGGAAAAAGGCCGCGTCCTGCTTGCCGTCACCGGCTTTCATCCGCAGCGCTGGCGCGAGCTGCTCTCGGCCCAGCGCGAGGTGGTGCTGGAGCCGGACGGCGCCAGCGATCCCTCGATTACCTATGCGGTGGTGTGGAAGCAGAAGGCCAACCTGCTTTCGTCCCTGCCCAATCTGCGCGCCATCTTCTCGATCGGCGCCGGCGTCGACCATATCTTCGCCGATCCCGGCCTGCCCGACGTGCCGATCGTCAAGGTGGTCGCCGACAACCTCACCCAATACATGACCGAGTATGTGGTCTGGCGCGTGCTCGACCATCACCGCCAGGGCATGCTCTATCAAGCGCAGCAGAAGAAGAAGACCTGGCACGAACCGCCGCAGCGGCCGGCCGGCGACATCTCGGTCGGCATCATGGGGCTCGGCAATCTCGGCCGCGCGGCGGCGTCGGTGCTGTTGTCGCTGGGCTTCGCGGTCAATGGCTGGTCGCGGACGGAGCGGCCGATGAAAGGTGTTTCCACCTATGCGGGCGAGGTCGGGCTGATCCCTTTCCTCAACGCCACCGACATATTGGTGGTGCTGCTGCCGCTGACGGCCCAGACACAAGGCATCGTCAACTACAGTCTTCTGAAGGAACTGCGCAAGCGCAACGGCCTCGGCGGCTCGGTGCTGATCAATGCCGGACGCGGACGCCTGCAGAAGGATGCCGACATCCTGCGCGCGCTGGAGGACGGCACGCTGAAGGAGGCGAGCCTCGACGTGTTCGAGGTCGAGCCGTTGCCGAAGACCAGCCCGCTATGGGCGCATCCGAAGGTGTTCGTGACGCCGCATGCGGCGGCGACCTCCGATCCTGTGCATCTGGTGCCGATCATGCTGCGGCAGATGGCGGCTTACGAGCGCGGCGAGAAGCTCGACAATATCGTCGACCGCGAGGCCGGATACTAAATCCTCAAGACGGCTTCGAGCCGGGCAGTTCGAACTTGTTCTTCTTTTTCGGCTGGCCGCAGTCGCGGCGCTCGATCGACCGGTTCATGGCGTCGATCTGGCCGCTTGCCCTGTCGCTGTCGCGCGTCGCCTTGGAGCGCATGTCGGGCGTGAACGGACCGAAACCCATGGCCGGGTTGGAGAAGGTCGTCTTGGCGGTCGTCGGCAGGTGATTTTGCTCGGCCAGCCCATTGCGCTGGGCAATCAGCTGATCGCACGGCACGCTGTCATATTGCAGCGAGGACTGAACGTCCTCGTCCTGGCGTTCCGCCATCGAGGTGCCGCCGACGCAGCCGGCCATTGCCAGGCACGAGGCCAAGGCCATCATGTTCCAGCGCATGGTGTCCCTCTCTTTCTGTGTCCGCCCCGTACAACCCCGACACGAGATTCGGGCTTTTTCGCAGCAGGAACCTGGCGCAGGTTCACGACGTCGACGATTTCCCCGCCACCACGGCGAGGCCATCGATCGGCTCGTGGCGGTCGTGGCGGACGATCGTGCTGTCCAGCGACAAGATCGAAAAGCCGCTGGCGGCCAGAACGCCCCGCACGTAGCCTTGCGAATGCGCATAGCGGCGGGACGGGCGCAGCGCGAAACCGTTGCCGCCGTCCAGTTCTCCATCAGCCAGCGTCTCGACGGAGAAGGCAAACAATCCATCCTCGGAAAGCATGCCGGCGACGGTGCTCACAATGCCTTCGAGCGCGCCGACATAGATGAACACGTCGGCCGCCACCACCAGATCGGCCTTCGGGCCGGCAAACGCAAAGTCCTGCAGGTCGGCCTTGACGAGCCGGTCGTAAATGCCCTTGGCCCGCGCCTGCTTCAGCATGGCCGCCGAGATGTCGCAGCCCTCCAGCCGGTCGGCGATCGGCCGCAGCCTTTCGCCCATCAGGCCGGTGCCGCAGCCGAGGTCGACCGCCAGAGAGAAGCGGCCCGGCCGGACCGATCGAATGGCGTGATCGAGGAATTCTGGCATCCGGTAGCCGAGCTTGCCGACGAGCGACTCCTCAAAGGTAGCTGCATACTGGTCGAACAGGGTCTCGACGAAGGCGCTGGGCGGGGCTGCCGCAGCCGGCGCCTTGCCGATTAGTTGCAGCTTCAGCGCGGCGCCCAGCCGGTCCGCAGGCTCCAGCCGCATCGCCATCGCCCAGGCCTGCGCGGCCTGCTCGGGCTGGCCGGCGGCTTCCTGCATCTCGCCGAGGCGGAACCAGCCGGCCGACCATTGCGGCGCCAGCTCGAGCGCGCCGAGCAGCAGCTCCGCCGCAGCAGTGGGATCGCCGGAGGCGCCGAGCATCTCGGCGAAGTCGGCGCGGCGGTCGGCGGTCAGGTCGCCGGACGAGGCCTGGAACGGTTTCATGGTGCAAGGATCCCACCGGCGATCGGACCGGCGACTGGCTGTAGGATGAGTCAGCAGTCTCTGGCAACAGGCTTCCCGCGCCGGATTTAGCCACTATCTTGAAGCCATGCGCGCCAGCGACCTGCTCAAGCCCCGCCCCGAGGGCCTCTACTGCCCGCCCGGCGATTTCTTCATCGACCCGGTGCGGCCGGTGGCCCGCGCGCTGATCACGCACGGCCATTCCGACCATGCGCGCTCCGGCCACGGCTCGGTGCTCGCGACCCGGCAGACGCTCGACATCATGGCGTTGCGTTATGGCGAGGATTTTGCCGGGGCCACGCAGGCCGCCGTCCTCGGCGAGACGATCGACCTCAACGGCGTGTCGGTCAGCTTTCATCCGGCGGGCCATGTGCTGGGCTCGGCGCAGATCGCAGTCGAGCATCGGGGCATGCGCATCGTCGCTTCCGGCGACTACAAGCGCCAGAAGGACGCCACCTGCCAGCCGTTCGAGCCGATCCCTTGCGACATCTTCATCACCGAGGCGACGTTCGGCCTGCCGGTGTTCCGCCATCCGCCGGACACCGAGGAAATCGTCCGGCTGCTGAAATCGGCGGCGCAGTTTCCGGAGCGCTCGCACCTGATCGGCGCCTATGCGCTCGGCAAGGCACAGCGCGTCATGCGGCTCTTGCGCGACTGCGGCTACGACAGGCCGATCTATATCCATGGCGCGCTGGCGAAGCTCAGCGAATATTACCAGAGCCAGGGCATCGACCTCGGGCAGCTCGACCCAGCAACGGTCGACAGCGGCGGCAAGGACGATTTCGCGGGCGCCATCGTCGTCGGTCCGCCGGCGGCCTTCGCCGACCGCTGGGCGCGGCGATTTCCCGACCCGATCTCCTGCTTCGCCTCGGGCTGGATGCGCATCCGCCAGCGCGCCAAGCAGGGCGGCGTCGAACTGCCGCTGATCATCTCCGACCATGCCGACTGGGACGAGCTGACCGCCACGATCAAGGAGACGGGTGCTTCGGAAATCTGGGTGACCCACGGCCGCGAGGAAGCGCTGGTGCGCTGGTGCGAGCTGGAAGGCATCGCAGCGCGGCCGCTGCATCTGGTGGGCTATGAGGACGAGGGCGATTGATGGGACATAGCTTGCCAATCGCCATCGCAGCGCTCTACGGCCCCCCTCTCTGTCCTGCCGGACATCTCCCCCTCAAGGGGGGAGATTGGCAGTTTCGATGCCGACGCATCCCTCGCGGCGCTGGAGATTGGCGAAAGCCGGCGCGACATCCGATCTCCCCCCTCGAGGGGGAGATGGCCGGCAGGCCAGAGAGGGGGGCCTCGCGCCAGCTTTCGCAATTTGCGCAGAGCGCCCAGCCATGAACCGCTTCGCCGAGCTCCTCGACCGCCTCGTGCTGACGCCGTCGCGCAACGGCAAGCTGACGCTGCTGACCGACTATTTCCGCAGCGTCGAAGACCCGGACCGCGGGCTGGCGCTGGCAGCGATCACCGGGGACCTGTCGATCGCGGCGGTGAAGCCGGCGATGCTGCGGGCGCTGGTGGTCGAGCGCATGGACCCGGTGCTGTTCGGCTATTCCTACGACTATGTCGGCGACCTCGCCGAGACGGTGTCGCTGGTCTGGCCGCAGGCGCCCGGAAATATCCCGAACCACGCGCCGACGCTGGCCGAGGTGGTTGGCAAGCTGCAGGCGGCGAGCCGCTCCGACGGACCGAAGGTGCTGGCGAGGCTGCTCGACAGCGCCAGCATCTCGGCGCGCTTCGCCATCATCAAGCTGGTGACCGGCGGCCTGCGCATCGGCGTTTCGGCGCGGCTTGCCAAGCAGGCGCTGGCCGATCTCGGCCAGGTCGACGTCACCGAAATCGAGGAGCTGTGGCACGGGCTGACGCCGCCCTACATCTCGCTGTTCGCCTGGCTGGAGGGCAAGGCCGGCAAGCCCGAACGGACCGCGCTGGCGCTGTTCAGTCCGGTGATGCTGGCCAATCCGGTCGGCGACGGCGATCTCGAAAAGCTCGATCCGGCCGACTATGCGGCCGAATGGAAGTGGGACGGCATCCGCGTCCAGGCGGTGTGCGAAGGCGGCATCCGCCGGCTCTATTCGCGCACCGGCGACGACGTCTCCGGCGCCTTTCCGGACCTTGCGGCGTCGATGGATTTCGAGGCAGCGCTCGACGGCGAATTGCTGGTCGGCGATCCGCGTGAAGCGACGGGTACCTTTTCCGACCTGCAGCAGCGGCTGAACCGCAAGAGCGTGTCGTCGAAAATCCAGCAGCAATATCCGGCCTTCATGCGTTGCTACGACGCGCTGCTGATTGGCGGCGAGGATTTGCGCGCGCTGCCTTTGCGCGAAAGGCGGGCCCGGCTCGCGGCCTTCATCGGCACGCTCGATCCAAGCCGCTTCGACCTCTCGCCGCTGGTCGAATTCCCCGACTGGCAGGCGCTGGAGGAGCTTCGCCAGGCGCCGCCGCATCCGATCATCGAAGGGGTGATGCTGAAGCGCTGGGATTCGCCCTATCTCGCCGGACGGCCGAAGGGGCCGTGGTTCAAATGGAAGCGCGATCCGCACACGGTCGACGCGGTGCTGATGTATGCGCAGCGCGGCCATGGCAAGCGCTCGAGTTTCTACTCCGATTACACCTTCGGCGTCTGGTCGGGCCCGGAAGGCGCGGAAGAGCTGGTGCCGGTCGGCAAGGCCTATTTCGGCTTCACCGACGAGGAGCTGAAGCAGATCGACAAATATGTCCGCGACAACACTGTCGAGCGCTTCGGCCCGGTGCGCTCGGTTCGCGCCGACCGCGACAACGGCCTGGTGCTGGAGGTGGCGTTCGAGGGGCTCAACCGCTCGACCCGGCACAAATCGGGCGTCGCCATGCGTTTTCCGCGTATTTCACGGCTGCGCTGGGACAAGCCGGCGGCCGAGGCGGACCGCATCGAGACGCTGCAGGCGCTGCTGGATTAGGAAATCCGACGCTACTGCGCGATCGAGACGCGGACCTCGTAGATGTCGACCGACTTGCCCTGCTTGTCGAAGTCGGAGTTGATGGCAATGGTGCCGGCCGCGCCCGGCTGCTTGTCCGGGAACTGCACGTCGAACAGATATTCGTTGCGTTCATGACCGACCGCATAGCGCTTGCGGCCGCAATCGCCGAGCTCGCCGAAATTGCAGTCGACTGAGATCTGCGTCTCCTTGCCCTCTTCCGAGCGGGCGACGATGTCGAACATGGCATGCTTGCCGACGAGCTTTTCCAGCACGCCCTGGCCGACGTCGAAGGCGATGGCCGAACCGGAAGCGCCGGAGCGGATGCGCAGGAACGAGCCGGTGTCGTCCTGCATCACCTCGGCCTTGGCGTCGGCGGGCGCCGCGACATGGGTCGGGTCAGCCGGTGAGAAGACACTGATCCAGTCGCGCTGCTGCGCGGCCTCGCCCTGTTTTTCCGGCGACCCGGCGGGCGGCTCGGCCGCCTCGTCGTCCTCGACCGTCGGCGGCGCCTGGGGCGGGCCGGTGTCGAGTTCGGCCGCGGTCTTGAAGACGCCGGTCTGCTTGGCGAAATAGAGCCCGATGCCGGCGGCGGCCAGCAGCGTCACGCCGAGGAAGATCGCCGTCAGCGGCAGGCGACGTCCCCTGATCCGCCGCTCGTCGCGATCCGGCGCCACCTCCGCCTCGCCGTCTTCCGCTGCGGCGGATGCCGGCGAATCGAGCGTCGGCGCATCGGGAAGGTCGCCGGGCATGATGTCGGGGACGACTGGCAGCACGCGCGAGCGTGGCGCATCGGAAGCTGAAGGCTGCACAGGGCCATCGACCACGATCGCCGGCGACGGCTGAGCGGTTTGCGTCGGCGGTTCCACAGTGGGCGCCGGCGCGGCGGTCTCGTCCGACATGGCGATTTCAGGGGCAACCGCCGCCGCCGTGTCACTCTCGTCCAGCGCGGCGACATCGGGGACCGCCGGCAGGAACTCCGATTCGATCTCGGCGATCTTGGCCTGCACCGCCTTGCGGCGCTTGATGGCCATTTCCACGGTCACGTTCGGATTGGCCTGCAGCACGCGGTCGAGCGCGGCAAAGGCCGAGCGATAGACCCGCTCGCGAAAGACGCGGTCCTCGGCATTGCCCTTCTCGAAGGCGTTGCGGATCGCTTTTTCGATCGCGTCCAAGCCAAATCCCTCTGCACATTCCTGCCATGATCGTTAGCGGCAGGCGGCCAATCAATCAACGGGCCGGCGGCCGCATTCTGCGCGGCGCAACCGGACAAACCGGATTTCGGCGGTTTTTTTCAAGGAAATCAACCTATTTCGCCGAAGCGGTCCCGCACCAGCCGGCAGGCGCCGTGCTTCGAACCGGCGTCGCATTGCTCCTGCGGCTGCTTTGAGGCAGACCCGGAGCCGGCGCGAATGCCAGTTCCGGCCCGAATTCGCGGTTGCTTATTTGAATTCGCCGCAAGCCATCTTGAATTCGCGGCGGGTTGAGTCTATCACGCAGCCCATCTTGGAGGCCTAGCGCTTCCCGGGCCGCTTTAGCTCAGTTGGTAGAGCACATCATTCGTAATGATGGGGTCGCGTGTTCGAGTCACGCAAGCGGCACCAGTTCCTCTGCTCGAAATGCTTTATTTCCAAGAGGATACACTGGATCTGGGTGGCATTCCAACCACCCGAAAATCCACCTCGGATGACTTCGTTGGCAGGTCGGGTCGTGTCTCCATCTTGAAATCTGGCCGCTGTCGTCGCCAGCTTTCCCAGCCATCCGGTGCAGACGCTGCTGAGGGTTTGAGCGATCTCTGGCATCTATGGCCGATACAAAAGCACCGGCACGGTGGCGTCAGCCGGTTACACAGAGCGGGAAATATCTCCGGCCTTCTGGGCGTGGTGCGTCAGCGTCCCAGGAATAGGCAAGGTCAAGCTGCGTTCCGCGTCGGCGAAGGGCGGAGGACTGGGAGAGATGAGCACCATGCGCGCGGCGCGTCTGGAAGTCGGCAGGACATGGACGGGGGGCGGTCCGCGTGCGGACGCCTGGCCGACGGGTGCAACGACCACGCAGCGTCACCTCGCGGCGATCCTGGCTTGCGACGTGGTCGGCTATTCGCGCCTGACGGAACGCGACGAGCGCGGCACGCTCGAACGGCTGAAGATCTACCGCAAGGATCTCCTCGAACCACTGGTCTCCGAGCATCGGGGGCGGATCGTCAAGCGCACCGGCGACGGCATGCTGTGCGAGTTCGCCAGCGTCGTCAACGCAGTGAACGCGGCGATCGCGATCCAGCAGGCCGTGGCGGACCGCGAGGCGGAGACGGCCGAGGAAGAGCGGATTCACTTGCGCATCGGCGTCAATCTCGGCGACGTGGTCTGCGAGGAGGACGGCGACCTCTACGGCGACGGGGTCAACATCGCCGCCCGCCTCGAAGGCATCGCCGATCCTGGTACCGTGGTTGTCTCGGGCACCGCCTACGACCACCTTCAGGGCAAGCTCGACTGCGGCTTCACGCCGCTCGGCGAGCTGCGTCTGAAGAACATCGAGCGGCCCGTGCGCGCCTACCGCGTCGAGACCGACGCCAGCGCCGCGGTGGCTGCACCGCCTCCCTTGCCCGAGAGACCCTCGATCGCTGTCCTGCCTTTCACCAACATGAGCGGCGACCCCGACCAGGAATACTTCGCCGACGGGCTGGTCGAGGACATCATCACCGGATTGAGCCGGGTGAACTCCTTCTTCGTGATCGCCCGCAATTCGTCCTTCACCTACAAGGGCCGGGCGGTGGACCTGCGCCAGGTCGGGCGCGAGCTGGGCGTCCGCTACGTGCTCGAGGGCAGCATCCGCAGAGCAGGATCGCGGGTGCGCATCAGTGGGCAGTTGGTGGACGCGATCAGCGGACACCATATCTGGACCGACCGTTTCGAGGGCGACCTGAGCGACATCTTCGACCTGCAGGACAAGGTGACCGAGAGCGTCGTCGGCGCTGTCGAGCCGAGCATCCGGCTGGAGGAGATCAAGCAGGCGCGCATGAAGCCGACCGACTACATAAGCGCCTACGACCTCTACCTTCGCGCGCTGCCGCGCTTCTACAGCATGACGCGCGAAGGCTTTGCCGACGTGCGCCGGCTCACCAACGAGGCGCTCAGCATCGACCCCGGCTTCAACCTGGCGAAGGGACTCGGCGCCTATATCCGCAGTCTGTCCGTGAGCCAGTGCTGGCATGAGCCGGACGATACCCGCGTCGCCGCGCGCATGGCGCGCGAGGTGCTGGCGGAAGCGCGCGACGACCCCACGAGCCTGCGCTTCGCCGCGCAGGTGATTGCCTACAGCGCGAAAGAGTACGAGATGGCGCTGCGCACGATCGAACGATCCCTGCTGCTCAACCCCAATTCGGCGCAGGGCCATACGGGCTGCGGCTGGGTGAACGCGCATTCCAGCCGCCCGCTCGTCGCGATCGAGCACTTTCACAGGGCCATGCGGCTGAGCCCGGTCGACCCCGAGAAGGGCATCGCGCTCTCCGGCATCGGCATGAGCTACCTGATGCTCGAGCGCTACGAGGAAGCGCTGGCATGGGGAGAACGCGCGCTGCACGAGATGCCGAACTACGGCTCGTCGCACCGGGTGGTTATCATGGCGCTGGTCAAACTGAACCGGCTTCACGAGGCGCAGGCGGCGGCGCGGCGGCTTATGGAGGCTTTCCCGACATACACGCTCACCCTGCAGAGACAGATCAACCCGTGGCTGGACAAGGTGTTCGCCGAGCGTTACGTCGAGGCGCTGAGCATCGCCGGCGTGCCGGAGTGATCGTCGCGGCTGCAAAGATGCGCTCTCCCGCGCGTCACGCCCGCAAGTCAGACAGCGTGCCGCAGGTCCGGGTCCTTGTCGAAAAGGTCTCGGGACGCGAGGCAAGTGCATAGGCGATGTCCATCGCCGACCCGAGCGATCCGGTTTTTCGCGCCTAACCTGCGATCATCACCGAAGCGGCAGTCGAAACGCCCGCGCCGTTTCCAACGCGGGCGCTGCCGATCGGTGCGGTTTGGCACGGCATTCGCCCCATAACGAATTTGATCCATAGCAATGAGCGAGGACGTATCCTGCGCTAATATCGGCAAGGATCGATCGGCAGAAATTCGCGAGGCCGAAGCCGGCTGAAAAAGGGAGGTCACACAGATGATGATCCGCACTCTCTCCACCCTGGAATGCACGAAAATGCTGGCGGCCAACCGCACCGGACATTTGGCTTGCGCGAAGGACGGACAACCCTATGTCGTGCCTTTCAACTACGCCTATGCCGACAGCCACCTCTATGCCTTCTCGCTGTTGGGCAAGAAGGTCGACTGGATGCGGGAGAATCCCCTGGTGTGCGCCCAGGTGCAGGAACACACGCAGGGGCGCGGCTGGAAAAGCGTGATCGTCGAGGGCCGCTATGAGGAACTGCCGGACCGGATCGGCCACAAGGTTCAACGCGACCATGCCTGGGCAGTGCTGAGCAAGCACGCGGGCTGGTGGGAGCCCGGCGCGCTCAAGCCTGTCACGCCTCCTCTTTCAGATAGCCTGCCGCATGTCTTTTTCCGGATCCTCGTCGAGCAGGTCTCGGGACGGGAGGCAACTGAATAGCCAGCGTCCACGGCAGCAACCGGAGCATCTCCGGAGCCTATCCGCCCAGCGTCGCCACCGTCTTCAGCGCGCCATCCAGCATGTCGCCCTTCTCGTCCTTCAGCGCGGCTTCGCGCAGGCGGCGGATCCAGTCGGCGGCATCGCCGCGAGGCCTAGCGCTTCCCGGGCCGCTAATGATGAGGTCGCGTGTTCGAGGCACGCAAGCGGCACCAGTTTCCCCTCCAATCGCAATTGTACCACCGCGGCGCGTCAAGCCGTATTTGGCGACGTCAGTGTTATGAAAGTCTTGGCCCGCTCGCAGCGGTCAATGCCAGAATCCATCAGACCGCATGTCGACTACAAATCTTCATCTTCGCAAACATCCGTTGGCATATTAGTATCTAATATTAAATTACTCTAATTTAGCTGCAGATACTTCAAGTTACTAGTTTCAAACAACTACAACTTCTGCGTTCAATGTTAATTATTGTCTTTCATAGTGACATCCATATGGAGTCACACATGAGCGACATCTCGGCATCAAGGTACATTCTGAGCGGATTGACGGCTTTTTCCTATGTCGTCGTCTATTCACTCGCGTCAGCGCTCGGCCTGAAAGTCGAAAACGTTCTGGGCGTCCCTGAAGCTCTTTTGCTCGTTGCGGCCATCGTGGCGAGTGCCAGCCTTCTGAACAGGGCACCTCTGTTCAGGGCCGCACTGGAAAATTTTCTTTACGGGACGCTGCTCGTTTTTCCGATCACAATCGCGGTCTATCTCGCCGCACGCTCGAACGTGCCTTGGGCCGACGAAGAGCTGCGGCAGATGGATCAGGCGCTGGGCATCAACTGGCCAGCCTTGATCGCTTTCGTGGACAGCCGAAAAAATCTCTCATTCGTCCTGAACATCGCCTACAGAAGCTTCCATTTCCAGCTCCTGATTCTGCCCTTTATGTTGGCATCGACCGGGCATGTCCTGCGGTCGTATCAGATGACAATTGCGTATGCCGTCATCTGCTTCGTTTCCTGCGTCATTTCTATCTGGTACCCAGCGCTAGGCACCTACAGTGTCTACCATATGGACCCCAGCAATCTAAAATACATCGACGGAAAGCTGGCGACCGTCTTCCTTGATGAACTGATTGGGATCCATTCAAATTCCAACTTTGTTTTCGATTTTGGGCGAGCCGAAGGGATCATGACTTTCCCTTCCGTCCACGCCGCCATTGCGGCCCTCTGTGCATGGGCCGCGTGGGATGCGAAATGGCTCCGCTACCCCATGCTCCTCCTGAACATACTGATGGCAGCTTCCGCCGCCATCGTATCGAACCACTACGTGGTGGACGTCATCGCCGGCATAGGGGTCGCCGGGTTTTGTATTTCAGCGGTGTCGTTCGTTACCCGACCGAGGCGTTCGGCAATTGGCTCGCGCCCGCAAGGCCTCAACGCTCTACCCGTTCCGTCAATCTCCGACATATCTGCGTGATCTCGGCCCTGGCCATCTCCCAAAGTGCCAAGAACCGTTCCTTGGAACCCGCATCGCCGTCTTGGCGAGCCGCAATCCACGATTTCCAAAGGAGTGGCTGCAGCCTTGCTGTCCCCCCTATCCCAGCGTCGCGACCGTCTTCAGCGCGCCATCCAGCATGTCGCCCTTCTCGTCCTTCAGCGCCGCCTCGCGCAGGCGGCGGATCCAGTCGGCGGCATCGTCGCGGCCCTTCAGCATATCGAGCGCTGAAAGCACGCGGTCGAATTTCGACTGGGCGCGGGCGTGGGTGTCGCTGTAGCCCTTGATCAGCCGGCGGCAGTTCAGGATTTCCGTGCCAAGCGCGTAATCTTCGCGGGCGTGGGCGAGCGCCAGGTCGTACCAGCGTTCCAGATGCTCGACCTCCATCCTGTGGCGCAGCAGGCGGCGGCGCCAGCGGCGCAGGCCGCCAATGACCCACAGCATGGCGAAGCCGGTGAAACTGTCGGTGCGGATGTGGCGGCCGCGGTTGATGCGGCGGTCGAGGAAAGCGGCAAGCTTCGGCCGGTCCTCGATGTAGCTGCCCAGCCCGGCTGGCAGCGTGCCGCAGAACTCCTCGATGCGCGGATGGAAATATTCGGTGACCTGCAGTACCGTTCCGTCCTTGACGCCGACCTCCTTGCGCACGCGCCTGTCGCGGGTCGAGCGAGTCTTGAGGTCGGCGACGCGGATCATGTCGTCGTAGCACATGGCGTTGGCCAGATGTTTCGCCGCGGCGATCGACAGCGCATAGGCGTGCTCCGGGCCATCCAGCGCGACGGCCTTGTCCAGCCGGTCGAGATACTCGCCGCCATAGGCGATGTCCTGGTAGTCGACGACTTTTTTCAGGCCGCGTTCGGCCATGTCGCGCACCGGCTCTGGCAAGGCACCCACGCGGGCGGCGAGCTCCTGCCAGCCTTTCAGCAAGATTTCCGGTCCACGGACCTTCGCCGTTGACCTGGCTTCAGGAGCGGCAGGCTTCGTCGCCGCCTGCTCGCCTGCCGGTGCAGCCGCGATGCCGCGCGCGCGATCGTAAGCGGCGGCGAAGGCGGCGAGGCTGGCTCTGACGCCGCGGCCGCCGGCGCCGATCGCCTGCTCATAGTTCTCCCGCGCAAAGGGCAGCGCATCGGAACCGGCCAGCGCGCCGAGCAGGCTGGCCGAGATCATGGTGCCATTCTCGGCGGCGATCTGGTCCATGTCGAAGGCGATGAATCGCCTGGCCGCGGCTTGCGCCGTCGCGTGCACCCTCTCCGACGAGGCGCGGCCGTCGCCCGGCTCGATCTTTTCCGACACCGCGGCGATGCGATGCGAGGAGGCGATCAGAGTCGTGCGCTCGGGCGTCACGAATCCCCTGATGATGGCGCGGCCGGCTTCCATCAGCTCGGCGGCGATCAATATGTCGACGTCGCCCTGCGAAGGCGACAGCGCGAAGACGGGCAGCCGGCCGGTGTCGCGGGCCATCTCGATATAATAGATCGTAGCACCCGTGCGCTGGGCGACGCCTGCCACCGAGGTCGACTGGGCGATGTAGCCACTGCGCTCGGCGACGTCGGTAATCCAGTCGGCGAGCACGCCGCCGCCCTGGCCGCCGACGGCGAGCACGGCGAGCTTTATCACGCGCTCTTCGTCATGGGCGCCCGTCCTCGGGTGCAGCGCTGCGTTGTGATCAAGCATCGGCAAACACCAGCCGGCGGCTTTCGCGGCGGCGCTGCAGGCGCCCGATCACCGCACGCCGCGCGCTTTCGAGGAAACGGTCCCAGCGGCCGGGATTGTGGACGACATCGGCGCGGTAGAAGGACGGGCAGAGCACGGCGGCGTCCGCCACCTCGCCGCAATTGCCGCAGCCGACGCAATTCTGGTCGATCGATGCCACCGGATCGTCGCGCAGCGGGTCGTCGAGCGACTTGACCGACAGCGAGGGGCAGCCCGAGAGCCGCATGCAGGCGTGGTCGCCGGTGCAGATGTCCTCGTCGACGCCGAACTTCGGTTTGACGACCCTTGTCCCCCCCTTGATCGCCTTGTCGACCAGCGGCTTCTCGCGGCGCTGGCGGTTCAACATGCATTCGGAGGAGGCGACGATGACTTTCGGCCCCTTCTCCTCGGTCGTCAGCGCCTCGCGCAGCGTCGCTTGCATCTTGCCGACGTCATAGGTGCGATCGATGTGGCGCAGCCATTTCACGCCCATGCCCTTCACCGCCTCGGTGATCGGATGTTTTGTGGATTTGGTGCGGTTCGAGGCGCGCGAGGACAGGATGTCCTGCCCGCCGGTGGCGGCCGAGTAGAAATTGTCGACGATGACGATGACGCCGTCGTTCTTGTTGAACACCGCATTGCCGATCGAGGAGGTCAGGCCGTTGTGCCAGAAGCCGCCGTCGCCGACGAAGGAGATCGAGCGGCGTTTTGCATCAGGCGAATTGAACGCTGACGCCGAGGCCGGCCCCAGCCCGTAGCCCATAGTGGTGGCGCCGAGCTCGAAGGGCGGCATGATCGAGAACAAATGGCAGCCGATGTCGGAGGCGATGTGGTGCTTGCCGAGCTCCTGCTCGACCAGCTTGGTCGCGGCGAAGATCGGCCGTTCCGGGCAGCCGATGCAGAAGCCAGGCGGGCGGCCGGGGACGACGTTGATCAGGTCGGCGGTGTCGACGCCTTCGCCCGATTTGTTCGGCGCCCTCACCTCGCCCGGCAGCAGATGCGGAGCATGCGCCCGCAGGAAGGAGCCGATGCCGTCGAGCATGACCTGGCCGGTATATTCGCCGGCCATCGGCAAATGCTCCTTGCCCACCAGCCTGGTGCCGCGGCCGGCCTTGTGCAGCATGGCGGCAAAAGCCTGTTCGATGTAGTTGGGCTGGCCTTCCTCGACGACCAGCACCGCTTGCTTGCCCTCGCAGAAAGCGAGGAACTCGTCGTCGACCAGCGGATAGACGGCGTTCAGCACATAGAGCGACACGTCGGTGTCGCCATAGGTGTCGGCGAGGCCGAGCCGCTGCAGCGCGCGGATGACCGAATTGTACATACCGCCCTGCATGACGATGCCGACCGAGCCATGATCGGAGCCGAAGATCTCGTTGATCTTGCGGCTCCTGATGAAATCGACCGCCGCCGGCCAGCGCTTCGCCACCTTCTCCTTCTCATGCAGGAAGGAGGCGGGCGGCAGCACGATGCGGCCGGTGTCGCGGCGCGGCGCTTCCAGCGCATCGGCCACCGACATTGGCGGCCGCTTGTTGTCCTTGGCGACAAAATGGCCGTGGACGTGGCAGCAGCGGATGCGCACCTGCAGCATGACCGGCGTGTTGGAGGCTTCCGACAGCTCGAAGCCGTCCTCGACCGCCTTGACGATCGAGGGCAGGTTCGGGCGCGGATCGAGCAGCCAGACCTGGCTCTTCATGGCGAAGGCGTGGCTGCGCTCCTGCATAATGGAGGAGCCCTCGCCATAGTCCTCGCCGACGATGATCAGCGCGCCGCCGGTGACGCCGCCGGACGCCAGATTGGCCAGCGCATCGGAAGCGACATTGGTGCCGACCGTCGACTTGAAGGTGGCGGCACCGCGGATCGGGTAATGCACGGAGGCGGCAAGCATCGCAGTGGCGGTGGCTTCCGAGGCACTCGCCTCGAAATGCACGCCGAGTTCTCCGAGAATGTCCTGCGCGTCGGCGAGCACGTCCATCAAATGGCTGATCGGCGCGCCCTGATAGCCGCCGACATAGCCCACGCCGCATTGCAGCAGCGCCTTGGTGATGGCGAGAATGCCTTCGCCGGCGAACTCCTGGCCGGCACCGAGCCGGAGCTTCTCGACTTCCTTGGCAAAAGACCGTTCGGCCATGGTGGCCTCCTTCCGTTGCCGCCGGCATCCGGCGGCGCGTACGTCTAGATGTCGTGCTTGCGGATGTTCTTGAGCATCTTCTGCAATATGGCGATCAGGGCCGCGTATTCGGCGTCGTCGACGCCGTCGAACATGGCCTCGAAGGCATCGTGCATGGCCGGCCAGGCGCGTGTGAACAGAGCCCGGCCGTCATCGGTAAGGAATACATGGCGGAAGCGGCTGTCGGAGACACCCTGTTCACGCCGCACCAGGCCCTGCCCCTCAAGCGTGTCGAGCGTCCGGCTCAAGGTCGACTGCTCGATCACCGTGTAGACCGAGAGGTCATTGACGGTGACGCCGTCGGTCACCGACAGCACGGCCAGCGTGCGGACCTGCGGAATGGTCAGGCCCTGCTTGCGGAAATCCTCGCGCAGCGTGGCGTTGTAGCGGCCCATGATGCGGTTCATCAGGTAGGGCGCGAACTGCTGCAGGCCGATCTCGCCCAGGGTCGAGATGCGCTGGCGCTTCTGCTGGACCTTCTCCTCCATCACAGCCTCCCTGCCAGCAGGTAGCCGGAGCCGCCGCCAAGCCCGGCGCCGGGATGCGTGGAGGCGCCGATATGGTAGAGGCCCTTGATGCCGGTCGCATGGTTGCGGCTTGCCTTGAACGGCCGCCACAGGAAGGCCTGGTCGATGGTCGACGAGCCGCCATAGGGATCGCCGCCGACCAGGTTGATGTTCATCGCTTCGAGATCGGCCGGCGAATAGGCACGGCGCGCGATCACGCTGGCGCGGAAGCCGTCGATGTGGTTGGCGAGGATCGCTTCGACGCGGTCGGCATAGGCCTCGCGCAACTCGGCGGTCCATTGCCCGTCCGCCGGAGCCGCGAGCTTGCCGGCGGCATCGCCCTTGATGTGGCGCGGCGCCTCGGGAAGCTGCAGCCAGAGGATCGCCTTGCCCGCCGGGCAACGCGACGGATCGAGCGCGTGCGGCTGGCCGACGCAGATGGTCGGCACTTCCGGCAGCAGGCCGCGCAGCGCTTCGTTGCAGGCTTTGGAGACGCCGTCGAGGCCGGGCGTCAGATGCAGCAACGCCACCTTGTCCAGCCCCTCGCCGCGCCAGGCCGGCGGCTTGCTCAAGGCATAGTGGATCTGGAAGTTGCCCTTGCCGTAGCGATATTCGCGCGTCGCGTCGACAGCCGCTTCCGGCGCATCCCTGCCGAGCAGGCGGCCATAAAGCTGGGTCGGCGTGACCGAGCAGATGACGCTCTTTTTTGCGTGCACCGTTTCGCCAGAGGCCAGCCGCACACCGGTGGCGCGGCCGCCTTCGAGGATGATGGAGGCGACGTCCGCGTCGGTGGAGATCACGCCGCCGCGCTCCTTGATCAGCGCCTCGAAGGCGGCGAGCAGGTTTTTCGCGCCGCCCTTGACGATCGGCGCGCCGGCAGCCTCCAGCGCAAACGCAATGACCTTGGCGATCTGACCGGAAAAGGCGTCTTCCGGCCCGAGGCCGGCATGCAGCACCCAGGGCGCCCAGAGCGCACGGATCGTCTCGGATGTGTAGGCCGTCTCCAGCCAGCCGCGCGCCGGCGCCAGCGCCTCGCCGAGGAAGGCGGCGAGGTTGCGCGGCCCGCGCCGCCAGGCTTCGCCGGTGAGCAGCTTGGTCGTCGGATAGGACCACAAGGCGCCGCCGAGCAGGCCGAACAGCAGGCCGGCATTGCGCTCGACGCCGCCGACATCGTTGCCGTGGCGGTCGCCGTCGCCCGAGGCGACCTTGTTGAGCGCCGCGATGTTGGCGGCGCGGTCGGTGCTGAGCACGGCATGGCTGCCGTCGGGCCTCAGCACGCCGGTCGGGGTCGCGGTGTGGCAGAACTCCAGCCCATGCCGCGCCAGATCCTTGCCAAGTGCGGCAAAGGCCGGCGAGGTGATGAACAGCACGAAGGTGGTCGCCATCACGTCATGGACGAAGCCGGGCGCGGTGATCTCTTCGGTGCGCATGCAGCCGCCGATGCGGTCGTTGCGCTCGAGCACGAGCACCTTCGCGCCCTTGCCGCCCAGCATCGCCGCGCAGACCAGGGCGTTGATGCCGCTGCCGACGATGATGTGGTCGGGGGCGTTCATTGGGGGGTGCTCCCGGCCGTCGGAAGGTGGCGATCAGGTGCGCAAAGCCGCGTTCCTGCGCGCCCCCCTCTGCCCTGCCGGACATCTCCCCCACAAGGGGGGAAATTGGCCGTCATCACGGCTTTCGCCAATTGTCCTCGTTGCAGGGTTGAGCGGGGCGCCGAAACTGCCAATCTCCCCCCAAGCGGGGGAGATGTCCGGCAGGACAGAGGGGGGCGCCGCAGAGCGCTGACGCTCCAAGACGGCCGTCTCGACTTCATCATCACTTCATTGCCTGCGAGCATGATCTTCTCCCGAAGACCGCCACCTCGCCCTATTTGCCCGGCACCAGCGCAAGGGCGCGGATCGGGCTGCCGGTGCCATGCTCGATCTTGAGCGGCGCAGCGATCAGGATCGCGCCTTTCGGCGGCAGCTGGTCGAGGTTGCAGAGGCTGGCCAGACCATAGCGATTGGCCTTGTGCATCAGCGTGTGCGCCGGGAACGGCGGCTCCATGCCGCCGGCCTTGCCGGCATCGGTGCCGATGGTCTCCGAGCCCCAGCCCTTGATGTCCTTGCTTATCAGGAACTGGATGGCTTCCGCCGTCGGGCCCGGCGTGTGCGGGCCGGTTTCGTTGGCGTTGAGGAACTCGGCTTCCGAGCCGTTGCGCTTGTACCAGTCGGTGCGCATCACCACCCACTCGCCGGGATTGATGGCGCCATGCTTGGCTTCCCAGGCCTTGATGTGGTCGACGGTGAGCAGGAAATCGTGGTCGGCGGCCGATTCCTTCGAGCAGTCGATGACATTGACCGGGCCGACGAAATTCTGCGCCGGAATGGTGTCGGTGGCGCCGTCCGGATAGTCCTTGCCGGTGATCCAGTGCTGCGGCGCATCGAAATGCGTGCCCGAATGCTCGCCGAGCTTCAGCCAGTTCCAGGCCCACCACGGCCCGTTCTTGTCATATTTGGAGATGGCGTGGATCTCGACCTTCGGCGTGTCGACGGCGAGCTCCGGCGGCAGCTTGATCAGCGGCGTGTTCGGCCCGAGCGGCGCCGACAGGTCGACCACGCGGATGGCGCCCGAAAGCAGCTGGCCGGCGACCTCGCCGAGGAGTTTTTGCGTGTCCATGGTCTCAGTTCCCTCTTTGTCGATGAAGATCGAGGCTCGTTGCGGCCCTTAATATCCTACTAGACGAAAACATATGCATCTGCAATTATCTTTAAGCATAAAGCATTTTGGGGCGAGGCGTGAGCGAGTTCGACGCCATCTTTGTCGGGGCGGGCCACAACAGTCTGGCATGCGCCGCGCATCTGGCGCGCAAAGGCTGGAAAACAGCCGTTTTTGAACGCAGTGCAGCAATCGGCGGCGCGGTGCAGACCCGCGAATTCACCTTGCCCGGCTTCCGCCACGATTTCGGCGCGATGAATCTGAGCCTGTTCGCCGGCTCGGCCTTCCACCGGAAATATGCAAATGAATTGAAAAACCACGGGCTGGAATTCGCTCCGGTGGCGGACTGTTTCGCCAGCGCCTTCCCGGACGGCAAATGGTTCGGCGTCAGCGACGACCTGGAGAAGACCGCCGCGCGGCTGGCCGCCTTCTCCGCAGCGGACGCCGATACTTGGCGGCGTCTTGTCGACGCCTTTCCGGGCGAAGCCGAGCATCTGTTCCGGCTGCTGGGCTCGCCGATGAGCGCCCGCGCGCTGGCCGGCACGGCCTGGAAGCTCTGGCGCAAGAAGGGCGTTGCCGGCGCGCTCGACACCGGCCGGCTGCTCCTCTCCTCGCCGCGCGCGTGGCTGGAAGAAAATTTCGAGACGCCGCATGTGCGCGCGACGCTCGCCGCCTGGGGCATGCATCTCGACTTCGCGCCCGACATCGCCGGCGGCGCCGTGTTCCCCTATCTGGAATCGATGGCCAACCAGAGTTTCGGCATGGTGCTGGGCAGGGGCGGCGCCGACACCATGATCCGCGCGCTTGCCGGCATGGTGACGGCGGCTGGCGGCAAGATCGCAACCGGCGCCGAGGTCGCCGAGATCACGGTCGCGGGCGGCCGGGCGACCGGCGTGCGGCTCGCGTCCGGGGATTTCCACGTTGCCAGCAAGGCAGTGATTGCCGGCGTCGCGCCGAAGGCGCTGCCGGGCAAGCTTCTGCCCGACGGTTCCGGCGATGCCGGTTTCGACGCGGCGATGAAGAAATTCCGTTACGCGCCAGGCACGATGATGATCCACCTGGCGCTGGACGACCTGCCCGACTGGAGCGCCGGGGCCGAGCTGCGTCAGTTCGCCTATGTGCATCTTTCGCCCTCGCTCGACGCCATGTCGCGCACCTACCAGCAGGCGACAGCGGGCATGCTGCCGGACCAGCCGGTGCTGGTTGTCGGTCAGCCGACGGCCGTCGATCCGTCGCGCGCGCCCGCAGGCAAGCATGTGCTGTGGGTGCAGGTGCGCATGCTGCCGGCCGAAATCCTCGGCGACGCGGCCGGCAGGATCGAGTCCGGTCCGTGGGACGCGATCAAGGACGCCTATGCCGAGCGCGTGCTCGAGATCATCGAGAGTTACGCGCCGGGCCTGCGCCAAAAGATCCTCGGCCGCGCCGTCTTCTCGCCGCTCGATCTCGAGCGCGAGAATCCGAACCTCGTCGGCGGCGACCAGGTCTGCGGCAGCCATCATCTGGCGCAGAATTTTCTTTTCCGCCCGGCCCGTGGCTACGCCGGCTGGAACACGCCGGTCTCAAACCTCTACCTCACCGGCGCCGCGACATGGCCCGGCGCCGGCACCGGTGCCGCCTCGGGCTTCATGCTCGCTGAACAGCTAGGCGGGAGGTAGGAGCGACGATCTTTCCGGGATGCAGGGGGCAAGGCGCGGTTGCCCAAGGAGCCTGAACCCAACGATCGAATGAGAATGCCGCGCGAAGAAACACAACCACAGGGGAACGACTATGACCATAAACAGACGTGACTTGCTCGGATACGGCGCGGCGGCGATCGGCGCGACCGCGCTCGGCCTGCCGAAGGCAGCCAAGGCGGCGGGAGAACTGACCATCGCCTATAACGTCAATTTGCCGTCCTGGGACCCGACGACCGGGCCTTCCGCCGTCAACCCGACGATCCAGGGTCTCTACCAGTCGGTGTTCGACCAGTTCATCCCGCAGAAGCCCGACCTTTCCTTCACGCCCGGCCTGCTCACCGAATGGGGCTGGAACGAGGACCGCACCAAGGTGACGATGACGGTGCGCGAGGGCGTGAAGTGGCATGACGGCTCGCCGTTCACGCCTGAGGACGTGGTCTGGTCGCTGCAGCGGGCCGGCGACGAGAAGACCGGCAACCCGATCCAGTTCGTCTGGAAGAACGTCAACAATTTCAAGATCGACGGCAACAAGATCACCGGCGATGTCGTGCAGTTCGACCCGGTCTATTTCAAATGGATGTCGTTCCTGACCGGCTACATCATGCCGAAGGCCTATTACGAGAAGGTCGGCGCCGAAGGCTTCGAGAAGGCGCCGATCGGCACCGGCCCGTACATGGTCGACAAGTTCGAGCGCAACGCCTTCCTGCGGCTCAAGGCCAATCCGAACTACTGGGGCGCCAAGCCGGCCTTCGAGAATGTGACGATCAAGTTCGTCACCGACGCGGCGAGCCGCGTCGCCGAGATCGAGTCCGGCTCCTCGCAGGTGACGCTGGAGATCCCCTATGAGGAATATGACCGGCTGATCACCAAGGACGGGCTCGCGGGCTCGATCAAGAACGTCTCCGACATCGGCATGATCTTCTTCAACGACATCGAGGCGATGCTGGACAAGAACGTCCGTCAGGCTGCGGTGATGGCGGTGGACAAGGAGCTGCTTGTCAAGCGGCTGCTGCGCGGCTACGGCCAGCCGATCGCCACGCTGGAGACGCCGGAATACACGGCCTTCGATGCCTCGATCAAGGTCGAGCACAATCCGGAAAAGGCGAAAGAACTGCTCGCCGCTTCCGGCTTTTCGCCGGAGAAGCCGGTCAAGTTCACGATCCAGACGACCAAGGGCTTCAAGCCCAAGGATTATGAGATGATCCAGGCCATCGTCGGCATGTGGCGCAAGGTCGGCATCGAGGCGACGATCGAGGTCTACGAGATCGCCAAGCACTATGAGCTGCGCGCCGCCGACAAGCTGGCGCCGGCGGCCTTCTACAACTGGGGCAACGCGATCGGCGATCCGACGACGTCGACGGGCTTTGCCATGTACGGCCCGAGCCCGCATTCGGTCTGGGACAGCAAGGACCTGATCGACATGATCAACCCGCTCTGGGGCGAGAAGGACGAGGCCAAGCGTATCGCCGGCTGGAAGGCGGTCGACAAATACATCGCCGAGCAGGCCTATGTGCTGCCGCTGATCCAGTATGCGCAGCCGATCGTGCACGCCAAGGGCGTCAATGTGGTGCAGCATGTGTCGGGTGCCTTGCTGCCGGCGCTGATGACCCCGGCCTGATCATCGGCCTTGGATTGCCGCGCGCCGTCGCGAAGACGGCGCGCATTTTTTCATCCGGGCATACAGGCTGATGCTGCTGCAAAGATTCCTCGTTCGTCTGCTGACCATGCTAGTCACGCTGTTCGGCGTGGCTGTGGTCGTCTTCGTCGTCATCCGGGTGGCGCCCGGTGACCCGATCGCGATGATGTTGCCGCCCGGCGCCAGCGATGAGGACATCGCCAGGTTGCGGGCGCTCTACGGGCTCGACAAGACCATCGTGCAGCAGTTCTTTATCTGGCTCGGTGGCGTCCTGCGCGGCGATTTCGGCACCTCGATATCGCTGCGGCAGGATGTGCTGAGGCTGGTCTTCGACAGGCTGCCGGCGACGCTGGAGCTTGCGACCGTGGCGCTTCTGATGGCGGTGGCGATCGGCGGCACGGCGGCGATCCTCGGGGCGCGCGAGCGCGGCACGGCGGTCGAGGCCGGCATCGACATCGCCAGCGGCACGGCGCTCTCCATCCCCGATTTCCTGTGGGGACTGGTGCTGATCCTGCTGTTCGGCGTCCTTGTCCCGGTCTTCGACATTTCCGGGCGGGTGTCGCCGCAGCTCGACCTGCCCTTCGTCACCCAGTTCTATCTCGTCGAGAGCCTGCTTCGGCTCCGCTTCGATCTCACCTGGGACCTGCTCAAGCACATGCTGATGCCGGCCGTGGCGCTGGCGCTGCCGCTGGCCGCGATCATCGCGCAATTGCTGAAACAGTCGCTGAAGGAAGTACTCGACCTCGACTATGTCGTGCTGGCGCGCGTGAAGGGCTTTTCGGAGACGCAGGTCATCCTGCGCGAAGCGCTGAAAAACGCGGCGCTGCCGACACTGACGCTGGTCGGCGTGCAGTTCACCTTCCTCATCGGCGGCACCGTCATCGTCGAGCGTCTGTTCTCCTACGAGGGCCTCGGCAACATGGCGATCGACGCCGTCATCAACCGCGACCTGCCGCTGATCCAGGGCATCGTGCTGGTCTTTGCGCTGCTCTTCGTGCTGATCAACCTCGCGGTCGACATGATGTACGCGCTGCTTAATCCGAGGCTGCGCCATGGATGACGCCCGCATCTCCCGAAGCGGATCGAGCCCGAGGCTTTGGCTGGCCGGCGGCTGGCTGCTGCTCGCGCTGCTGGCGGCAGTCCTTGCGCCGCTGATCGCGCCGCAGGACCCGCTCGCGCAGGACCTGATGCTGGAGCGCCTGCCGCCCTTCTGGCTTGATGGAGCCGAGCCCGGCTATTGGCTGGGCACCGACAGCCTCGGCCGCGATCTGCTCTCACGATTGATCTTCGGCGGCCGCATCGCCTTCATCGTCGCCTTCGCTGCCGCTTCGGCCGCTTGCGTGGTCGGCTCGGCACTGGGGCTGATTGCCGGCTATTTCGGCGGCTGGGCCGATCGCATCATCTCGCGCATCGTCGACATCTGGATGGCCTTCCCGCCGGTGCTGTTCGCCATCCTTCTGGTGGCGGTGCTGGGCACCGGCCTCAGCTCCGTCATCATCGCCATCGCCGTCATCGACTGGACGCGCTTCTGCCGGGTCATCCGCGCCGAGGCGATGGGCCAGGCGCGCATGGACTATGTCGAAAGCGCGCGCATCGCCGGCTATGGCCGTATCGGCATCATGCTGCGCGAGGTGTTGCCCAACGTGCTGCCGTCGATCGTCGCGCTGCTGTCGCTGGAGATGGGCATCGCCGTCATCGTCGAGGCGATCCTGTCCTTCGTCAACCTGTCGATCTCGACCGACGATCCGACCTGGGGCGGCATCATCGCCGAAGGCCGGTTGTCGATCCACCAGGCCTGGTGGGTGCTGGTGTTTCCGCTGATCACGCTGATCCTCACCGTGCTGTCCTTCAGCCAGTTCGGCGAAGCGCTGAAGGCGCGTTTCGATCCGGTGCTGCGATGAGCGCGGCCTGTCTCGACATCCGCTCGCTCAGCGCCGTGCTGCCCAACGGCCAGCGCGTGCTGCGCTCGGTGTCGCTGTCCGTCCAGCCGGGCGAGGTGCGCGCGCTGGTCGGCGAAAGCGGCGCCGGCAAGACGATGATCGGCAAGGCGGTGCTCGGCGTGCTGCCGACCAGCGTGCGCGTCGTCGAAGGCGACATGCTGCTGGAAGGCGAGGATCTCGGCGCCCTGCAGCCCAAGGCGCGGCGCAATTTGATCGGCGCCCGCACGGCGCTGATCCCGCAGGATCCGCTGACCGCGCTCAACCCGTCGCGCCGCATCGGCCCGCAGATGACCGACAGGCTGGTCCGCATCCTCGGCTGGAGCGGCGAGCGAGCCGACAGCCGCATCCGCCAGTTGCTCGACGAGGTGCAGATACGCGACCCCGAGCGCGTGCTGAAAAGCTATCCGCACGAACTGTCCGGCGGCATGCGCCAGCGCGTGCTTATCGCGGCAGCCTTCGCCGCCGAGCCGAGGCTGATTGTCGCCGACGAGCCGACGACGGCGCTCGACGTGACGGTGCAGAAGCAGATCCTGCGGCTGATCGCGCAGCTGCAGCGCGACCACGGCACGGCGATCCTGTTCGTCACCCACGACCTCGGCGTCGTCGCCAAGATCAGCCAGAAAGTGTCGGTGCTCTATGCCGGCAAGGTGGTCGAGGAAGCCGACACCGCCGAGCTCTTCGCAGCACCCCGGCATCCGTACACACGGGCGCTGATCGCGGCGACGCCGCGCTACACGGACCCCTACGCATCGCTGAAGCCGGTGGACGAAACGGTGCTCGCCGGGCTGGCAGCGGAGATCGCTGCCGCCGACCAGTCCTGGAGGCCAGGCCATGGCTGAGCCGCTGTTTTCCGTGCGCGGGTTGAAGGTGGCGCTGCCCGACATGACGCGCAAGCCGCTGATCGGCCGCGCGCCACTGGCCGAAATCCTGAAAGGGCTGGATTTCGACCTGCCGAAGGGATCGGTGACTGGCATTGTCGGCGAGTCCGGGTCGGGCAAGTCGACGCTCGGCCGTACCCTGGTGCGGCTGCTGGAGCCGAGCGCCGGCTCGATCAGCTTCGAAGGCCGCGACATCAGCAATCTGTCGGAAGCCGAACTGAGGCCGCTGCGTCGCGACTTGCAGATGATCTTCCAGGACCCGATGTCGTCGCTCAACCCGCGCCATACGATCTTCAACATCATCGCCGCGCCGCTGAGGCAGAACGGCCTCGGCGACAGGCTGAAGGAACGCGTGGCGGAAGCGCTGCAGCGGGTCGGCCTGCCGCAGAATTTCGCCAGCCGTTACCGCCACCAGCTCTCGGGCGGCCAGCGCCAGCGCGTCGGCATCGCGCGAGCGCTGGCGCTGTCACCGAAATTCGTGCTGGCCGACGAGATCGTCTCCGGCCTCGACGTGTCGACGCAGGCGCAGATCCTGACCCTGCTGGAAAAACTGGCGGCCGAAATGGGGCTGACGGTGGCCTTCATCAGCCACGATCTGTCGGTGATAAGGCGGCTCTGCCAACAGGTCATCGTCATGCGCGAGGGCAGGATCGTCGAGGCCAGCGCCACCGATGCGCTGTTCGAAAATCCGAAGCAGGCCTACACGCGCGATCTGCTCGCCGCCATCCCGCTGCCCGAGATCGATCCGGACTGGCTGCGACCGCCCGAAAAGGCTTCGGCATAGACCTCTCCGCACGCCGAACAGCGGGCCTCGGATGTGCGTCTTCAGGTCAGCCCGCGAATGGAGGGTGACATGAACTTCGCAAAGCGCGGCGCGCTGCTTGCCGCAATCCTGCTCGGCTCAATGGGAGCGGCCGCGGCAGATTCGATCCCCGGCATGCGCGGCCACGACCACACAGGCATCACCGTGCCCGACATGAAGCAGGCCGTCGATTTCTTCACCAATGTCGTCGGGTGCAAGAAGGCGATGGCGTTCGGCCCCTTCGCCGACGACAAGGGCACGTTCATGCAGGATCTGCTCGGCGTCGACCCGAAGGCGGTGATCGAGGAGATCACCCAGATCCGCTGCGGCTACGGATCGAACATCGAGCTGTTCAAATACACCGCGCCCGACCAGAAGGACCTGACGCCGAAGAACAGCGACATCGGCGGCTTCCACATCGCCCTCTATGTCGACGACGTCGCCGCCGCGAAGGCCTATCTCGACGGCAAGGGCGTCAAGACGCGCATGGGGCCGCTGCCGGTCAAGGAAGGGCCGGCCGCCGGCCAGACCATCCTCTATTTCCAGGCGCCATGGGGGCTGCAGCTCGAAGCGATCAGCTATCCCGACGGCATGGCCTACGAGAAAGGCGCCGAGACGGTGCTGTGGAGCCCGAAGGATCCGGCCAAGTGACCGATCCGCAGGGCGCGCAGGCAATTATTCAATCATGAAACTTCAAGCTTGAAATAATTTCGCTTCGGCGCGATACTAAGAACCGGGACCGCCGTAGCGGCCCCGGAAGCGAAGAGGAGATCGCAGGCATGAAGGTTGCGGTTCTCGGCGGCGGGCCGGCCGGGCTCTACTTTGCCATCTCGATGAAGCTGCGCGACGCCGGCCATGAGGTGACGGTGTTCGAGCGCAACCGCGCCGACGACACGTTCGGCTGGGGCGTGGTGCTGTCGGCCGAGACGCTCGATAACCTCAGCCGCAACGATCCGGTCAGCGCGGTCTGGATCAAGAAGCATTTCGCCTATTGGGACGATATCGCCGTCATCCATGACGGCGTGCGCACCGTCTCCTCCGGCCACGGCTTCTGCGGCATCGGCCGCAAGCGCCTCCTGATTCTCTTGCAGCGGCGGGCACACGAGCTCGGCATCAAGCTGCAGTTCGAAACCGATATCGCCGACCCCAGGCCGTTCATGGAATCGCACGATCTGGTGGTGGCGGCGGACGGGCTGAACTCGAAAGCGCGCGGCGCCTTCGCCGAAATCTTCAAGCCCGATATCGACACCCGCAAATGCAAATTCGTGTGGCTGGGCACGAACCAGAAGTTCGACGACGCCTTCACCTTCATCTTCGAGAAGACGGAGCATGGCTGGGTGTGGGCACACGCCTACCAGTTCGACAGCGAGACCGCGACCTTCATCGTCGAATGCAGCGAGCAGACTTGGGATCGCTTCGGCTTCGGCGCGATGTCGCAGCAGGAATCGATCGCGGTCTGCGAACGCATCTTCGCCAAGCATCTCGGCGGCCATGCGCTGATGACCAACGCCAACCACATACGCGGCTCGGCCTGGATCAACTTCCCGCGCGTGCTGTGCGAGCGCTGGTCCTACAAGAACCTGGCGCTGATGGGCGATGCGGCGGCATCGGCGCATTTCTCGATCGGCTCCGGCACCAAGCTCGCGCTGGAAAGCGCCGTAGCGCTGGCCGACTATGTCGAGTCCGAGCCCGACCTCGAGGCGGCATTCCGCAAGTACGAAGACGCGCGGCGCACCGAGGTGCTGAAACTGCAGTCGGCGGCGCGCAACTCGCTGGAATGGTTCGAGGAGGTCGAGCGCTATCTCGGCCTCGATCCGGTGCAGTTCAACTATTCGCTGCTCACCCGCTCGCAACGCATAAGCCACGAGAATCTTAGGTTGCGCGACGCCGAGTGGCTGGGTGCCGCCGAAGAATGGTTCCAGCGCCAGGCGGGCGCCGGCGGCAACAGGCAGCGCCGGGCGCCGATGTTCGCGCCATTCAAGCTACGCGACATGGCGCTCAACAACCGCATCGTCGTGTCGCCGATGGCGCAGTACAAGGCCGTCGACGGCTGCCCGACCGACTGGCATTTTTCGCACTACGCCGAGCGCGCCAAGGGTGGCGCCGGGCTGCTTTACATCGAGATGACCTGCGTCAGCCCCGAAGGGCGCATCACGCCCGGCTGCCCAGGCTTTTACGCGCCCGAACATGAGGCGGCCTGGAAGCGGCTGGTCGACTTCGTCCACTGCGAGACCGAGGCAAAAATCTGCGCCCAGATCGGCCATTCCGGAGCCAAGGGCTCGACCCGCGTCGGCTGGCAGGGAACGGACGTTCCGCTGCCCTCCGGCAACTGGCCGGTGATGGCGCCGTCGGCCGTGGCGTGGTCGCCCGAGAACCAGGTGCCGAAGGCGATGGATCGCGCCGACATGGACAGGGTGCGCGGTGAGTTCGTCGCCTCTGCCGAGATGGCAGCCCGCTGCGGCTTCGACATGCTGGAAATCCATGCCGCGCATGGCTACCTGCTCTCCTCCTTCATCACGCCGCTGACCAACCGGCGCACCGACAACTATGGCGGTTCGCTGGAGAACCGCATGCGCTATCCGCTGGAAGTCTTCCGCGCAGTGCGCGCGGCGTGGCCGGCGGAAAAGCCGATCTCGATGCGCATCTCGGCCAATGACTGGGTCGGCATCGAGGGCGTCACCCCATCCGACGCGGTCGAGATCGCAAAACTGCTGCATGAGGCTGGCGTCGACCTTTGCGACGTGTCGGCCGGGCAGACCTCGATCGCGGCAAAGCCCGTCTACGGCCGCATGTTCCAAACGCCGTTCTCCGACCGCATCCGCAACGAGGTCGGCATGGCGACGATGGCGGTCGGCAACATCTACGAGCCGGACCATGCCAATTCGATCCTGATGGCGGGCCGTGCCGATCTGGTGGCGCTGGCCCGGCCGCATCTCACCGATCCCTACTGGACGCTGCATGCGGCGGTGGCGCTTGGCGACCGCGGCGTCAGATGGCCGGATCCCTATTTGCCTGGCCGCGACCAGCTCTACCGGCTGGCCGAGCGAGAAGCGGCCGCGGGGCTGAAAGTATGAGCGCGGCTCAAGCAATCGCCGGCAGGCACGCGCTGGTCACTGGCGGCGGCTCAGGCGTCGGCAAAGCCATCGCACTGGCGCTGGCGGAAGCGGGCGCCAAAGTCACCATTTGCGGGCGGCGCGAGGCGGTGCTTGCCGAAGTCGCGAAGGAGAATGATCGCATCTTTGGCCTCGCTGCCGATGTCACGTACGAAGCCGAGATGACGGACGCCTACCAAAAGGCGGAGGCCGCACGCGGGCCGGTGGACATCGTCGTCGCCAATGCCGGCATGGCCGGCAGCGCGCCGGCGCACAAGACCTCGCTCGCCGACTGGCAGCGCACGCTCGACGTCAACCTCACCGGCGCCTTCCTGACGGTGAAGCCGGCGCTGGCCGGCATGCTGGCGCGCAAGTCGGGACGCATCGTCTTCGTCGCTTCGACCGCCGGGCTGAAGGGCTACGCCTACGTGGCCCCTTACGTCGCGGCCAAGCACGGCGTCGTCGGCCTGATGCGGGCGCTCGCGGCCGAAACCGCCAAGTCCGGCGTCACCGTCAATGCAGTCTGCCCGGGCTTCGTCGACACGGAGATGCTGGAGCAGTCCATCCAGCGCATCGTCGACAAGACCGGCCGGGCTGCCGATGAAGCACGCGCAAGCCTTGCGGCGACGAACCCGCAAGGGCGCTTCATCCAGCCTGAGGAGGTCGCCGAAGCGGTGTTGTGGCTGTGCGGCGACGCCGCCCGCTCGATCACCGGACAGGCGATCTCGGTTTCGGGAGGCGAGACATGGTAGCCGGTCCGCTGCCCACGCATTCCGGTCCCGGCAAGGACAGGCTGCGCCTGTGGATCAGGCTGCTGCGCGCCTCGCGCACGATCGAGGCCGAACTGCGCGAACGGCTGAAGACGGAATTCAACACCACGCTGCCGCGCTTCGACGTGATGGCGGCGCTCTACCGGTCGCCCGAAGGCATGCTGATGAGCGACCTGTCGCGCTTCCTGCTGGTGTCGAACGGCAATGTCACCGGCATCGTCGACCGGCTGGTGTCGGAAGGGCTGGTGACGCGGGCGCGCCGCAACGGCGACCGCCGCACCTCGATGGTGCGGCTGACCGAGGACGGCTCGAAGGCATTCGCGGAGATCGCCGCCGCGCATGAGAATTGGGTCGGCGAACTGCTCGGCAACGTCAGTGAGGAAGAGGCGCGCCGGCTGACCGGCATGCTGACTTCGTTCCGCAGCAATTGGGAGGGACGCGAATGAGCGCCATGGCCAATCTCAAGCCCAAGCATTTTCTCTGGGATGTCGAAGGCAAGGTCGCCAGGGTCCGGCTCGACCGCCCCGAGCGCAAGAACCCGCTGACCTTCGACAGCTATGCCGAACTGCGCGACACGTTTCGCGATCTCGTCTATGCCGACGATGTCGACGCCGTGGTGTTCCTGCCCAATGGCGGCAATTTCTGCTCGGGCGGCGATGTCCACGACATCATCGGGCCACTGGTCAAGATGGACATGAAGGCGCTGCTCGCCTTCACCCGCATGACCGGCGACTTTGTCAAGGCGATGCTCAACTGCGGCAAGCCGATCATTTCCGCTGTCGACGGCGTGGCGGTCGGCGCCGGCGCCATCATCGCCATGGCCTCCGACATCCGCATCGCCACGCCGGAAGCCAAAACCGCCTTCCTGTTCACCCGCGTCGGTCTTGCCGGCTGCGACATGGGCGCCTGCGCGATCCTGCCGCGCATCATCGGCCAGGGCCGCGCCGCGGAGCTGCTCTACACCGGCCGTACCATGAGCGCGGCCGAAGGCGAGCGCTGGGGTTTTTACAACCGGCTGGTGGAGCCGACCGCGATCGAGGCCGACGCGCTCGACATGGCGGCACGCATCGTCTCCGGCCCGACCTTCGCGCATGGCATCACCAAGACGCAGCTCAACCAGGAATGGTCGATGGGCATCGACCAGGCGATCGAGGCGGAAGCGCAGGCGCAGGCGATCTGCATGCAGACCGGCGATTTCGAGCGGGCGTACAAGGCGTTCGTGGCGAAGGAAAAGCCGGTGTTCGAGGGGAATTAGCGATGAATGGTTTTCGCCCAGGCACCCCCCTCTGGCCTGCCGGCCATCTCCCCCGCAAGGGGGGAGATTGGCTGCCTCCACGCCGCCGCCCATCCTGCAATGCCGGCGATTGGCGAAAGCATAGCTTTCAGCTGATCTCCCCCCTTGCGGGGGAGATGTCCGGCAGGACAGAGGGGGGTGTGAAGGAACGCGACGCAGGAGGCTTTCGCTATGCCTGACCGTTCCTTCCTCAACTGGCCCTTCTTCGAGGAGCGCCATCGCCAGCTCGCCGACCAGCTCGACGCCTGGTGCGCGAAGAACCTGCCGGTCGACCATCACGATGTCGACGCCGCCTGCCGGGAGCTGGTGGCCAAGCTCGGCCATGACGGTTGGCTGAAGCCGACGGCGCTCGACACGGACAATCCCGGACCGCTCGACGTGCGCACGCTCTGCATCACGCGCGAGACACTGGCCCGCCATGACGGGCTGGCCGATTTCGCCTTCGCCATGCAGGGGCTCGGCACCGGCGCGCTCAGCCTGTTCGGCACGCCGGACCAACAGCATTGGCTTGACCAGACGCGGGCCGGCAAGGCGATCTCGGCCTTCGCGCTGTCGGAGCCGCGCTCCGGATCGGACGTCGCCAACATGGAAATGACGGCCACGCGCGACGGCGACGATTATCTGCTGACCGGCGAGAAGACCTGGATTTCCAATGGCGGCATCGCCGATCTCTACATCGTCTTCGCCCGCACCGGCGAGGCGCCGGGCGCCAAGGGGATTTCCGCCTTCATCGTACCGGCCGAGACCGAAGGCCTGAGCATCGCCGAGCGGCTGGAGACGATCGCCCCACACCCGCTGGCGCGACTGTCATTCGACAACGCCCGCGTCCCCGCTTCCGCGCTGATCGGCAAGCCCGGTGACGGCTTTCGCATCGCCATGTCGGTGCTCGACGTGTTCCGCTCGACCGTGGGTGCCGCGGCACTCGGTTTTGCCCGTCGTGCCCTGGACGAGAGCGTCAGTCGCGCCGCTGAGCGCGAACTGTTCGGCGCGCCGATGGCGGACCTGCAGATGGTGCAGGGCCACATCGCCGACATGGCGCTGGACGTCGACGCCGCGGCGCTTCTCGTCTACCGCGCCGCCTGGACCAAGGACATGGGCGCCCCCCGCGTCACCCGCGAGGCGGCGATGGCGAAGCTGTTCGCCACCGACCGCGCGCAGGAGGTGATCGACACGGCCGTGCAACTGCATGGCGGCGACGGGGTGCGCAAGGATCACATCGTCGAAAGCCTCTATCGCGAGATCCGTGCGCTGCGCATCTATGAAGGCGCATCCGACGTGCAGAAGGTGGTGATCGCGCGGCAAGTGATGGGAGCGGCGTGAAATTGGTCCATGCCCTGCAAACCGCATTTGAATTAGGGGGAGTCTAGTCATGCACACCATCCTGCAGCCGGAAGGCTGGGCAAAGCCCATCGGATACGCCAACGGCGTCGCCGCGCGCGGCCGGCTGGTGTTCGTCGGCGGCCAGGTCGGCTGGAACGCCGAGTGCCGTTTCGAGACCGACGATTTCGCTGGCCAGGTGCGCCAGACGCTGGCCAATATCGTCGCGGTGCTGGCGGAAGCGGGCGGCGAGCCGCATCACGTCACTTCGATGACCTGGTATTTCACCGACAAGGCCGAGTATCTCGCCAACCTCAAGGGGATCGGCGAGGCCTACCGCGCGATCATCGGCCGACACTTCCCGGCCATGGCCGCCATGCAGGTGATGGCGCTGGTCGAGGACCGCGCCAAGGTGGAGATCCAGGCGACGGCGGTCATACCGGAGTGAATTGCGCCAAGTCGACAGGCGCGCCGAAAACTCGCGCTGAAAACCAAAGCGTCAGCGCCGCCCCTCACCTGCCTGCCGGCATCCTCTCCCCGTATAGTGACGGGGAGAGGGGTGCTGTCGCCGGCGGTTTCGCCACTGACCAACGTTGCGGGATGGGCGCCTCGCTTGCGACCGCTCCCTTCTTCCCGTCATTATACGGGGAGAAGGTGCCGGCAGGCGGATGAGGGGCAGCGCTGTCGTTTGAAGGCATAGGCCCGATTCGATCAGAGATCATCGCCTTGACTATTCGAACCGCCGCTTGGCTCTAAACACAAACTGTGATCAGATGATCACGCTTGCTTCGGCGGGCGCACTCGGCATCGCACATAGCTTCTGCCGGCATCTGAGGAAAGCAAAACCGTGGCTCTGGGCTTCGAACCCGTATCGGGACGCATCACCGTCCAGGATGGCGTCTACCAACAGCTCCGCCATGCCTTGATGGTCGGCAGCTTCGATCCGGGACAGGTGCTGACCATCGCCGCGCTGGCCGAGGCCTTCGGCACCTCAAACATGCCGGTGCGCGAGGCCTTGCGGCGGCTGGCGGCGGAGAACGCGCTGGAGATCTCGCAGAACGGCTCGGCCTGCGTGCCGGTCGTCACGCGGGCGCGGCTCGACGACCTCTGCCGTGCCCGCCTGGCGGTCGAAGGGCTGGCGGCCGAGCTCGGCGCGCCGCGCCTGACGGCGGTCGAGATCGCCAGCCTGCAGCGCATCACCGACGACCAGCAGGCGATCGGCCGCGACGGCAGCATCTATGAGCTGATCGCCAAGAACCAGCAGTTCCATTTCATCATTTACCGCGCCTCAGGCTCGGACGTGCTGTTCCAGCTAATCGAAACGCTGTGGCTGCGCTTCGGCCCCTATATGCGGCTGTTGTCCAACCACGTGGCGCCGCTGATGCGCGCCGGAACCATGGAACCGTCCGGCCGGCATATCGCGATCATCGCCGCGCTGAAGGACAAGGACTTTGCTCGCGCCCGCGACGAGGTGGTGGCCGACATCACGGCGACCCAGATGACGCTGCGCGCCATCTGCCCCGATGTGCCAGAGCCCAAGACGGTCGACTTCACCGGTTTCGGCAAAGCTTCCTGATCTTCCTCAGCTTGGGCTGACCCAAAGACCGAGAAGGTCCTGTCGCGGCCGCGCTGGACCAAAGCAATCGGCTGCTTATTGGCACCTCGCCGTTTTTCTTTAGCCTTAAAGGATTGATCCTCGCTCCGTTTTGTGATCACATGATCACAAGGGAGCGAGACAGAAGATGTCCGGCTATTTTCTCTACCACTCGATCGGCACTTTCCCCGGCAAAGCCGAGCGGATGGCTGCCGCGCTGGCGGACTTCTCCGGCATCTGGTCGGCGCAAGACGATGGCCAGTGGCCGGCGGCGCTCGCCGCGCGGCAGCGCTTCATCGATGCCTGGATCAGGCTGATCGAAGCACCACATGGCACGCTCACCACCGCTGAGAATGTCACCGCCGCGCTCCACAGCCTGATCGGCGCCCTGCCCTCCGAGCGTCTGGCGGGAAAGCGCCTGCTGGTTGCCGCCGATTGTTTTCCGAGCCTGCATTTCCTGCTGGCAGGCTTGGCCCAACGTTTCAATTTCACGCTCGACACCGTGCCGCTTAGGCCTGGCGAAAGCTGGGTGCGCGACGAGGATTTCGTTGCCCGCTGGCAAGAGGATGTCGGGCTGGCGCTCATCACCTTCGTGACCTCGACGGCCTCGCACCGCTGCGATGTGGCGAAGCTCGCGGCGCATGGCCGGGCGATGGGCAGCGTCGTCGGCGTCGATGTCACGCAGGGTATCGGCGTGGCGCCATTTTCCGTTGCCGCGACGCCGGTCGATTTCGTCGTCTCGACCTCGCTCAAATGGCTGTGCGGCGCCTCCGGCGCCGGCATTTTGCAAGTCGCGCCCGACCTTCTTTCGACATGCCGGCCGGAGCTGCGCGGCTGGTTCAGCCAGCCGAATCCGTTCTCCTGGGATCTCGACGCTTTCAGCTACGCAAGCGACGCGCGCCGCTTCGACCACGGCACGCCGGCGATCCTGGCCAGCGTCGCCTCGCTGCCCGGCCTGCAATGGCTGGAAGAGACCGGCATCGACGCCATCCGCGCGCAGAACGCGGCGCATGTCGGGCGCATCATCGACGCCGCGATGAGCAATGGCTGGACGATCCGCTCGCCGCTCGATGCGGAGAAACGCGGCGGCAGCGTGATGATCGGCCTCCCGCAAGGGGTCGAGGCGGCGAAGCTCGTTGCGACGCTGCGCGACGAGCAATTTTACTGCGACGCCCGCGGCACGACGCTCAGGCTGTCGCCCGGCATGGTCACGACGAGCGCGGCGGTCGATGCGCTGATCGCGCGGCTGCGGGAGCTGATCGGCTCGCGCCAGCGCCTCGCATCCTGATTTCAGGCGCCGCCTCGCCTGCGGCGTCCGGGAGCTGGACGCCGAAAGGGGCGGAAGAGGAAATGCGCCACGCGAAGTGGCCGAACCAGAGGGAAGCAACATGTTCAAACGTCTAGGACTGATTGGCGTGGTCATCGCTGCCGGCGTCGCCTTCGCCGCGCCCGCCTTCGCCGACAAGATCATGGTCGGCGCCTACCCGGCCAACCCGCCATGAGAATACAAGACCGATTCCGGCGGCTTCGAGGGTTTTGAGGTCGATGTCGCCAACGACGTCGCCAAGCGCATCGGCGCCGAGGTCGAGTTCCAGGATCTCGGCTTCCAGGCGCTGTTCGCGGCGACCGCTTCCGGCCGCATCGACTTTGCCGTGTCGTCGATCTCGATCACCAAGGAGCGCCTGCAGAACCAGGGCTTCACCCAGGCCTATTACGACAGCGACGGCACCATCGTCGGCAAGGCGGACTCGACCATCAAGTCGCTCGACGACTTGAAAGGCAAGACCATAGGCGTCATCGCCGGCTCGACCGGCGAGGCCTATATGAAGGAAAACGCCGGCAAGCTCGGCGTCGCCGAAACCAAGAGCTACAACGCCCAGCAGGACCTGCTGCTCGACGTGCAGAACGGCCGCATCGACGGCGGCGCCGGCGAGCTCGCCGGCTTCCTGTTCGCCATCAAGCAGATGCCGGCGCTGAAGATCCTGGTGCGCATTCCGACCGGCGAGCGCTTCGCCATGATGACCAAGAAGGGCCACCCGCTGCTCGAAAAGGTCAACGACGCCATCACCGCGATGAAGAAGGACGGCACGATGGCCGCGATCCACAAGAAGTGGTTCGGCGTCGATCCGGAAGCCGGCACCAGCACGGTGACGCCGGGGCCGATCCCGCAATAGGGCCAGCAGTCGCAAACTCGCACGAGAGCGCCGGTCACGGCCGGCGCTCTCGCTTCGACCATTCGGATCCGCCTGCGCGGCGGGCCGCGTCTAACGGGTGACGCCGATGGAGCTGATCGACACCTTCTTCAACTGGGGCATCCTCGTCCGATCGTTTCCGATCCTCATCCGCGGGCTCGGCAACACCATCCTGCTCGGCTGCGCCGCAATCGTCTTCGGCACCATTGCCGGGCTGGCGATCTGCCTGATGCGGCTCTATGCGCCGAAGCCGCTGAGGCGGCTGGCGATCCTCTACATCGACATCTTCCGCGCGCTGCCGATCCTGGTGGTGCTGATCCTGATCTATTACGCCCTGCCCTTCGTCGGCATCCGCCTGTCGTCCTTCGTGTCGGCGGCCCTTGCCTTGTCATTGGTGCTTGCCGCCTTCACGGCGGAAGTCTGCCGCGCCGGCATCGAGAACATTCCCAAGGGCCAGTTCGAGGCTGCCGCAGCGCTCGGCCTGCCGTTCTGGGTCGCCATGCGCAAGGTGATCCTGCCGCAGGCGATCCGGGTCGTCATCCCGCCGCTGACCAGCAACTGCGTCTCGGTGTTCAAGGACACCGCGCTGGCCTCGGTGGTGGCGATGCCCGACCTTCTGAAGCAGGCCACCGACGCGCAGGCGCTGATGGCCAATCCGACGCCGCTGATCGGCGCCGCAATCATCTATCTCGCCTTCCTGTGGCCGCTGGTGCGGCTGGTCGGCTACCTCGAAGAGCGCGGCAAGGCCCGGTCCGGCGCGCACTGATCCCACCTTGAACGACATCGATACACTGAAGGAGACGTCCGTGAACCAACACCATATCTCGAAGGCACAGGACGGCGCCGCTTCGTTCCCGGTCGAAAAGATCCGCGCCATGTTCCCGGCGCTCAGCCAAGCGGGCGAGTTCATCTTCATGGACAATGCCGCCGGCGCGCAGATCCCGCAAAGCGTGCTCGACGCGGTGACCAACCATCTGGTCGGGCACAATGTGCAGCGCGGCGGCCGTTATGGCCGCAGCGTCACCGTCGACCGGTCGGTCGCCGAGGCACGCGACAGCGTGGCGCTTTTGATCAACGCCTACAGTCCGTCGGAAATCTGCTTCGGCATGAACGCCACCTCGTTCATCCGCCTGGTCAGCCTCGGCATCGGCCAGATGCTTTCGGAACGCGACGAGATCGTCGTCACCGACATGGACCATGACGCCAACATCGCCACATGGCTGGCGCTGGAGCAGGCCGGCGCCAGGTTCAAATGGTGGCGCATGCGCGAGGACGGCAATCTGCATGTCGACGATCTCAAGCCGCTGCTGTCGGAGCGCACCCGCCTCGTCGCCTGCACGGTGACCGCGCATTCGATCGGCTCGATCGTCGATGTCGCCTCGGTGGCGAAGATCGCGCATGCGGCGGGCGCCGAGGTGTTCCTCGACTGCGTGCATTACGGACCGCACGGGCTGATCGACGTGCAGGCCTGGGGCTGCGACTATCTCGTCTGCTCCGGCTACAAGAATTTCTCGCCGCATATGGGCTTTCTCTGGGGCCGCTTCGAGACGCTGAAGCGGCTGCCGACTTTCCGCGAGGATTTCATCCCCGACGAACCGCCCTACAAGGTCGAGGCCGGCACCTTCATCTACGAGAACGTCTCGGGCATGGACGCGGCGGTGCGTTATCTGGAATCGGTCGGCCGCAATTTCCTGGCCGAGAACAACCGCTCGCGCCGCGACAACATCGTTGCCGGCATGAACGCCATCCGCGATTACGAGCTGATGCTGGCGCGCGAGATGCTGAAGGTGCTCAAAGACTGCGGCGCCACCATCTACGGCGTCGCCGACGAAGCGCGCCTGCACGAGCGCGTGCCGACCTTCTGCTTCAACATCGGCAAGCTGTCGCCGCAGCGGATCGTCGAGGAGATGGCCGAGCTGCAGATCGGCATCCGCGACGGCCATATGTATGCGCCGCGGTTGATGAAGCGCCTCAACCTGTCGATGGACAGCGGCGCCATCCGCGCCTCGCTGGTACACTACAACACGGTTGAGGAAGTGCATCGCTTCGGCGAAGCGCTGCGGGCGATTATCGCGAAGCTGTCGTGATCTGACGACCTTTGGTCCGAGCCTGCACAGGTCATCGGGAGGGGCTGCCTCCGCTTCGTCATCCACGGGCGGAGGAGCGAAGCGACGCGGCGCAGACCCGAGGATGACGAAGGGACGTCTACGCCGCCTTCTTCTTGGCCAGCCTTGCCTTGATCGAACTGACGTCGGCGCGCGGCGTCGCGGCGAACAGGGTCTTGGTGTAGCTGTGTTTGGGGTCTGCAAAGACCTCGTCGCGCGGGCCGTATTCGACCGCCTCGCCGAAATACATCACCATGACGTCGTCGGCGATGTAGCGGACCACCGACAGGTCGTGACTGATGAAGACATAGGTGAGCTGGAACTCGTCCTGCAGGTCGGCGAGCAAATTGAGCACCTGCGCCTGCACGGAAAGGTCGAGCGCCGAGACCGGTTCGTCCAGCACCAGCAGGCTGGGATTGAGCATCAGCGCGCGGGCAATGGCGATGCGCTGGCGCTGGCCGCCGGAGAACATGTGCGGATAGCGGTTATAGTGCTCGGGTCCGAGGCCGACCTTCTTCAGCATCTTCATGGCGAGGTCGCGCCGTTCCTCGGCCGGCTTGTCGGTGTTGATCAGCAGCGGCTCGCCGAGCACGTCGCCGATCTTCTGGCGCGGGTTGAGGGAGCCATACGGATTCTGGAAGACGATCTGCACCTTGCGGCGCATCTCCTTCGACAAACCGTCCCTGGCGATATCGACCTTGTTGCCGTCGATGAACAATTCGCCCGATGTCGCCGGATCGATCAGCGTGATGATACGGGCGAGCGTGGACTTGCCGCAGCCGCTTTCGCCGACGATGGCAAGCGTCTTGCCCTTGTCGACGCTGAAGGAGACGCCCTTGACCGCATGCACCGTGCGCGCGCCGCGGAACAGGCCGCCACCGACATGGTAGTCGCGCACGATGTTCTTGCCTTCGACGACCCTGGTGCTCATGAGGCGGCTCCGGTACTTGCCCCCTGGGGCGCCGGTTCGAACAGCATGTCGGAGACGGTCGGCAAGCGGTCGCCGACGGCGTTCTCGGGCAGCGCCGAGAGCAGCGCGCGCGTGTAGTTGCTCTTCGGGCTCTCGAACAGCGACAGCACGTCGGCCTCTTCCATCTTGCGGCCCTTGTACTGGACAATGACGCGGTCGGCGGTCTCGGCCACCACGCCCATATTGTGGGTGATCATGATCAGGCCCATGCCATATTTGGCCTGCAGCGAGACCAGCAGGTCGAGGATCTGCTTCTGGATGGTGACGTCGAGCGCCGTGGTCGGCTCGTCAGCGATCAAGAGCTTCGGATTGCAGGCAATGGCAATCGCGATCATGACGCGCTGGCACTGGCCGCCCGACATCTGGTGCGGGAAGGAGTTCAGCCGCTCCGCCGGCTCGGGAATGCCGACCTGCTTCAGCAGTTCGATGGCACGCGCCCGGCGCTGCGCCCGGTCCATGCCCATATGGAAGCGCAGCACTTCCTCGATCTGGAAACCGATGGTGAAGCACGGATTGAGGCTGGCCATCGGCTCCTGGAAGATCATCGACATGTCCTTGCCGACGATCTTGCGCCGCTCGGCAGGACTGAGCTTCAGGAGATCACGGCCGGCAAAACTCATGCGATCCGCGGTGACGGTGGCCGTCCAGGGCAGCAGCCCCATCACCGCCAGCATCGACACCGATTTGCCGGAGCCGGATTCGCCGACGATCGCCAGCACCTCGCGCTCGTCGACATGGAGCGAGACGCCGTCGACGGCGCGGAACGGGCCCGATGCGGTCTGGAACTCGACGACGAGATTCTGGATGTCGAGCAGCGCCATCACGACCTCCTGAGCTTGGGATCGAGCGCGTCGCGCAGGCCGTCACCGATCAGGTTGATGGCAAGCACGGTGATCAGGATGGCAAGACCGGGGAAGGTCACCACCCACCAGGCGCGCAGGATAAACTCGCGCGCCGAGGCGAGCATCGTGCCCCATTCGGGCGTCGGCGGCTGGGCGCCGAGGCCGAGGAAGCCGAGGGCGGCGGCTTCGAGGATGGCGTTGGAGAACGACAGCGTGCCCTGGACGATCAGCGGCGCCAGGCAGTTCGGCAGGATGGTGGCGAGCATCAGCCGGAGATGGCCCGCGCCGGCGACCTTGGCGGCCACGACATACTCCCGGCTCTTCTCGGCCATCACCGCGGCGCGCACCAGGCGGGCGAAATGCGGCTGCAGCACGAGCGAGATCGCCAGCATCGCATTGAACAGGCCGGGGCCGAGGATGGTGACCAGCACCAGTGCCAGGAGCAACGACGGGAAGGCGAGGATCAGGTCCATGACGCGCATGATCGCGACGTCGACCCAGCCACGGAAGTAGCCGGCCAGCAGGCCGAGCGTGATGCCGCCGGTGAGCGCCAAAGTCACCACCACCGCGCCGATCAGCAGCGAGAAGCGCGCGCCGTAGAGCAGGCGCGAGAGGATATCGCGGCCGACCGCATCGGTGCCGAGCAGATACTGGGCGCTGCCGCCGGCCTGCCAGGCCGGAGGCCTCAGAAACGCGGTCTTGTCCTGGACGTCGGGCGCATAGGGCGCGAGCAGTGGCGCGAAGAGCGCCGCCAGAACCAAGAGGATGAAGACGAACAGGCCGATGACGGCGCCGCGGTTCACCGAGAAATAGTGCCAGAAGGTCCTGAAGCCGGTGAGGCGGTCCGGGCTGCCGCTGGCCATCGGGGCGATTTCGGTCGACTGGCTCATCACGCGGCCCTGATGCGCGGGTTGATGACGGCATAGAGCACGTCGACGATCAGGTTCACGGCCATGACGATGAGGGCGATCAAAAGCAAGCCTGACTGCACGACGACGTAGTCGCGCTTGAAGATGGAATCGACCATCCACTTGCCGATGCCCGGCCAGGCGAAGATCGTCTCGGTGAGGATGGCGCCGGCAAGCAGCGTGCCGACCTGCAGGCCGATGGTGGTGACCACCGGGATCAGCGCGTTGCGCAAGGCATGCACGCCGATAACCCGCGCCGACGACAGGCCCTTGGCGCGCGCGGTGCGGACATAGTCCTCGCCCAGCACCTCGAGCATGGCCGAGCGCGTCTGGCGGGCGATCACCGCCAGCGGGATGGTGCCGAGCACGATCGCCGGCAGCACGAGGTGACTTAGCGCCGAGCGGAAGGCATCCCATTTGCCGTAGAGGATGCTGTCGATGGTCATGAAACCGGTGATCGGCTTGAAGAAGAACTGCAGGCCCATGCGGCCGGAGACCGGCGTCCAGCCGAGATAGCCGGAAAAGAAGATGATCAGCAACAGGCCCCACCAGAAGATCGGCATCGAATAGCCGACAAGGGCGGTGCCCATCAGCGACTGGTCGAACCACGAGCCGCGCTTGACGGCCGCGAAGATGCCGGCCGGGATGCCGAGCACCATGGCGAAGATCATGGCGAAGAACGACAGTTCCAGCGTTGCCGGGAAGAGCGTCTTGAACTCCTCGATAACCGGCCGCTTGGACGAGATGGAAACGCCGAAATCGCCGGTGGCGACCTCGCCGACATAGCGCGCATATTGCTGCCAGATCGGCAGATTGTAGCCGAACTGTTCCTTGAGCTCTTCGTAGCGCGCGGGCGTCACGCCATGCTCGCCGGCCATGGCGAGGATGGGATCGCCGGGCAGCAGCCTGACGAAGGCGAAGGCACAGATGGTGATGCCGACCAGCGTCGGGATCAGAAGTGCGATTTTGTTGAGAAGATATCGGAGCATCTTGAAAAAAGGGGCGGCGCCGAACGGCGCCGCCCGCTCTAGAGTTCTATTCGGCCTTGTCGGTGCCGTCGAAGCGGTGGATGCCGAGCGGGTCCATCATGAAGCCGCTGACATTCTTGCGCACGACCGCATAGACCTGGCTGTGCGCCAGAAGGAAGGCCGGGGCCTGCTTCTGGAAGACAACCTGCGCCTGCTCGTAGAGCTTGGTGCGCTCGGCCAGGTCGCTGGTCTTCTTGGCCTTCTGGATCAGGTCCTCGAAGTCCTTGTCGCACCAGCTGGAGTAGTTCGACACACCAATCGCCGAGCAGGCGAAAAGGGTGGCGAAGAAGTTGTCCGGATCGCCATTGTCACCGGTCCAGCCGATCTGGAAGGCGCCGGGGCGTTCCTTCTTCTTGCCTTCCTCGCGGTACTTGGTCCACTCGTAGTTGACGATCTCGGCCTTGACGCCGACCTTGGCCCAGTCGGCCTGGATCAGCTCGGCGGCGCGCTGGAAGTTCGGGTTGTACGGGCGAACGCGGTCGGAAGCCCAGAGCTGGATTTCCTTCAGCCCGGCATCGGCCAGCACTTTCTTGGCGGCTTCCGGATCATAGGAATCGAACTTCACGTCCTTGTTCCACGACCACATGGTCGGCGGGATCAGGTTCTGGGCAGCCGTGGCGCCGGCATCCTGGAACAGCGACTTGATCAGCGCTTCCCGGTCGATCGCCTGGTTGAGCGCGTGGCGAACCTCGGGCTTGTCCAGCGGCGGGATCGTCGTGTTGTAGCTCATGTAGCCGATGTTCAGGCCGGCCTGGTCGAGCAGGGTGACGTCCTGGTTGGCCTTGATCGTGCCGATGTCGGCCGGGTTCGGATAGGGCGCGACGTCGCATTCGCCGGCCAGCACCTTCTGGATGCGCGCGGTGGCATCGGGCGTGATGGCGAAGACGAGATCGTCGAGCTTTTCCTTGCCCTTGAAGTAATCCGGGTTGGCCGCGTAGCGGATGACCGAATCCAGCTGGTAGTCGACGAACTGGAACGGACCGGTGCCGATCGGCTTGGTCGAGAAGTCGGCCATCTTGCCGTCCTTCGCGAGCTGGTCGGCATATTCCTTCGACACGATCGAGGCGAAATCCATGCCGAGATTGGCCAGCATCGGCGCGTTCGGCTCGGTCAACGTCAGCTTGACGGTCAGGTCATCGACCTTTTCCCACTTGGCGACGTATTTCGGCATGTCCATGCCGGTGTAGTAGTCCCAGGTCAGGTTCGGCAGATACTTCTCGCCGTTCCAGGGGTTTTCCTTGTTGAACTGGCGATCGAAGGAGAAGACGACGTCGTCGGCGTTGAGGTCGCGGGTCGGCTTGAAATAGTCAGTGGTCTGAAACTTCACGCCCGGATGCAGGTGGAAAGTATAGACCAGGCCGTCGTCCGAGATTTCCCACTTGTCGGCGAGGCCGGGCTCGATCTCGGTGCCGCCATGCTTGAATTCGACAAGGCGCGAATAGACCGTGCGCGAAGAAGCGTCGAAATCGTTACCGCCCGTCGTCGTACCCGGGTCGAAATTGGCCGGCGATGCTTCCGAGCAATAGACCAGCGTCTTGGCGTTGGCCACGCCACTGAGGACGCTTGCAGCCAGCAACGCGGCTGCAAAAGTCAGTTTCTTTTTCATTGAGCACTCCCTGATGTTCTGCCAAGCCCCTCTAGCAGGCTCGCGAAGCGCGCATATAAGCACCGTTTTTCGGGCTTTGGAACACCCCGTTTGCGTACCCCATGGGAAGCAGGAAAAGAATCCGAAATCTCCTAAAATGCCGAAAGAAATTAGCATGATTTTCCGCTCACGTTAATGTTAACGATCGCATTTTTTTATTGATCGGCGCCTTCGCGAAATCGGCGCGGCGCGGCTTCCTTCGCGCGGGCCGCTGTTCGGGAAGCTGCGTTCCGGGCGCGGGAGGACGGAAGGATTTCGACGGCAAATCTTTGGGCTTCTGCCGCAAGGGCAAGACTTGCACGGCCAAGGATAGTCGCAATACATAGACGGCACGCTGGATTTCTTGAGGAATCCGCAACCATTGCGGCGGAGGACGCTTCTGTCATTCAGAGGCGGCGCGGCACGAGTGAACGACGACGGGAGGGACAGGGTGGCGAAGGCAGCGAAAACCACGGCTCCGGCCAAGACGAACGCCGCGTCAAAGCCGGCCGCCGGGTCCGGCAAGACGGCGCCTGCGGCCAAGGCAGCGGCCAAGTCGAAGGCGGCCACCCCCGTGAAGGACACGGCCAAATCCCCGGCCAAGGCCGCTCCGGGAAAGGCTGCCAAGCCTGCCTCGACGAAAGCTCCTGTCGCGACGAAAACTCCAGCCGCGGCCAAGCCGGTGCCGGCCAAATCCGCTGCGAAAAAGCCCGCTGCCGCAAAGCCGGCCGCGAAGGCAGTTCCGACAAAGGCGGTCCCGCCAAAGCCGGCCGTGAAACCGGCGCCGGCCAAGAGGTTGCCGAAGGCGCTGACGGAGCTTGCCGCCGGCCTGCCGGAAAAACCGTGGCTGGCCAGCTATTCGAAGAACATGCCAGCCGAGATCGGGCCCTTGCCCTACGGCTCGATCGGCGACTTCCTGGTCGGCGCCTGCAAGCAGTTTGCCGGCCAGCCGGCCTTCGTCTGCATGGGCAAGGCCATCACCTATGCCGAGCTCGAGCAGCAGTCGGCCGCCTTCGGCACCTATCTGCAGTCGAAGGGCCTGCAGAAGGGGGCGCGCGTGGCGCTGATGATGCCCAACGTGCTGCAGTACCCGGTGGCGATGATGGCGGTGCTTCGCGCCGGCTTCACCGTGGTCAACGTCAACCCGCTCTACACGCCGCGCGAGCTCGAGCACCAGCTCAAGGATTCCGGCGCGCAGGCGATCGTCATCCTCGAGAATTTCGCCAACACGCTGCAGGCGGTGATCGCCAAGACCTCGGTCAAGCACGTCGTCGTCGCCGCGATGGGCGACATGCTCGGGGGCCTCAAGGGGACGCTCGTCAACTTCGTCGTGCGCCGGGTGAAGAAGCTGGTGCCGGCCTGGTCGCTGCCGGGCCACGTCAAGTTCAACGCCGCCCTGAAGGCCGGCGCCGGCCTCGCCTTCAAGCCTGCCAGCGTCAGCGCCGACGACATCGCCTTCCTGCAATATACCGGCGGCACCACCGGGATCTCGAAGGGCGCGATCCTCTTGCATTCCAATGTGCTTGCCAATGTCGCGCAGAACGCGCTCTGGCTGCAGGACGCCTATGCGGTGAAGCCGAAGCCGGCGCATCCCAATTTCATCTGCGCGCTGCCGCTCTACCATATCTTCGCGCTGACGGTGAACGCGCTGATGGGCATGCAGCAGGGCGCGCAGAATGTGCTCATCCCCAATCCGCGCGACATTCCAGGCTTCGTCAAGGAGCTGGAGAAATACCCGGTCCACATCTTCCCGGGCCTCAACACGCTGTTCAACGCGCTGCTCAACAATGAGGATTTTCGCAAGCTCGACTTCAAGCCGCTGATCCTGACGCTGGGCGGCGGCATGGCGGTGCAGAGGGGTGTGGCCGAGCGCTGGAAGGCGCTGACCGGCTGTCCGGTCACCGAAGGCTACGGGCTTTCGGAAACCTCGCCGGTGGCGACCGCCAACAAATTCAGCGGCGGCGACTTCACCGGCACGATCGGCCTGCCGCTGCCGTCGACCGAGATCGCCATCCGCGACGACGACGGCAACAATGTGCCGCTCGGCGAAGTCGGCGAAATCTGCATCCGCGGGCCGCAGGTGATGGCGGGCTACTGGAACCGGCCGGACGAGACCGCCAAGGTGATGACCAAGGACGGGTACTTCAAGTCCGGCGACATGGGCTTCATGGACGAGCGCGGCTACACCAAGATCGTCGACCGCAAGAAGGACATGATCCTGGTCTCCGGCTTCAACGTCTATCCGAACGAGCTGGAAGAGGTCGTTGCCCAGCATCCGGGCGTGCTGGAAGTGGCGGCGATCGGCGTGCCGGACGAGCATTCGGGCGAAGTGCCGAAGCTGTTCGTGGTCAGGAAGGATCCGGCGCTGACCCTCGAGACGCTGACCGCCTATTGCCGCGAGAACCTGACCGGCTACAAGCGGCCCAAATACATCGAGTTCCGCACCGAATTGCCGAAGACACCGGTGGGCAAGATCCTGCGGCGGGCGCTGCGGGGATAGGCACGAGCTTGAACGATCGTCCTGCCGGCAAGGCGACGCCTACCCGTCCCGATCCGGCGGGGTTCATCAAGGCGAACATGCGCCTTGCGCCTGTCGCCGCGCTTCCGGAAATCCAGATCTTCAGCGCCCATCCCGGCAGCGGGCTGCGGCGGCTCGTCGATCCTGACGACGAAGACGCTGCCGCGCCAGAGCCGCAGCCGCCCTATTGGGCCTATGCCTGGGCCGGCGGCACCGTCCTTGCCCGCTATATTCTCGACCGGCCGCAAACGGTTGCGGGGCGCCGTGTGCTCGATCTCGGCGCCGGCTCGGGCCTGGTCGGCATCGCTGCGGCGAAGGCTGGAGCGCGCGCGGTGATCGCCGCCGAGATCGACCGCAACGGCATCGTCGCGCTCGGCCTCAACGCGGCGGCGAACGGCGTCGCCATCTCGGTGATCGGCGAAGACGTCACCGCCGGGCCGCCACCGGCGGTCGACCTGGTGCTGGCCGGCGACGTGTTCTACGGGCATGAGGTGGCGAGGCGCGTGATCCCCTTCTTCGACCGCTGCCTTGCCGCCGGCATCGAGGTGCTGGTCGGCGATCCGCGCCGCACCGACCTGCCGCTCACGCGGCTCAAACTTCTTGCCGAATATCAGGTGCCGGATTTCGGCGATGCCAAAGGCACGGCGTCGAGGCCGAGCGGGGTCTTCTCGTTCGAGACGCTCAGATCGTCTCCTTGACCCGCGCGGCGAGGAAATCCGGCAGGTCGGCAACCGAGTTGAGCACGACATCGGCGATCGCCGACAGCGATTCACGCGTGCCTGTGCCGGAAAGCACGCCGACCGCCAGCCCGCAGCCGCCGGCCCGCGCCATTTCGAGATCGTGGCGATTGTCGCCGACCATGGCGATCTCGGCGGGTTTCAGCCCGGTCAGGTCGGAGAAGGCAAGGATCGTATCCGGCGCCGGCTTCGGCCTGGCCACCGAATCATAGCCATAGGCGGCGTCGAAAAGCTGCGCCACGCCGAGCGTCACCAGCGTCTTTTCCGCGCCGCTGGTCGAATCGTTGGTGGCGACGCCAAGCCGGTAGGATCGCCTGTGCAGGACGGCCAGCGTCTCGACGATGCCCGGCAGCGCCACCGCCATGCTGGAGCCCTGCACCGAGGTGATCTCGTTGAAACGGGCCACGGCAAGCATCTGGTCGTCCTCGGAGAGGCGCGGGAACCAGAGTTCGACGACATCCATGTTGGTGCCGGAAGCGAAGATCGAATCGGGCTTGAAGCGCTTGCTGAGGAAATCGAAGCCGGCTGCCGCGAGCAGCCTGTCTGCCTTCCAGCGGTCGCCCTCGGCGGCATCCATGGCCATGAAGTCGGCAATGCCCAACCATGTCGCGTTGAAATCGACAAGCGTTCCGTCCTTGTCGAACAATATGCCTTTGATCTCCGCCAAGCCTGTCACTCCGATCCGCGCAATCGGTGAATGTGTCCCACCAGACCAGCAGTCGAGGCATCCCGCTTTGCGGCATTCTCCTTGCCTTCCACGACAGGCAGCAGGCCGGTTGCCAGTTCCTTGCCGAGTTCGACGCCCCACTGATCGAAGGAATTGATGTTGAACAGCGTCCCCTCGACGAAGACGCGATGCTCGTAGAGCGCGACCAGGCGGCCGAAGGTGCGCGGATCGAGCTTGCGGTAGAGAATGGTCACAGACGGGCGGTCGCCGGAGAAGACGCGGTGCGGGGCGATCCTGTCGACGTCGGCCGGCTTCATGCCCTTGGCCAGCATCTGCGCGCGCGCCTCCTCCAGCGTGCGGCCCTTCATGAAGGCCTCCGACTGCGCCAGGCAGTTGGCGAGCAGGAGATCGTGGTGATGCTTCAGCTCCGGCTCGTGGCCGACAGCGGCGGCGATGAATTCGACCGGAATGAAGTCCGTACCCTGGTGCAGCAGCTGGAAGAAGGCGTGCTGACCGTTGGTGCCGGGCTCGCCCCAGACCAGCGGGCCGGTCGGCGTGGCGACCGCGCCGCCATCCAGCGTCACGCTCTTGCCGTTCGATTCCATGTCGAGCTGCTGCAGATAGGCCGGCAGCCTGGAGAGCCGCTGGTCGTAAGGGATCACGGCGCGGGCCGGATATCGGCAGACGACCCGGTGCCACCAGCCGATCAGCCCCAGCAGCGCCGGCAGGTTCTTCTGCAGGGGTGCTGAGCGGAAGTGCTCGTCCATCTCGTACGCGCCGTCGAGGACGGCGCGGAAATTGCGCGGGCCGATGGCGATCATCACCGGCAGGCCGATCGCGCTCCAGACCGAATAGCGGCCGCCGACCCAGTCCCAGAAACCGAACACGCGATCGGACGCGATGCCGAACTTCGCCACCAGGTCGAGCGCGGTCGAGACGGCGGCGAAATGCTTGCCGACGGCTTCCTTGCCCAGCGCCTTCTCCACCCATCGGCGCGCCGTCTCGGCATTGGTCATCGTCTCGACCGTGGTGAAGGTCTTGGAGGCGACGATGAACAAAGTGGTTTCGGCCGACAGGTCCTTCAGCGTGTCGTGGATGTGGGCGCCGTCGATGTTGGAGACATAGTGCGCGCGCGGGCCGTCATGATAGGGCGCCAGCGCCAGCGTCGCCATCACCGGGCCGAGGTCGGAGCCGCCAATGCCGATGTTGACGATGTCGGTGATCTTCTTGCCGGTGGCGCCGGCCGCCTTGCCGGAGCGGATGGCATCGGCGAAGGCGCCCATGGCGTCGAGAACGGCGAGAACCTCGGCCTTGGTATCCTGGCCATCGACCACGACGCCCTTGCCGGTCAGGTTGCGAAGCGCCGTGTGCAGCACGGCGCGGCCTTCGGTGATATTGATCTTCCTGCCTTCGAACATGGCGGCGCGGCGACCCGCCAGATCGGCGGCTCCGGCGAGCTTCTCCAGCATCGCCATCGTGTCGGCGTCGACCGCGCATTTCGACCAGTCAAGCAGGAGATCGCCGTCGCTGGCGGAAAACGTCTCGAAGCGTTTGGGATCGGCCGCGAAAGCCTCACGCATCGTGCCTTTGGCCGCCGCGCGGTGTTCGCGCAAGGCGGCGACTTGCTTGTCGAAGGATGATTGATCCAATGCGGGCTCCTGGCGGGTTTTTGAACCTATCTTAACAGGCCGGATGTTTCCGGCGCATGTCGTCGCGACATTCTATCGAGCCGATTCCATTTCATTCAAGGGCGGCATTGCCGCACTGCATCACGCTTTGATGACGGACTGCATCACGCTTTTATGATGCCTTGCATTACCCGGCGACGGAGGATGCGACGACGCTGCGCGTCGCTCACCAACCGGCAGGCCGCGACGCAGGCGACGACGCTGCGCGTCGCGCAATGGATCACATTCGTGACCAATGGATCACTGGCATAAATCCCAGCGATCAGAAAAATTGATTGGCGCAACCCCTTGTGCCACCCCTACACTCGACTGGTCCAGCCAAATACAAAAAGCTGGCCATCGAGGAAACTCTTCCATGCCACAGCGCAACGACACGGCCATATGGTCCGGCCTGTTCCGGATTTCGGCTGAATCCGGCCAGACCCTGCAGGCGCAGATCCGCCAGGCGATCGTCGCCGCCATTCTGGACCGGCAGATCGCCGCTTCCATGCCGCTTCCTTCCTGCCGCATCCTGGCCGAAAAACTGGGCGTCGCCCGCGGCACCGTGGTGCTCGCCTTCCAGCAGCTCGTCGACCAGGGCTTTCTGGTGGCGCGCGAGCGGCGCGGCCATTTCGTCAATCCGGACGTGCTGGCCACCCCCGCCAAGCCGCACCAGAAGGCGCCCGACCAGCAGAACGAGATCGACTGGAAGGCGCGCCGGCAGATCGCCGCCAGCGACATGCCGCCGCCGGCCAAGCACGACAACTGGATCAAGTCGTCCTACCCCTTCGTCTACGGCCAGTTCGATCCGGCGCTGTTCCCGACGGCCGAATGGCGCGAATGCAACCGCATGGCGCTCGCCGTGCTGGAGATCCGCAACTGGGCATCCGACATGGTCGACCGCGACGATCCGCTCTTGATCGAGCAGATCCAGGCGCGGCTCTTGCCGCGGCGTGGCATCTTCGCCAATCCGGACGAGATCATCGTCACGCTCGGCGCGCAGAACGCGCTTTACATGCTCGCCTCGCTGCTGATGACCAAGGGCTCGAAGGTGGCGATGGAGGATCCGGGCTATCCCGACGCGCGCTCGATCTTCCGGCTTGCGGGCGCCGACATCCAACCGGTTCCGGTCGACCAGTCCGGCATCGTGACCTCTTCGATCCCGCAGGATTCCGGCTTCGTCTTCGTTACGCCCAGCCACCATTGCCCGACTATGGTGCCGTTGTCGGCCGAGCGCCGGCAGGACCTCCTGGCGCGGGCCAACCGCCACAACCAGATCATCATCGAGGACGGCTATGACAGCCAGTTGCTGGACGAGGCGCCGCAGCAGGCGCTGAAGAGCCTCGATCGCTCAGGCCGCGTCATCTATGTCGGCTCGATGTCGAAGACCCTGGCGCCGGGCCTCAGGCTTGGCTACATCGTCGCCTCGGCCGGGCTGATCGCCGAGTTGCGCGCGCTGCGCCGCTTCATGCTCAGGCACCCGCCGGCCAACAACCAGCGGGCGGTGGCGTTGTTCCTGTCGCTCGGCCATCACGAGGCGCTGGTGCGGCGCCTGTCCAGCGCCTTCGACGAGCGGCGCAAGCGTCTGGTCCATGCGATTTCCGCTTTCCTGCCCGAGTGGCGCTCGACCGACTCGGCCGGCGGCACATCGCTCTGGCTCGAGGGGCCGCGCGGCACCGACTCGCGGGGCCTCGCCGAAGCGGCCGCCTCGCGCAGCGTCATCATCGAACCCGGCGACCGCTTCTTCGACCGCACCGAAAAACCGTCGCGTTTCATGCGCTTGGGCATTTCCTCGATCGCGCTGCAACACATCGAGCCCGGCATTCGGGAACTCGCCACCGCGGCCGGCCGCAGACCCGCGGCCGCCTGATCATCAACTGACGCTGAATTCCCAAAGAGAGCCGGCCTTCGCCGGCTCTCTTTGCTTTAGCGCTCTGGCATATTCGACGGAGCTGGCTGGCTCATAGGCTGTGCCAATGCCGGCGGCATAGTCGAGCCATAAGGGGACGAAGCAGGGCCGATGGTGGACCAACCGCCGCGTCCCGCCTCGCAGCAAAAGGTGGAGTGCTTCCATGTCAGTGGCTCTTGAGAAGCAGGACGCTTCGGCCGACCAGCGGTCACGGCGATCCGGCGGGCGCGAAGCGCGCCGTGCGATGCGGGCGGCACCGCTTGCCGACGACATCAGGCCGGTGCGGCCGGGCCTCGAAGGCGGCAGCTATGGGCCGCTCAGCGAAAACGACCGAGAGCGCATCCATGAGGCGGTGCTGACGCTGCTGGAAACGGTCGGCTTCGCCAACGCGATACCCTCCTGCATCGAGGCGCTGACCAGGATTGGCGCGACCTATGGCGACGATGGCCGCATCCGCCTGCCGCGGGCGCTCGTCCTCGACACGATCAAGAATGCGGCCCGGCATTTCACGCTGCACGGCCAGGACCCCAAGCACGACATGGTGATCCAGGGCAAACGCGTGCATTACGGCACGGCGGGCGCGGCCGTGCATCTGGTCGACGTCGAGAAGCGCGAATACCGCGAGTCCCAATTGCAGGACATCTACGACGCCGCGCGCCTGGTCGACGGCCTCGACAACATCCATTTCTTCCAGCGCACCATGGTGCCGCGCGACATTCCCGATCCGCTGGAGATGGACTTCAACACGCTCTACGCCTGCGTGATGGGGACCGCCAAGCATGTCGGCACCTCGTTCACGGTGCGCGAGAACGTCAAGCCGGCGCTGGAGATGCTCTATGCGATCGCCGGCGGCGAGGAAAATTTCCGCGCACGCCCCTTTGTGTCGAATTCCAACTGCTTCGTCGTGCCGCCGATGAAGTTCGCCGAGGACGCCTGCGGCGTGCTCGAGGCCTGCGTCGAAGGCGGCATCCCGATCCTGCTTCTGTCGGCTGGCCAGGCCGGCGCCACGGCGCCGGCGGCGATTGCCGGGGCGGTGGTGCAGGCGGTCGCGGAAGTGCTGATGGGCCTGGTTTATGTCAACGCCATCAAGCCCGGCCATCCGGCGATCTTCGGGACCTGGCCGTTCGTCTCCGACCTTCGGACCGGCGCCATGTCCGGCGGCTCGGCCGAGCAGGCCGTGCTGACCGCCGCCTGCGCGCAGATGGCGCAATATTACGACCTGCCGGGCGGCTCGGCGGCCGGCATGACGGATTCGAAACTGCCCGACATCCAGTCCGGCTACGAGAAGGGCATCACCAATGTGATGGCCGGCCTCTCCGGCCTCAACCTGGTCTATGAGTCGGCCGGCATGCATGCCTCGCTGCTCGGCTTCTGCCTGGAAAGCCTGATCATCGACAACGACATGCTCGGCCACTGCCTGCGCTGCGTGCGCGGCATCGAGGTGACCGACGAGGCGCTGTCGATCGACACCATCGCCGATGTCTGCCTGAAGGGCCCCGGCCACTATCTCGGCAACGAGCAGACGCTGAAGCTGATGCAGACCGAATATTTCTATCCGGCCATCGGCGACCGCTTCTCGCCGAAGGAATGGAACGAGAAGGGCCGGCCCGACATCCTGCAAAGGGCGATCGCCGAGAAGAAGCGCGTGCTTGCCGAGCGCTTCCCGCGCCACGTGCCGAAAACGGTCGACGACAAATTGCGCGCCCGCTTCGGCGAGATGATCAAGCTGCCGCGCGGCGGCATGGGCGGCTAGGCCGGGTTGAGCATCCTACTCGGCGCTTAGGCCGAAGCGCTCCACCACCTCGGCGCTGATCAGCTTTGCATGCAGCGCCATCAGCACGATCTGCGCATCGAGGCTGTCGCCGGTCTCGAGCGCGTCCTCGATGCGGCGCTCCGCGTCCAGCCTGCGCTCGCGGCCATTGGCCTGTTCGAACGTCTCCGGCCCGGCAACGCAATAGCCGAACAGCTGCGCGAGCGAGGCGTAGGCCTGCGCCGGCGGCTCGTCCGGCCAGTGATCCTTCATCAGATTGACGATGGTGAGCTTGACGCCCTCCGGCACGAGCGCGGGATGGAGGTCGGCGCCGCGCAAGGCGGCATCGAGCGTCCGCAGATCGCCCGAGCGGCCGAACATGCCGAGGAAGCCTAGGGAAGAGCGCCGTTTCGTCATGGATGGTCCTGTCCGTTTGCCAGCATATGGCATCGCGCGCGCCGTTTTGCACAAGACGACGTATTGCCCAGAGGAGCCGGGCGCCTATCTGGCGGGGCTATGGTCACAATCTGATCTGGTTTCGCGGAGGCCACAGAGGGACCAGAGCAAATTCTGTGAGGAGTGCCATGAAGAAGACCTATCACGGCAGTTGCCATTGCGGCGCTGTGCATTTCCAGGCCGATCTCGACCTCGCCGAGGGCATTCGCAAATGCAATTGCAGCTTCTGCTGGAAACTTGGCTACCGCAAATCCTTTACCGCCTACCAGGCGCTCAGGGTGATGGAAGGCAGTGACCGGATGCGGGACTACAAGGCTAGCCCGTCCAACTGGCCGGAAGGCGACATCAACCACTATATGTGCCCGAACTGCGGCGCGAATGTCTTCTCGCGCGGCTATCTCGATTTCATGGGCGGGAATTTCTGGGCTGTGAACGTCGCCTGCCTGGACGACGTCAGCGAGGAGGAACTCGCTTCCGCACCGATCATCTACGAGGACGGTAAACGCAACAGGCAGGACCAGGCGCCGGAGATCACCGGTTACCTGTAAGCACAGCGGGACAGCAGCCCTGGGTCAGCAAAAACGGCGGCTTGATCCACGATCAAGCCGCCGTTCGCGCGAGCGAGGTTGCCGGCGCTCAGTGGTTGTCGCGGGGCACACCCCTGGTGTGCGCGACATCCTGGTACTTCACCGCCGGCTTCAGCACCATGCCGGCGTCAAACTGGTCGACGATGCCGCGCTGGATCTCCTGCCACGGCGTCTGGTGCTGGGGATAATGGAAGCCGCCATTGCCCTGGAGCGCGGCGCGCCGCCTGGCGATCTCCTCGTCGCTGACGAGGATGTTGGCCGAGCCCTTCTTCAGGTCGATGCGGACGCGGTCGCCGCTCTTGAGCAGCGCCAAGCCACCGCCTATCGCCGCCTCCGGCGAAGCGTTGAGGATCGAGGGCGAGCCTGACGTGCCCGACTGGCGGCCGTCGCCGATGCAGGCCAGCGAATGGATGCCCTTCTTGATGAGGTAGGCCGGCGGCTGCATGTTGACCACCTCGGCGCCGCCGGGATAGCCGACTGGGCCGGCGCCGCGCATGAACAGGATGGTGTGCTCGTCGATGCCTTGCGCCGGATCGTCGATGCGGGCGTGGTAGTCCTCCGGGCCGTCGAAGACCATGGCGTTGCCCTCGAAGGCTTCGGGATCCTTCGGGTTGGACAGATAGCGCTGGCGGAATTCCGGCGAGATGCCGCTGGTCTTCATGATCGCGGAGTCGAACAGGTTGCCCTTCAGGTTGATGAAGCCGGCATTGGCCTTCAGCGGCTTGTCGACGCTGTGGATGACCTCCGGGTTTTCGTTGGCGGCATCGCGGCAATTGTCGCCGATCGACTTGCCGTTGGCGGTAACCGCATCCGGATGCGGCAAAAGCCCGCCCTTCAGCAGTTCGGCGACGACCGCCGGAACGCCGCCGGCGTGGTGATAGTCCTCGCCGAGATATTCGCCCGTTGGCTGCAGATTGACGATGAGCGGCACGTTGAGGCCGACCTTCTGCCAGTCGTCATTGTCGAGCGGCACGCCGAGATGGCGAGCAATGGCGTTGAGGTGGATAGGCGCGTTGGTCGAGCCGCCAATGGCCGAGTTGACGACGATGGCGTTCTCGAACGCCTGGCGCGTCATGATGTCGGACGGCTTCAGGTCCTCATGCACCATGTCGACGATGCGCTTGCCGGTCTCGTAGGCGATCTGGCCACGCTCGCGATAGGGCGCGGGGATGGCGGCCGAGCCCGGCAGCTGCATGCCGAGCGCCTCGGCCAGCGAATTCATGGTGGTGGCGGTGCCCATGGTGTTGCAGTAGCCGGTCGACGGCGCCGAGGAGGCGACGATGTCCATGAACTCGTCGTAATTGATCTCGCCCGCCGACAGGCGCTGGCGCGATTCCCACACGATGGTGCCGGAGCCGGTGCGCTTGCCCTTGTGCCAGCCGTTCAGCATCGGGCCGACCGAAAGCGCGATGGCCGGGATGTTGACAGTGGCGGCGGCCATCAGCAGCGCCGGCGTTGTCTTGTCGCAGCCGATGGTCAGCACGACGCCGTCGAGCGGATAGCCGTAGAGCACCTCGACAAGGCCGAGATAGGCAAGGTTGCGGTCGAGCGCCGCGGTCGGGCGCTTGCCGGTCTCCTGGATCGGATGGCACGGGAACTCGAAGGGAATGCCGCCCATCGAGACGATGCCCTCGCGCACGCGCTTGGCGAGCTCGAGATGATGCCGGTTGCAGGGCGACAGATCCGAGCCGGTCTGGGCGATGCCGATCAGCGGCTTGCCCGACATCAGCTCGGCGCGCGTCAGTCCGTAGTTCAGGTAGCGCTCGAGATAGAGCGCCGTCATGCCCGGATTGTCGGGATTGTCGAACCACTCCTGCGAGCGAAATTTTTTCTTCTTGGTGGGGGCGCCGGCCATCGTGGTCTCCGTATTTGTATGACAAATCGATATGACAATGCGCGGATGCAGGCAAGGGGCACGCGCCATCCGAACCCGCACTTTGGTGCGATAGACATAAGTCTGCCCCTGCGCTAGGGCTTCCGGGCAGTCTTTCCGGGAGGTTCTTGATGGCTTTGGTGATCGAAGGCGAGGAACGGATTGCCGCACCCCTGCAAAAAGTATGGGAAGCGCTGAACGACCCGGACATTCTGAGGGGCAGCATCCCCGGCTGCCAGAGCCTGGAAAAGAAATCCGACACCGAAATGGCGGCAACCGTCGTGCTGAAGATCGGGCCGATCAAGGCGACGTTCAACGGCGAGGTCGTGCTCAAGAACCTCAAGCCTCCGCATTCCTACACCATCCAGGGCGAAGGCAAGGGCGGCATTGCCGGCTTCGCCAAGGGCGGCGCCGACGTGACGCTGACCGCCGACGGCGCCGACACGACGGTGCTCAAATATGCGGCCAAGGCCGATGTCGGCGGCAAGATCGCCCAACTCGGCAGCCGCCTGATCGAATCGACGTCGAAGAAGCTCGCCGGGCAGTTCTTCTCGACGTTCGGCGAGAAGGTCGGCGGGTGACCCTCGCGCCGAGGGATCACTCGAACACGATCGAGGGCACCGCGGCTTCCGCCGCGCCACGCTCCTCATTGACCCTGCCCCAGACCTTTGCCGCAATGTCGCGGTAGATCTTCGCCTCGGCGCCTTCCGGCTTCGAGACCACCACCGGCGCGCCGGCATCCGAGCTTTCGCGAATGCCCATTTCCAGCGGCACCTCGCCGAGGAAGGCGACGCCCAGCCGCTCGGCCTCGCGCCGCGCCCCACCATGGCCGAAGATGTCGTAGCGCTTGCCGGTGTCGGGGGCGAGGAAATAGCTCATGTTCTCGACGATGCCGATCAGCGGCACGTCGACCTTCCTGAACATGTTGAGGCCCTTGCGGGCATCGATCAGCGCCAGGTCCTGCGGCGTCGAGACAATGACGGCGCCGGCGAGCGGCACCTGCTGGGCCATGGTCAACTGGGCATCGCCGGTGCCGGGCGGCATGTCGACGACCAGCACGTCGAGCGGGCCCCATTCGACCTCGCGCAGCATCTGGGTCAGCGCCGACATCACCATCGGGCCGCGCCAGATCATCGGCGTTTCCTCATCGACGAGGAAGCCCATCGACATCACCTTCAGCCCATAGTTCTGCATCGGCTTCAGGATCTTGCCGTCGACCGTCTGCGGCCGGCCGTGGATGTTGAGCAGCCTTGGCATGGACGGGCCGTAAATATCGGCGTCGAGGACGCCGACCTTGAGGCCGTTGGCGGCAAGACCGAGCGCCAGGTTGACCGCTGTGGTCGACTTGCCGACGCCGCCCTTGCCGGAGGCCACCGCGATGATCGCGTCGATGCCGGGCACGCCGCGCTTGCCGTGGCTGTGCGATGCCGGCGCCTGCGGCACGGGGCGCTGCGGCGCGGCAGCCGGTGCCGGCCGCGGCGCGGGACGCGGCGGCACCGGCGCTTCCATGCCGCCGCCCTTCTTCTCCGCCGTCAGCGCCACGACGGCGCCGGCGACGCCCGGAATGGCCTTGACCACGCGCTCGGCTGCGGCGCGCAGCGGCTCCATCTCCTGGGCGCGGGCGGCGGGCACGGTGATCGAGAAGAACACCTTCGAATCGGCAATGAAAATCTCCGAGACCAGGCCGAGGTCGACGATGTTGCCGGTGAAATCCGGCCCGTTGACCGTTTTCAGGCGCTCGATGACGGTTTCCTTGGTGACGGCCATGGTGTTTCCTCGGGGTTTTGGCGATGCAGATAGTGCAGTTTCCGGCAAGAACCAAGCCGTGGAGCAAAGGCTTGCCCGGCGTGCCACGGAAAACGACCGGCAGTGTCGGATTTGCCCGATGACGTTTCCCGGTCGACCGGCAGTTCAACGCCTGCCCATGGCCAATCGATCCACGGGCCCTATCTCGCTTGCCATGAGCGGCGACACAACAAATCCGGGAAGGAGACTGTCATGCTCGCAAACAGCAATGCAGCAGCCAATCTGGCGGTGAAAGACCTGGCGAGAGCCAAGACATTTTATGAGGGAACGCTGGGTCTCAGGCAGGTGGACGACATGGCTGGCGAACTGGTCGTCTACAAAAGTGGTGACACGGTCATCAACGTCTATCATTCGGATTTCGCCGGAACCAACAAGGCAACGGCTGTGACCTGGAACGTCGGCGACGAGATCGCTCCTGTCGTCAAGTCGCTGAAATCGAAGGGCGTCGCCTTCGAACACTATGAGATGCCCGGCCTGTCGCTGGACGGCGACATCCATGTCGGCGACGGCATGAAGGTCGCCTGGTTCAAGGATCCGGACGGCAACATATTGTGCCTCGCGGGCGAGTAGGTCTTTGCGCCCCGCTCCGCGTCAGCCCACCAGGCGCGTGGCGAAATAGGTGAGCGCCGAAATGGCGGCGGTGGCCGGCAGGGTGACGACCCAGGCGACGACGATGTTGCCGGCAATGCCCCAGCGCACGGCTGAGACACGGCGGGCGGCGCCGACGCCGATGATGGCGCCGGTGATGGTGTGCGTGGTCGAGACCGGAACGCCGAGCCAGGTGGCGGCGAACAGCGTGATGGCGCCGCCGGTCTCGGCGCAAAAGCCCTGCATCGGGTTCAGCCGGGTGATCTTCGAGCCCATCGTGTGGACGATGCGCCAGCCGCCGAACAAGGTGCCTAGCGCCAGCGCCGACTGACAGGTGATTACCACCCATAGCGGCACGTGGAAGGTGCCGCCGAGCATGCCTTGCGAATAGAGCAGCACGGCGATGATGCCCATGGTCTTTTGCGCGTCGTTGCCGCCGTGGCCGAGCGAATAGAGCGAGGCGGAGAAGAACTGCAGGACACGGAAGCTGTTGTCGACGGCGAATGGCGTCTGGCGCACGAACAGCCAGGAGACGATGAGGACGAGCAGGAGCGCCAGCACGAAACCCGTCGCCGGCGAGAGCACGATGGCCGCGACGGTCTTGCCGAGGCCCGACCAGACGATGGCGCTTGTGCCCGCCTTGGCGACGCCGGCGCCGACCAGCCCGCCGATCAGCGCATGCGAGCTGCTGGAGGGAATGCCGGCGATCCAGGTGACGATGTTCCAGACGATGGCGCCGACCAGCGCGGCAAAGATCACGGCCGGCGTGACGATGCTGGCGTCGACGATGCCCTTGCCCACCGTCTCGGCGACATGCAGGCCGAAGAACATGAAGGCGATGAAGTTGAAGAAGGCCGCCCAGAGCACCGCATAGTGCGGCCTCAGGACGCGCGTCGAGACGATGGTGGCGATCGAATTGGCGGCGTCGTGCAGGCCGTTCAGGAAATCGAAGAACAGCGCCACGGCAACGAGGCCAACCAGCAGGGGAAAGGTGATGGTGGCGTCCATCGCCTAAACGTTCTCGATCACGATGCCGCTGATCTCGTTGGCGACGTCCTCGAACCGGTCGACAACCTTCTCCAGCTCACCATAGATCTCAGAGCCGATCAGATAGGCCATCGGATCGCTGCGGCCGTGCCGTTTGAACAGATCCTTCAGCCCCTGCTCGTGCAGGTCGTCGGCGCGGCCCTCGGCGCGCATGACCTCCTCGGCAATGGCGTTGAGACGAACGCTGTGGGCGCCGACCTTGCCGAGCAGCGGGATCGCCTCGGCGACCAGCTTGGCGGCGTCGACGATGACGGCGCCCATCTCCTGCATCAGCGGGTCGAACTCGGTCTTCTCGAACAGCTTCACCGTCTTGACGGTCTTGTGCATCATGTCGATGGCGTCGTCCATCGACTGGATCAGGTCCTTGATGTCGCCGCGATCGAAGGGGGTGATGAAGGAGCGGCGCACGGCCAAAAGCACCTCGGCAGTGATGCGATCGGCCTCGTCCTCGAGATCGATGATCTTCTGGCTCCAGCGGTCGATGTCCTTGCCCTGCAGGAGCTGCTGCAGCGCCTCGGCGCCGCCGACCACCGTGCGGGAATGGCGTTCGAACAGGTCGAAGAAGCGATCTTCGCGCGGCAGCAGCTTGCGGAACCAGCCCAGCATGTCGATCTCCCGTCGTGTCTACACCCGTCACTGACATAACGCCGCAAGGCGCCCCGGGAAACAGTAAGCCGGCTGAAAAGATGTGGATGCCGGGCGACGGCAGATGCGACTTGCGGCGCAGGACAATTTCCCCGACCCTGCGCGGAACGCGCGGACAGAAGGTCCGCAACAGGCATCAAAGGCATGATCGACAAGCTGGAATTCTTCATCGCGCTCGCCAGGGAGGAACATTTCGGCCGGGCGGCGGAAGTGTGCGGCGTCACCCAGCCGACGCTGTCGGCGGGGATCAAGCAGTTGGAGGAACAGCTCGGCGTCATGCTGGTGCTGCGCGGCTCGCGCTTCCAAGGGCTGACGCCGGAAGGCAAGCAGGTGCTGGTGTGGGCGCGCCGCATCGTCGGCGACAGCCGCACCATGCGCGAGGAGATGCGCGCGGCCCGGCACGGCCTGTCCGGCCGCATCCGCATCGCCGCCATCCCGACAGCGCTCGCAATGGTGGCGCGGCTGACGACGCCGTTCCGGGCCAAGCATCCCGGCGTCACCTTCTCGGTGCTGTCGCGCACCTCGATCGAGGTGCTGTCGCTGCTCGGCAATTTCGACGTCGATGCCGGCATCACCTATCTCGACAACGAACCGCTCGGACGCGTGGTGAGCGTGCCGCTCTATGACGAGCGCTATCAGCTGATCACCGCGGTCGGAAATCCCTTTTCCGACCGCGACAAAGTGACGTGGGCGGAGATCAGCCAGCTGCCGCTCTGCCTGTTGACGCCCGACATGCAGAACCGCCGCATCATCGACCAGCATCTGGCAGAGGCCGGAGTGCAGGTGCGGCCGACGCTGGAATCGAATTCGATGATCGTGCTGTTTTCGCACATCCGCACCGGCAAATGGTCGTCGATCATGCCGCTCAACCTTGCGGAAACATTCGGCTTTTCCGAACCGATCAGGGCCATTCCGATCGTCGATCCGGACGCCAGCCACACGGTCGGCCTGGTGGCGGCGCCGGGCGAGCCGCACACGCCCTTGGTGCAGGCGCTGCTGGACGAGGCGATGACGCTTGCGGACGATTTCCGCGCCCATCGCTAGGCTAGACAATGCAGGTCGAGCGCGCTTGATAGAAAATTTCTATCAAGCAACGGGACAGCTTTATTGATTTCGGAGGTTTCCTCTGATTTCGTAAGGACTTAGCGATATTGCGCCGGGTGCGTGTCGTTGCCCCAAAACCGCTCTATATTTTGATATTTTGGGTGACACACATCGGGTCGCCACGACCAGGGAGGGCGCTGCATGCCAATGCAGCCTGCAAGTACCGAGATCGCATCGCGCGCAGCCGCGATCATAGATGAATTGAAGGACCTCGAAGGTCCGCTGCTGCCGATCCTGCACGAGATCCAGGAAGAATTCGGCCATGTGCCGCAGGCAGCGCTGCCGGTCATCGCCGACGGGCTGAACCTTTCCAGGGCCGAAGTGCACGGTGTCGTCACCTTCTACCATGATTTCCGCGCCCGCCCGGCCGGCCGGCATGTGCTCAAGCTGTGCCAGGCGGAAGCCTGCCAGTCGATGGGCTCGGATGCGGTCGCCGCCAAGGTCAAGCAATTGCTCGGCATCGGTTTCCACGAGACCACCCGCGACGGATCGGTTACACTGGAGCCGGTCTATTGCCTCGGGCTTTGCGCCTGTTCGCCGTCGGCGATGCTGGACGGCGAGGTGATCGGGCGGCTCGATGACGAGAAGATCGAAGAGATCGTCGCGGAGGTACGCTCATGATCCCGCGCATCTATATCCCCGGAGATTCCGGCGCGCTGGCACTCGGCGCCGAAAAGGTCGCCAAGGCGATCGAGAAGGAACTCGCGGAGCGCGGCGTCGAGGCCAAGATCGTGCGCAACGGCTCGCGCGGCGCCTATTTCCTGGAGCCGATGGTCGAGGTTGCGACGGCCGAGGGCCGCGTCGCCTACGGGCCGGTCAAGCCTTCCGACGTCAAGAGCCTGTTCGACAGCGGCTTCCTCAAGGGCGCGCCCCATAAGCGCTGGCTTGGCGCGCCGGACAAGATCCCCTTCCTCGCCAAGCAGACGCGGCTGACCTTCGCGCGCTGCGGCGTCATCGATCCGCTGTCGCTCGACAATTACAAGGCGCATGGCGGGCTGAAGGGCCTGCACAACGCCGTCGCCATGGCGCCCGCGGACATCGTCAAGCAGGTCACCGAATCCGGGCTGCGCGGCCGCGGCGGCGCCGGCTTCCCGACCGGCATCAAGTGGAAGACGGTGCTCGATACCGCTTCGGACCGCAAATACATCGTCTGCAACGCCGACGAGGGCGACAGCGCCACTTTCGCCGACCGCATGATCATGGAGGGTGATCCCTTCGTGCTGATCGAGGGCATGGCGATCGCCGGCATCGCCACCGGCGCGACCAAGGGTTTCGTCTATATCCGCTCGGAGTATCCGCATGCGGTGGCGACGATGAACAGGGCCGTCGAGATCGCCCGCAAGCACGGCGTGCTCGGCGTCAACGTGCTGGGCTCGCCCAACGCCTTCGACATGGAAATCCGCGTCGGCGCCGGCGCCTACGTCTGCGGCGAGGAAACCTCGCTTCTGAACAGCCTGGAAGGCAAGCGCGGCGTGGTGCGCGCCAAGCCGCCGCTGCCGGCAATCCAGGGCTTGTTCGGCAAGCCGACGGTGATCAACAACGTGATCAGCCTGGCCTCGGTGCCGATCATCATGGACAAGGGTGCCGCCTTCTACAAGGATTTCGGCATGGGCCGCTCGCGCGGCACGATCCCGATCCAGATTGCCGGCAACGTCAAGCATGGCGGCCTGTTCGAGACGGCCTTCGGCCTGACGCTGGGCGAGATCGTCGACGACATCGGCGGCGGCACGGCTTCCGGGCGTCCGGTGAAGGCGGTGCAGGTCGGCGGTCCGCTCGGCGCCTATTTCCCGCGCGCGCTGTTCGACACGCCGTTCGACTATGAGGCCTTTGCCGCCAAGGACGGGCTGATCGGCCATGCCGGCCTCACCGTGTTCGACGACACCGCCGACATGCTGAAGCAGGCGCGCTTCGCCATGGAGTTCTGCGCCATCGAGAGCTGCGGCAAGTGCACGCCGTGCCGGATCGGGTCGACGCGCGGAGTGGAGGTTCTCGACAAGGTCGCCTCCGGCATCGAGGCGGAGAAGAACCTCGCTCTGGTCACCGACCTCTGCAACACGATGAAGTTCGGATCGCTGTGCGCACTGGGCGGCTTCACGCCCTACCCGGTGATGAGCTCGATCACGCATTTCCCCGAGGATTTCAAGCCGGCGCCGACGCGCGTGGCGGCTGAATAGGAGCTGGCAGATGAACATCAAGGCCGACTTCCCATCGCTCATCGAAGAGATCGACTACGGCACCCCGGAGTCGAGGGCGGAAAAACAGATCACGCTGATCGTCGACGGCCGCAGCATCACGGTGCCGGAAGGCACCTCGATCATGCGCGCGGCGATGGAGGGCGGGGTCGAGATCCCGAAGCTCTGCGCCACCGACATGCTGGATTCATTCGGCTCATGCCGCGTCTGCCTGGTCGAGATCGACGGACGCGGCGGCACGCCGGCTTCCTGCACGACGCCGGTCGGCGAAGGCATGGTGGTGCGCACGCAGTCCGAGCGGCTCGATGCGATCCGCCGCGGCGTTATGGAGCTCTACCTCTCCGACCATCCGACCGGCTGGAACGAGACGGCCGGTACCGGCGCCAGCGAATTCGACGTGGTGGCGAAGTCCGTCGGCCTGAGCGAGAACCGCTACGGCGTCGAGGGCCGCAACCACGTCAAGGAAGAGAACGGCGTCGCGCCAGGCCATGGCTCGCTGGCGGTCGACTACATCGCCCGCGACGAATCCAACCCCTATTTCACCTACGACCCGGCGCAGTGCATCGTCTGCTCGCGCTGCGTGCGCGCCTGTGAAGAGGTGCAGGGCACCTTCGCGCTGACCATCGAGGGCCGCGGTTTCGAATCGCGCATGGTCGCCGGCATGCACGAGGATTTCATCGCCTCCGAATGCGTGTCCTGCGGCGCCTGCGTGCAGGCCTGCCCGACCGACGCGCTGCGCGAGAAGACGGTGCTCGAGAAGGGCATGCCGGAGCGCTCGGCGGTCACCACCTGCGCCTACTGCGGCGTCGGCTGCTCGTTCAAGGCCGAAGTGAAGGGTGACGAGGTCATCCGCATGATGCCCTACAAGGACGGCAAGGCGAACCACGGCCATAGCTGCGTGAAGGGCCGCTTCGCCTATGGCTACGCCACCCACAAGGACCGCATCCTGTCGCCGATGATCCGCGACAAGATCTCCGATCCGTGGCGCGAGGTGAGCTGGGAAGAGGCGATCGCCCACACGGCCAAGGAATTCCGCCGCATCCAGTACCAGTACGGCCGCACCGCGATCGGCGGCATCACCTCCTCGCGCTGCACCAACGAGGAGACCTATCTCGTCCAGAAGCTGGTGCGGCAGGGCTTCCGCAACAACAATGTCGACACCTGCGCCCGCGTCTGCCACTCGCCGACCGGCTACGGGCTCGGCCAGACCTACGGCACCTCGGCCGGCACGCAGGATTTCGACTCGGTCGAATTCACCGACGTCGCCGTCGTCATCGGCGCCAATCCGGTTTCCGCCCACCCGGTGTTCGCCTCGCGGCTGAAGAAGCGCCTGCGCCAGGGCGCCAAGCTGATCGTGCTCGATCCGCGCCGCACCGAGATGGTCAAGTCGGCGCATATCGAAGCGGACTATCACCTGCCGCTGAAGCCCGGCACCAACGTTGCGGTGCTGACGGCGCTGGCGCATGTCATCGTCACCGAGGGCCTGTTCGACGAAGCCTTCATCCGCGAGCGCTGCGACTGGGCCGAGTTCCAGGACTGGGCGTCCTTCGTCGCCCTGCCGGAAAACAGCCCCGAGACCGTCGGCAAGCTGTCCGGCGTCGACCCCGAGCTGATCCGGGGTGCGGCGCGGCTCTACGCCAAGGGCGGCAATGGTGCGATCTACTACGGCCTCGGCGTCACCGAACACAGCCAGGGCTCGACCACGGTGATGGCGATCGCCAACCTCGCCATGGCCACTGGCAATATCGGCCGTCCGGGCGTCGGCGTGAACCCGCTGCGTGGCCAGAACAACGTGCAGGGCTCGTGCGACATGGGCTCCTTCCCGCATGAGCTGCCGGGCTATCGCCACATCTCAGGGGAAGCGGTGCGCGACATCTACGAGAGCCTGTGGGGCGTCAAGCTCGACGACGAACCGGGCTTGCGCATCCCCAACATGCTGGACGCCGCCGTCGACGGCTCGTTCAAGGGCATCTACATCCAGGGCGAGGACATCCTGCAGTCCGATCCCGATACCAAGCATGTCGCCGCTGGTCTCGCCGCGATGGAATGCGTCGTCGTGCACGACCTCTTCCTCAACGAGACGGCGAACTACGCGCATGTCTTCCTGCCGGGCTCGACCTTCCTCGAGAAGGACGGCACCTTCACCAACGCCGAGCGCCGCATCAACATGGTGCGCAAGGTGCTGGAACCGAAGGCGCGCTACGCCGACTGGGAGGCGACGCAGGAGCTTGCCCGCGCCATCGGGCTCGACTGGAACTACCAGCATCCGTCCGAGATCATGGACGAGATCGCCAAGACGACGCCAAGCTTCGCCAACGTCTCCTTCGAGATGCTCGACCGCGTCGGATCGGTGCAGTGGCCCTGCAACGACAAGGCGCCGCTCGGCACCCCGATCATGCATGTCGATGGCTTCGTGCGCGGCAAGGGCAAGTTCATCCGCACCGAATATGTGGCGACGGACGAACGGACCGGCCCGCGCTATCCGCTGCTGCTCACCACCGGCCGCATCCTGTCGCAGTACAATGTCGGCGCGCAGACCAGGCGCACCGAGAACGTGATGTGGCATGCCGAGGACCGGCTGGAACTCCATCCGCACGACGCCGAGAATCGCGGCATCCGCGAGGGCGACTGGGTGCGGCTGGTGAGCCGTTCGGGCGAAACGACGCTGCGCGCGCTGATTACCGACCGTGTCTCGCCGGGCGTCGTCTACACGACCTTCCACCACCCGGACACCCAGGCGAACGTCATCACCACCGACTTCTCGGACTGGGCGACCAACTGTCCGGAATACAAGGTGACCGCCGTGCAGGTGGCGCCGTCCAACGGCCCGACCGACTGGCAGAAGGACTATAACGAGCAGGCGCGGCAGAGCCGCCGCATCGCTCCGCTGGAAGCGGCGGAGTAATTGTGTCGAGACATGGTCGACCCCCACTCCGTCGAGCTTCGCTCGACACCTCTCCCCCGATCGACGGGGGAGAGGAAAGGCGCGAGCCTTGGTCGGGAGTCGCACTTCCTCTCCCTCCGGAGGGGGGAGAGGTGGCGCTGCGAAGCAGCGACGGAGTGGGGGAAGGCCCGGAAGAGCCATCGCCCGTTGAAGCAAGGTGCTTCCTAAGTGAGATAGCTGGCAGGCCAGAGGTTGGCGCCTCGTGACCCGCCCTCCTGTCTCTCAGACCTCTCGTCTCGCGCACCGCGCCAGCGGCACGACTGCGGCGAACCGCATGGTGCCGGAGGAGACGCCGGTGGCATTCTCCTATGCCGGCACCACCCATGCGGTGATGATGGGGAGCCCGGCCGATTTCGAGGATTTCGCGCTCGGCTTCTCGCTGACCGAAGGCATCGTTGCCGATCCGCAAGAGATCGAGGCGATCGAGGTCGAGGATCTCGGCGCCGGCATCGACATCCAGATCAGGCTGAAGGACAAGGCCAACACGCGCTTCCAGGCAAGGCGGCGCAGGCTCGCCGGGCCGGTCGGCTGCGGGCTGTGCGGCATCGAATCCATCGAGGAGGCGATGCGTTCGGTCGACGCGGTCGGTTCGTCAAAGCTTACGCTTGACGCCGACGACATCACCCGCTCGGTCAAGCTCCTGTCGAAGGTGCAGCCGCTGCATACCGAGACCGGCGCCGTGCACGCCGCCGGCTTCTACGTGCCGGGCAAGGGCGTCGTCATGGCGCGCGAGGATGTCGGCCGCCACAATGCGCTGGACAAGCTGGCCGGCGCGCTTGCCAAGGCCGGCATCGACGGCGCGACGGGCGCCGTCGTGGTCACGTCGCGAGTGTCGGTGGAGATGGTGCAGAAGACGGCCGCCATCGGTGCGGCCATCATCATCGCCGTTTCGGCGCCGACGGCACTTGCCATCCGCACAGCCGAGGCCGCCGGCATGACGCTGGTGGCGCTGGTGCGCGGCGAAGATTTCGATATTTTCACCCACCCCGACCGGGTGGTTTCCGGAGTTGCCAAGCATGTCGCATGACGAAGACCACATCACCAGCACCAGGGAAAAGCTGGTGCGCATGGCCAACCAGATCGCAACCTTCTTCGATTCCAAGCCGCGCGAGGAAGGCATCACCGGCGTCGCCGAGCACATCAACAAGTTCTGGGAACCGAGGATGCGGCGGCAGCTGTTCGAGATGCTCGACGACGGCACCGAGACGTTCAACGAGCTGGTAGTGGCCGCCTCGGCAAAGATCAAGCGGCCCAAGACGTCCGAACAGGCCGACACGAGCATCGGTTACACCGGGCCTGCGCAAGGCGGGAACGGTGCCTTGCACAAGTAACGCGGCCGTCGCTCCCGTTCACCAAAGACCTTATATTTTAGCTCTCTAAAGTTTGTCTGCCGCGGACGGCATAGCTCTGCTATGGTCGACGACAAGAAGTCGTCTGGCCGGCGGGGTGTTGCGTGAGGCCGATCGAGACCCGGTACGCCCGTAGCGGCGATGTGCGGATCGCCTATCAGGTGGTCGGCCAGGGCTCGTTCGATCTCGTCTTCGTGCCGGGCTTCATATCCAACCTCGACCTGCAGTGGGAGGATGAGGGCTACAGCCGTCTGCTGAAACGGCTTTCGGCCTTCTCGCGGCTGATCCTGTTCGACAAGCGCGGCACTGGCCTCTCCGACCGCGTCGACGGCCGCCACCTGCCCAGCCTCGAGACCCGCATGGACGACGTGCGCGCGGTGATGGACGCCGCCGGCAGTGGCCGCGCGGCGATCCTCGGCGCCTCGGAAGGGGCGCCGATGGCGATGCTGTTCGCGGCCACCTATCCGGAGCGGACACGGTCGCTGGTGCTTTATGGCGGCTATGCGAATTTCCACAGATGGGTGATGCCGCCAGAGCGTCTCGAGGCCTTCATCGAGACCGCGGAAACGGCGTGGGGGACCGGCGCCACGCTGCCCAATTTCGCGCCGGGCCGGATCGACGACCCGCATTTTTCGCAATGGTGGGCGCGGTTTGAGCGGCTGTCGGCGAGCCCGACGGCGGCGGCCGCGCTGGCCCGCATGAATGCCGGTGTCGACGTGCGCGGCATCCTCAGCACGATCAGCGCGCCGACGCTCCTGATCCATCGCCGCAACGATGTGCGGGTCGACCCCGAGGCGAGCCGCTTCCTTGCCCACAAGATCCCCGGCGCCCGGCTGGTCGAGATAGCCGGGCGCGACCATCCGGTGTGGACCGGCGACGTCGACCGCGTGGCCGACCTGATCGAGGAGTTCCTGACCGGGGAACCGGCGGTGGCCGACACCGAGCGCGTGCTCGCCGCACTGCTGGTGACGCGCATCTACGACACCGCCAAGCTCGGCGACCGCATGTGGAGCGAGCGCAGCCAGCGCTTCCAGGAAACCTGGCGGCTGCTGGTTGGCCGCCATGGCGGGCGCGCCGCCGGCACGCATGGCGAGTTGATGGTCTCGCGCTTCGACGGGCCGGGGCGCGCCATACGCTGCGCGGCGGCGCTGCGCGAGGCGGCGCAGCAGATCGGCGTGGCGAGCGCGCAAGGGGCGCATGTCGGCGAGATCGAGTTGCGCGGCCAGCCGGTCGGGCTCACGGCGCGCGTGACCCTGCAGCTTGCCAGCCATGCCGGGCGCGGCGACATCCTAGCCTCCCGGCTGGTTGCCGACCTCACCGTCGGCTCGGGGCTGCATTTCACTGAGGCCGGCCGCATCAGCCTCGACGAGCTGGACGAGCCGCTGCCGGTGGTGCACGCGACCTCGGAACAGCATCTGGAACCAGCCTGCCGGCCGAAGGCCAGGCCAGCCGAGCCGGCGACGCTGACGGCGCGGGAAAGCGAGGTGGTGAACCTGATCGCCGACGGAAAGAGCAACGCTGCGATCGCCGCAGAGCTCAGCCTCAGCGAACACACGGTCAAGCGTCACGTCGCCAACATCCTGCTCAAGCTCGACCTGCCGTCGCGGGCGGCGGCGGCGGCGTTTTCGGCCAGGCACACTGGCCCGGACGGGCCATGAGAGCCATGGCGCTTTTGGGCGAAGCGGCGCGGCGCGGCAGAGCGCTAGGATTTTCTTCATGCAGGCCAGGCGGATTTCGCCGCGAAGCACCTGCCAATGGAGGATGAGATGGAGAAGTCGAACCGGACACTCAAATCGCTGGTGATCGCGGCAGGCGTTGGCGCGATCTTCACGCTTGCTCCCGCCAAAGCCGAAGATTCCTCGGCCACCGCTGCCTACAAAGACATCCAGGCGACGCTCGGTTCGGTGCCCGACATGTTCAAGACGCTGCCTGACGTGGCGGTCGCCGGCGCCTGGGCCGAGATCAAAGGCGTGCAGCTCAATCCCAACACCGCTCTCGACGGCAAGACGAAGGAGCTGATGGGGCTTGCGGTGGCGGCGCAGATCCCCTGCCAGTACTGCATCTACTTCCACACCGAGGCGGCCAGGCTCAACGGCGCGAGCGACGAGGAGATCAAGGAGGCGATCGCGATGGCGGCCATCGTGCGCCACTGGTCGACGATGCTCAATGGCAGCCAGGTCGATCTCGCCACCTTCAAGAAGCAGACCGACGACGTATTCGCCGCCGTCAAGGCGAAGTCGCAGTGAGGAATGCATCTGCCCGGCGCTTGAGCCGGGCAGCGCCCCCGATCAATCGAACGTCCCGCCTTACGGCGGGCCATGGAGGAGAAAATGTTGACCAAGACTCAACTGGTGGACGGCGCTGCCATCAAGAAGGCAATCGAGGGCCGTGACGGCAAGCTGCTGGCGAGCTTCTACACCGACGACGCGCTGGTGCGGGTGATCGACCGCAACAATCCGCCGAGCAAGCCGCGCGAAATCCGCGGCCGCGCGGCGATCACCACCTTCTGGGACGACATCTGCAGCCGGGCGATGACCCATAAGGTCGACACCACCATCGCCGATGGCGACAACCTCGCCTTCACCCAGGCCTGCGCCTATCCCGACGGCACCAAGGTGTTCTGCGCGGCGATGCTGGAGCTCAAGGCCGGCAGGATCGCGCGACAGACCGTGGTGCAAGCCTGGGACGAGTAGCAAGCAGATCAACAGCGGCTGGGCCGCAAACTCGCAGGAGAACGACAATGTTCAGCGCCAGATGGCAGATCGACGCCAAGTTCGGCCACAAGCAGACCGTGCTCGACATGATGCGGCAATGGGAACGCGACGTCGGCTCGCAGGTCGGCATCTCAGATCTGAACTTCCAGATCATGACCGGATCGATCGGCGCGCATGAATCGAGGATCGAGTCGCATCACCAGGTCGAAAGCCTGGCCCAGCTGGAAGCGTTCTTCGCCAAGCTCGGCAAGATCGAAGCGCACGCCAAATGGGGCAAGGCGCTGGAGCCCTATGTCGTGTCGGGCACCAATGTCTGGCAGATCTTCCGGATCGTCGAATAGCGGCGGCCCCAATCGGCATGCCTGTCGCCCGCAACCGCTCCGGGGCGACAGACGTTGGTCCGGCCGTCAGCTCTTGCGGCCGAAACTGCTGCGCTGCCCCGAAAAGCGCGCCTCCCTGGCCAGCCCCGCTGCCGCCTGGCGGCCGGCCGGACCCTGATTAGGCAGGGTGGCCTGCTTGGCCAACGCCGCAGCGATCATGGCGTCCGCCTGGCGCGCGCGCTCGGCGGCATTGCCTCCCGGCAAGCCTGCGGCCGCGGCATTGGCGGACGACGGCCGCGGGCGCCTGAACGCGAGGAACAGGAGCAGGGCGCCGAGCGCCGCCGCGCCGGCGGCCAGCATGACACGCGTGCCGGTCATTCCGGCCCGCTCGATCTGTGTCGCCTTGGCGGGATTCTGAACAACCACGAGCTTGTCGCCAACCTGCGGCTCACGGCCTCCGCTCTTGTTCAGGTCCATGGTCGCCTCGACGGCGTCCGCGCCGGCGCCGACGCGCAAGATGCCGGTGAATTTCTGTTTCACCGTCCATTCCTTGTCGGCATGGACCGACTTGAATGCTTCCACCAATTCGCATGGGATCGAGGCGCTGCTGACTGTCTTGTAGACGATCCTGTGCTGGGTCGATTCCATCAGGCATTCGACCGTGACCGCCGTGATTTCGGCCGGCACCTGCGGCCAGCCGCTCTTGGCGATGATGTCCTTGGCACAGAAGAAGGCGACCAGCAGGCAGAAGCCGCCGATCATTGTCAGCTTGATCTTCGAGACAGTCATGCGCGAACCCCCTCGCTGCGTGGTTTCCCGTCAGCGAAGCTGCTCGCACAGGTTGAATATTCAGTAAATCGGCAACCGTCGCCACGCGGCGGCAGTTCAACAGACTTAACGGATGACAACCGGTGAACTGAATACTTTAAGGATGGCAGTCCCGCCGCCATCCTTTTTTGCCCGAAGCCGCAACCTACATCAGGCCAAGCTGCTTGTAGAAACCGAGCGCATCGTAATAGTCGCTCTGGGTTGCGATCTTGCCGTCCTTGAGTGAAAACATCGAGGCCCCGGTGAAGGAGAACTTCTTGCCGGTTGCGGCGGTGCCGTCGGCCCAGGGGCCGGTGTTGGTGCCGGAAAACTCCCATTCGAAGGAGGCGCGGTCGCCCTCGATCACAGGCGCGCCCTTCATCGTCCAGACGGCGTCGGGGACGGCCTTGAGGAAATTGTCGATGACGCCGGTCTTGGCCGCTTCCTTGCCCTTGACCGGCGTGCCGACCGACGCGTCGTAGTAGGTGACGTCGTCGGCGAAATAGCCCGCGGCCTTGGCGGAATCATGAGCGTTCCACGCGGCGAGGTATGCTTCGATAACCGACTTCGCGCTGTCGTCGGCAAAGGCCGGCGCGACGGCAAGGAGCGTGGCGGCAATGGCTGCTGATGTCAGAAACTGGCGGCGATGCATCTTCTTCCTCCCTGGTTTTGAATGGTAGGTTCCCTGCGAATGGCGCTAGCCGTGGGCCACCATGACATGGCGGACGGCGGTGTAGTCCTCCAGCGCGTAGAGCGACATGTCCTTGCCGTAGCCGGACTGCTTCAATCCGCCATGCGGCATCTCGTTGGTCAGCATGAAGTGGGTGTTGATCCAGGTGCAGCCATATTGCAGGCGGGCAGCCGTCGCCATGGCGCGCGACACGTCCCTGGTCCACACCGACGAGGCCAGCCCATAATCGCTGTCGTTCGCCCAGTTCACCGCTTCGTCGACCTCCGAGAAGCGCGTGACCGAGACAACCGGGCCGAACACCTCGCGGCGCACGATCTCGTCCTCCTGCAGCGCGCCCGCGACGACTGTCGGCTGGTAGTAGAAGCCCGAGCCCTCGCCCGGCTTGCCGCCGGTGGTGATCTCGATGTGCTTCAGTTCCGAGGCGCGCTCGACGAAGCTCGACACGCGGTCGCGCTGGCGGCGCGAGATCAGCGGGCCGATCTCGTTCTCGGTGTCGTCCGGCCGGTTGTACTTGATGGTCGAGACGGCGGAGGAGAGGTCGGCGACCAGCTTGTCGTAGACCTTCCTGCCGGCATAGATGCGGCAGGCGGCGGTGCAATCCTGGCCGGCATTGTAGTAGCCGAAGGCGCGCAGGCCGCTGACCACGGCGCCGAGATCGGCGTCGTCGAAGACGATGACCGGCGCCTTGCCGCCGAGCTCGAGATGCGTGCGCTTGACCGACTTGGCGGCCGCCTGCAGCACCTTCTTGCCGGTGGCGACGTCGCCGGTGATCGAGATCATGTTGACCTTGGCATGGTTGATCAGCGCGTTGCCGACGCTTTCGCCACGGCCGAGCACGACATTGACGACACCTTCCGGCAGGATCTCGGCCAGGATCCTGGCCAGCTTCAGCGCCGTCAGCGGCGTCTGCTCGGACGGCTTGAAGACGACGGTGTTGCCGCCGCCGATCGCCGGCGCCAGCTTCCAGGCCATCATCATCAGCGGATAGTTCCACGGTGCGATCGAGGCGACGATGCCGATCGGGTCGCGCCGGACCATCGAGGTGTGGCCGGGCAGATATTCACCGGCGACCTGGCCGGGCATCGAACGGACGGCGCCGGCAAAGAAGCGGTAGCAGTCGACGATCGCCGGGATCTCGTCATTGAGCACGGAGTTGATCGGCTTGCCGCAGTTCAGCGCCTCGAGCGCAGCGAATTCCTTGGCCTCGGCCTCGATGCGGTCGGCGATCTTCAGCAGATAGCCGGAGCGCTGCGCCGGCGTGGTGCGCGACCAACTGAGGAACGCTTGTTCTGCGGCACCGACAGCCGCCTCGATCTGCGCCGGGCTGGCTTCAGGCAGGCTTAGAATGGTCGCCCCGGTCTTTGGATTGAGGATCGGCTCCTCGGTCTCGGTGCCCTTCTCGAAGGTCGAGCCGATCAGCATCTGGGTGTCCATAAGATTTCTCCTTGATCAGGAGCGAGTAGCGAATAGCGAGTAGCGAATAGGGTTGGCGGTCGACTTTTCCCTTATTCGCTATTGGCTATTCCCTATTCGCTGTTCTTCATTTGCCCGAACCAGCGATCTGGTCGCCGTCGCGGGTCAGGTAATAGGCAAAGAGGATCGGCAGCAGCGTCACCAGAACCACGACCATGGCCACGACATTGGTGACCGGGCGCTGGCGTGGGCGGATCAGTTCCTCGAGCATCCAGATCGGCACGGTCTGCTGCTGGCCGGCGGTGAATGTGGTGACGATGACCTCGTCGAAGGACAGCGCAAAGGCGAGCATGCCTCCTGCAAGCAGCGCGGTGGCGATGTTGGGCAGCACGACATGCCTGAAGGTCTGGAAGCCGTCGGCGCCAAGATCCATCGAGGCCTCGATCATCGAGCCGGAGGTGCGGCGGAAGCGCGCGACGGCATTGTTGTAGACGACGACGACGCAGAAGGTGGCGTGACCGAGCACGATCGTCCAGAACGAGAAGGGGATGTCGGCCAGCGCGAAGGCCGAGCGCAGCGCGATGCCGGTGATGATGCCGGGCAGCGCGATCGGCAGGATGACCAGCAAAGAGATGGTCTCGCGGCCGAAGAAGCGCGTGCGCGAGACGGCGGCGGCGCACAGCGTGCCGAGCACCAGCGCGATCGCCGTCGAGATGGCGGCGACGCGGATCGACAGCGACAGCGCCTCCCACACATCCGGCCGGTTCCAGGTGACGGCGAACCATTGCGTGGTCAGCCCCGGCGGCGGCCAGACGAAGCTCTTTTCCTCCGTCGTGAAGGCGTAGACGAAGATCAGCAGGATCGGCAGGTGCAGGAAGAGCAGGCCGCAGGCGGCGGCGATCTTCAGGCCGAGCGGGGCGGAAGGCGAGCCGTCAGAGCGCATCGAAGGCCCCCATGCGCTTGGCGCCCCAGAGGTAGAAGCCCATGATGACGATGGGCACCACGGTGAAGGCGGCGGCCAGCGGGATGTTGCCGGCCGTGCCCTGCTGCGAATAGACGGCCTGGCCGATGAACAGGCGCGAGGTGCCGATGATCTGCGGGATGATGTAGTCGCCCAATGTCAGCGAGAAGGTGAAGATCGAGCCGGCGACGATGCCGGGCAGCGCCAGCGGGAACAGCACGTTGCGGAAGGTCTGGCCGGGCGAGGCGCCGAGATCGGACGAGGCCTCGACCAGATTGCCCGGCACGCGCTCGAGCGCCGCCTGGACGGGCAGGATCATGAACGGCAGCCAGACATAGACGAAGGCGATGAAGGTGCCGGTGAAGGACACCGACAGCGAGTTGCCGCCGACGATCGGCAGCGACAGCCAGGCATCGAGCAGCCACAGAAGGTTCAGCTTGCCGAGCAGCCAGGTGAGGATGCCCTCCTTGGCGAGGATGAGCTTCCAGGCATAGACCTTGACCAGGTAGCTCGACCACAGCGGCAGCATGACGCCAAGGTAGAACAGCGCCTTCCAGCGGCCGCGCGCGTAGCGCGCCGCGTAGTAGGCGATCGGGAAGGCGATGATCGCCGAGGCCAGCGTGACGAGCGCCGCCATCGTCACCGTGCGCAGGATGATGTCGAGATTGGCGGCCTGGAGCAGGTCGCCATAGGTCTTGAGCGTGAACTCGCGGTTGATGAGGCCCGAGAACTCGTCGATGGAGAAAAAACTCTGCGCCAGCAGGGCGAACAGCGAGCCGATATAGACAACGCCGAGCCACAGCACCGGCGGCAGCAGCATGAGGAGCAGCAACAGCTTCGGCCGGCGCCAGAACAGGTCGGAGAGCGCGCCGCGCAGGCCGCCGCTGCCCGGCAGGATGGCAGGGGCGGCGGGGTTGGATTGAACAGCGGCGATGGTCATGGCGCCGCCGCTTGTTGAACGGGATTATGGGAGAGGCCGAGATCCTTCGCCCCCCTCTCTGTCCTGCCGGACATCTCCCCCTCAAGGGGGGAGATCAGCGGTTTCTCGGCCTCGCCAATTCTGCCACGTCGGCGATTGGCGAAGCCGGAATGGATAGCCAATCTCCCCCCTTGAGGGGGAGATGTCCGGCAGGACAGAGAGGGGGGCCAGGCGCCAACCGTCATCATGCCGGCTCGTCCATCAGATGCAGGTGGTCACGGTTGAAGGTGAGCAGCACCGCCTCGCCTTCCTCAGGCACTCCCATGCCGGCGGGCACCATGGCGTGAAGCCTTAGTCCATCGGCGTCGAGCGCCAGCCTGGTGGTGGCACCGAGATAGTTGGTCGAGACCAGGCGGGCGGCAACGCCGTCGCCGCTCGCGTCGCGCGCGACACGGATGGATTCGGGGCGCAGACTGCCCCAGCGATGCTGGCCGCAATAGCGCTGGACGAAATCCGGCGGCAGCACGTTGGACGAGCCGACGAAGTCGGCGACGAAGCGTGTCCTCGGGCGCTGGTAGATGTCTTCAGGCGTGCCGATCTGCATGATCCTGCCGTCGTTGAAGACGGCGACGCGGTCGGCCATCGACAGCGCCTCGCCCTGGTCGTGGGTGACGAAGACGAAGGTGATGCCGAGCGCCTTCTGCAGCGACTTCAACTCCTCCTGCATGTTCTCGCGCAGCTTGAGGTCGAGCGCGCCGAGTGGTTCGTCGAGCAGGAGCACCTTGGGCTGGTTGACGAGCGCGCGGGCGAGCGCGACGCGCTGGCGCTGGCCGCCGGAGAGCTGGCCCGGACGGCGAGCGCCATAGCCAGGAAGCCTGACCAGCGACAGCGCCTCTTCCGCCGCCTTATGGCGCTCCGGCTTGCCGACGCCCTTGACCATCAGCCCGTAGGCTACGTTGTCGAGGACATTCAGATGCGGAAAGAGCGCGTAGTCCTGGAAGACGGTGTTGACGTTGCGGCGGTAGGGCGGGACGCCCTCGGCGCGCTCGCCGAAAATGGAGATCGAGCCCGAGGTCGGCTGCTCGAAGCCGGCGATCAGGCGCAGGCAGGTGGTCTTGCCGGAGCCCGACGGGCCGAGCATGGCGAAGAACTCGCCGGGCGCGATGTCGAGATCGACGGCGTCGACGGCGCGAACGCTGCCGAAATGGCGGGAGACTTTTTGAAAGGATACGGCCGAGGTCATGGGCTGTCAGTCAGTTGCCGGTTTGGTTCTGTCGGATCGCGATAGCGCGCTGCTTCACCTCCCCCTCCATGGGGAAGGTCGCGGCGAAGCCGCGGGTGGGGTGGCTGGCACGGACCGCCACCCCGACGCTGCGCGTTTACCCTCCCCACAAGGGGGAGGGTGATGGATCACCGTCCGCCGATGACGCCGATATAGTCAGACACCCAGCGGTAATAGGGGACGCACTGGTTGTTCTCGCTGGCGCATTTCGACACCGGCGTCTTCCAGAACTTGATCTTGTCGAAATTGTCGTAGCCGTTGGTCTTGCAGCCTTCGTCGCCGAGCAGTTCATTGCCCTTGCAGGCGGCGGGCACTACCGGCAGCGAGCCGAACCAAGCCGAGACATCGCCCTGAACCTTGGGCGACAACGAGTGCTCGAGCCACATATAGGCGCAGTTCGGATGGGCGGCGTCCGCCTCCATCATGGTGGTGTCGGCCCAGCCGGTGACGCCTTCCTCCGGCACGGTCGAGGAGACCGGCTTCTTGGCGGCGACCAGCGTGTTGACCTGGTACGGCCACGAGCCGGAGGCGACGACGCCCTCGTTCTGGAAATCGTCGACCTGGATCGCGGCATCGTGCCAGTAGCGGCCGACAAGCGTGCGCTGGACGCGCAGCAGGTCGAGCGCAGCCTTGTACTGGTCCTCGGTCAGTTCGTAGGGATCCTTGATGCCGAGTTCCGGCTTGTGGAACATCAGGTAGTTGGCGGCGTCGGCAATGTGGATCGGACCGTCATAGGCCTGGACGCGGCCCTTGTTCGACTTGCCGTCGGGCAGGTTCATCTCCTCGAAGACGACATTCCAGCTCTTGGGCGCTTCCTTGAAGACGTCGGTGTTGTACATCAGCACGTTCGGGCCCCACTGATAGGGAACGCCGTAATGCACCTTGTCGACCGTGAACCAGGGGGCGTCCTTCAGCCGGTCGTCGACGCTCTTCCAGCTCGGGACGAGATCGGTGTTGATCGGCTGCACGCGCTTGCCGGCGACGAGGCGCAACGAAGCATCGCCCGACGCGGTGACGAGGTCGAAGCCGCCCTCGTTCATCAACGAGACCATCTCGTCCGACGTGTTGGCGGTCTTGACGTTGACCTTGCAGCCGCTCTCCTTCTCGAAGGAGGTGACCCAGTCATAGCCCTTGTCGGTTTCGCCGCGCTCGATATAGCCCGGCCAGGCGACGATGTTGACCTCGCCCTCGCCCTTGCCGAGTTCCTTGACCTGGGCGACGGCCTGGCCGGAGAAGGTCAGCGCGACCGTCAATGCAGTGCACGACTTCAGGAATGAATTCATCATCGATCTCCCATTTTGGCGCATGTCTCCGATAAGATCACGCGCACCCTCAAAACATTGAAGCGTCCGCCGACCAGGAAAATGGGCGGCGCTCCAAGGGGCCGCACTCTGCGGCGGCTTTTGGTTCCCTAACCGGAGGTTGCTGCGAAATTCCCGGTTTCGCAAATTCATTTATCAGAAAGCCGATATCGGTTTTTCCGATAGATAAATGCGCGAGCTTTCAGGGGCGCTGGCGGACCATGCGCTGCGACTGGGCAAGGCCGATGAAGTCGCGCGCGGCCTGCGGCAGGCTGGAGCCGCGGCGCCAGACCATGCCTACCTGGACCACCGGCAAGGCGCCGGAAATATCGCGCGATTCGATGCGGTCGCCTTCCAGCGACCATGGCCGGTAGACGAGGTCGGGCAGCAGCGCCACGCCGGCGCCGGTGGCGACGAGGCTGCGCACCGCCTCGACCGAGCGGGTGCGGAAGGCGACATGCGGCCTGGCGCCGAGCGCCGCGAGCAGCTTGCCGGTGTTCTCCTCGATCTCGTCGACGGTCAGCATGATCAGCGGCTCCGAGACGATGTCGCTGAGATCGATAATGTCGGCGCTGGCGAGTTTGTGGCTGAGCGGCACCCACAGGCGATAGGCCGAGACCTCGAGGATTTCCGACTGCAGCGCGGTGCGGTCGCGCAGGTTCGAGGTGACCATGACGGCGATATCGAGCTTGCCGCCGATCAAAAGGTGCTCGAGATAGTCGCCATTGTCCTCGATGGCCGAGACCTCGACACCGGGATAGGCGCGACGGTAGCGGGCGAGAAGATCGGACAGCACATAGCCGGCGACCAGCGAGGTGACGCCGAGCTGGAGGCGGCCGCCGGCCACCAGCTGGTCGCCGAAGAAGGCGCGGCGGGCGTCCGACACATCGGCGAGGATCTTGGTCGCGTGGCGCAGGAACTGGTGGCCTTTGTGGGTGATGTTGAGGCCGCGCGGATGGCGCTCGAACAGTTCGACGCCGAGGTCGCTTTCCAGTTCCTTGATCGCCTCGGTGACCGAGGATTGCGAGATGGAGAGGTTCTGCGCGGCGCCGGACACGGTGCCCTGCTCGGCGACGGCGACGAAGAACTGCAGCTGGCGGATGGTGAAAGCCATGGCGGGACTAAACACTGGCGCAGGGCGGAAGGAAAGCGGGCCACTTGGCGGCCCACAACATCGCTGTCCCGGTCTTAGCTGCCGTCGCCACCGGCTATGCTGATCCGCCCGCCGGCCGCGGCGAGCGCCGCGGCGATGTCGCGCGGCGGTGGCAGGTCGGTGGCGAGTTCGGAAAAGCCGTCGAAGCCGCAGACCCGGACCAGACCCTGGCGGCCGAACTTGCTTTGATCGGTGACCACCACAGAGCGCTGGCCGCGCGACAGCACCATGCGGGCGAACTCCGCCTCTTCCAGATCGTAGTCCATCAGGCCGGCGACGGCGTCGACCGCGCCGATGGAGATCACCGCGTGGCTGACGGAGAAGCGGCTGACGAAGTCGATGGCCGAGACGCCGAAGGCGGCGCCGGAATCGCTGCGCAACTCGCCGCCGGCCATGTAGACCTTGTTGCCGTTGACGGTGGCCAGCGTGCGGGCGATGTCCGACGAATTGGTGACGACGGTGAGCCGCCGGTGGCCGAGCAGCTCGCGGGCAAGGAACGAAGTGGTCGTGCCGGTATCGAGCATGACCGACTCGCCATCGCGTATGGTGGCGGCGACCATGCGGGCAATGGCGCGCTTGGCGTCGGCATTCTCGCGCATGCGCCGCTCGAACGGCGCTTCGCCCGCCATTGCCGGCAGACTGACGGCGCCGTGCATCTTCAGGATCGAGCCGTCATTGGTGAGTGGCTTGACGTCGCGGCGCACGGTCTCCAGCGAGACTCCCAGCCGGTCGGCCAGGCTGGCGATGGTGATGGTGCCCTCCTCGTTGAGGAGCCGCAAAATCTCGCCATGCCGTTTCGAATGGATCATACGGGCTTCCAGGATTTTGACCGATTCTAAGGCAATCCTGCCGTTTTTAAAGGAAGTGCTTATACTTTCGGGCAAAACACCCAAAAAAAGTCACGGCTTTTGATTGACAGCCGACCAACACTGGCGTGAGATCGAAGAAAGGTGACAGGCTCGAAAGCGCCACGGGAGGGTGATGGCAGAGCCGCAATTCACGGACCAGATCACCCGGAACGGGCCTGGTGCAAGGCATTTTCAGATCCGCGGGGGCGGATGCCGGGATCACAAACCTGGCCAAGGGGCTCGTCGGTGCGGTGCGGGATACCGGTCCTGGCGTCCCGCACCGACGAGATTTTCCCACTCCCCTCCGCCGTCGCCGCCCTGTCCGTGGCGCTTTGTCGAAGCTCAGCCTAACCAGGGATAGACCGTGACCGTCGAAGACCGCATCCGCGCCCTGCCCTGCTGGACCGGCACGATCGAGATTGAGCCGCTGCCGGGCGGCCTGAGCAACGCCAACTACCTGGTCCAGGACGCGGCCGGACGGCATGTGGTGCGCTTCGGCCAGGATTTTCCGTTCCACCACGTCTTTCGCGAGCGCGAGGTGATGACCTCGCGCGCGGCGCATGCCGCGGGCTTCGCGCCGGCCGTCCGCTATGCCGAGCCGGGCATCATGGTGACGCAGTTTCTCGGCGCCAGGACCTATACCGCCGAGGACGTGCGCGCCAACATCGGCCGCGTCGCCGCCCTGATGCGCGGCTTCCACCGCGAAATGCCCAATCACGTCTCCGGCGCCGGTTTCATGTTCTGGGTGTTCCACGTCATCCGCGACTATGCGCGCACGCTGGATGAAGGCGACAGCCGCAAGCGGGACGAATTGCCCCGCTACCTGACGCTCGCCGATGAACTGGAACGCGCGCAAAAACTGCTGCCGATCGTCTTCGGCCACAACGATCTTTTGCCGGCCAATATTCTCGACGACGGCAACAGGCTGTGGCTGATCGACTTCGAATATGCGGGCTTCAACACGGCGATGTTCGACCTTGCCGGGTCGGCCTCCAACGCCGGCCTGAGCGACGAGGAATCCTTCGCCCTGCTCACCGCCTATTTCATGAAGGAGCCGGACGATGCCATCCGGCGCTCGCATGCCGCGATGCAATGCGCCTCGCTGCTGCGCGAGGCGATGTGGAGCATGGTCTCCGAACTCTATCTCGACGCGCCCGGCATCGACTACGTCGCCTACACCGAGGAGAACCTGACGCGGCTCGACGCGGCGCTGGACCACTACCAGACCAAATACGGAAGGCTGAGCCCATGACTTTGCCCAGCCATGCCGGGATCGTCGTCATCGGCGGCGGCATCATCGGCTGCTCGACGGCCTATCATCTGGCGCGCGACCACAAGGCCGATGTCGTGCTCCTGGAGCAGGGCAAGCTGACCTCGGGCTCGACCTGGCACGCGGCCGGGCTGGTCGGCCAGCTGCGTTCGTCGGCCTCGATCACGCGCGTGCTGAAATACTCTGTCGAGCTCTACAAGGGGCTGGAGGCCGAGACCGGACTCGCCACCGGCTGGAAGATGACCGGGTGCCTCAGGCTGGCCACCAATGCCGACCGCTGGACCGAGTTCAGGCGGCTGGCGACGACGGCGAAAAGCTTCGGCATGGATATGCAATTGCTATCGCCGGACGAGGTGAAAAAGATGTGGCCGCTGATGGAGACCGGCGACCTCGTCGGCGCCTCCTGGCTGCCGACCGACGGCCAGGCGAGCCCTTCCGACATCACCCAGTCGCTGGCCAAGGGCGCGCGCATGCATGGCGCCAAACTGTTCGAGGAGGTGCGCGTCACCGGCTTCGCGATGAAGGACGGCCGCATCACCGCGGTGAAGACCGACAAGGGCGACATCGCCTGCGACAAGGTAGTGAACTGCGCCGGGCAATGGGCCCGCCAGGTCGGCGCGATGGCCGGCATCAACGTGCCGCTGCAGCCGGTCAAGCACCAGTACATCATCACCGAGAAGATCGACGGGCTGGCGACCGACGCGCCGACGATCCGCGACCCCGACCGCCGCACCTATTTCAAGGAAGAGGTCGGCGGGCTGGTGATGGGCGGCTATGAGCCGAACCCGCAAGCCTGGACGACGGGCGACGTTCCCAACGACTGGGAATTCCGGCTGTTCGACGACGACTACGATCATTTCGAGCAGCATATGGCGCAGGCGATCGAGCGCGTGCCGGCGCTGGCCCATGCCGGCGTCAAGCAGATGATCAACGGGCCGGAAAGTTTTACGCCGGACGGCAATTTCATCCTCGGCGTGGCACCCGAATGCGCCAACATGTTCGTCGGCGCCGGCTTCAACGCCTTCGGCATCGCGTCTGGCGGCGGCGCCGGCTGGGTGCTGGCGCAATGGGTGGTCGACGGCGAGGCGCCGCTCGACCTCTGGGTGGTCGACATCAGGCGCTTTTCCAACCTGCATCGCGACCGGCAATGGGTCTGCGACCGCACGCTGGAGGCCTATGGCAAGCACTACACGATCGGCTTCCCGCATGAGGAATATCTCTCCGGCCGGCCGCGCATCGTGTCGCCGCTCTATGAACGACTGAGAGAGCATCGCGCCGTGTTCGGCTCGAAGCTCGGCTGGGAGCGGCCGAACTGGTTCGCGCCCGACGGCGTCGAGCCGGAGGACGTCTATTCGATGGGCCGGCAGAACTGGTTCCAGGCAGTCGGCGAGGAACATCGGCATGTGCGCGAGAAGGTCGGCATCTTCGACCAGTCGTCCTTCGCCAAATACGAGATGACCGGCGCGGATGCCTTGAAAGCGCTCGACTGGATCTGCTCCAACGACGTCGCCAAGCCGGTCGGCCGGCTGACCTATACGCAGCTTCTCAACACGCGCGGCGGCATCGAGGCTGACCTGACCGTGTCGCGGCTCGGCGAGGATAGGTTCTACATCGTCACCGGCACCGGCTTCCGCACGCATGATTTGTCGTGGATCGAGGACCATGTCGGCAAGGGGCTCGACGTGGCGCTCAAGGATGTCACGGAGGATTTCGGCACGCTGACGCTGATGGGGCCGCGCGCCCGCGACGTGCTGTCGGCAGTGACGGACGCGGATGTCTCCAACACCGCCTTCCCGTTCGGCCACGCGGGCGAGATCCAGATCGCCGGCCATACGGTGAAGGCGCTGCGCGTCACCTATGTCGGCGAGCTCGGCTGGGAACTGCATGTGCCGATCGCGGCGACCGGCGAGGTGTTCGACGCGCTGATGGCGGCGGGCGAGGCGCACGGCATCCGCCCGATCGGCTACCGGGCGCTGGAATCGCTGCGGCTGGAGAAAGGCTACCGCGCCTGGGGTTCCGACATCACGCCCAACGACACGCCGCAGGAGGCTGGCCTCGGCTGGGCGGTGAAGCTTCGCAAGAACACCGACTTCGTCGGCCGAAGGGCACTAGAGGACGCCGCCGGCGAGGCGCTGAAGAAACGCTTTGCCGGCTTTACTGTCGACGACCCCGCGATCGTGCTGGTCGGACGCGAGACCATCCTGCGCAATGGCGAGCCGGTCGGCTACCTCACCAGCGGCGGCTATGGCTACACGCTGGGCAAGAACATCGGCTACGGCTATGTGCGCAACGCGGCCGGCGTCGGCGACGATTTTCTCGCTTCCGGCGACTATGAGCTGGTGGTGGCGATGGAGCGGACGCCGGCAAAGATCCATCTCGAGCCGATGTACGATCCGGCCGGGGAAAAAATCAAAGCCTAGGGCCTCAGATCACGCGCAGGACCAGGCCGCGGCTGGGCACGGTGTCCGCCTCGCCGGGCATCGACACATAGGGCGCGGTCTCTTCGACGCGGACGACCGTGCGCCCTGCCTCGAGCGCGGTGACGCGCTTAGCAAAGCCGGCCTCCCACAGCGTGTTCTTGACCGTCAGCACGATCACCCCGCCCGGCCGGCAGATGCGGATCAACTCGTCCAGACCCTCGGCGCCGACATGGCCTGAAGTGAAGACGCCTGCCGAGACGATGCCGGCATAGGCATTGTCCGCGAAGGGCAATGGCCCACCCATCGCCAGGCAGTGAAGCGCCGTGTAGACGCCTTTGGCGGCAGCCTTGTCCAGCATGCCTTGCGAAATATCCAGCGCCTCGACCTCGGGGTAGCCGGTGATGGCAAGCCATTCGCCGATCAGGCCGGTGCCTGCGCCGGCATCCAGCAGCGGCGCGGCGCCGCGCGGCAGATGGCGGGCGATCAGCGCCAGACAGATCGTCGGATGGCGGTAACCGGCCGCCGACATGTCGGCGTCGTAGGTCTCGGACCAGCGGTCGTAAAGCGCTGCCACCTCTTCCGGCCGCTTCGCCGCGTAGGCCGCGGTGAGCGGTCCAAGATGCTTGCTGTCTGCCATCTTTCTGTTGCCGCCGCCTGATCGAGTCGACTTTGATCGGATGATAGCCAAATGGCGAAAATTGTGGAACCGTTCCTCCATAAACAAGGTGAGAAGGTAAACACGGGGGCATAATGACGGATGAGGCACGCGCGGCATTGGCCGCGATTCCGGTGCTGGCGGGCTACCAGGGACCGCTGGAACGGCTCGGCGGCCTGACCAATCTCGTCTACAGGGCCGGCGATCTTTGCCTGCGCATCCCCGGCAAGGGCACAGAGGAGTATATCAACCGCGCCAATGAGGCGGTGGCGGCGCGCGAGGCGGCCAAGGCCGGGGTCAGCCCCGAGGTGCTGCATGCCGACGCCGGGACGGGCGTGCTGGTGAGCCACTACGTCGCCGGCGCCGAGACGATGTCGCCGGAGAAGTTCAAGACGAGGGCGGGCAGCCCGGCGCGCGCCGGCGAGGCCTTCCGCAAGCTGCATTCATCCGGCGCGGTGTTTCCCTTCCGCTTCGAGCTGTTTGCGATGATCGACGACTATCTCAAGGTGCTGTCGACCAAGGATGTGGCGCTGCCCGCCGGCTATCACGACGTGGTGCGCGAGGCCGACAGCGTGCGCGCGGCGCTTGCCGCCCACCCCATTCCAATTGTCGCCTGCCACTGCGATCCGCTGTGCGAGAATTTTCTCGATACCGGTGACAGGATGTGGATCGTCGACTGGGAATATTCGGGCATGAACGATCCGCTCTGGGACCTCGGCGATCTCTCCGTCGAAGGCAAGTTCGACGCCGCGCAGGACGAGGAATTGATGCTCGCCTATTTCGGCCGCGCGCCGAAGCCCGCCGAGCGCGGCCGCGTCGTCATCTACAAGGCGATGTGCGACCTTCTGTGGACGCTGTGGGGGCTGATCCAGCTCGCCAACAACAATCCGGTCGATGATTTCCGCGCCTATGCCGACGGCCGTTTCGTCCGCTGCAAGGCGTTGATGGAGACGGCGGAGTTCTCGCTCCACCTTGCGGCGATACGCAAGGGTTAGCCGCCCGAACTGCGAGCCCTAGTTCACGCCCTTCGGCACGTTCTCCGGGGGAACCACCGTCTCCACCACCTTCTGGCGATGGAAGATGAAGATGCCGGCGAGCACGACGATCGCCGAGCCGACCAGGATGCGAAGGCTCGGCACGTCGCCGAAGAAGGCCAGACCAAAGACGATCGCCCACAGAAGCAAGCTGTAGTGCAGAGGCGCCAGCGTCGAGGCCGGAGCCAGCTTCAGCGCCCTGGTGATCATCAGATGGGCGGCGCAGGAGACGACGCCGAGCAACAGCATGGCGCCGAAATCGAGCGCGGACGGTGTGCGCCAGGCCCCGATGGTCAAGACCCCACCGACAATCAGCGTGCCGATGGTCTGCCAGGTGACGAGCGTAGTGTCGCTGGTGCCGCGCAGACGACGGCCAAGGATGATGGCGAAGCCGAAAGCGATGCTGCCGACCAGCGCAAAGCCCGAAGACATTGAGAAGGCGGCAGAGGACGGCTTCAGGATGATGAGCACGCCGCAGAAGCCTACCAGGATCGCCAGCCATCGCCGCCAGCCGACCTTCTCGCCGAGCAGCAGGTGCGACAGCGCCGCGACATAGATCGGGCCGGCCATGTAGAAGCTCATCACGTCGGCGAGCGGCAAATAGACGACCGCGGCGTAGAAGAACCCGGTATCGAGCGTGGTCGCCGCGACGCGCAGGACCTGCAGCATCGGCCGGTCGAGACTGAACAGCTTGCCCGTGCCCTGGTTGGCGATCATCGGACCGAGCACGATGAAGGCGCCGATCGAGCGGATCAGCACCACCTGACCGACCGAGAAGGAGGCGACCAGCCATTTGCCCATCGCGTCGTTCAACGCGAACATGAAATCGCCGGCCAGCATCAGGAGGATGCCGGCGAGAAGCATGTTCTTGATCGTAAAGCCACGGGCGAAAGACTGAGCCATGGCGGGCGTCCTAGCTTCAAGCCGGGGATTTGACGAGCAAAATCCCGGCAATCCGTAAGACCAGCGACGAAAATCGGCTGGTTCTAGCTCGATTTATGCCTTCGGTTGACATTTTGCGGCCTGCCCGCGATCGACAGGCGCGTTTCCTGCTTTGTCCGCTCCGCCACCACCTTGCCCCGGGCGATGACGCAGAGCCGTTCAGCGCGCAGGCGCACCGCCTCGATCGGATTGCCGGCATCGAGGACGACGAGGCTGGCGCGCTTGCCGACGGCCAGCCCGAGGTGATCGAGGCCCATGATGGCGGCGTTGACGTTGGTGACCATGTCGAAACAGCGCGCCATGTCGGCCGGGCTCGACATCTGGGCGACATGCAGGCCCATGAACGCGACGTCGAGCATGTCGGCGGTGCCCAGCGAATACCAGGGGTCGAGCACGCAATCCTGGCCCCAGCCGACACGGATGCCAAGCGCCAGCATCTCCTTCACCCGAGTCAGGCCGCGTCGCTTGGGGAACGTGTCGTGGCGGCCCTGCAGCATGATGTTGATCAGCGGATTGGGGATCGCCGACACGCCGGCCTCGGCGATCAGCGGCAACAGCTTGGAGACGTAGTAATTGTCCATCGAATGCATGGAGGTGAGGTGCGAGCCGGCCACCCTGCCCTGCAGGCCGAGCCGCTCGGTCTCATAGGCAAGCTGCTCGATGTGGCGCGACAGCGGATCGTCGGTCTCGTCGCAGTGCAGGTCGACCATGAGGCCGCGTTTGGCGGCGATTTCGCAGAGCTCGGTTACCGAGCGCGTGCCGTCGGCCATGGTGCGCTCGAAATGCGGGATGCCGCCGACAATGTCGACGCCGAGATCGAGGGCGCGGACGGTGTTTTGACGCGCCGTCGGCGAGCGGTAGAGCCCGTCCTGCGGGAAGGCGACGAGCTGCAGGTCGATATAGGGCGCGACGGTCTTCTTGACCTCGAGCAGCGCCTCGACCGCCAGCAGCCGGTCGTCGCAGACATCGACATGGGTGCGGATGGCAAGCAGCCCCATCGACACCGCCCAGTCGCAATAGGCGAGCGCCCGCTCGCGCACCGCCTCATGCGTCAGCAGCGGCTTCAGTTCGCCCCACAGCGCGATGCCTTCGAGCAGCGTGCCGGAGGCATTGATGCGCGGAATGCCGTAGGAGAGCGTGGCGTCCATATGGAAATGCGGATCGACGAAAGGCGGCGAGACCAGATTGCCACGCGCGTCGATCACCGTGCCCGCGGCGGCGGTCAGTTCGGGCTCGATCGCGGCGATCGTCTCGCCGGCGATGCCGATGTCGGCAACCCTTCCGTCCGGCAGCGTGCCGCCGCACACGATCAGGTCGAAATCCATCTTCCGTCATCCCCTTGGTAGAATCAGCGCCATCCTGGCGCAAAAGAGGGTCTGCCGCAGCCGTTTCGTTCCGCAAGTGCGAAAGGTTCCATCCGGCGGCAACTCGCTCTATAAGCCGCCTCTCGCCCTCGTGGCGAATCCGAAATTCGCTCAGAGACTCCAGCCAGGCACGGGATCAGCCGTTTGTTTCGTTTCTTCCGTTCGTCGGAAAACCAGAGCCTCATCGCGAGGTTGGTGAGGGAATCCTTTCACCAACACAAGTTCGGCTATGGCGCCGCCATAGTTTCAATGCTGGTGGTGGCCGCCACGACCGCCGCCAGCGCCTGGATCCTCAGCGTAATCACCAATGAATTCGTGATCTACAAGAGAGTCGAACGCGTTAACTGGATAGCCTTTGCGGTCGCCGCAATCTTCATCGCCAAGGGCATCGCCAACTTCGTCCAGGCCTATTTCATGAGCCGGGTCGGCAACGCCATCATCGCCGACCGCCAGCGCAAGATCTATGACCGGATCCTGGCGCAAGGCATCGAGTTCTACCATTCGACGTCGTCATCCGACCTGATCACGCGCATGACCAACAACGCGCAGGCCGCACGCAGCGTCCTCGACCTCGTCGTCACATCCTATGTGCGGGATCTGGTGACCTTGATCGCCTTGGTGGCCGTCATGGTCTGGAAGCAACCGGCATTGTCCCTGATCTGCTTCGTCGTCGGGCCGGTCGCGATCTACGGCGTCAACCGCATCCTGAAGCGCATCCGCAAGATTGCGTCGATGGAATTTCGCTCGCTCGGCCAGATCGTGCATGTGATGCAGGAAACGGCGATCGGGGTGCGTGTCGTCAAATCCTTCAACCTCGAAGGAGCGATGCGCAAGCGCATGTACAAGGCGGTTTCCGACGTCGAGAACCGCGCCAACAACATCGCCACACTGGAAGCCGCCACCAGTCCGGTGATGGAAACGCTTGCCGGGCTGGCGATCGCCGGTGCGATCTTTGTGAGCGGTTTCCTGGTTTTGCAGGGCGGTCAGATGCCGGGCAACATCATGGCCTTCATCGGGGCATTGCTGCTGGCCTATGAGCCGGCCAAGCGTCTGGCACGCGTGCGCATTTCGCTTGAGACCGGCATCGTCGGCGTGCGCATGATGTTCCAACTCGCCGATCGGCCGCTGACACTTGCCGAAAAGCCGGACGCCACACCGCTGCGACCGGGGCCCGGCGAGATTAGGTTCGAAGACGTAACTTTCGCCTATCCCGAGAGCGCGCCGGTCTTCAAAGACTTGAACCTCACCCTGGCGCCCGGCAAGATGACGGCGCTGGTCGGGCCGTCGGGCGGCGGCAAGTCGACGATCCTCAATCTGATCATGCGCATGTACGACCCGCAGAGCGGCAAGGTGGCGTTCGACGGCCAGGATATCTCGCATGCCACGCTCGCCTCGCTCAGGCAGAAGATCGCCTATGTCAGCCAGGACACGTTCCTGTTCGCCGGCACCGTCATGCACAACATCCGCCTCGGCCGTCAGGATGCGACCGAAGCGGAGGTGATCGCCGCCGCCAAGGCCGCCAACGCCCATGACTTCATCAGCGCCATGGCCAAGGGCTACGAGACAGAGGTCGGTGAGAACGGCTCGCTACTGTCCGGCGGCCAGCGCCAGCGCATCTCGATCGCGCGCGCCATGCTGCGCAATGCCGAAATCCTGCTGCTCGACGAGGCGACCAGCGCGCTCGATGCCGAGTCGGAAGCGCTGTTCCGCGACGCGCTGCAGCAGCTCACGGTCGGGCGCACAACCATCGTCATCGCGCACCGGCTGTCGACCGTGCATCAGGCCGACACGATCGTGGTGCTGGAGAACGGCAAGGTGCAGGAAAGCGGCCCGCACAAGACCCTGCTCAAGCAGGGCGGGCTGTATCAGAAGCTTTATGAATATCAGCTGATGCCGTGAGCTTACCCTCCCCCTTGTGGGAAGGGGTCGGCGCCGCCCCCCACCCGGACCTTCGGTCCGACCTCCCCACAAGGGGGAGGTAGGGGTCGCAGCTTAACCCTACTCCGGCACTTTCCGCACCGCACCCTTGTCGGCGCTGGTGGCGAAGGCGGCGTAGGCGCGCAGCGCGGTCGTGACCTTGCGCTTGCGCTTTTCCTCCGGCTTCCAGGCATCCGCGCCCTTGACCGCCATGGCCGAGCGGCGGGAATCGAGCTCGGCCTCGCTGACCGCCAGATGGATCTTGCGGTTGGGGATATCGATCTCGATCGTGTCGCCTTCCCGGACCAGGCCGATCAGCCCGCCTTCGGCGGCTTCCGGTGAGACATGGCCGATCGACAGACCCGACGTGCCGCCGGAGAAGCGGCCGTCGGTGATCAGCGCGCAGGCCTTGCCGAGGCCTTTCGACTTCAGATAGCTGGTCGGATAGAGCATCTCCTGCATGCCGGGGCCGCCGCGCGGACCCTCATAGCGGATGACGACGACATCGCCGGCCTTGATCTCATTGCCGAGGATCGCCTTGACCGAAGCGTCCTGGCTTTCGAACACCCTGGCCGGACCGGTGAACTTCAGGATCGACTCGTCGACGCCGGCGGTCTTCACGATGCAGCCGTCGAGCGCCAGGTTGCCTTTCAGCACGGCAAGGCCGCCATCCTTGGAGAACGGCGTCTGGGCCGAGCGGATGACGCCCGTTTCACGGTTCGTGTCGAGGTCGTCCCAGCGGCGGTCCTGGCTGAAGGCGACCTGCGTCGGCACGCCGCCGGGGGCGGCGAGGAAGAAGTCGCGCACATTCTGGCTGGAGGTGCGAGAAATGTCCCAATGGTCTAGCGCCTCGCCAAGCGTCGCCGTGTGCACCGTTGGCAGGTCACGGTTGATCAGCCCGGCATTGTCCAACTGGCCGAGGATGGCCATGATGCCGCCGGCGCGGTGGACGTCCTCCATGTGCACGTCGGACTTGGCCGGCGCCACCTTGCAAAGCACCGGCACCTTGCGCGACAGCCGGTCGATGTCTTCCATGGTGAAGTCGACCTCGCCCTCGTGGGCGGCGGCCAGGATATGCAGAACCGTGTTGGTCGAGCCGCCCATGGCGATGTCGAGCGCCATGGCGTTCTCGAAGGCGCCCTTGGAGGCGATGCTGCGCGGCAGGGCGCTTTCGTCCTCCTGCTCGTAGTAGCGCTGGGCGAGGTCGACGACGAGATGGCCGGCCTCGACGAACAGGCGCTTGCGGTCGGCATGGGTGGCAAGCGTCGAGCCATTGCCGGGCAGCGACAGGCCGAGCGCCTCGGTCAGGCAGTTCATCGAATTGGCGGTGAACATGCCCGAGCACGAGCCGCAGGTCGGGCAGGCCGAGCGCTCGATGACCTTGACGTCCTCGTCGGAGATCTTGTCGTCGGCGGCTGCGACCATGGCGTCGACGAGGTCGAGCGCCTGCGTCTTGCCGGCCAGCACCACCTTGCCGGCCTCCATCGGTCCGCCGGAGACGAAGACGGTCGGGATGTTGAGGCGCAGCGAGGCCATCAGCATGCCGGGGGTGATCTTGTCGCAATTGGAGATGCAGACCATGGCGTCGGCGCAATGGGCGTTGACCATGTATTCGACGGAGTCGGCGATCAGCTCGCGCGACGGCAGCGAATAGAGCATGCCGTCATGGCCCATGGCGATGCCGTCATCGACGGCGATGGTGTTGAATTCCTTGGCGACGCCGCCCGCCTTCTCGATCTCGCGCGCCACCAGCTGGCCGAGATCCTTCAAATGGACATGGCCGGGCACGAACTGGGTGAAGGAGTTGACCACCGCGATGATCGGCTTGCCGAAATCCGAATCCTTCATGCCGGTGGCACGCCACAGGCCGCGGGCGCCGGCCATGTTGCGGCCGTGGGTGGTGGTGCGGGAACGATAGGCGGGCATGCAATTTTCCTTAGCTGGCTGGCCACGCTCGATGCGGAGCGCGGCGGCGCTGAATTCAGGTCGCAGGCGTTATAGACGCCGAAGCCTGGTCTGGCCACAATTTTGCGGCGCGCCAGATTTTCCAGGAAAATTCGATGCCATTGTCGGATCGCGCGCCGCGCGGCCGTCCTTGGACAGACGGCACGGAATGGCACCATTCCCGGAGTCAGCCGTTTCATCGTAAGAAGCAACCCGAGGAGCAAGAGATGCAAAAGATCACCACCTGCCTGTGGTTCGACGATCAGGCCGAAGAGGCGATGAATTTCTACGTGTCCATCTTCAAGAATTCGAAGGTGCTGAGCGTGATGCGTTGGCCCGAAGGCCACGCCGATGAAGGCAAGGCGCTGGTGACCACGTTCGAACTCGACGGCGTGCAGTTCCAGGCGCTCAACGGCGGACCGCAATTCAAGTTCAACGAGGCGATGTCACAGTCGATCGACTGCAAGACGCAGGAAGAGGTGGACTATTTCTGGGACAGGCTCATCGAAGGCGGAGGCGAACCGTCGCAATGCAGCTGGCTCAAGGACAAGTTCGGAGTGTCCTGGCAGGTCGTGCCGGAGCAGTTGCCGCGGCTGCTTCTGGACCCGGACCGGGCCAAGGCCGGCCGCGTGATGTCGGCGATGATGGAGATGAGCAAGATCGACATCGCCAAGATCGAGGAAGCGGCGCGAGGCTGAGTGAAATCTCAAACGCCGGCGCCGCCCCTCAACCGCCCTTCGGGCACCTTCTCCCCCGTGAACGGGGAGAAGGAAAAATGAGTAACTACGCCGCCTTGTCGCGGACCTGGTAGTCCTTCACCGCGGCGAAGCGGATCGCCTTCCAGCGCTCGGCTTCGTAGTTGAGCGAAAAGGCGTGCTGGGCGAGGAACACAGGATCGTTGTCGAGATCGCGGGCGATGTCGCCGCGATGCGCTTCGATGAAGCGCTGCACCTCGGCCCTGTCGTCGGCCGAGATCCAGCGGCAGACGGAAAAGCGCGACATTTCGAAATCGACCGGCAGCGTGTACTCGATGTTCAGCCGTTCCTTGAGCACGTCGAGCTGCAGGGCGCCGACGACACCGACGATGGCAGGCGAGCCGTCCTCGGGCGAGAACAGCTGCACGACGCCTTCCTCGGCCATCTGGTGCAGGGCTTCCTTCAGCTTCTTGGCCTTCATGGCATCGCCGAGGCGGACGCGGCGCAGGATTTCCGGAGCGAAGTTCGGCACACCGCGGAACAAGATCTCCTCGCCCTCGGTCAGCGTGTCGCCGATGCGCAGCGTGCCGTGGTTGGGGATGCCGACGACGTCGCCGGCGAAGGCCTCGTCGGCGGTGACGCGGGTGCGGGCGAAGAAGAACTGCGGCGCCGACAGGCTCATCGGCTTGCCGGTGCGCACCAGCTTGGCCTTCATGCCGCGCTCGAGCTTGCCGGAACAGACGCGCACGAAGGCGATGCGGTCGCGGTGGTTGGGGTCCATGTTGGCCTGGATCTTGAAGACGAAGGAGGTCATCTTCTCCTCGGTCGCCTCGACCTTGCGGCTGTCGGCCTCCTGCGCGCGCGGCGGCGGCCCGAAGGCGCCGAGCGCCTCGATCAGGTCGCGCACGCCGAAATTGCGCAGCGCCGAGCCGAAATAGACCGGCGTCAGATGGCCCTCGCGGAAGGCGTCGATATCAAGGGGTCTGCACGCTTCCCGCGCGAGTTCCAGCTCCTCGATGAAGGCTTCCCGCTCATTGTCGGGCAGCAGCCCGGCAACGCGGTTGGAATCGGGACCGTTGACCGGCGTGCGCTCCTTCTCGTCATCGCTCTTGCGCACGGCGTTCAGCGCCAGATGGTAGGTGCCCGAAAAGGTCTTGCCGCGGCCGATCGGCCAGGTGACAGGCGCGGTGTCCAGCGCCAGCTTCTGCTCGATCTCGTCAAGGATCTCGAAGGGATCGCGGCTCTCGCGGTCCATCTTGTTGACGAAGGTGATGATCGGGATGTCGCGCAGCCGGCAGACCTCGAACAGCTTCAGCGTGCGCGGTTCGATGCCCTTGGCGGCATCGATGACCATGACGGCCGAGTCGACCGCCGAGAGCGTGCGATAGGTGTCGTCGGCGAAATCCTCGTGGCCGGGCGTGTCGAGCAGGTTGAAGACATTGTCGTCATACTCGAAGGTCATCACCGAGGTGACGACCGAAATGCCGCGCTCGCGCTCGATCTTCATCCAGTCGGACCGGGTCTGGATGCGGTCCTTCTTGGCCTTGACCTCGCCGGCAAGCTGGATCGCGCCGCCGAACAAAAGCAGCTTTTCGGTGAGCGTGGTCTTGCCGGCGTCGGGGTGGGCGATGATCGCGAAGGTGCGACGGCGCGATACCGCGTTTTCGATGTCTTCTGCCAAGTCGTGGAATCCTGTCTGTGGCGCGGGCTTCTAGCAGCGCTTTTCCGGCCTGTCGACAGTTTCGGGCCGATCGGTCCGAGGCGACCGGAAATCGGCCGCGCAGATCAGTTCCACAGCCAGCCGCGACCATCCCTGCTGCCGTAGCGGGTGACCAACGCGATCTCGGAGCGATCAATGCCGATGTCGCGCAGCAGGTGGTCCGGAAATTCGTGAAGCCGCGCCCGGTCCCTGCGAATGCGGATGATGCGGAAGGCGCCGACGCCGAAACGATCGATGGCCGTCACGAAGAAGCGCCAGCCGAAGGGCCGATCGATGGTGAATTCCAGTCCATCAAGGGATGACATTGTCGTGTTTCCTTCTGTTTGAACGATGGGAGATCGGGAGGGCCATGCAATGACCCTCCCGATGCGGTGCCGGGTCTTGGCTGCGTCAGGACTGATCGTTGGCGCAGCTCACATAGGGGTTCCAGTCGGCGAACATGCCGGCCGGATTGTGCCGCCAGTGCCAGACATGCAGCTCGTAGTAGGGGTCCACCGGATGGACGCCCACGGTCGTCTTGCGCTGCAGGGTGCGGCCGAGGAACTCGGGAACGCCCTTGCCCTTCCAGTCCTTCTCGAAGACGATGTACTCCATGCCGACGAGCTGCATGGAGCCGTCCGGCTCCGGCTCGTAGGTCAGCACGTCCGGCTCGGCGAGCACGAGCTTGCCATCGCCGGCACGGCCCGGATGGATGAAGTGGACCCCCATCGTGCCGTGCTCGTCATGCGTCGTGCATTCGAAGAGCTGCTGGTAGCCTTCGGCCTTGGCGACCTCGATGTTGACGTACCTGGCCGCCATTTCCCGAGACCGGTTGAGCACCGGATCCGGCGTATCATGGGCATCCGCGGTGCCGCAGGCGAGCGCGGAGGCCCAGATGGCGCCGGACAACGCCGTGCCGAGGACGAGATTTGCGAAGAGTTTCACCACCCGTGCCTCCCCGTCAGGCGCTGGCGTGCGCCGTCGTCGGATCGAACAGGCGCTTCACCTGCGTGATCTTGGTGGCCGGGAAGCCGCTCATCTTGGCGTGGCGCTGGATGATCGCCTCGTCCTTGGCGAGATAGACGCAGAAGGTCTTGTCGTCGGTGACGAACGACTCCACCCACTGGATCTCGGGGCCAAGTTCGGCGAGGACGGCGTTCGAGGCCTTGGACGCGTCGCGGAGCTGCTCGCGCTCAAAAGTGCCGACCTTGGGAATGTCCCGCTCGATGATGTACTTCTGCATTGTCGTAGTCTCCTCATCTTGGCTTCAAAAGCCGGCTGGCGGCCCGACCAGGTCGCTGCCGGTGACATGCCTGGGGTTGCTGGGCTAAAGTGCCGCTTGGCTCGCCAGGCACGGGAAGAATGACAGGAGGGGCGGCCGACAGTCCTTACGCCGCGCTTATCTTCTCCTGATCCTTTGCCCATTGTCGTTGGAGGGAATGCTGCCGATGGGGGTCTATTGCTTCGGCGACTTCGAGCTGAACGAGGAATCCCGCGCCCTTCGCCTCGCCGGCAGGGAGGTCGAGGCGCAGCCGCTGGTCTTCGACTTCCTCGCCATGCTGCTGCGAAATCAGGAGCGGGCGCTGAGCAAGGACGAACTGCTCGAAACGCTGTGGCCGGGCGTCACGGTGACGGAGGCCTCGCTGCAGCGCGTGGCGAGTCTCGCTCGCAGCATCCTTCGCCAGGGCGGAATTGAAACGGCGCTGCGCAACCTGCCCCGGTTTGGCTACCGGATCTACCTGGATTCACCTGCCGCTCCGGAAAACAAGATCGTTCCGGCCGGCGAGGTGAGCAAGCCTTCGAGCCCCGGCTCGCCAATCCTTTTGGCACGCGCGGCCGCTGCGGGCAGAAAATGGCGTGAGGCCGCGGCCTCCTTCGCCGAAGCAGACGCCACCGACGAGTTGTTGACGGCCGATCTCGAAGAATGGGCATTGGCACTGGAGTGCATGGGACGGCCAGCGGAAGCCATTCCGCTCCTGGCGCGCGCGGTGACGGAGTACGGCGTCGCCGGCGAACGCCTGCGCGCGGCCTCTCCGGCAATCACCCTTGCCATGATCCATCTGGAGAGAGGAGAGCTTGCCGCCGCCAATGGCTGGCATAAGCGTGCCGCGCAGTTGATCGATGGCGCCACCGAGAGCAGGGAGCATGGCCTCTGGTGCTGGATGGGCGCGCGCATCAAGGGCGCGGAAGCCGAGCCGGAGCACGCGCTCGCGCTCGCCGAGCAGGCTTTCGAGGTCGGCAAGCAGCTCGAGGATCCGGTTGTCGAGTCGCTCGGTCTCATCTATCGCGGCTTCTTCAAGCTTTGCCTTGGGGAAACAAGGTCCGGGCAGGAAGACCAGGATTTTGCCGCAGCGCTTGGTCTCTCCAGCGATGTCGACCCGATCGTCGGCGGTATCCTCTACTGCAACATTCTCTGGGCCTGCCGAAATTTCGGCGACTGGGCGAGAGCCAACCAATGGACCCTCAGCTACGAGGGCTGGTGCAGAGGACACGGGCTGGAGGAACTCACGGGCTCGTGCCGGCTGCATCGGGCCGAGGTGCTCGGCGTCCATGGCACGCTGAAAGAGGCGGAGACCCTGGTGCGTGCCGCGCTCGACCAGCTTGCGCTCGACGCGCCTTGGGCCACTGGCGATGCGCTGCGCGTCCTGGGTGACATTCATCTTGCCGCCGGCGATTTCGTCGAGGCAGAAACAGCCTATCGCGCGTCCCACGCCGCGGGCTGGGACCCGCAGCCCGGCCTTGCGCTGCTGCAGCTCGAGCAGGGACAGGCGGAGGCCGCTTTCAGCGCGCTCGAGCGGTCCCTGGTTGGGAACCGCTGGCCAACCCTGCAGCGGCGCGGCATGGTCCTTGCCACGCTCGCCAAGGTGGCGGCGCGGACCGATCGGCTGGAGCGCGCGAAGCAGGTGATCGCCGAACTGGAAAGCGAGCCGCAACGTTGGCCGATGGCCTCGATCCGGGCGCTGACTGCCGAGGCCAAGGCGGAACTGTTCATGCGGGAAGATCGCCTCGTGGAAGCGGCGTGGGAGCTGCAGACCGCATGCTCGCGCTGGGCCGAGATCGGCTCGCCGACCAGCTGCGCGGATGCCAGGCTTTCGCTCGCGGCGCTGCTCATCCGGCTGGGTGACCGCACCGGCGCGGAGCTGGAGCTCGGCACGGTGCTCGCGGTCGCGAAGAAAGTCGACTCGCCGCGCCTCATGCGGCGGTACGACGAGTTGAAAGGGCTGCTCGCCGGCACCAAGCAAGAGGCGCTTGGGTAGCGCATGGACGCCTTCTCGCTTGAGGTCGGCTCGGTGCGATGGCATGACGGGAAACCCCGATGGAGCCCGGCATGAGCAGCGCGAAAGAAGTCATCGTCATCGGCGCCGGCATCATCGGTGCCTCGATCGCCTGGCATCTGACGGGAGCCGGGGCGCGGGTGACGGTGATTTCGGATAGCGGCGCGGGTGGCGTCGCGACACCCAATTCGTTTGCCTGGATCAATGCCAGCTGGGGCAACCCCGAGACCTATTTCCGGCTGCGCCGGCGCGCCATGGCCGAATGGACAAGGCTGGCGAAGGATCTGCCCGGCCTGCCGCTCGCCTGGTGCGGCGGCCTGTGCTGGGACATGCCGGCGGACGAGCTCGAGGCCTATGCGGCCGAGCATTCCTCCTGGGGCTACGGCATCGAGCGCGTCGGCCGTGATCGGGTGGCCCGCATCGAGCCCAATCTTGCCGAGCTTCCGGAGCTTGCGCTCTATGTGGCGGAGGAAGGCGTCGCCGAGCCGGTTGCCGCCACCAGGGCGCTGCTGGCCGATGCCGAGCGGCGCGGCGCGAAGTTGGCAGCCGGAACCGTCACCGCCCTGGTGCGATCCAATGGCAAGGTCACGGGCGTGGAGATGCCCGGCGAGCAGCTTGCCGCCGACGAGGTGGTGATCGCGGCCGGCGCCGGAGCGCCGGGGATCGCCGAAACAGTCGGGGTCAAGCTGCCGATCGAAACACCGCCCGGCCTGATCGTCCATTCGCGCCCTTACAAGAAGCTGCTCAACGGGCTGGTGCTGGCCGAGCGGCTGCACATGCGCCAGACGGCCGAGGGCCGCATCATCGCCGGCTCGGATTCGGCGGCGCCGATCCGGGCGAGAATGCGGAGGACACGGCGCGCGAGCTGTTCAAGGCGACGAAGACGATGCTGCGCGGCGCCGAGGGGCTGGAGCTCGATTTCCACACGGTCGGCTACCGGCCGACCCCGGTCGACGGCTTCCCGATCATCGGCCGCGCCGAGAGGGTGGACGGGCTCTATGTCGCCGTCATGCATTCCGGCATCACGCTGGCGCCGGCCGTCGGTCTCTTTGCCGCTCGCGAAATTCTGGCCGGCGAGCGCGATCCATTGCTTCAGCCTTACGGGCTTGGCCGTTTCTCTCAATAGCCGGTCGGCCTGCGATAGCCGTCAGTGAGTGGCGCGATCGCTGACGCGATGCCGAGCAGCCGCGATTCCGACCATCGCCTGCCGACCAACTGCAGGCCGATGGGCAGGCCCTCTCCATCGTACCCGCCGGGTATCGTCAGCGCCGGATGGCCGGAATAATTGAACACCGCGCCATAGGCCGGCAGCATCCAATAGTTCTCCTCTCTGCCGTTGACCTCGATCGCCGTCCCCGGCGCGCAATGCGGGAAGGCGGTGGTCATGGCGACTGGGCAGAGCAGCGCATCGCAGCTTTCGAAGAACCGGTCCCAGCCGAGAATCGAGCGGTCACGGCGGGCGAGCGCCGTGAACCAGCGCGAGACGGGCGTCGGCTGCTCCGGCGGGTCCGGCTGCGCGGCCTCCAGCATCATGCCGATCAGCGCGCCGCCCTCGGCGAGATCGTCGTGCAGATCGAGCCGGGGCAATTTTGCCTCATCGACCATGGCGCCTGCCGATCCGAGCTTCTCGCCAAGCTTCTCGACGGCGGCGCTGATCTCGCCAGCCACCGGGAAGCCAGGGAAGGTCGTGGCGACGGCGAAGCGCAGCGTGCCGACGTCCGGCGTATCCGTAGCCTCGACCGGCACCGGCGCAAGGTCGGTGTCGCCTCCATCCGGTCCGGCGATGATCCGGTAGATCAGTGCCAGGTCCTCGGCGCTGCGCGCCAGCGGGCCGAGGCACGACATCAGCCGGACGCTGCGCGCCATCCCGCCCGGATCGGGAAAAGCGCCGGCCAGCGAAACGCGGTGCTCGGTCGGCTTCAGGCCGTAGACACCGCAGAAGGCAGCCGGCAGCCGGATGGAATCCTGCATGTCGGTGCCGACCTCGAACGGCGTCATGCCCGCTGCAACAGCCGCCGCCGCGCCGCCGCTGGAGCCGCCTGCGGTGCGCGACAGATTCCAGGGGTTGCCGGTGCGGCCGAACAGTGGATTGTCCGATTGCCAGTCGCTGAGCATGGTCGCGACATTGGTCTTGCCGATCAGTATTGCGCCAGCCGCCTTCAGCCGCGCCACGACCGGGCTGTCCTTTTTCGCCACATAGTCGGCAAACGGCGGGAAGCCGACCGTGGTCTTCATGCCGGCCGTGTCGTGCGTATCCTTCAGGGTGAAGGGCACGCCGTGCAGCGGACCCAGCGCATCGCCGCGCGCCAGCGCAACGTCCGCCTGCCTGGCGCGCTCGCGAGCCCCTTCCCTGTCGAGGGTGACGATGGCGTTGACCGCCCCGTTGCCCCTGTCGATCTGCGCAAGATGCGCATCCAGCGCCACCACGGCCGAGATTCTTCGCGCGGCGATCGCGGTGGCGAGATCGATGGTCGAGGCGAAGGCGATGTCCATGACGAATGCTCCGGCTTGCTGGCCGCGCCCGCTGATCAAGATGGCGGACTGTGGCGCGGCTTCAAGCCGAGTTCAGCATCCGAGGATCGGCCTCGCTTGATCGGGATTGCGCTGGTATGCGCGGCCGGATGGTTCAGCTCGCGAGCGCCAACTCCGCCAGAGCCGGAGTAAAGGGCCGAACGACCATGCCATCGCGTGTGATGGTGACGAAGCTCGATGGCGGGATCGCCTGCCACTCGCCGCCTTCGCGGTCGAAGGGCTCCGAGACGATGCAGCGGCCCCTTCCAAAGGCCGAGGTGTAAAGCGTCGGCGCATGATCGTCGGTGGCGTAGCGCACGGCGTGCAGTGCCTTGCCGTCCGAGAAGGCGGCGGTGAGCTTCAGCGCCGGGTCCAGACCGGCGCGGCGCGAGGCGTCGAGCACGCGATTGGCGGCGCGCGTTGCCGCGCCATGCGGATCACGCGACAGGCCCTCGTCGATCATCAGCAGGAAGAACAGCTCGGAATCGGTGCTGCCCGAGCGCCGGTCGTAGACGGCGTCCGAAAGCGAGTTTTCCAGTCCGCGGCGTATCCTTTCGAAGCTGTGGATCTGGCCGTTATGCATGAACGACCAGCGGCCGGAAATGAACGGGTGGCAGTTCATGCGGCTGGTGCCGCCACCGGTCGAGGCGCGGACGTGGGCCAGGAAAAGGCCGGATCTGATCTGCTGGCACAGGCTTTTCAGATTGGGGTCTGACCAGGCCGGCAGAATATCGCGATAGAGCCCAGGCTCGGGCCGCCCGCCATACCAGGCGAGACCGAAGCCGTCGGCATTGGTCGGCGATTTCGCCTCCCGCGCGTCGCGGCTCTGAACGATCAGCGAGTGGGAAGGTGCGGTGACGATCTCTTCAAGGAATATCGCTTCGCCGAGATAGGCGGCCCATCTGCACATTGTCGCGTCATCCTCTTTTGCCCATCCAACCGGGGCCGCGAATGAAAACCATTCGCCGCCGGTGAGGCGCCAGAGATGACAGGAGGACGGTTTGGCGTCCTTACGTCGCGCTGATGTTTTGCTGATCCTTTGCCCAAGGCAGGCCGGAAAGATGGCGGCGATCGCCGGGCGATTCCGGCCCGGACCGCACCGGTCTCGACGGATCGAGATCGTGTTTAGCCGACCAGCGCCAGCTTGTTCGCTGCAGGTGCAAAAGGCCGAATGCCCATGCCGTCCGCCGTCATGGTGACGAAGCTCGACGGCGGGATCGCCTGCCACTCGCCGCCGTCGCGGTCGAAGGGTTCGGAAACGATGCAGCGGCCCGCGCCGTTGCGGAAGACGGAGGTGTAGAGCGTCGGCGCATGATCATCGGTGGCGTAGCGCACGGCATGGAGCGCCTGGCCGTCGGAGAAAGCAGCCGTCAGCTTCAGCGCCGGCTCGAGGCCAGCGCGACGCGAGGCTTCCAGCACGCGACTGGTGGCGCGCGACACCGCGCCTTGCGGGTCTTCGGACAGACCCTCGTCGATCATCAGGAGAAAAAAGAGCTCGGAATCTGTGGTGCCCTCGCGCTGGTCGAAGACGGCGTCGCAGAGCGAATTCTCCAGCGCGCGACGGATCTTCTCGAAACCACCGATCTGGCCGTTGTGCATGAACGACCAGCGGCCGGAGATGAAGGGATGGCAGTTCATGCGGCTGGTGGCGCCGCCGGTCGAGGCGCGCACATGGGCGAGGAACAGGCCGGACTTGATCTGCCGGCACAGGCTCTTCAGATTGGGGTCCGACCAGGCCGGCAGGATGTCGCGATAGAGGCCGGGCTCGGGCCGGTCGCCATACCAGGCAAGCCCGAAACCGTCGCCATTGGTCGGCGACTTGGCTTCCTGGGCGCAGTGGCTCTGGGCGATCAGCGAATGGCAGGGCGCGGTGATGATGTCTTCGAGGAAGACCGCTTCACCAAAATAGGCCGCCCACCGGCACATCGCATTCCACCGTTGCTAGGCGCGGTCCATCAGAGCCTTGGGCTCCTTGACCGCGTGTGAGCCTCTGTTGTGCGTCCGCTCATAGAGCTCGCGGACGATTCGGCTGGCGGTAGTCTCGAACAGAAATGGCAAGAAAGCGTGAACGAGCGCTGCGCCCGCGGCCATCGACAGGCGCGAGCAGAACCAAGCGGCGAAGGCCATGTGGCTGAAATAGGTCTCGCCCACCTTGGCCGGGTGAGAGGTGAACAGCTTCGAAAACGTCGTCATGGTGATCCCTCCTGCCGGGATGAGCCCCGATGCTGGGTATCGTGCCACGGGTCAAAGGTTCATCGATCCCAAATTGTCCTTGCGATGAGCAACAATTTGGGACATTCATCCCATGATGAGCATAGAAATCGATGAAATCGATCGAAGATTGCTGGCGGAGCTGCAACGCGACGGCACGTTGTCGGTCGATCAGCTGTCGGAGCGGGTGGCGCTGTCGCGCAATGCCTGCTGGCGGCGGGTCAAGCGGCTGGAGGAGGACGGCGTCATCACCGGGCGCGTGGCGCTGGTCAATGCCGACAAGCTCGGGCTGGGCCTCTCCGTGTTCATCCTGGTCCGCACCTCCAACCACGATCCGGACTGGCTGCAGAAATTCCGCGCGGCGGTGACCGGCTTTGCCGAGATCACCGGCGTCTACCGCATGTCGGGCGATCTCGACTATGTGCTGAGAGCCCGCGTCGCCGACGTGAAGGCCTATGACCGGCTCTACCAGCGGCTGATCGCCAAGGTGGCGCTGTCGGATGTCTCGGCCTCCTTCGTCATGGAGGAGATCAAGGAGACGACCGTCGTACCGGTAGAGCTGCGCTGAGCAGGAACCGCCTCGAAAGAAAGGCGTTGATAGCGTTGCTGCCGGGTTGACCTTTCCGGCACTCGCGCCGATAGGAATGGGCTCATGCGCACAGCTGTCTATCCCTCCTCCGTCATCGGCCCCTCCGTCGGTTTCGTCCGGCTTCCGCATGGCGAAGGCCTGCCACTGCCGGCCTATGAAAGCTCAGGCGCCGCCGGCATGGATTTGCGCGCCGCGGTGCCGGAAGACCGGCCTTTGCTGATCCTGCCCGGTAAACGCGCGCTGGTGCCGACCGGGCTGATCGTGGAAATTCCCGAAGGCATGGAAGGCCAGGTCCGGCCGCGCTCCGGTCTTGCCTTCAAACACGGCCTTACCGTTCTCAATTCACCCGGCACCATCGACAGCGATTATCGCGGCGAGGTGAAGGTGCTGCTGGTCAATCTCGGCGACGAGGACTTTGCGGTGACGCGCGGCATGCGCATCGCCCAGATCGTCTTTGCCGCGGTGACTCAGGTGGCGGTGGAAGAACGCTCCCTGGCTGGCAGCACGACGCGCGGCGGCGGCGGTTTCGGGTCTACCGGCACCGCTTGATGCGTGGGCCCTTTCCAAAGCTGGTCATCTTCGATTGCGACGGGGTTCTGGTCGACACCGAAAACCTTGCCAACCGGCGCCTCGCCGAATGGCTGAGCGGCGCCGGCTTCGCCACCACCTTCGAATATTGCCGCAAGAACTTCTCCGGCCGCAGCATGGCCTCGGTGCAGAAAGAGATTGAAGCGGTGACCGAGGTCAGGCTCGGCGTCGATTTCGTCGACCGCTGGAACGCCGGCCTGCCGGACCTGTTCGCGCATGGCGTCGAGGCGATCCCTCATGTTCGCGACTTCATCGAGAAGGTGCGAGCCGCCGGCATCGCCTACTGCGTCGCCTCCTCGGCGCGGGTGTCGAAGATGCACATCACCCTCGGCCAGACCGGGCTGCTGCCGCTGTTCGAGCACGCCATGTTCTCCTCGACCATGGTCGGGCGCGGCAAGCCGTTTCCGGACCTGTTCCTCTACGCGGCAAAGACCATGGGCTTCGCGCCGGCCGACTGCATCGTCATCGAGGACAGCGTCGCCGGCACCGAGGCCGGCATCGCCGCCGGCATGCGCGTCTTCTCCTATCACGCGGACCCCTATTCCGATCCGCACGGCCTGGAAGAGGCCGGCGGCATCCTGTTCGACGACATGCGCGAGCTGGCCGGGCTGGTGCCGATCCCCTGAGCCTATGTTCGACCTTGCCCCCGGCTGTGCGCTGCAAAACTCCGTGCTAGCGTGCGCTCTTTCGAGGGGCACCCGCACATATGATTTCCATTTTGTATCGCTTCATTCTCGCTTGCCTGTTCTTGCCCTGGCTGTGGGCAGCGGCAGGCGCACAGAACGCCAGCTTCCCGGAACTGAGCAGCGCCGTCCCTGGCCATAACGGCGTCACCTATCTCGACCTTGCCAACATGGTCGTTCCGGTTCTCGCCGGCACTTCGCCGATCAAGATCCGCCCCATCAGCGGTGAGGCCGATGACGAGGCGCCGCCTGCGACCGGCGACCTGTCGAGCGCCGCCGTGCTCGACATCAAAGCCGGCGGCGGGGAGCGGCTGACGATGCTGTTCGACCTCGGGCAAGCCTCCGACAGCGCCGAGGGTTTCGCTGTGCTGGCGCTCTACGACCTCAGCGGCGAGCCGAAACTGCTCGATGCGGTCAATGTCGCCACCGATCGGAGCACGTTTTTTCGCGAACCGGCCAGGCTTTCGATCAGCGCCGGCGATGACGCCGTCGTCATCACCAGCACGCATTTCAATTCGAACCAGGGCTATGTCAGCACGTTGCTGCTCATGGTCCGCAACGACCGCTTCGAGCTGGTCGACACCATCAACACGTTCGATGAAAACTACTGCTACAAGCGGACGCAGGATCTTGCCTTCAAGACGCTCGCGGACGGCCGGCGCTATGCGGCGATCAAGGCGACGGTCACAGACGCCACCGTGCCGGGCGAGGACTGCGAGGGCGAGCAGCCCAAGGCCTCGTCGCACAAGATCTCCGTGACCTACCGCTGGAGCAAGAAAGCGTCGCGCTACGTGCCTGGCTCCAAGGCGTTCGAGCGTTTGTCAGCAGAAAACGAGAAACGCTTCTGAGCCAAACGCATTCGTTTGCCCGGCGAAAATCGGCGCGATAGACTTTCCCGGCAATTCGATGTCTGGAGGGAAGCATCCATGGACAAGGGCAAGATCTTTCGCGACCTGCACGCCTCGACCTTCGTCATGCCCAACCCCTGGGATATCGGCACGACGAAGCTTCTCGCCTCCTTCGGCTTCAAGGCGCTGGCGACGACGAGCGCCGGCTTTGCCTTCTCGCGCGGCCTGCCCGACGGCGCGGTGACGTTCGACCAGATGATCCATCATTGCCGCGAGGTGACGGCGGCGACCAGCCTGCCGGTCTCGGCCGATCTCGAGCGCGGCAAGGGCGACAGCCCGGAACAGGCCGCCGAGACCATCTTCGCGGCTGAGGCGGCCGGGCTTGCCGGCTGCTCGATCGAGGACCACACCGGCGATCCGGAAAAGCCCATCTATGAATTTTCGCACGCGGTCGAACGCGTCGCCGCGGCTGTCGAGGCGGCGCGGGCGCTGAAGCACGATTTCGTCTTCACCGCGCGGGCCGAGAATTTCCTGTGGGGCCGGACCGATATCGACGACACGATCAAGCGGCTGCAGGCCTTCGAGCAGGCCGGCGCCGACGTGCTCTATGCGCCAGGGTTGAGCGACGTCGAGACGGTGCGGATCGTCTGCTCGTCGGTGAACAAGCCCGTCAATGTCATGGCGCGGCCAGGCTTCACCACCGCCGACCTCGCCCAGGCGGGCGTCAAGCGCATCTCGCTCGGACCGTGGCTGACCAATTTCGCCTTCGGCATGCTGGAGACGGCGGCACGCGAGATCCAGCAGGACGGCACGTTCGGCTTCACCCGCTCCGCGATGCCGTTCGGCAAATTGCAATCGCTGTTTGGCAAGCCGGGCGACTGACGGCCGGACAGAGTTACGCCTTTTCCCGCGCCGATACCGCCTTGTGCAGGTTGACCATCATGGCGGCGGCGAACAGCGGGGTCAAAAGGTTGAGCAGCGGCACGGCGAGGAAGGCGGCAATGACCAGGCCGGCCAGGAACACCGTGCCGGCATGTTTCCTGCGCAGCGCCTTGGCCTCTGCCTCCGGGCGGAAGCGCATGGCGGCGAATTCGAAGAACTCGCGCCCGAGCAGGTAGCCGTTGACGATGAAGAAGGCGGCGATGTTGATGCCCGGCACCAGGAGCAGCAGCAGGGCGACTATGTTGCCGAGGACAACGACGCCGAAGAATTTTATCGCCAGCACCAGCGCGTGCAGGGCTGGCACGGGACGGCCCGGCGGATCATCCGGATAGTCGATACGCTCGACCACTTCGGCGACGTCGTCGAGGAACAGGCCGGCGATCACGGCCGTCACCGGCGCGACAAGAAGAGCCATCCCCATCGCCAGAAGGATGCCGGTGACAATGGCGCCCAGCCATCCGGCCCAGGACGGCAGGCCGGGCAGAAGCCCCTGCAGCCACGGCCAGGCCAGCCATTCGAGCAGGCTCTCGATGCCGAACCAAAAGGCCACCAGCGCCAGCAGGGTCAGCCCCAATGTCTTAAGGAAGACGGAGCGGAATTCGGGCGAGAACAGCCGGCCGGCGGCGGCGCGGGCAGCGTCGAGGATCACGGCGTCTCCAACCCCTCATCGACAAAGACGCTTCCGAGATAGGCACCCTTGTCGAGCAGCGCAACTATTGCGCAAGCTTCCTCTGCCGCGCGGGGATGGTCATCGCCGCGACGCCGACGACCACGAAACCCATGCCGAGCCAAGCCGTCGGACCGAGGCTCTCGCCCAGGAAGAGCGCGCCGATGCCGACGCCGATCGGCACGCGCAGATAGGCCTGCGACGTGGTGCCGACCGAGCCCAGCGTGTGGATGAGGCGGAAGAAGATCGAGAAGGCGAGCGCGGTCGAAAAGACCGAAAGTCCAATCAGCGCAAGGATCGATGCCGTCGATGGCGAGAGCGTCCACGGCCGGTCGAAAACAAGGCTCAGCGGGATCAAAATCGCGGCGCCGCAGATCATCGAGCCAGCGGCCGGCAGCATCGGGTCGAGCCCCCTGAAGTTGCGCCCGAAAATGGCGGCGCCCGCATAGCTGACGGTGGCGGCGATGACGGCAAGCTGCGCCCATAGCTGATGGCCGAGGCCGCCGAGCGCCTCCGTGCCGACGATCAGGCAGATGCCGGCAATGCCGGCGCCGACGCCGACCAGCTTGCGCAGCGTAACCGACTCGTGGCGAGTGATCAGCGCGGTCAGAAGGAAAGTGAAGATCGGCGATGTGGCGTTGAGGATGGTGGCGAGGCCGGCATCGATGGAGCGCTCGGCGGCGGCGATCAGGGTGAAGGGCACGACGCTGTTCAGGCAGGCCTGGAAGGCGAAGCGTCGCCAGGTTGCGGCGTCTCTCGGCATGGCGAGGCCGCGCCAGCGGATGATGGCGAGCAGGATGGCGCCGGCGATCAGGGTGCGTGCGGCGATGAAGGTGACCGGCGGGATCGTCTCGACGCCGACCTTGATGAAGCTATAGGACGCGCCCCACAGCACGGCCAGCACGCCAAGAAGGGCCAGTTCGGTGGTCATGTCGGTCTTTGCGGGCATTGCCGGTTCGCACTTTTCAGAAACTTCGATCGGATCGCTTCTAGCCGACGGCCAGGCGGAAATGTTTCGATCCCGATGCAACCATAGCCGCCATCGTCACGGCCGATATGGTCCAGTTTGATGCGATGGCTGCAGCAGCCGGCGAATAAGCGCGGCCATTGGCCGGAATGGCGGAACCCGATGCCGATTTTCGGGGTAGGCAAAAGGGCGGCAACTCGCTAGACCCGCGCCCGGCCGGCATGGCAGAAAGCCGGCAGGTTCCCAGGCGGAGAGATTGATGCCGGACTATGACGTGCTTTGCATCGGCAATGCCATTGTCGATATCATCGCCCAGTGCGACGACGCCTTCCTCGAGACCAACGGCATCATCAAGGGCGCGATGAACCTGATCGACACCAGGCGCGCCGAATTGCTCTACAGCCGCATGGGCCCGGCGATCGAGGCCTCCGGCGGCAGCGCCGGCAACACGGCGGCGGGCATCGCCAGCTTCGGCGGCCGCGCCGCCTTCTTCGGCAAGGTCTCGAACGACCCGCTCGGCGAAATCTACACCCACGACATCCAGGCCCAGGGCGTCGCCTTCGACACCAAGCCACTCCAGGGCCAGCCGCCAACGGCGCGCTCGATGATCTTCGTCACGCCGGACGGCGAGCGCTCGATGAACACCTATCTCGGCGCCTGCGTCGAGCTCGGTCCCGAGGATGTCGAGGCCGACAAGGCCTCCGGCGCCAAGGTTACCTATTTCGAGGGCTATCTGTGGGATCCGCCGCGCGCCAAGGAAGCGATCCGGCAGACGGCGAAACTGGCGCATGAAGCCGGACGCGAAGTGTCGATGACGCTGTCGGACTCGTTCTGCGTCGACCGCTACCGCGACGAGTTCCTCGACCTGATGCGCTCGGGCACCGTCGACATCGTCTTCGCCAACAGCCACGAGATCAAATCGCTCTACCAGACCTCGTCTTTCGAGGACGCGCTGGCGGCGATCCGCAAGGATTGCAAGATCGCAGCCGTCACCCGCTCGGAAAAGGGCTCGGTCATCGTGCGCGGCGACGAGACCGTCACCATCGAGGCAACGACGATCCGCGAACTGGTCGACACCACCGGCGCCGGCGACCTCTATGCCGCCGGTTTCCTCTACGGTTACACTGCTGGACGCAGCCTGAAGGATTGCGGCAACCTCGGCTCGCTGGCGGCCGGGCTGGTGATCCAGCAGATCGGGCCGCGGCCGCGGCAGAATTTGCGCAGCGCGGCCCAGCTGGCGGGGTTGCTGTAGGTCTCTTAGCTCTCCCCTTGTGGAAGAAGTCGGATTGCCCCGATTTATCCTTCACAAATCGGCTGGCAATCCGGGTGAGGTGGATGCTGGCGCCAAGCTGGAACACCCCTCAACCGTCTCGACGCTGCGCGCCGAACCACCTTCTCCAACAGGGGAGAAGGAAGAACGCGATTTGTCGCACGCCTGTCATAGAGCACACCTACACGCAGACTGAGGCGTCCCGTGACTGACATTTCGGGATGTCCAGTTGGGGTGCAAGAAATGCAAGACAGCAACCTGTCGGGTCGCTGTGTTTGTCGTTGCTGCCATTTTCGCTTCCTGCTGTAGCCATTTCAATCGGCCGCAGCTGGGGAGGAGCGCGCGTGGCCTGCAAGACAGATACATGACCAGATTTCAAAATCCGACGGATGCGATATCGCAGGATGCCCTGGCGGGCCTCGTGGCCGAGGCGGTGCAACAGGCACTAATCCAGCATGGGGTCGTTCTTGACGCACAGACCCTGGGTTCAACCAGCGCCTTCGCCGGCAATGTTGCCGCAAGCCTGCCTTTCCTTCCGCAGGCACAGCGGCTCGCGATTGGCTCTTTCAAGGGCGAATGGAGCGCCTTGGCCTCGGAGTTGGTCCATGCAGTAACGGCCGCACAGCGCGACATGGCGAATACCTCGGATGACATCGCTGCTTTGGCATCGGCAGGCGACAGCCGGAAACCCGCTTCCCCCGACCCGCGCGAGCGAACCAACGATCTCCAATCGGCGCTGATCGAGGATTGGGCCGGCGAGGTCGCAGGGTCGACCTATCTGGAAGAGAATTTCCGCATACCGCGCTCGACCCTGCATCGCTGGCAACGGCGAAACGAGGTCATTGCCTTGCGCAAGGGTGGCCGCAAGCATGTCTTCCCGCTCGCCCAGTTCGTCGACGGCAGGCCGGCGCCGGGGATCAGCGAGGTGCTTTCGCTAATTGCCAATCCAAGGCTGGCCTGGTTCTGGCTGACCCGCCCTTCGCCCGATCTCGGTGGTCGCACTCCCATTGAAATGCTCAAGCACGACATGGTGCGCGAGGTGGTGCAGGCCGCACGCGAGTTTACATCGGCAGACAGTCTCAGCGGCGCTTCAGTCTGATTTTCGGCCTTCAAATCAAACGGTTGGCCAATTCTTGATGCCTCGTTCGTTAATCGACTAAATTCCTTTCATCAGATAGTCATATTTACGCTTACTCTAGGTTGTGCAAATCTATCTCAGTGTTGCGTTTGTACTGTTTGTTCCGTTTGTGCCAAGTTCGGTGAGATATTCGTGGTATTTGCGCAACAATACTTTTCGAAGAATCCAAAAGCCCTTTTTCAGACATGATCTCTGTTGAATAGCGCTCCCGCTTGGGCCATGTCGGGGACGAAAAGGACGGCGCGATGCGCGTCATTTTCAACAGTGGGGACGGGGCGGCAACGCTTGCCCTTCAGCAAAGATATCAAACCCGTTTAACTTTTGTCTGGAGATCAGAAAATGAACATCAAGAGCCTTCTTCTCGGCTCAGCTGCGGCCCTGATCGCAGTTTCCGGTGCGCGCGCCGCCGACGCCGTTGTCGTCGCCGAGCCGGAACCGGCCGAATACGTCAAGATCTGCGACGTGTACGGCTCGGGCTACTTCTATATCCCCGGCACCGAAACCTGCCTTCGCATCGGCGGCTATGTCCGTTACGACGTCGGCATGGGCGACGTCGGCTCGTTCGACGGCGCGAAGTCCTTCGACCACCAGGACGGTGACCAGCAGGACACCTGGAAGAAGAATGCCCGCTTCACCTTCAAGACCTGGACCGGCCAGGAAACCGAACTCGGCACCTTGAAGACCTACACCGAAATGCGCTTCAACTTCGGCAACAGCAACGGCTATGGCACCCTCGCCTCCGGCAATCCCGCCGTCGACAAAGGCGTCTCGGTGAAGTTCGCCTGGATCCAGCTCGGGGGTCTGCGCGTCGGTAAGGACGAATCTGCCTTCGATTCGTTCATCGGCTACGCGGGCGCCGTCATCCAGGATACCCTGGTTCCGTACGGCGATTTCGACACCAACGTCGTCCAGTACTACTTCGACGCCGGCAACGGCTTCTCGGCCGTGGTCTCTCTCGAAGAGGGCTCTGGCGTCGTCGGGACGATCGACAGCTACGTTCCGCATGTCGTCGGCGGCGTGAAGTACACGCAGGGCTGGGGCGCCATCACCGGCGTCGTCGCCTATGACAGCAACTATGAAGAAGTCGCCGGCAAGGTCCGTCTCGACGTCAAGCCGATGGACAACCTGTCGCTGTTCATCATGGGCGGCTACGGCACCGACGACAATCTCAACGACGACGCCGGAAACGTCATCGACGCGCACGGTCGCGGCTTCTACAAGCAGTGGAGCGGCAACTGGGCAATCTGGGGCGGCGGCACCTATACCATCAACGAGAAGACCTCGTTCAACGCCCAGCTCTCCTATGACGAAGGCAAGAACTTCGGCGTCGCGGCCAACGTTGCCTATGAAATCGTCAAGGGCTTCAAGATCACGGCCGAAGTCGACTATCTGCATGTCGGCGAGGACACCGTCACCAACTGGACCAAAGCCGACAAGGAAAACAGCGTCGGCGGCATCCTCCGCTTCCAGCGCTCGTTCTGATCAGTCCTACAGTCTCGAAAGAAAGGCCCGCAGCATGTCGCTGCGGGCCTTTTCGTTTCAACTCAAGCCGGCCTGCCTTAGCGCTGAATAGACCCGCTGGCGCAGATCGTCCGGCACCTGGCCGACGACCGCGTCGAACGAGGCGACCGTCAGCCCCTGGTCCATGCGCCTTGCCTCGGCGATGACGGCCCTGGCTTCCTCCGCGCGGCCGAGCGCGACAAGGGCGGCGGCCAGCCCCAGCCTCGACCAGGTCTCGCGCGCATTAAGCGCGGTGGCACGCCGGGCGGCAGCCTCGGCGGCGGCGAAATCGTCCAGGCAATAGTGGCAGAACGACTGCAGCGTCATGAACATCGAGCCGAGCGGATCCCTGGGGTTCAGCCGCACCGCCTGGCCGATATGATGCAGCGCCTCGCGCGGCCTGCCCGACCAGAAATGCAATTGCGCCATGCCGAAATAGGCCTGCGCGAAACTCGGGCTAAGATCGATCGCCATCGAAAGATGGTGGGCGGCGCGCGGCCGATCGCCGATGAAGGTCAGCAGGCGTCCGAGCACGACATGGCTGAAGGCGTCGCCGGCATCTAGCGCCAGCGCCTTCTCGGCCTGCGCTATGCCGGCGCCGAGCGTCTGCCCGACATCGGTAGTGAAGTGCCAGGTCACCGCCGACAGGCAGACATAGGCGAGGCCGGCATTGGGCAGGCTGAACCCCGGCTCCAGCTCGAGGGCACGCTCAAAATGCCCCTGCGCCAGCTGATGATCGTCCCTGGTGAACCGGTAGGCATGCCACATGCCGCGATGGAACAGTTCCCAGGCATCGAGATTTTCCGGCCGCTTGCGCGCCGCGCTTTCGCGCTCCGCCGCCCGCACCTCGGCGTCGATGTTGGCGATGATGCGCCTCACCACCTCGTCCTGCAGGTCGAAGACGTCCTGCGCCGGCCGGTCATAGCGCTCCGCCCAGACGCAGCGGTCGCCGGACGCATCGATCAGCTGCACGGCAACGCGAAGCTGGTCGCCGCCGCGCCGCACGCTGCCGGCAAGGATGTATCTGACGTCGAGGTCGCGCGCGGCGATGCCGGCCTCGCCGGCGCCGCTGGCATAGCCGACGGTCGACTGCGGCGCGATGACCAGGAAATCGCGCTGCCGCGACAATTCCGTGATGATGTCCTGCGAGATGCCGTTGGCGAGGAAATCCTGCTCGCCGTCATTCTTGCCGGCAAAGGGCAGGACGGCGATCGACAGGCCGCGCGGCCGCTCGGTCGGCCAGCTTGGGGCTGGGGCAGCCTCTTGCCCCATTGGTGAAACAGGGCCGTCCGGCGGACGGATGGCCGCATCCCCCGCCGAGGCAGCATCGGACGCGATCTGGCGCGACAGCCGCACTGTTTCCTGCGACGGCTCGACGCCGAGTTCGCGCTTGAGCAGTTCGCGGCAACCCCGGAACTGGGCCAAGGCACGCGAGCGTTCGCCTGCCCTGGCGTAGAGGCGCATCAGCAGCCGGTGGCTTTCCTCGCGCAGATTGTCGATGGCGAGCAGGCGCTGGCCGACGGACTGTGCCTGCGAAAGGTCGCCGGCATCGGCCAGCCGGAGCGCCATGCCTTCGAGAACGGTCTGCGCCAGATTGCGGCAGCGGGTGCGTTCGAAGGTCAGCCAGTCGGAGAACTCGGCGCTGGCCGACGGACGGCTTTCGAGGAATTCACCGTAGCGCCAGACCGGAGCAGCGCCTTCGTCTATCCCGGCCGGGTTGCTGGCAAGGCTGGCGAGCCGGTCGGCGTCGACGGCAAGCGCGGCCGGATCGAGGGTGACGGCATCGCGGTCTCCGCCGAGCGCCCGCGGCCCTAGCGCGGCGCGCAGCGACGACAGCGCCTTCCTCAGGCTACCGCGCGCCTGCTCCTCGTCGCGATCGCTCCAGAACAGCGCCGCGAGCTTGTCGCGGCCATGCAGCCGTCCGGCGGGCATGGCCAGATAGGCCAGCAGCAATTCGCATTTGCGTGTCGGCAGTTCGACAGGCTGCCCGGCCGCGTCGCGCAGCGAAAACCCGCCCAGCAGGCACAGTTCGAACGGCCCGCGATCGGTCGTCGGGCTCGCCCTATCATGCGCCGGGACGCTTTCCCCCACCCGCCACAGCTCCTTTTCGCGATGATTTCCCGAAGATTTCACGCTTCGCGAACGCCGGCTTCCCGGCCGTCGCCGATATCCGGCCCATAGCGATCACGGAGATCGCGCCAAACCGGAGAAGACCAATGACCCTGCATAGCATGAAAGACACCCTGCCCCTAGCCGCGACGCCGGCCGGATGGATGTCCGGCATTCTGCGCCGCACCATCACGCGCTCCGTCAGCGACGCGGCGCGGGATGAAGCCGTTCGCCGCAGCCTGCGCCATGTCGGCGGCTTCGACGACCGCCTGCTCCGCGACATCGGTGTTGGCCGCGACGAGATCTTCAACGTCGTCGCGCTCGGCATCAAGCCGGCCAGTCGCCTCGCCTGAGCCAACCAAACAAACAAATCCAAGGAACGATGAGATGTTCACCAAGACAAATACGTCCAACCTCGCCGGCGCCGTCATCGTGCTGGCGGCGATCGTCGGTGGCGGCGCGCTCACGAGCGGCGCCCATGCCGGAGATTTCAAGGTCAAGCACGGCATCGCGCATGCGGTGACGCAGGGCGGCGGGGTAAACGTGCATGGCCGCCCCGCACCCAGCCCCGGCGGCTTCAAGGCGGCGAGCAGGCTGCCGTCGCTGGTCGACAGGGTGCAGCCGCGCATCCACGCCAAGATCGACTGCGTGCCCAATGGCTGCAAGTCGGGTCCGCCCGACCTCTACAAGCACAAGAAGCTGCCGTGCGAGCTCTTCGGCTGCAAGCCCGACCATGGCGGCCACCATCACGGCCACCACAAGCACGGCGCCTGGGGCTGGGGCGGAGTGACCATCGTGGCCTCCGACCACGGCGGCTGCGGCTATGAATTCTGGAAGTGGAAGGTGACCGGCTGGCGCTTCTGGAAGCACGCCTATCTCGCCTGCCGCGACTGGGAGTAGGATTTTCGCAACGCCTTCAAATGCCTTGCCTTCCCCTCGCCTTGCGGGGGGAAGGTTTTCGGCCGGTCGGTCCTGCTCGATGGATGCCCGCCCGTCGGGGCTAGGCGATGCGACGCTGGCGGCGCGACGACTGGCCGCCGCTGGCCCCGGACTGCTCCAGCGCCAATTGGTCGGAAGTGACCAGCCGGCCACGGCCTTCCTTCTTGCCGACATACATCAGCCGGTCGGCGAGCGCGACCAGCGCGTCGGGATCGGCGGCTTCCGTCGGATAGATGGCGACACCGACGGTGCAGCCGACCTGTATGTCGCCGTTCGGGGCCGGAACCTTGATGCGCAGCCGCTCCAGCACGCGCTCCGCTACGCGCACCGCCTTCTCCCTGGCCAGATCCGGCTTGCCTGAGAACAGGAAGGCGAACTCGTCGCCGCCGAGCCGCGCGACGAAGTCGGCGCTGCGCAGGATCGTGCGCAGCTTGTCCGACACGCGCTGCAAGAGCGCATCGCCGGCCTCGTGGCCAAGCGTGTCGTTGACCTCCTTGAAGCGATCGAGGTCGATGAACAGCAGGCCCGCCGCATCGCCGGTTGCGGCGCAGCGGCCGATCACCGATTTGAGCTCGTTGTGAAAGGCGCGCCGGTTGGGCAGGTCCGTCAGGAGATCGTGGTTGGCCGAATGGTCGCTCTGCTGCTTGGCCAGCTCGATCTCGCGCTTTTGCACCGACAGTTCCTCGTTGGCGGCCTTGAGGTCGAGCAGAAGCTGGGCGTTGAGGTCCTCGACGACCTTGCGGTCGCTGATGTCAACGACGAAACCCTCGAGGAATTCGAGCTCGCCGGCCTCGTCCCAGACACCGCCGCCGATCTCGCGGACCCAGAGGGGCTCGCCGACCCTGGGTACGATGCGGTAGTCGACGTTCCAGTTGCAGCGCGCCTCGAGCGCGTTGTCGACGGCGGCGTAGACAGCGGCGAGATCGTCAGGATGGATGGCCGAGACGTAGTCGCGCACCGCATTGTGGATGAAATCGCTCGGCCGGTAGCCGCTGACGGTGAAAATGCCGTCGCTGATATAGAGCATCGTGTAGGACTGGTCGTTGCGGCAGCGGTAGAGATAGCCGTCCATGCGACCGGTGATGCTGAGCAGCGCGTCCAGCCGCTCGTCGTGGTGGCCCCCCTGGCCGACCGCGGATGCAGAAACCCCGTCATGCTTCATGGCCGCACCCCCGAGTTAGCGGTCTGAGCGCGCCGTAGATGCCGTTACGGCAAGTCGGCAAGAGGCCTTCTATATCAGGTGAGTATTATCAATCTGTTATGGCGATGCGCCCTTAGTGCACCGCTTCTCAGTTGCCCGCCGTGTAAGCCGCGATCGCCGCCATGTTGACGATGTCTGAATCCTTGGCATTCAGCGAGACGATCTGCACCGGCTTGTTGAGGCCGACCAGCAGCGGGCCGATGACGGTCGAACCGCCGAGCTCCTGCAGCATCTTGGTCGAGATCGAGGCCGAGTGGAACGCCGGCATGATCAGCACGTTGGCCGGGCCGGTCAGCCGGATGAACGGGTACTGCGCCATGGCGCGGGCGTTGAGCGCCACGTCGGCCGCCATCTCGCCATCATACTCGAAATCGACGCGGCGCTTGTCGAGGATGCGCACGGCCTCCTGCACGCGCTCGGAGCGCTCGCCCTGCGGATGGCCGAAGGTCGAATAGGCGAGCATGGCAAGTCTCGGCTCGTAGCCCATGCGGCGGGCGAAGCCGGCCGCCTCCTCGGCGATGTCGGCGATCTGCTCGGCGTTCGGCATGTCGTGCACGGCGGTGTCGGCGACGACGACGGTGCGGCCCCTGGCGAGTACGATCGAGACGCCGATGACGCGGTGGCCGGGCTTGGCGTCGATGACGCGGCGGATGTCGTCGAGCGCGGTCGAATAGTTGCGGGTGACGCCGGTGACGATGCCGTCGGCATCGCCCAGCGCCACCATGCAGGCGGCGAAATGGTTGCGGTCGTTGTTGATCAGGCGCTGGCAGTCGCGGAACAGGAAACCCTTCCGCTGCATGCGCTCATAGAGATAGTCGGTGTAGATGCCGTTGCGGCGCGACAGCCTGGCATTGATGATCTCGATGCCCTGCTTGTTGAGCTCGATGCCGGCGTGCTTGGCGTTTTCCTTGATGACGTCGTCGCGACCGAGCAGGATCGCGGTGCCGAGGTTCTGGTTCACATAGGAGACGGCGGCGCGCATCACCTGCTCCTCCTCGCCCTCGGCGAAGACGATGCGCTTGGGCTGGCGGCGCACGCGGTCGTAGATGCGCTGCAGCGTGGAGGCGATCGGATCGCGGCGGGCGGAAAGCTCCTGCGCGTAGCGGCCGAGATCGAGGATCGGCTTGCGGGCGACACCGGACTCCATCGCGGCCTTGGCGACAGCCAGCGGGATCGCCGCGATCAGGCGCGGGTCGAACGGCACCGGGATGATGTAGTTGGGGCCGAATTTCGGGCGGTTGCCCTGATAGGCGGCGGCGACGTCGTCGGGCACGTCCTTGCGCGCCAGCTCGGCCAGCGCGCGGGCGGCGGCGATCTTCATCTCGTCATTGATGGTGGTGGCCCGGACATCCAGCGCGCCGCGGAAGATGTAAGGGAAGCCGAGCACGTTGTTGACCTGGTTCGGATAGTCCGAACGGCCCGTGGCCATGATGGCGTCGGTGCGGATTTCGGCCACTTCCTCGGGCGTGATCTCGGGATCGGGATTGGCCATGGCGAAGATGATCGGGTTCTTGGCCATCGACTGCACCATGGCGGTGGTCAGCGCGCCCTTGGCGGAGAGGCCGAGGAAGACGTCGGCGCCGTCCAGCGCCTCGGCCAGCGATCGCGCCTCGGTCTTGACGGCATGCGCCGACTTCCACTGGTTCATGCCCTCGGTGCGGCCCTGGAAGACCACGCCCTTGGTGTCGCACAGGATGATGTTTTCCGGCGAAAAACCCATCGCCTTCATCAGCTCGATACAGGCGATGCCGGCCGCGCCGGCGCCGTTGCAGACCATCTTGGTGGTCTTCATGTCGCGGCCGGTTATCTCCAGCGCGTTGATCAGGCCGGCCGCGGAGATGATCGCGGTGCCGTGCTGGTCGTCGTGGAAGACGGGGATGTCCATCAATTCCCGCAACCGTTGCTCGATGATGAAGCATTCCGGCGCCTTGATGTCTTCCAGATTGATGCCGCCGAAGGAGGGGCCGAGGAAGCGCACGCAGTTGATCAACTCGTCGGCGTCCTCGGTGTCGACCTCGAGGTCGATGGAATCGACGTCGGCGAAGCGCTTGAACAGCACCGACTTGCCTTCCATCACCGGCTTGGAGGCGAGCGCGCCGAGATTGCCGAGGCCGAGAATGGCGGTGCCGTTGGAGATGACGGCGACCATGTTGCCGCGCGTCGTGTAGTCGAAGGCGCGGCTCGGATCCTCGGCGATGGCGCGAACCGGAACGGCGACGCCCGGCGAATAGGCGAGGCTGAGATCGCGCTGCGTCGCCATCGGCTTGGTGGCGACGATCTCCAGCTTGCCGGGGCGGCCCATGGCGTGGAATTCCAGCGCCTCCTGCGCGCTGACGGACGGACCGCTGTTTTCGGTTTTCCTGGCCATGATCTCTTGATTTCCTCACCGGTGCGGCGCCCTTGAGATGGGCGCCATGTTATTGAGCTTCCGGATTAAGGCCAGAGGCCGCCGCTGTAAACCGGCAAGCTCGGCAAAGCTCGCCCTACGCCCACGAAGCCGCTCAGGAACGTCCCGCAGCCGCCGCGGATGCCGCGATCTCGCGCGCATGCTGGCGTACCGTTCCGTAGCGCCGCAACGACCCGGTTCCGGGAAAGGGCCATTGCGAAAGCGTTGGCTCGGCGCTTCCCATGCGCTCGCGCAACGCCGACAGGAATTCCATCAGCTCCCGCCGCTGCGGCCACACCTTGGCCATGGTGCGGCTGCGGATCTCGTCGCGCGGTATGGCGCGTTCGCGCAAGGTTTCGACGGCGCGCCTGATCGCCGCCGGTTCGGGCTCGGCGATGATGCAATAGTCCGGATCGAAATAGACATCGCGGCCGCCGACGCTCGGCGTGCTCACCACCGGCAGCCCGGCCATGAGATATTCCATGCTCGAGCACATCGCCCCCTCGACGGCCGACAGGCAGAGCCCGACCGCGGCCTGGGCGTAGACGCGATTGACTTGTTGCGGCGTCAGCCGGCCGGTCCGGCCATCGACGATCGGATTGGCGATCCGGTGCAGCGGCGACTGCGCCTGCAGGCGCCGGATGAAGGCGCGGTCGCCGGCCGGCGGCAGTTCTCCGATCGAGATGGCAATATGGACCAGCCTTTCGATGTCGAAGCCGAGATAGTGGCGCTTGGTGTTCGAGATGCGGCCGTTGTAGACGGCATCGAATTCGACCGGGACATCCGGCAGCGGCCGGAAGATGTCCTCCGAGACCATCAGATTGTGGTTGGAGAAAATCGCCGTGCCCCCGACCGCGGCAACGAGGCGGCGCTCCGCCTCGTTGTTGCAGAGAAAAATCAGCTCGTGGAGCGGGAAGCGCTCGCGATACCAGGCGATGTCCTGGCCGAGCCTGGCGATCACGTGCGGCCGTTCGAGTGTCCAGCTCGGCATCAGCAGGAATGCGGCGCGGCGCGAGGCGAGGTGCCGGCCGATCGCCGCTATCGAGCTGAGCGGGCGCTCGCCGCCGATCGGCATGTAGATCAGCAGCGGATCATGGCTGAGCACATGGATCGCGACCTTCATGCCGCCGCCGAGGCCGGACAGCGGGCCGCGGTCGGGAAGCAGGAAAGGCAGTCGCTTTTGCACCGAGTGACGGAGACGGCCCAGCCTGTCGCCGGCGCGCCGCTGCAGGCGTTCGAGCGGCGTGCCGGCCGACCCGACCATCTCCTCGAATGATTCCTGACCGAACCTGTCCATCGACCCCGCCCCCGAGCTCCGTGGATGATTATGCCGGCCACCGGCGCGTTGCAATGCCGGCACGCCTTGGCCGCCGCTGGCCGGAGCGACGCGGTCTTCCCCTGCTTTTCGAGCGGCCGGCATTAAACCCGGCAACCACATCTGCTAGCGTGCCCCAATGAACATGCACATGCCGACCGACAACGACGCCCCGGACACGATGGCGCCGGCGCCCGCAGTGGGCGGCGTCACGCCGATGATGGAGCAGTATATCGAGATCAAGGCGGCGAACCCGGATTCGCTCCTGTTCTACCGCATGGGCGATTTCTACGAGCTGTTCTTCGACGATGCCGAGAAGGCAAGCCGCGCGCTCGGCATCGTGCTGACCCGGCGCGGCAAACACCAGGGCCACGACATTCCGATGTGCGGCGTGCCGGTGCATGCGGCGGATGACTATCTGCAGAAGCTGATCGCGCAAGGCTTCCGCGTCGCCGTCTGCGAGCAGACCGAGGACCCGGCGGAGGCCAAAAAGCGCGGCTCGAAATCGGTGGTGCGGCGCGACGTGGTGCGGCTGGTGACGCCCGGCACCATCACCGAGGACAAATTGCTGGCGCCGTCGGAATCGAGCTTCCTGATGGCGCTGGGGCGGGTGAAGGGAGGCAGCAACGATCATGCCTTCGCGCTGGCCTGGATCGAGATCTCGACTGGGGTCTTCCGCGTCGCCGAGACCACCGCCGACCGGCTGCTCGCCGACATCTTCCGCGTCGACCCGCGCGAGCTGATCGTCGCCGAGCCGGTGTTTTACGACCCCGAGCTGAAGCCGCTGTTCGACGTCATCGGCCGCGTCGCCAGCCCGCAGCCGCCGTCGCTGTTCGATTCGGCCTCGGCCGCGGGACGCATCGCACGCTTCTTCGCGGTGGCGACGCCGGACAGTTTCGGGACGTTTTCGCGCGCCGAGCTGTCGGCCATCTCAGGCACTATTGCCTATGTCGAGAAGACGCAGAAGGCCGAGCGGCCGCCGCTGTCGCGACCGGAGCGCGAGGAGAGCGGCTCGACGCTGTTCATCGACCCGGCGACGCGCGCCAATCTGGAGCTCTTACGCACGCTTTCGGGCAGCCGCGACGGCTCGCTGTTCAAGGCGATCGACCGCACGGTGACCGGCGGCGGCGCGAGGCTCTTGGCCGACCGGCTGATGGCGCCGCTGACCGATCCGGCGGCGATCGGCGCCAGGCTCGATTCGGTGTCGTTCTTCCGCGCCGAAACGCGGCTCTGCCAGGCGGCGCGGACGAGCCTGAAGAGCGTCGCCGACATGCCGCGCGCGCTGTCCAGGCTGGCGCTCAATCGCGGTGGTCCGCGCGATCTCGGCGCGTTGCGCGCCGGCTTCGAGGCGGCCGACGCAATCGTGCATCTGTTTGCGGCGACCACCCTGCCGCGGGAACTTGCGGCGGCGCTGGCCTCGATCAAGGCCTTGCCGCGCGATCTGCGCGACCATCTCAGCCAGGCGCTGGACGAGGAATTGCCGCTGTTGAAGCGCGACGGCGGCTTCGTGCGGTCGAGTTACAATGCCGAGCTCGACGAGATGCGGGCGCTGCGTGACGAGTCGCGCAAAGTGATCGCCGGGCTGGAGCGCTCGCTGATCGAGGAGACCGGCATCCGCTCGCTGAAAATCCGGCACAACAACGTGCTCGGCTACTACATCGAGGTCACCGCCAATCACCATGCAGCGATGACCGGCAGCGACGAGGCCAAGGGGCGCTTCATCCACCGCCAGACCATGGCCAACGCCATGCGCTTCACCACGACGGAGCTGGCCGAGCTGGAATCGAAGATCGCCAACGCCGCCGACCGGGCGCTGAGCATCGAGCTCGCCGCCTTCGACCGGCTGACGGCCGAGGTTGTCGGCGAAGCCGACAGCATCCGCGCCGGCGCCGAGGCGCTTGCCGCGCTCGACGTGTCGGCCGCCCTTGCGCTGCTTTCGGAAAGCGAGGCCTGGTGCCGGCCGGAAGTCGATTCCAGCCTCGCCTTCGAGATCGAAGGCGGCCGGCATCCGGTGGTCGAGCAGGCGCTGCGGCGATCGGGCGAAGGCCCGTTCGTCGCCAACGACTGCGACCTTTCGCCGGAAGGCGGCGCCAAGGCCGGCGCCATTTGGCTGCTGACCGGTCCCAACATGGGCGGCAAGTCGACCTTCCTGCGGCAGAACGCGCTGATCGCCATCCTTGCCCAGACCGGCTCCTTCGTGCCGGCCGAGCGCGCCCACATCGGCGTCGTCGACCGGCTGTTCTCGCGCGTCGGCGCCTCCGACGACCTGGCGCGCGGCCGCTCGACCTTCATGGTCGAGATGGTCGAGACGGCGGCGATCCTCAACCAGGCGGGCGAGCGGGCGCTGGTCATCCTCGACGAGATCGGCCGCGGCACGGCGACCTTCGACGGCCTGTCGATCGCCTGGGCGGCAGTCGAGTATCTGCACGAGAAGAACCGCTGCCGGGCGATATTCGCCACCCATTTCCACGAGATGACGGCGCTGGCCGGCAAGCTCCCGCGCCTCTCCAATGTCACCATGCGGGTCAAGGAATGGGAAGGCGAGGTGGTGTTCCTGCACGAGGTCGGCAAGGGCGCGGCGGACCGTTCCTACGGCGTGCAGGTGGCGCGGCTCGCCGGCCTGCCGGAAGCCGTGGTCGCCCGCGCCAAGGAGGTGCTGCACCAGCTTGAGGAAGGCGAGGTTTCGGGCAAGGCCAACCGGCTGGTCGACGACCTGCCGCTGTTTTCGGTGGCGGTGAAGCGGGAGGCGCCGAAGCCGGTGAAGAACGACGCGCTCGGCGCCGCGCTCGGCGACATCAACCCCGACGAGATGACGCCGCGCGAGGCGTTGGAAGCGCTATACCGGCTGAAAGGATTGATCGGCAGTTAGCGCGAGAAGTCTACGCTCAAAGAGATTTTTGACGGCCGCCCGCCTTGGTGATTTAATATATCTTCACAAGAAGACATGAGCGCTCTTACGTTCTTTTCCGAGAGGATGTGCGTTCTCGCGACCTCATCCGCCAGATACATGAAAAGGATGTGATCCTCGCTATCACTGTTTTCATTTACGATACTTATCGAGGCATAATTCGTATTTCTTATGTCGTATAGATTTTCTGTTTTTATAAAATTGTATCCGTATCTTTTGAAGATCGACCTGATAACTTGTTTCAGCACAACAGCGCTCCAGACAGACAGTCAGGCAGGCAGGCAAATTTGGTCCTCATCCGAGTCGGCGTGCAAAAACCCTCGACGAGAGGCGACAAAGCCATAGCACGCTATTCGACTTGACGTCATTGTACCGGTCGGTACAATCTCTCATCGAAATTGCCCAATGGAACACCGCCATGAGCCGTCCGCCGCTGCCGCCCTTTACCGCCGAAACCGCCGCACAGAAGGCGCGCATGGCCGAAGACGCCTGGAACAGCCGCGACCCCGAACGGGTCTCGCTCGCCTATACTGAGGACAGTACCTGGCGCAATCGCGCCGAGTTTGTTTCAGGCCGCAGCGAGATCGTCGGTTTCCTCACCCGCAAATGGGCGCGCGAACTCGACTATAGGCTGATCAAGGAGGTCTGGACCTGGAACGAGAACCGAATTGCGGTGCGCTTTGCCTATGAATGGCGCGACGACAGCGGCCACTGGTTCCGCTCCTACGGCAATGAGAATTGGGAGTTCGACGCGGCCGGGCTGATGCGCCGGCGCGTCGCCAGCATCAATGACCTGCCAATCACCGAGGCCGAGCGCAAATATCACTGGCCGCTCGGCCGCCGGCCCGACGATCATCCGGGCCTGACCGAACTTGGCTTGTAAGGCGCCTATGCGCAGGATCGCGCCCGAGCGCGCCGATCTGCTCTCCATCATCGGCGAGGTCTTTCGCGAGCACGGCTATGAAGGGGCGAGCCTGGCGCTGATCGGCGCGGCGACGGGATTGGGCAAGGGCAGCCTCTATCACTTCTTTCCCGGCGGCAAGGAGGAGATGGCGAGAGCCGTCATTGCCCATATCGACGGCTGGTTCGAGGACAATGTCTTTGCGCCTTTGCGCGACAACGCCGATCCGCGGGCCGGGATCGAGCACATGTTCGAGGCGACGGACAGCTACTTCCGCTCGGGGCGCCGGGTTTGCCTCATCGGCGCCTTCGCGCTGGATGATTCGCGCGACCTGTTTTCCGGCCAAATAAGGGACTATTTCGGCCGCTGGGTCGCGCGTCTCGCCGAAGCGCTGACGCGATCCGGGTATCGACCGGGCGAGGCCAGCGAGCTGGCCGAGGAAGCAGTCGCCGTCATCCAGGGTGCGCTCACGCTTGCCCGCGCCGCCAACGACCTCGATATATTTTCAAGGGCATTGCGGCGAGTGCGCATGCGGCTTGAGCCTCCGGCCAAGATCTAGCCGGAACCCCTACAAAGGCTCGAAGCGGAAGGCTGTCTCGGTTCGAAAAATCCGACCGACGCCCGGTGAATCGAGATGCGCTCCCGCCACGCACCAGGCATTGTCGGCGGCAAGGGCAAAGATATGCAGCCGGCTCGCCCGCGCCTGCGCCTGGTCGGCGTCGAATTCCCATGCGACCTCCGGCCGATCGAACTGAAGCGACGGCACATGCACGAGGTCGCCCCAAACCAACAATGTTCCGCCGTCGCTCGTGACACGAAAACATGAGTGACCAATTTCGTGGCCTGGCGCCGCGACCGCCTCGACATTCGCGCTCAGGCGCTGCCCGGGGTCCAAAGGTTCTGCTCGATCATGGAAGCCGCTCAACCTCGCTACCGACCGGAACATGTCGAGCTCGGCTCGAGGCACGAGCAGGCGGGTGAGTTGCGGGAAACTGTCCCGGCCATCCGGACGGACGATCCCGTGGATATGATCGAGATGGGTGTGGGTGAAAGCGACCGTCCGAACTCGGTCAATGGCGATCCTCGCCTCGCTCAGCGCCTGCGGAAGAAGCCCCATCGTCGGGTGCCAGGCGTTCGAGGACCCCGTGTCGATCAGCATGACGTCTTGGCCGTCGTCGATCGCAAAGGCATTGACCGACAATCTGAGCGCGCCGTCGAAGAGCGGCACCTGCAACGGGAGATCGTCGCCAAAGGGCTCGTCTCCCGGATGGCGCAGTCGGCGGATCGGCATGTCGACATAGCCGTCGCGCAACGACGTGACGCTAATGCCCCCGATCTTGTACGTCGTGTGATGCGGCCCGGCTGAGATTCGTTCCAACGCTTGCTCTCTTTACCACGATTGCGAATGCAGATTTCGGTCAGATCATCTCCAGCCCGCGCTTGCGCGTCGGCGGCGGGAAGGCGCGGTCGAGCTCGGCGAGATCCTCCGGCGTCAGCCTGATGTCGAGTGCGGCGGCGTTCTGGCGGACGTGCTCGGGCTTGCTTGCCTTTGGGATGGCGATGACGCCTTCCTGCGCCATCACCCAGGCAAGCGCGATCTGCGCGGCCGTCACGTTGTGGCGGGCGGCGATGGCTTCCAGCCTGGCATTGCGCGCCAGCGCGCCCTGCTCGACCGGCGAATAGGCCATCAGCGGAATGCCGCGCTCTCGGCTCCAGGGCGCGAGATCGAATTCGGGGCCGCGGCGCGAGAGATTGTAGAGCACCTGGTTGGTCTGGACGTTGCCGCCGTCCCGCAGGCCGACCAGTTCCTCCATCTCATCGGTGTCGAAATTGCTGACGCCCCAATGGCGGATCTTGCCGGCCGCCTTCAGTGCCTCGAAGGCCTCGACGGTCTCGATCAGCGGGACGCTGCCCGGCCAGTGCAGCAGATAGAGGTCGATGCGGTCGGTGGCGAGGCGCTTGAGGCTGTTCTCGCAGGCCCGCTGCACGCCGGCGCGCGAGGCGTTGGACGGCAGGACCTTGGAGACCAGGAAGGTCTCGTCGCGGCGCCCGGCAATCGCCTCCGCCACCACCTCCTCGGCGCCGCCGCTGGCATACATTTCGGCGGTGTCGATCAGCGTCATGCCGAGATCGAGCCCGAGCCGCAGGGCCTTCACCTCGTCGGCGCGGCGGCGGCTGTCCTCGCCCATCTTCCAGGTGCCCTGGCCGAGCACAGGCAAGGCTTCGCCCGAGGGCAGCGTGGTGGTTCTGATGGTAGATGCCATGGCAGGCTCTCATTGACGGCGGGATCGCATCACAGGCGTAGCAAGAAATCCAGTCCCAAGCCCCGCCCGGACTTCCGGCGTGCTAAATCTAGTCCGCCTGATGGGCGGCGAGCCAGGCCTGCATCTCCTTGATCTCTGCCTCCTGCGCCTTGATGACCGCTTCGGCCATCTTGCGGATTTCCGGGTCCTTGCCGTTGGCCAATTCCACCTTGGCCATGTCGATAGCGCCCTGATGGTGCGGGATCATGCCGCGGACGAAGTCGACATCGGGATTGCCGGAATTGGCATTTGCCATCATGTCGGCATGCATCTTGTCCATCGCCGCCTTGTAGCCGGCGGTCGACGGGCTCTCCGCGCCCATCGCCATGCCGGACATGTCGTGCTTCATCTCCTGCGATTGCGCCGGAACGCTTTCGAGGAAGACGGCGAGCAGCATTCCCGCCGCCATCAAGAGCAGCACAATCTTCTTGGCCAAGGTCATCCATGATCTCCTGTTGATGGACTGTCGTATTTGGGGGCTTCGCTCAGAGTTTCAACGTTCTGAGTCGCAACGCGTTGCCGATGACCGAGACCGAGGACAGGCTCATCGCCGCCGCGGCCAGCATCGGCGACAAAAGCGTGCCGGTGAGCGGATAGAGCACGCCTGCTGCTATCGGCACGCCGAGCACGTTGTAGAGGAAGGCGAAGAACAGGTTCTGGCGAATGTTGCGGATCGTCGCCCGGGCCAGCGTGCGCGCCCTGACGATACCGTTGAGGTCGCCCTTGACCAGCGTGATCCCCGCGCTTTCGACCGCGACATCGGCGCCTGTGCCCATAGCGATGCCGACATCGGCGGCGGCCAGCGCCGGCGCGTCGTTGACGCCGTCGCCGGCCATGGCGACGCCGGCGCCCTTGGCGCGCAGTTCCTCGACCAGCGCTCCCTTCTGCTCGGGCAGCAGGCCGGCGCGCACCTCGTCGATGCCAAGCTTGCCGGCGATGGCGCGCGCCGTGCGCTCATTGTCGCCAGTCGCCATGATGATCCGCAAGCCGCTGTCGTGCAGCGCGCCGATCGCCGCCGTTGTCGTCGGCTTGACCGGGTCGGCGACGGCGACGAGGCCAGCGAGCCTGCCGCCGACGGCGACGAACATCGCCGTCTTGCCCTCGCTCCGCAGCGCGTCCGCCTGCGCTGAAATCGAGACCGTGTCGATGCCGAGGTCGGCCATCATCGCCGCATTGCCGAGCGCGACCTTGCTGCCGGCCACCGTGCCGGACACACCCTTGCCGGTGACCGCCTCGAAATCGCCGGCAGCGGCGACTGTCACGCCGCGTTCAACCGCGCCCTCGACGATCGCCTCGGCGAGCGGATGCTCCGAACCCTTCTCAAGCGCGGCGGCCAGCGCCAGCAGTTCGCTTTCCGCGATGCCGTCGGCGGCGAAGACGTCGGTGAGCTTTGGCCGGCCCTCGGTCAAGGTGCCGGTCTTGTCGACGATCAGCGTATCGACCGAAGCGAAGCGCTCGAGCGCTGCCGCCTCCTTGATCAGCACGCCGGCATGGGCGCCGCGCCCGGTCGCGGTCATGATCGACATCGGCGTCGCCAGCCCCAGCGCGCAGGGACAGGCGATGATCAGCACCGACACCGCCGAGACGATGGCGAAGATCAGGCTGGGCTGCGGGCCGAGGACCGCCCAGGCGGCGAAAGCGGCGAGCGCCACCAGCACGACGGCCGGCACGAAATAGAACGAAACGCGGTCGGCCAGGCCCTGGATCGGCGCCCGCGAGCGCTGCGCCTTGGCGACCAGTTCGACGATGCGCGACAGCGTCGTCTCGGCGCCGATGCGCTCGGCGCGCATGACCAGCGAGCCGTTCTTGTTGAGCGTGCCGCCGGTCAGGGCGTCGCCCCCGGTCTTCTCGACCGGCAGCGGCTCGCCGGTGATCATCGATTCGTCGATGGCCGAGCGTCCCTCGATCACGACACCGTCGACCGGAACGGCATCGCCGGGACGGATGCGCAGCCGGTCGCCGGCCTTGACCGTGTCGAGCGGCACGTCGGTTTCGGAGCCATCAGCGCTGATCAGCCGCGCCGTCTTCGGCGCCAGGTCGAGCAGGGCGCGGATGGCCGAGCCGGTGCGCTCGCGGGCCCTGAGCTCCAGCACCTGGCCGAGGAAGACCAGCGCGACGATGACGGCGGCGGCCTCGAAATAGACCGGCACGGCGCCGCCATGGCCGCGGAACTGGTGCGGGAAGATGTCCGGGAACAGCGTGGCCGCGACGCTGTAGAGATAGGCCGCGCCGACGCCGAGCGAGATCAGCGTCCACATGTTGGGACTGCGGTTGAGGATCGACTCCCAGCCGCGATGGAAGAAGGGAAAGGCCGCCCACAGCACGACCGGGCTCGCCAGCGCCAGCTCTGCCCATGTCTTTGTCAGGTCGTCGATGAGGCTGTCGAAGCTCAGGCCGAGCATCGGCGCCATGGCGATGACGAGCAGCGGCAGGGACAGCACCGCGCTGACCCAGAAGCGCCGGGTGAAATCGACCAGTTCGGGGTTCGGCCCTTCCTCGCCGGTCGGCACGCCCATCGGCTCCAGCGCCATGCCGCAGATCGGGCAGGCGCCCGGCTTGTCGCGGATGATCTCGGGATGCATCGGACAGGTGTATTGCGTGCCCTTCGGCATCGGCTGTGGTGCCGGCCGGTCGCCGAGATAATTTCCCGGCGCGGCCTCGAACTTGCCCTTGCAGCCGGCCGAGCAGAAATAGAAACCCTGGCCCTCATGGCGGACGAAATGCCTGGCGCTGGCGCGGTCGACGCTCATGCCGCAGACCGGATCGGTGGCGGTCAGGTATTTTTCCGGCTCGGCGACGAATTTGGCGCGGCAGCCCTCGCTGCAGAAATGACGGATGTCGCCACCGTGCTCGGCCGTCGGCTTGCCGGCGGCCGGATCGACAGTCATGCCGCAGACCGGATCGCGAACGACCGCCTCCGCGACAGGCGCGGCGGCCTTGGCGGAGCAGCAGCCGCCGGCATGGGCGTGGTGGTCATGGTCGGAATGGGCCATCTGGAATGCCTCTGATGCCTTGATCTGAGGCCGAGGTAGGGCTTCCAGTAACTGGAAGGTCAAGGGTCGGCCGCAATTTTTCTCGCCAGGCGCATTGTCGGACGGTAAAGGCAGGGCAGATCATGCGGTGTCGTGACAGGGGGCCGCCCCATACCCAGCACCGCGAAAACGCGCTATAGACGCCGCCCGAAAGGCGAGGCCGACCTCAGCACATGGCAAAAATCTCCCTGAAACTCGACGAGCTGATCGACGGCGTGATGTTGCGCGGCGACATGACGAAGCTGACCGCGGCCCATGCCGGCGACGGTTCCGGTCAGGCGACGCGCGGCGCCGTTCTGCAGCTGCTCAAGGCTCGGCTGGCCGATGGCCGCAAGATCGCGGAAGCCATGCTGAGGGAGGATGGCGGCGGCACCGCCTGCGCTGCCCGGCTGTCGCATCTCATGGACGAGATCATCCGGGCGCTCTACGATTTCGCCGCGACCCACGTCTATCGCGTCAAGAACCGCTCCGCGGCCGAGCGCATGGCGGTGGTGGCGGTCGGCGGCTATGGCCGCGGCACGCTGGCACCTGGCTCCGACATCGATCTTCTGTTCCTGCTGCCCTACAAGCAGACGCCCTGGGGCGAGCAGATCGTTGAATACATGCTCTACATGCTGTGGGATCTCGGGCTGAAAGTCGGCCATGCGACGCGCAACATCGACGAGTGCCTGAGGCTGTCGCGCACCGACGTCACCATCCGCACCTCGATCCTGGAGGCGCGCTTCCTGTGGGGCGAACAGAAGCTCTATGACGAGCTTTTGACGCGCTTCGACCATGAGGTGGTGCGCACCACCGGCCCCGAATATGTGCAGGCCAAGCTTGCCGAACGCGACGATCGCCACGCCAAGGCCGGCGAAAGCCGCTATCTGGTCGAACCCAACGTCAAGGACGGCAAGGGCGGGCTGCGCGACCTGCAGACGCTGTTCTGGATCGGCAAATATTTCTACCGGGTGCGCACCGGCGAGGAACTGGTCGAGAAGGCCGTCTTCACCGAGGCCGAATACCGGGAATTCCTCAAGGCCGAGGACTTTCTCTGGGCGGTGCGCTGCCACATGCACTTCCTCACCGGCAAGGCCGAGGAGCGGCTGCATTTCGACATCCAGCGCGAGATCGCCGAGCGGCTCGGCTACACCAGCCATCCCGGCCTGTCGGCGGTCGAGCGCTTCATGAAGCACTACTTCCTCGTCGCCAAGGATGTCGGCGACCTCACCCGCATCTTCTGCGCCGCGCTCGAGGAAGAACAGGCCAAGCACGTGCCTGGTTTCAACCGCATCTTCCTCACCTTCCAGCGTCGCAAGCGCAAGCTGGCCGGCACGTCCGATTTCATCGTCGACAATCACCGCATCAACGTCGCCGACGACATGGTGTTCGAGCGCGACCCGGTCAATCTGCTCAGGCTGTTCTGGTTCGCCGACAAGCATGGGTTGGAATTCCACCCCGACGCGCTGAAGCTGCTCACCCGTTCGCTCGGCCTCGTCGGCAAAGCGCTGAGGCGCGACGAGGAGGCCAACCGGCTGTTCCTCGACATATTGACTTCGGACCGCTACGCCGAGCTCAATCTCAGGCGCATGAACGAGGCGGGGCTGCTGAGCAAGCTGATCCCGGACTTCGGCAAGATCGTCGCCATGATGCAGTTCTCGATGTACCACCACTATACGGTGGACGAGCACCTTATCCGCTGCATCGGCGTGCTGGCCGAGATCGAGCGCGGCGACGGCGAGAAGGTGCACCCGCTGTCGCATTCGCTGATGCCGGGGCTGAAGAAGAGCCGCGAGGCGCTCTATGTCGCCGTGCTCCTGCACGACGTCGCCAAGGGGCGGCCGGAGGATCATTCGGAAGCCGGCGCCCGCATCGCGCGGCGCATCTGCCCGCATATGGGGCTGTCGGCCGCCGACACCGAGACGGTGGCCTGGCTGGTCGAGAACCATCTCGTGATGTCGATGACGGCGCAGACGCGCGACCTCAACGACCGCAAGACGATCGAGGATTTCGCCTCGATCGTGCAGTCGGTCGAGCGGCTGAAGCTGCTGTTGATCCTCACCGTCTGCGATATCAGGGGCGTCGGGCCGGGCGTCTGGAACGGCTGGAAGGGGCAGTTGCTGCGCACGCTGTACTACGAGACCGAGCTGCTCTTGACCGGCGGCTTCTCCGAAGTGTCGCGCGCCGAGCGCACTTCCGCGGCGCGCGAGCGGCTGGCCGAGGCGCTGGCCAACTGGCCGGCGAAGGAGCGCAAGCGCTACGTCGCCCAGCACTACGAGAACTACCTGCTGACCGTCGACCTCGCCGACCAGCTGCGCCATGCCGAGTTCGTCCGCGAGGCTGATGCCGCCGACAAGAAGCTCGCCACCATGGTCAAGACGCACGAGTTCGAGGCAGTGACCGAGATCACCGTCCTGGCGCAGGACCATCCACGCCTGCTGTCGGTCATCGCCGGCGCGTGTGCCGCCGCCGGCGGCAACATCGTCGACGCGCAGATCTTCACCACCTCGGACGGCCGGGCGCTGGACACGATCCTGATTTCGAGGGAATTCGACCTCGACGAGGACGAGCGCCGGCGCGCCGAACGGGTCGGCCGGCTGATCGAGGACGTGCTGTCGGGCAAGACCTGGCTGCCGGAAATGATCGAGAAGCGCACCAAGCCCAAGCGCGGCGCCAAGGTGTTCCGCATTCCGCCGCGCGCCGAGATCCGCAACACGCTGTCGAACCGCTTCTCGGTGATCGAGATCGAGGGGCTCGACCGGCCCGGCCTGCTCTCCGAGATCACCGGGGCGCTGTCCGATCTGTCGCTCGACATCGCATCGGCGCACATCACCACCTTCGGCGAGAAGGTCATCGATACCTTCTATGTCACCGACCTGACGGGACAGAAGATCGACAGCCCGACGCGCATGGCCACCATCCACAAGCGGCTGATCGAGACCCTGGACGGGACCGCGCCGGAGCGCGGCGGCAAGGCCAGGGCGGCGGCCGAGTGACCATCACTTTGTCCCAATCGCACAGGCAGTCTCCCCGCGCATGAGCCTTGTCAAGAAATTCGCCACGGTCGCCTCCGGCACGCTGATGAGCCGCGCGCTCGGCTTCGGCCGCGAGATGCTGATGGCGGCGGCGCTGGGCACCGGGCCGGTCGCCGATGCCTTCAACGCCGCCTTCCAGTTCCCCAACACCTTCCGCCGGCTGTTCGCCGAGGGCGCCTTCAACGCCGCCTTCGTGCCGCTGTTCGCCAAGGAGATCGAGACGCACGGCACCGAGGGCGCCAAGCGCTTCTCCGAGGAAGTGTTTGGCGTGCTGTTCACGGCACTGCTGGCGCTGACCATCGCCATGGAGTTCGCGATGCCGCTGATCGTGCGCTACCTGGTGGCGCCGGGCTTTGCCGACACGCCGGGCAAGTTCGAGACGACGGTCACGCTTGCGACCATCATGTTCCCCTATCTCATCTGCATGTCGCTCGGCGCCATGATGGCCGGCATGCTGAATTCGCTGCGCCGCTATTTCGCCGCGGCGGTGGCGCCGGTCTTCCTCAACATCATCCTGATCGGCGTGCTCGGATACGCCTGGTACAATGGGCTGGATGCGCACGACGTCGGCTTCGGCCTGTCCTGGGGCGTGCTGGCGGCGGGGGTGGTGCAACTCGCCATCGTCTGGGTGGCGGTGCGCCATGCCGGCATCTCGATCGGCTTCCGCCGGCCGAAGATGACGCCGAGCGTCAAGCGGCTCCTGATCCTGGCGCTGCCGGCGGCGATCACCGGCGGCATCACCCAGATCAACCAGCTGATCGGCACGGCGATCGCCTCCGCGCAGGACAGCGCCGTTTCCTCTCTGGCCTATGCCGACCGCATCTACCAATTGCCGCTCGGCGTCGTCGGCGTGGCGGTGGCGATCGTGCTGTTGCCGGAACTGTCGCGGGCGTTGAAGTCGGGCAACCTGATCGAGGCGGCCAACCTGCAAAACCGCTCGGTCGAGTTCACGCTGTTCATGACCTTGCCGGCGGCGGCCGCGTTGTGGGTGATGTCGGAGCCGATCGTGCGGCTGGTCTACGAGCGCGGCGCCTTCGCCGCCAACCATTCGACGCCGATCGTGGCCTCGATCCTGGCGATCTTCGGTCTCGGCCTGCCGGCCTTCGTGCTGATCAAGGCCTTCACCCCCGGCTACTTCGCGCGCGAGGACACGCGCACGCCGATGATGTTCGCCGCCATCTCGGTCGGCGTGAATGTCGCCACCGCGCTGTCGCTGTTTCCGTCGATGGGCGCGCCGGGCATCGCGGTGGCGTCGGCCGTGGCCGGCTGGGTCAACGCACTGATGCTGCTTGCCGTGCTGATCCGGCGCGGCCATTGGGGCCGCGACATCCCGCTGTTGAAGCGCATTCCGAGGCTGGTGCTGTCCGCCGGGATCATGGCGACCGCGCTTTACTTCGCGGAGCGGCATTTTGCGACGCAGATCGGACCCGGCTCACCGCTGGTCGTGAAAGCAACGACGGTGCTTGCACTGGTCGCCGGGGGTGCTGCGCTCTATTTCATCGCCGCCTTCGCGACCGGCGGCGCCGATTTCGGCATGATCCGCAGGAATGTGAAGCGCGGCGAGGCAAAGGCAGCGCCGCCGGTTACGGAACAGTCTCCAGATCCGTGAGCCTGAATTCGTCGGCCGTGGAAAGCATCGGAACGGCGTAGTGGCGTGCGCAAGCGTAGTGGAAACAGTCCGCCAGGTTCAGTCGGATGGCGTTGTTGCGAAACCGCGACGCGGCCTCGATGGATAGCGATGCCGCGTCCAGCGCCGGCGGCAGCTCGCGCAAGGCAATTGCGCGCTCTTCAAGAAAACGGGTCACAATCTCAGCGCTTCTGGCAACCGGTATTGCCAGCTTTTCCGGCCGGGATAGGGCCATTGAGGCTTCCCAGACAGCGATTGCGGAGGTGAATGGAGCCGAGGCGTCCACGACCGCTTGCGCGCAGCGTTCGGCCTCAGCTTCATTGCTCAGCATCGCAACGATAGCGGCTGCATCGACGAACATCAGTCCTCGCCGGACAGTTCATCATAGAACGAGCGGGGCAACGGCCTGCGCGCCTGCTCGCCCAACTCAATTCCAAACTCGGCCCTCAGCCGGGCTGCCGTCTCCAACGGCGTCTCGCGGTTGCGCCGCCGTTCGAGGGCTTCGCGCATGGCGATCACGATGGCCTCGGTGATGCCGACGCCCTCAGCTTTGGCGAAGGCGCGGGTTAGCCTGTCGGCTTCCTTGTTGTTGATATTGATGGTCATGACTACATTCTTTCGTGTAGCTTGAAACATGTAGCCACCGCATGCCAATGTCAATAGCCCGTTAATCGGCACGTTGGGTGCCTCTTGATCGGATGCCGGGCTTCGTCCATAAGCGCGCCCGTCGAAAGACTTTCGCCGCGCGCGAAACGGCCCTCCACAAGCCAATGAGGAAAAAATGTCAGCCTTCAAGCCACTCGTCTTTTCCGGCGTCCAGCCGACCGGCAACCTGCATCTCGGCAACTATCTCGGCGCCATCAAGAAATTCGTCGCGCTGCAGGACCAGTCCGACTGCATCTATTGCGTCGTCGACCTGCATTCGCTGACGGCGCAGCTCGTCCATGACGACCTTGCCGACCAGACCCGCTCGATCACCGCCGCCTTCCTCGCCTCCGGCATCGACCCCAAGAAGCACATCGTCTTCAACCAGTCGCGGGTGATGCAGCATGCCGAGCTTGCCTGGATCTTCAATTGCGTGGCGCGCATCGGCTGGATGAACAAGATGACGCAGTTCAAGGACAAGGCCGGCAAGGACCGCGAGAACGCCTCGCTCGGCCTTCTCGCCTATCCGAGCCTGATGGCCGCCGACATCCTGCTCTACCGCGCCACCCATGTGCCGGTGGGCGAGGACCAGAAGCAGCACCTCGAGCTGACCCGCGACATCGCCCAGAAATTCAACAATGACTTCTCCGACCGCATCGCCGCCCTTGGCGTCGGCGTCGACATGCAGGTCGGCGAGGAGACGGTGAACGGCTATTTCCCGATCACCGAGCCGGTGATCGGCGGGCCGGCGGCGCGCATCATGAGCCTGCGCGACGGCTCCAAAAAGATGTCGAAGTCGGACCCGTCTGACCTGTCGCGCATCAACCTGACCGACGATGCCGACACCATCTCGAAGAAGATCCGCAAGGCCAAGACCGATCCCGAAGCCTTGCCGGGCGAGGTCGACGGGCTGGCCAGCCGTCCCGAGGCGGAAAACCTGGTCGGCATCTATGCCGGGCTTGCCGAAATCTCGAAGGCCGACGTGCTGAAGGAGTTCGGCGGCCAGCAGTTCTCGGTGTTCAAGCCGGCGCTGGCCGACCTCGCGGTGGAGAAGTTGGCGCCGATCGCCGGCGAGATGCGCCGCATCGAGGGCGACCGCGCCTATGTCGACGCGGTGCTGAAGGACGGCGGCGAGCGCGCCGGCGCGCTGGCGGAATCGACGATGCGGACAGTGCGCGACATCATCGGCCTGTTGCAGGACTGATCGATCCAATCTCGTCGATCGCTACCGCCATGAAGGCCGGCGGCTTGCCGCCGGTCTTTGGCGGTGGCAGATTGCGGCCGAATTGATACCGAGCAGACAGACATGGTCTCCAAACGTCTCAGCCGCGAAGTTGGCCACCGCCGCAAGTTCCTGGCGATCATCGACGACACGCCGGAATGCGAGCGCGCCGTCGCCTATGCCTCGAAGCGGGCGCAGAGCACCAGCGGCGTGCTGGTGCTGCTCTATGTCATCGAGCCGGACGATTTCCAGCACTGGCTGGGGGTCGAGAAGATCATGCGCGAGGAGGCGAACGCCACGGCGCGCGCCGCGCTCGATACCTACGCCAACAAGGTGCGCCAGAAGCTCGGCATCGAGCCGGAACTGGTGGTGCGCGAGGGCAAGCCGACCGAAGAGATCCACAAGCTGATCGAGGAAGACCAGGACATCGCCATCCTGGTGCTGGCGGCAGGCGCCGGCAAGGAAGGCCCCGGGCCGCTGGTCAGCGCCGTGGCCGGCAGGGGCGCCGCCTTCCCCATCCCGGTCACCGTGGTGCCGCAGAATCTGTCGGATGAGGAAATCGACAGCCTCGCCTGAGGCGTGCTGATATCCAGGTGAGGCCGGCCTGACCTGAATCTCGACACGCCTCGCCCTACGTACCGGAGGCTTGGCAAAAACATTCCGCCAGCCAGCCGTTGCGGCGACGCGTTTCGCTTGAATGTCCCGCCGATAGCGCCTATTTAGAACCATTCCAAACTATCCGCCCGAAACGGGCATGGAGACCGCCATGTTCATCCAGACCGAATCGACGCCGAACCCGGCAACGCTGAAGTTTTTGCCTGGCAAGGAAGTGCTGCGCGAAGGCACCGCCGATTTCCGCGACGCCGACAGTGCGGCGAGCGCCTCGCCGCTGGCCGGCCGGCTGTTCGAGATCCCAGGCGTCACCGGCGTCTTCTTCGGCTATGACTTCATCACCGTGACCAAGGACGGTCCCGACTGGCAGCATTTGAAGCCGGCGATCCTCGGCGCCATCATGGAGCATTTCATGTCGGGCGCGCCGGTCATGACCAAGGCCGGCCCGGCGGCCGAGACAAGCGAGACCGGCGAATTCTACGACAAGGCCGACGAGGAACTGGTCATCACCATCAAGGAGCTGCTCGACACCAGGGTGCGCCCGGCGGTTGCCCAGGACGGCGGCGACATCACCTTCCGCGGTTTCGAGAACGGCACCGTGTTCCTGCACATGAAGGGCGCCTGCGCCGGCTGCCCGTCGTCGACGGCGACGCTGAAGCATGGCATCCAGAACCTGCTTCGTCACTTCGTGCCCGAGGTGCAGCAGGTCGAGCAGGTCGCTTAAGCGCAAAGCTCTTCCGTCAGCAGGCAACAAAAAACCGGGCCGAATTGCCCGGTTTTCTGTTTTGGGACGTCCATTTGTTGCCTAGACGGTCCGCGTACTCAACTTTTCAGGTGGACCATGACCCCCGAATACGGGGATCGCGGTCCCTACATCACGATGACCTTGGCGCCGACAGAGGTGCGGTTGTAGAGGTCGATGATGTCCTGGTTCATCAGCCGGATGCAGCCCGACGACATCGCCTTGCCGATCGAATTCCATTCCGGGCTGCCATGCAGGCGGTAGCCCATGTCGCCGCCCTTGTTGAACAGGTACATGGCGCGGGCGCCAAGCGGGTTCTTCAGGCCCGGATCCATGCCGCCAGCGAATTTGGCGAGTTCCGGCTGGCGCTTGATCATCTGCGAGGGCGGCGTCCAGGTCGGCCATTCGCGCTTCAGCGCGATGCGCGCTGTGCCGTGCCACTCGAAGCCTTCACGGCCGACGCCGATGCCGTAGCGTATCGCCAGCCCGTCACCCTCGACGAAGTAGAGGAACTTGTTCTGGGTATCGACGATGATCGTGCCCGGCTTTTCCCTGGTGTCGTACTCCACTTCCTGCCGGTGAAAGCGCGACGGAACCTTCTCGATGGGGATGCGCGGCAATTGATAACCCGCATCGGTGACCGCGCCATAGTCGTTGGTGAACAGTCGCGCGCCGATGGTGCTGCAACCACTGATCGCGGTCGACATCGCCAAAGCAGCGACGATTGCAAGAGACTTCAAGCGCATGAATAGGTCCGATGCCCAGCCCGTTGATCGCGGCACGAGTCGGCCGCTTTTCCTGAAATCATTCATGCTGGCATTTCTTTTGCTTGCCAAGCGCGCGATGCCTATATGCAGGACCTTACCTGCCGGTAGATGCACAACTGCGTCTTTTCGGCAACAGGGCTCACAGGATTGTGAAGCAAAATCAATGGGGCCTCCGACTGGGGTCCGGATTGTGGAGAGCGCCATGAATGTCGGAGACGCCGCCGAGCGGTCCGGCTTGCCGGCCAAGACCATCCGCTACTACGAAGAGATCGGCCTGATCCGGCCGGCGCGGGCCGAGAACGGCTATCGCGACTATTCCGGCGACGACATCCACCGGCTGGCCTTCCTGCGCCGCGCCCGCAATCTCGGCTTCTCCATCGACGACTGCCGCCAGCTGATGGCGCTCTACAAGGACCGCGACCGCGCCAGCCACGACGTGCGCGAGATCGCCGCCGCCCATGTCAGGGCGATCGAGGAGAAGGTGCGCGAGCTGCAATCGATGCGCGCCACCTTGCAGACGCTGGTCCACGCCTGCCACGGCGACCACCGCCCGGACTGCCCGATCCTGGACGACATGGCGGGGTTGACGGCGGACGGCGAGCACAGCAAGACGGCGAACTGATCGCCGCAGCCACGACAGGATCGCGCCCGCTGCGGCAAGGCGGCGAACCCGCGTCATTCCATAGAGGGGAAGACGCGGGCTAGGTTGCCACCTGTTGCAATCACCAGCGGCGAATGCAACCGGACACAACCATTAACGATGGCTAATGTCTAGGGTGGGCCGGCGCAACCCCTGCTGCCGGCGCGATCAGTTCGCATTCATCGCAGCCGTTGCTTTAAGGGTCCCTGTTGGGTTCGACATGCATCCGCCGGGAAGGATGCGTCATTCATCCGGTGGAACGGGACAGGGCCGGTGAATTAGGCGCGAAGCTGCGCTTTCGCTTCCTGAGCGGCTTCGATAAGGAGGTCTAGGTCGTCTGTCCGCATCGGGGAGAAGGTCGAATCTTCGCCCGACTGTACGCTCATACGGCACGTCCGTTCGCCATCATCTGACTGGTAGATTTTGAACGAGATCATGAGCCATTGGGCCCTAACGTTGTACTGGGCGATGAGCTTGCGCGACCAGAACCGCCGCCAACCGTTTACCAGCGATTGAAAAAGCAAGACGACCCCGTTTCCCCCGAGATTGGAAGCTATTGCCGGGCGCTTGGGGTTTGTCAAAGATACAATCGCCCCTCTAACGATGATTATATATTTGACAGACCCATTGGCGAATCCGGGGCGTTTTGATATGAAAAGCGCATGGGGGAATTCATCAGATCTTTGGTCGGCAGCTTCCTCGGCAAGTTACTCGCCGGGCTGGTCATTGCCGTACTCATTCTGCTTGGCTTCGGGCCGAACGCATGGGCTGCTTGGCTTATGAGCCACTCATGGGCTCAGTTGTCCCTGATAGCGATTGCGGTCGTCCTGGCTGGGCTGTTGGCCGTCAACATCTATCTTCAGTGGCCCCGCGCCGCGCGTCTTGCAAAGCCACGGCGGCTTTCGTCAGCCCAGAAAAGCGCCTTGGCTGACTCCCTTAAGAGCCGCAACTTCCGCCCGAACGATGTGGCGGTACGGTTTGCCGCCGGGAACGATGAATGCCGCGAGTATGCTGAAGATTTCGCGGATGTCTTGCGACGGCTAGGATGGACTGACCGTTCGGAGACCTCAATCGATGAGGACCCCCACCAGACGAAGCTAAGACTAGTGATCGACTCACAGGACGCCCACCCACAAAACGCTGCGGTGATAGCCGATGCATTCCGGGATGCTGGCGTGAGCTTTGAGTGGGGCCAAATGGACGGGCCGTTAGGCACTCCAACCATTCTTTACGTCTACCGAAACGCCTAGCTCTCCCCGGTTGCCTTTTTCGCCTTGTCGTCTTTTTGGCGGCGGCGGTGACTTACCCACCTTCCTAATTGCGGCGTTCAACGGCTCTTCGGAATCGACGGTCTCAATCTCGCGCGCCAGTTCGCGGAACTTTTCGATTTGGGACTTAAGCGCTACCTGCTTGGGCATATTTCGGCTCCGTGAACCTGGCTTTCCTAAGCGATTATCTGGTTGACAAACCACGAGTGCGAACAGCTAGTCGCCCCATGAAAACGTGAACCGAAATGGATTGGTTTTGATCCCCGGCGGCCAACATCTCTTTACGCCCTTAGCGAGCAACGGAGTGGCCTCCGCCATCGCCTCGGAATGAGGCTCATAAGCAACCACGGTAACGGCTTTCGCCTTGTCAGCCGGACCTGATTTGACCTCGAATGTCACCTTGAATGGGGCATCCCCGATGGAGACTGGAATGACTAAGCAGCCGCCGATCTTCTCACTGAGGTAATCCAACTCGCCTGCGTGTGCGGTACCGACGCAAACCAGCAACCCCCCGACAATGGCCGCTCGCATTCCATGGCTATTAATGCGATGGCACAGGAACCACGCGGTCTTGTAGGTGATTTCCAGAGCGCGGTGCAGCTGATGGGCCGAAACACCCTTCTTGCTGGCGCACATCGCGTGCAGGGCCTGAAGCCAGATGTGCAGCGGCAGCTTCGACTCTTCGAAGATCGTGCCCATGCGGACCGTGAACTTCTTGCGGCAATCCGAGCACTTGTAGAGGCCGTGGATTTCGAGGCCGTGCGGGTTCTTCTTGGAAGGCTTCGTGCGACCGCCCTTCAAGGCGTAATGCTTTTCCATGGAGCCGCAATGATGGCAGACCGGACCCTGCGGCCACAGCACACCCTCGACATGCTCGAAAGCGGCAGCTTCCTCATGGAAATAGGGGCGGGACAGAACGGACATAGCGATAACTCCTTGGATTCGTTATCGCATATCTGGTTGGGTCTGTCAAATATATAACCGCCCCTTTAAGGGCGATTATCTGGTTGACAAACCAAGAGTGCGAACGACATAGAGGCTGGCGGCCTTGTCGGTCCACCGAATGACCGGCGTTCCTCCATTAAGGGCGCATGTCTTAAAACAGGTCCGGCCGGCCGCAACACTGCAAACTTGTCGGTTTCGTTACGCGGCTATTGGATTCTTAACATATCGTAACTATTTTCCTCCGATTGCCCGGCGCGGAGGAATTTTAAGTGTCAGACTGGTTGAATTTTGAAACGACAACTGCACCTAACCCAGATAAGAAGAAAGACCCCCTCACTATCGCAATATCGCCCCTGATGGTGGCAGGTACGTTGGCCCAGAATAGGCGAACGCCGATCTATCAGGCATGGACACACGTTCTGGGAAAGCTTCCTCCGATAAATAACATCGGGCAGGTCGAGGCGGCGAACCCACCGCCAACGGTGACCACACTGCACGACGCCGTGGCATGCTTTGGTGGCCTCCAGCGCCCACATGACGACGAAAGCGACGGCGCCTCGGTACTTGTCTACGTGCTCGCGCCCACTATATCGGTCGAGTACTCCCCGAGCATGGTATGCTTGGCAAGACCGGTGAAAGTGCCGTCGAATACTGTGCTGACGGTCCAGGTGCGACCGTATTTCCCTTTACAGGGCGTGCCAGACGGCATAAACGGCTTGGTAACGCGTATTGAGCCAGTGTTCGCTGAGACGGGTGATTCGCGCTTACCGGCAAAATTCAAGACGCGCTACGGGCAAAGATTTTGGTGAGGCTGATATGACCGAGACAATCATGGCGGCTGGTGCCCCTCGTGAGCACCGGCCTAAAGCCGTTTATTTTCACGATTCGGACTGCGTCGAATACGTTCAGGAAGACGGATTTGTCATCTATGATCGCGTTGACGAATTCCTCACCCTGATTCACGACCGCACCCAGAAGTTCGTTGTCGGCTTCAAGCTGAAAGGCTTCAAGTTCATTCTGACCAAGTCTCTGGCTCCGTCCTACAGGCTATCCGACAAACAATTCGTTAGCCTTGTATCCGCAATCGAGGCCATAGCGGAAATCGTCGGCGACAAGCTATTCGAGGACGAGGAACGCGCTCGCTGCTATCAGGCCGCGCTCAAGATTGCAGCAAACGATAACGTCTACCTGCACGACGCTGGGCTTCTCGCCGCCTAAGGCTTGCTCCCGCCGCGCTGGCGGCGGGCCAATTCCTTTATCTCTTCATTGCTGAGCTTCGGAGCCTTTGCGATCTTCTGCACATCGGCTTCGAACACAGCTTCGGACTGATCGGTTTTCAGTTCCCGCGCGGCATCTCGAAACTTCTCAATCTGCGATTTGTCCGTTGACTTGGGCATAGGAATATAGACTCCGATTCCGCCGCATGATAAACCATGGGGCAGGGACAAATCCCCGCCCCATGGCCTCTATCTTATGAGACGCGGACAAAATACCGCCGCGCCTCGGTCAAGACGGAGGATCATTGGAGCCTCCAGTCCCCCGGGATCTACCAGTCCCGGGTCTGGCCGCCGGTCAAGCGGAAGGTTCACCAAGAGCCGTTATTCTGGTCCTTGGTCTCGAAAGGAGAACTGGCAGGTTCTCCGGTGATTTGCGAAGACGTGACCGACTTGTCATCGGTCACGTTTTTCATTTCTACGGACGGCCCAGCAGTGTCGCCCCATTCCTCCAAGCCATAGCCGCCAAGCTCGCGAATGTTATTGAAGCGGGCTGATGTGCTAAGTGTCGATGCCAGCGCCTTCGACGGTACGGCGCCTCCAATGATGATGCCAGCCCTCTTTATGACCGCGAACAGTTCGCCGGACGATGCTCGACGGCCGGTGTCCTTCAAGTGACTCCAAACGGCATGTTCGACTTCGTCCCGCTTCGATAGGCGCTCGCGAACCCTTGGAGGAAAGCGAACAGGCCTCTTGTCTTCGCCCTCTTTCCGAGAGCCGTTAAGCAGCGCGATAACCTGGCGCACTGTGAGCAGCCTCTGAAAGGTAGGATTGGTCTCCAAGACCATCAAAAGGTCTGCCTCTTCGGCTTCTGCGGCGGCAAGGATAGAATCAGACATAACATGAACCTTTTCTGGTTCTGACCGGCATACTGCGACTCTAACGCAGCGTCAACAGTCAGAACCAGAATGCCAGAACTAAATTCACAGAAGTCGATTCTGAAATATCAGAAGCCTGCCCGACCAAGGTTTGCGCGGTTAACGCCTTCGATAGCGCCAGAGAGGAAGCTCTAGCTGCACCGGCTTGCGGTAATGCCTGCGCTTATCGTCAAGCAGGTCTGCGATAGGTGAGGCGCTTACCCTTCACGCCGTTCAACGCGATGAACGCGCGGGTGCCGTCATCGACGCCAAGAGCGATGCGGTTCGAATAGCGGAAATCGAATTCGGCAAGGTAGCGGTGCAGATGATGTTCGCTGCAATGCTGATAGACGCCCTTCATGCCGCGCTTGAAGATCGAGAAGAAGCCTTCGACGGTGTTGGTGTGGACGTTGCCACGAACATATTCGTCCTTGGAATGCGTGACGAACTCATGCGAGGCGAAATCCTGGCTGGCGCGGCGATAGATGCCGCTCTCGTCCGTCATCAACGCGCTTTCCTTGGCGATGTTGGCGCGGACGATAGGCATGACGTTGCCCATGCGGGCGGTATCGACATGGAAGGAACGGGCCTTGCCGCCGCGCTCGACAAGCGTAACGACGGTGTTCTTGTGCGCGCCGCCTTGCTTAACCGGGGCGCCCTTCAAGCGGCCGATATAGGTTTCGTCAACTTCGACGGCGCTACCGCCACCGCCCATCGGAGCAAGCTCGCCAGAGGCCATAGCAAGGCGAATGCGATGGCACAGGAACCAAGCGGCCTCATAGGAGCATTCGAGTATGCGGTGCATCTGGTGGGCGCTGATGCCCTTCTTGGAGGCGCACATAAGGTGGATAGCCTGTAGCCACTTGGTGAGCGGCAAATGGCTTTCCTCGAAGATCGTGCCCATGCGGACGGTGAACTGCGAACGGCAAGCGCTGCACTTGTACAGGCCGTGGCGCTCGACGCCGTTCGGGTTCTTTTTGGAAGGCTTGGTGCGAACGCCCTTCAATGCGTAGTGGCGATCAACGCTACCGCACTTGGGGCAAACGGGACCGTTCGGCCACAGTATGGATTCGACATGCTCGAAAGCCTTGGCTTCGTCATGGAATTCGGGGCGGGACAGAACGGACATAGCGATAACTCCTTGGAATCGTTATCGCAGTTCCAATTGGGTTTGTCAACCAGATAATCACCCCTTTAAGACGGGTTCAAACCGTGAACAAAATCTGGCATGGTGCCGGCCATGCCCATCATCTCACCGATTCCCCTTAACCCCTTGATCGACGGTCGCCAGTCGGAGCGCGCCATGCTGGTGCGGCGCGGGGTGCAGCGGCTGCTTGCCGCAATGGGCGCGCATGTGCTGCCGGAACTGTCCCTCGCAACCGGCCGGCGCGCCGACCTCGTTGCGCTGACCCGCCAGGGCGATATCTGGATCATCGAGATCAAATCCTCGATCGAGGATTTCCGCGTCGACCGCAAATGGCCCGATTACCGGCTGCATTCCGACCGCTTCTTCTTCGCTACCCATCCCGGTGTGCCCTCGGAGATCTTTCCGCAGGAATGCGGTTTCATCCTCTCCGACGGCTATGGCGCCGAGATCCTGCGCGAGGCACCTGAGCACCGGATGGCGGCGGCAACGCGCAAGGCGCTGATGCTGCGGATCGCGCGCGCCGGCGCGGCGCGGCTTTTGGCGGCGGAGCTTGCCGGCGTTTCGGTGCCGGCGCTGGACGGCGAGAGCGAGTAGCGGCCGCTTACGCTTGTTATGAATTTCCACCGTTTGCGCCGCCCCTCATCTGCCTGCCGGCATCTTCTCCCCGTGAACGGGGAGAAGGGGCGTCGTCGCGCAAGATTTCGCCAATCACCAGCGCGGCGGGAGTTGAGCGCCGACGTGGTCCCAAGCCTCTTTCTCCCCGTTCACGGGGAGAAATGCCCGGCAGGGCAATGAGGGGCAGCGCGACGCTGGAAATTTCCCATCTGTTGGCGGGAGCCCGAAGCGCTATTCGATTTCCTCCTCCACACCCGCCGCCGGCGCCATGACCAGCACTGCCGCGCCGAGCAGCGCGGCGACCAGCGAGCCGGCGAGGATGCCGACCTTGACCGCGTCTTGCAGTGCGGCATCGCTGGCGAAGGCGAGCAGGCCGATGAACAGGCTCATGGTGAAGCCGATGCCGCACAGCAGCGATATGCCGATCATGTGCGGCCAGCCAGCATTAACCGGCAAATCGGCGAGGCCAAGCCGGATGGCGAGCGCCGAGGAGCCGAACACGCCGACCAGCTTGCCCAGCACCAGGCCGGCGGCGACGCCTAAGGTCAGCGGCTCGACGAGGGCGGCCATGCTGAGGCCAGCGAGCGAGACGCCGGCATTGGCGAAGCCGAAGATCGGGATAACGATGAAAGGCACCAGTCTGTGCAGGCCGTGCTCCAGCCTGTGCAGCGGCGAATGTTCGATATCGTCGCCGATGCCGGCGGCGCGCTCGAGCGGGACGGTGAGCGCCAGCGCCACGCCGGCGAGCGTCGCGTGCACGCCCGATTTCAGCACCAGCACCCAGAGCACGGCGCCGAGCACGAGATAGGGGATCAGGTTCATCACCCGCATGCGGTTGAGCGCGACGAGCGCAGCGATGACCGCGAAGGCGGCGCCGAGATAGGCGAGCGAAAGACCGCTGGTGTAGAACAGCGCGATGATGATGACGGCGCCGAGATCGTCGATGATGGCGAGCGCGGTGAGGAAGATTTTCAGCGAGGCCGGCACGCGGTTGCCGAGCAACGAGAGCACGCCGAGCGCGAAGGCTATGTCGGTGGCTGTCGGGATCGCCCAGCCGGAGAGCGCGGCCGGATTGTCGCGGTTGATCAAGACATAGACCAGCGCCGGAACCACCATGCCGCCGGCGGCCGCGATACCAGGCAGCACGCGGCGCGGCCAGGTCGAGAGCTGGCCGTCCAGCATCTCGCGCTTGATCTCCAGGCCGACCAGCAGAAAGAACACCGCCATCAGCCCGTCATTGATCCAGTGCGAGACGCTGAGCGGTCCGAGATAGGCGTGCAGCAGAGCGAAATAGGCTCCCGCGAGCGGCGAGTTGGCGACGATGAGGGCAAGCGCCGCCACCACCATCAGGATGATGCCGCCGGCCGCCTCGCCGTCGAGGAATTCGCGCAGGATGGATTTCGGCCGCTGCTCCAAATCCTGCACGTCGCCCTCCCTCATGCACCGTCCACCGCGCGATGATGCGCAAACTTCAAGGACCGGGCAAGCATCGATCCGGCAAACGGGCTCGGCTTCAAAGCCCCATCCCCTTTCCGAACGCCAGCGCTGCCCCTCATCGCCCTGCCGGGCACTTCTCCCCGTATAGAGACGGGGAGAAGGGGCTGGCCGCAGCCTCGGCGCCCATTCTGCAACGCCGAAGATTGGCGAAATCGGGGATGAGAGCGCCCCTCTCCCCGTCACTATACGGGGAGAGGATGCCGGCAGGCAGGTGAGGGGCGGCACCAACTTTCGAGAATTGGCAGCCTGCACCAAAAGTTGGAAACTCCGGAGCTGTTGCCCTGGCTCTGTCCGGGACTCCCAGTCACCGTGGCGCGCGCTTGGCGAGGATCCGCTGCAGGGTGCGGCGGTGCATGTTCAGCCGGCGCGCGGTTTCCGAGACGTTGCGGTCGCACATTTCGTAGACGCGCTGGATGTGCTCCCAGCGCACGCGGTCGGCCGACATCGGATTTTCCGGCGGCGCGGCGCGTTCGCCGGAGGTGCGGGTGAGCGCGGCGAAGACGTCGTCGGCGTCGGCCGGCTTGGAAAGATAGTCGATGGCGCCAAGCTTCACGGCGGTCACCGCGGTGGCGATGTTGCCGTAGCCGGTGAGGATGACGGCGCGGGCGTCGTCGCGCTTCTCGCGGATGGCGGCGATGACGTCGAGGCCGTTGCCGTCGCCGAGCCGCATGTCGACCACGGCGTAGGCCGGCGGATGGGCGCGCGCCTTGGCCACCGCCTCCTCGACGCTGTCGGCGGTATCGACCGCGAAGCCCCTGGTTTCCATGGCGCGGGCAAGCCGGGTCAGGAACGGCTTGTCGTCGTCGACGATCAGCAGCGAGGTGTCCTCGCCCTCAACCATTGCGCCAGTCGTTTCGTCTCCACTCATGGTGTCCAGAATTCCTGCTGACTTAAGCTTACGCAGATACAGTTCCGCGCCACTATTGTCCAATTTTTCGCGCCTGCAACGGGCACCGATGAGGCCACGATGCAGGTTAAAGCCGGGTTTCAGGCGGTATCGAACATGCTGGAGGACGATTCGGGGTTGAGAAAGACGCCGCGCGGCCAGGATATCTGCACCACCGCGCCCTCGCCCAGCCCGCTCGAATTGCGGAAATCAAGCGTCGCGCCGGAGCGCTCCAGCAAGGTCTTGGCGATGAACAGGCCAAGGCCGAGGCCGCCGCCGGCCTCGGTGCCCTGACGCGTCGACATATAGGGCTCGCCGATGCGGTCGATGATCTCCGGCGGGAAGCCCGGCCCATCGTCGGTTATCGAGAAGACGACGTCGGCGTCGTCCCAGCTCCAGCTGACGGTGACGGTCTTGCGGGCGAAATCGACGGCGTTCTCGACAAGGTTGCCCAGGCCGTAGATGACGCCGGGGTTGCGCCGCCCGACCGGCTCGGGGCCGATGCGCTCGCCCGGCCGCAGCTTGATCGAGATGCCGAAATCGCGATGCGGCGCAGTCACCTCTTCGACCAGCGAGGTCAGCGGCAAGCGCGACAGATGCGCTTCGCCTTCGGACGAAAGGCTGGTTAGCCGCTTCAGGATCTCGCGGCAGCGCTCGCTCTGCGAGCGCAGCAGTTTCACGTCCTCGCCGAATTTCTGATCCTTGCCGAGCGCCTTCTCCATCTCCTTGGCGACCAGCGTGATGGTGGCGAGCGGCGTGCCGAGCTCGTGCGCAGCGGCGGCGGCGAGCCCGTCCAGCGCCGACAGATGCTGCTCGCGCTGCAGCACCAGCTCGGTGGCGGCGAGCGCGTTGGCGAGCAGGCGCGCCTCCTCGGCGACGCGGAAGGCGTAGATGGCGGTGAAGGCGATCGAGGAAAACACCGCCATCCACATGCCGGCGACGTAGATGAAGGGCATTTCCAGCGGCGCGCCGTCATACCAGGGCAGCGGCTGGTGGAAGAAGACCAGCAGCGTGGCCGTCACCATGACCAGCGCGCCCAGCACCGCGGTGAGGCGCAGCGGCAGCGACGCCGCCGAGATGACGACGGGCACGGACAGCAGCACCGAGAACGGATTGGTGAGACCGCCGGTCATGTAGAGCAGGCCGGCAAGCTGCAAGCTGTCGAAGGTCAGGATGACGAAGGCCGAGAGCGGGGTGAGCCGATGCGCCGCCGGATAGCGGAAGGTCAGCCACAGGTTCATCCACGCCGAACAGGCGATCAGCGCGAAGCACATACTGACCGACAACGGGAATTTCAGCCCGTAGGCGACGACAAGCACCGTCAGGCTCTGGCCGACGATGGCCAGCCAGCGCAGCCGGATCAGCGTGTTGAGGCGCAGCCGCTGGCTTTGCTGGAAGTCTGGTGAGCGCAGGATGTTGATCATCGGCTTACGATTATCGCCGGCCACGCAGAAAGGCTAGGTGCCTCTAGGCTTGGCGCGGCTGGTGGCGGTGGCGGCGAGCGGGTTCTCCGGCCAGACATGGCGGGGGTAGCGGCCGCGCATGTCGCTGCGCACATCGGCCCAGGAGCCGCGCCAGAAGCCGGGCAGGTCGCGCGTCGTCTGGATCGGCCGGTGCGCCGGCGACAACAGCTCGAGCGTCAGCGGCACGGTTCCATTGGCAATCGCCGGGTGCTTGTCGAGGCCGAACAGTTCCTGCACGCGCACCGCCAGCACCGGCCATTCGCCGTCATAGCGGATCGGCACGTGGCTGCCCGACGGCGCATCGAAATGGGTCGGCGCCAGCGCGTCGACCTTGCGCTGCAGATCGTGCGGCACCAATGACGTGAGGCCCGCCGACAGGGCGCCGGAATTGATCGCGGCAAAGGACGCCACGCCGGTCAGAAACGGCAGCAGCCAGTCGTCGAGACGGTCGAGAAGGGCGGCGTCGGACACATCGGGCCAAGGCGCGCCGAGGCCGCGATTGAGCCAGCCGAGGCGCTGGCGCAGCGTGTCGGCCTCCTTGCCCCAGTCGAGCAGCGACAGGCCATGCTCGCGCAGGGCATCGAGGATCGCGCGATCCGCTTCGGCGCCGGACGGCGCCGGCAGCATGCGTTCGGCCAGCGTGATAGCGCCGAGCCGGGCCGTCTCGCGCACGCGCACGGCGCGCCGGTCGCGGTCGAAGCTCGTCTCGCGGCGGGTCTCGATACTATCGGCTAACGCGGCGCGGATGTCGGCCTCGTCGACCGCAGCGGCGGCGGTGATGCGGGCATTCTGCGCCTTGCCCTGCAAATCGGCGACGACCAGCCAGGTTTCGCCGGCCAGCGGATCGGCGGCGTCGAGCATGGCGCCCGAGCCGTTGGCCAGCACGAAGCGGCCGCGCTCGCCGCGCGCTCGCGCCACCCGATCCGGCCAGGCATGGATGAGGAGCGCGCCGGCGGAAGCCGGTTCGCTGCTCCTTCCTCCGCCGGCCTGCCTTGCCAGCCGTTCGGCAAGCTGGCGGGCCGAGACGGAACGCGGCGACTTCTCGGTGCGAAAGCGCATCAGACGGCGTTCGAGATCGGCGCCGTCGCCGCCGAGCCCGCGCTCGGTGAGCAGCACGGCAAGGGTGGCCGCCGCCGGCGCATGGCCGGTTGCGGCGGCTTCGGCGACCATATGGGCAAGGCGCACCGGCAGCGCGAGCCTGCGCATGGCGGCACCGGCGTCGGTGAGACGCCCGGCGTCGTCGATGGCATGCAGGGCGACCAGCAAGGCCCTCGCTTCGTTGAGCGCCGGAACCGGTGGCGGATCGAGGAAGGACAGGCTCGTGGGATCGGCGACGCCGAAGGCTGCGCAGTCGAGCAGCAGGCCGGAAAGATCGGCCTCGAGGATTTCAGGCGGGGTGAAGGCGGGAAGCGCTGCCGTCTGCTCGGCCCGCCACAGCCGGACGGCCACGCCTGCTTGCGTGCGCCCGGCGCGGCCGGCTCGCTGGTCGGCCGAGGCCCGGCTGACGCGCACCGTCTCCAGTCTGGTCAGGCCGCTGGCCGGCTCATAGCGCGGCAGCCGCGACAGGCCGGAATCGATAATGACGCGCACGCCGTCGATGGTGATCGAGGTTTCGGCTATCGACGTCGCCAGCACCACCTTGCGGCGGCCCGGCGGCGACGGCCTGATCGCCGCGTCCTGCGTCTTGTTGTCGAGCTGGCCATAGAGCGGCACGATGTCGGTGTCGGTAGCGACGCGGTCCCGCAGCCGCTCGGCGGTGCGTTCGATCTCGCGCTGGCCGGGCAGGAAGGCAAGCAGGCTGCCGCTCTCGTCGGCAAGCGCCGAGCGAATCGCCCTGGCCATGGCATCCTCGATCGCAATGCCCGGCGCCCGCTCGTGATAGCGGATGTCGACCGGGAAGGCGCGGCCCTCGCTCTCGATCACCGGCGCGCCGGACAACAGTCTCGCGACGCGCGCGCCGTCGAGCGTCGCCGACATGACCAGCAATCGCAGGTCCGGTCGCAGCGCGCCCTGCACGTCGAGCGCCAGCGCCAGGCCGAAATCGCCGTCCAGCGAACGCTCGTGGAATTCGTCGAAGATGACCGCCGAGACGCCCGGCAGTTCCGGGTCGTCGAGGATCATGCGCGCGAGAACACCTTCGGTGACGACGAGGATTTTCGTCCGCGCCGAGGTGCGGTTCTCCATGCGCATCGCGTAGCCGACAGTTCCGCCGGGCTCCTCGCCGAGCAGCTCGGCCATGCGGCGGGCGGCGGCGCGGGCGGCGAGCCGGCGCGGCTCCAGCAGGACGGTCTTGCCGGCGCCGAGCCACGGCGCGTCGAGCAGCGCCAGCGGCACCAGCGTCGTCTTGCCGGCGCCGGGCGGCGCCACCAGCACGGCGTTGCTCTTTGTCGCCAGCGCTTCCCCGAGCGCCGGCAGCACGGCTGAGACCGGAAGCTCCGGCAAAGGGTTTGTCCTCATCGCGCCCGCATATCAGCGCCCATGGCCGGCGCGCAACAACGCGCTGCCGGCGCCTCAAAGCCTGGTGCGCGAAAACGGGTTCCAGCGCACCGTGCCCAGCCGCACCTCCTCACGCACCATTGTGAGCAGGCCGGATGCGCCGACGACGGCGAGACCGGTGAGCGTCAGCACGTCGGGATCACCGCCCGCCGACCCATTTCCCAACGATTTCAAGCCTCGGGCGCGCCATGTTGCAACGCAGCAACGAATTCGCTTGCGTTGTTTAGTAAAACGAGCATTACTAAACAAATTACTAAACATCGCCGGCGCTGAAGCGTGGCCATGTTTAGGCCCCGGAGGAGAGGGGTTTGAGGGCTCTTGAAACCGTCATCCGGACGTGTTTCGCAAATGGGAGGAAGGCATGAAATCGACCATGAAACTGACGTTGGGTCTGGCCTCGGCGATGCTTGCGTCGACCGCCGTCTCGAACGTCGCGCATGCGGAAGACCTGACGCTTTGCTGGGCCGCCTGGGACCCGGCCAACGCACTCGTGGAACTGTCCAAGGACTTCACCAAGGAAACCGGCATCGGCATGAAGTTCGAGTTCGTGCCGTGGACCAATTACGCCGACCGCTTCCTCAACGAACTCAACTCGCACGGCAAGCTCTGCGACCTGATCATCGGCGACAGCCAGTGGATCGGCGGCTCGGCCGAGAACGGCCACTACGTCAAGCTGAACGACTTCTTCGACAAGGAGAAGATCAGCATGGACGACTTCGTGCCGGCGACCGTGGTCGGCTATTCGGAATGGCCGAAGAACACGCCGAACTACTGGGCCTTGCCGGCAATGGGCGACGTCGTCGGCTGGACCTACCGCAAGGACTGGTTCTCCAAGCCGGAACTGCAGAAGGAATTCAAGGAGAAATACGGCTGGGATCTCGGCCCGCCGGCGACCTTCGACCAGTTGAAGCAGATCGCCGAGTTCTTCCAGAAGCGCGAGATCGACGGCAAGACCGTCTACGGCGCCTCGATCTACACCGAGCGCGGTTCCGAAGGCATCACCATGGGCGCCATGGATGTGCTCTACAGCTTCGGCTTCCAGTACGAGAACCCGAAGAAGCCCTACGAGATGGAAGGCTTCGTCAACTCCGAGAAATCGGTGAAGGGGCTGGAGTTCTACAAGGCGCTCTATGACTGCTGCACCCCGCCCGGCGCCTCCAACAGCTACATGGGCGAAGGCGTCGATGCCTTCAAATCCGGCCAGGTGGCGATGCACATGAACTTCGCCTTCACCTGGCCCGGCCTGCAGAAGGACGAGAATGTCGGCGGCGACAAGATCGGCTACTTCGCCAACCCCAAGGGCCCGGACGGCGACCAGTTCGCCCAGCTCGGCGGCCAGGGCATCTCCGTGGTCTCCTATTCCGACAAGCAGGAATCGGCGCTGAAATACATCAAGTGGTTCGCCAACAAGGACGTACAGGCCAAGTGGTGGTCGCTGGGCGGCTTTTCCTGCCTGAACGCCGTGGTCAAGGATCCCAAGTTCCCGGCCAGCCAGCCCTATGCGCAGACCTTCCTGGACTCGATGGCCATCGTGAAGGACTTCTGGGCCGAGCCAAGCTACGCCCCGCTGCTCCAGGCCTCGCAGAAGCGCTTCCATGACTATGTCGTGGCCGGCCAGGGTTCGGCCAAGGACGCGCTCGACGGACTGGTCAAAGACTGGACGCAGGTCTTCCAGGACGACGGCAAGATGTAAGGCTCCTCCCGAGCTTGACCCCAGAGCCGGATGATTTCGGGTCGAATAGACCTGAAATCATCCGCTCCGGACCAAAGAGTGGGTGAGCATGATGTCGTCCGAAAACCGCTTCACACTTTTCGGCATCATGCTCGTGGTCCCGTGCCGCCCTTGGCACGGGACGCAGTTCAGATAAATTCCATCGTCGAGACATCCAAGTGACCGAAGCAGGACTCACCATGCTCAATCGGACTGCGGACAACGTTGCCCGGGCCACGCCGGAGCCGTTGGCCCGCCGGGTCCGGGGCATCAGCGACAAGGGCCTCGCCTGGCTGTTCATCTCGCCGACGATCCTCCTGCTGCTTGCCATCAACATCTTCCCGCTGTTCTGGGCGATCTATCTGTCGTTCACCAACTTCCGGGCCAACCGCCCCAATGAGGTGGTGAAGAACCTCGGCCTGGCCAATTACAAGCGCATCCTCACCGACCAGGACATCTGGATCGCGATGCAGACGACGGCGCATTTCGTCTTCTGGACCATCCTTTTGCAGACAGTGATCGGCTTCACGCTGGCCTGGCTGATCGACCGCAAGTTCCGCGGCCATGCCTTCTGGACGACCATCATCCTGGTGCCGATGATGCTGTCGCCGGCCGTGGTCGGAAATTTCTGGCGCTTTCTCTACGAGCCGCAGATCGGGCTGTTCTCCTATGTCATCTCCTTCGTCACCGGCATCCCGCCGACGAATGTGCAGATGCTGTCGAACGTCGAGCTGGCGCCGTGGTCGATCATCATCGTCGACACCTGGATGTGGACGCCCTACGTGATGCTGATCTGCCTCGCCGGGCTGCGCTCGATCCCCGAATACATCTACGAGGCGGCCGAGGTCGACCGCGCCTCCAACTGGCGGCAGTTCTGGTCGATCACGCTGCCGATGGCGCTGCCCTTCATCATGCTGGCGGTGCTGTTCCGCGGCATCGAGAACTTCAAGATGTTCGACATGGTCAATCTCCTGACCGGCGGCGGGCCGGGCTCGACCACCGAGGTCGCGTCGATCACACTGAAGCGGCAGGCCTTCGAGAGCTGGCGCACCGGCTATTCCTCGGCCTTCGCCATCATCCTTTTCGTCGCCGTGTTTGGCCTCGCCAACATCTACGTCAAGGCGCTCAACAAGGTGAAGCAGAGATGAGCCTGACATCAGCCCATTCCGTCGTCGCGCCCTCGGCGAATTCGAAGCTGGTCGCCGGCACGATCATCGTCGCCTATGCGCTGATCTCGATCGTGCCGCTGCTGTGGATCTTCGCCACCAGCTTCAAGACGCCGCCGGATTCGATCGCCTATCCGCCGAAGATCGTGTTCCAGCCGAGCATCGAGGGCTATTGCAACCTGTTCACGACGCGCACCCGGCAGACGCCGGAATACATCAACTCGCTCGGACCGGCGACCGGCTTCTGCGACGAGACGGTGCGCAAGCGCAACATGGTGATCGCCGGCCCGTCCAACTTCCTGCCGCGCTTCGTCAATTCGCTGATCATCGCCTTCGGCTCGACCTTCTGCGCGGTGTTCCTTGGCACGCTGTCGGCCTACGGCTTCTCGCGCTTCAAGGTGCCTTTAGCCGACGACCTTCTGTTCTTCATCCTGTCGACGCGCTTCATGCCGCCGATCGCGGTCGCCATCCCGATCTACCTGATGTACCGCGAGCTCGGCCTCTCCGACACCGCGCTCGGCATGATCCTGCTCTACACGGCGGTCAACGTCTCGCTCGCGGTGTGGCTGCTCAAGGGCTTCATCGACGAGATCCCGCGCGAATACGAGGAAGCGGCGATGATCGACGGCTATACCCGCCTGCAGGCCTTCTGGCGCACCGTGCTGCCGCAGGCGACGACCGGCATCGCCGCGACCGCCATCTTCTGCCTGATCTTCGCCTGGAACGAGTACGCGTTCGCGGCGCTGCTGACCTCGGGCTCCGCCCAGACCGCGCCGCCCTTCATCCCGACCATCATCGGCGAAGGCGGCCAGGACTGGCCGGCGGTGGCCGCGGGCACGACGATCTTCCTGGTGCCGATCCTGGTCTTCACCATCCTGCTCCGCAAGCAATTGCTGCGCGGCATCACCTTCGGCGCGGTGCGCAAATGATTGATGTGGGAATAAGTCGACCCCCGCTCCGTCGAGCTTCGCTCGACACCTCTCCCCCGATCGACGGGGGAGAGGAAGGGCGCGAACTTCATTCAGCGAGGCTCCCTTCCTCTCCCTCCGGAGGGGGGAGAGGTGGCGCTGCGAAGCAGCGACGGAGTGGGGGAACCACCTGGCAACCATCTCTCCCCTTGAACGGGGAGAAGGAAGGGGGTGTCGCATGAGCCGCACTGTTGTCTCCAAGCGCTCCTCATGGCCCCGCTGGGCACGGCGCGGCCTGCTGGAGAACATCGCCACGGCGATCATCGCCATCGGCTTCCTGATGCTGTTCCAGCCCTTCGCGCTGTCGCTCTACACCTATTCCTTCGTCACCATGCTTGCAGGCACCTTGATGTTCATCATCGTCTCGAAATTCCCGGAGTAGGACGATGGCCGAAATCCGCGTCCAACATCTTAGGAAAGCCTTCGGCGATTTCGTCGCCGTGCAGGATTCCAACTTCGTCGTCGAGGACGGCGAGTTCTTCGTCATGCTGGGGCCGTCGGGCTGCGGCAAGACCACGACCTTGCGCATGATCGCCGGGCTGGAGTTGCCGACCGGCGGCAAGATCCTGCTCGGCGGCGAGGACGTCACCATGCGCCGGGCGCGGGAGCGCGACATCGCCTTCGTCTTCCAGCTGTTCGCGCTCTATCCGCACATGAATGTGCGCAAGAACATCGGCTTCCCGCTCTTGGCGCAAGGCATGCCGTCGGCCGAGATCCGCCAGCGGGTGGAGGAGACGGCGAAGCTGCTTCGCATCGATCATTTGCTTAACAAATCGGTCTCCGGCCTTGCCGGCGGCGACCGCCAGCGCGTCGCGCTCGGGCGCGCCATCGTGCGGCGGCCGAAATGTTTCCTGATGGACGAGCCGCTCGGCACCCTCGATACCGAGTTCCGCGATCTGATGGTGCATGAACTGCGCGAGCTGCACAGCCGCATCCACGCCACCACTGTCTACGTCACGCACGACCAGATGGAAGCGATGTCGATGGCCGACAAGATCGCCGTCATGAACCACGGCATCATCGAGCAGTTCGGGACCCCGCGCGAGATCTACGACCGCCCGGCGACGATGTACGTCGCCGAGTTCATCGGCTCGCCGCCGATGAATTTCCTCAGGTTCGGCGGCGGACTTGCCAAGGGCGCGAAGGAGATACTCGTGCAGGGCGCCAAGGTCACCGTGCCGGAGGTGCGCGAGGACATCGCACCCGCCGACATGGCGCTGGGCATCCGCCCCGAGCACATCCGCTTTGACGACGCCTCGAAATTGCGCGGCGCCATCTACGGCACCGAATATCTCGGTACCACGCAGATCGTGGCGGTGGAGACGGCGGACGGCATCATCAAGGCGCGGGTGCCGGCCGAGATCCGGCTCAATCCGGGCGAGCCGGTCGGCCTGTCGCTCAGCAGCGCTCGGCTGTCGCTGTTCGAGAAGGGCTCGGGCCGCGCGGTGAAGACCGCCATGTATGACAAGGCAGCGGAGGCGCGCCATGGCTGACGTGCACATCAAGGGCGTGAGCAAGAGTTTTGGCGAGACCATCGCCGTCGACAATCTCGACCTGCAGATCAAGGACGGCGAGTTCGTCGTGCTGCTCGGCCCGACCGGCGCCGGCAAGACGACGACGCTCAGGCTGGTCGCCGGGCTGGAGCGGCCGGATAGCGGCACGATCCACATCGCCGGCCGCGACGCCACGGTGCTGTCGCCGGCCGAGCGCGACACGGCCTTCGTCTTCCAGCAATATTCGCTCTATCCGCACCTCTCGGTCTTCGACAACCTCGCCTTCCCGCTGCGCTCGCCGGCCCGCAAGCTCAGCGAGGACGCGGTGCGACGCCGCGTCGAGGAGGTGGCCAGGCTGGTGCGCATCCACCACAAACTCGACAACCGCTCGACCAAGCTCTCCGGCGGCGAGATGCAGCGCGTCGCCATCGGCCGGGCGCTGGTGCGCAAGCCGTCCATCTATCTGATGGACGAGCCGCTGTCTTCGCTCGACGCCAAGCTGCGCGCGGATCTCAGGCTCGAGTTGAAGCGCATCCAGTCCGAACTCGGCGCCACCATGCTCTATGTCACGCACGACCAGATCGAGGCGATGACCATGGCCGACCGCATCGGCATCCTCTCGGAAGGAGAGTTGGTGCAGATCGGCACGCCGCGCGCCATCTATTCGGAGCCGGCAAACCTTCATGTCGCCGCCCGCCTCGGCCAGCCGGCGATCAACCTTCTGCCTGCAGGGCTGCTGCCGGATGGGGGCGCGCCAACCGGTACCAGGACGATAGGCGCGCGCACCGAACACCTGTCGATCGAGAAGGCCGCCAACGGCCATGCCGACGGAGTCGTCGACTGGGTCGAGCATCTCGGCGACCAAAACCATCTGCATGTGACGGTCGGGCCGAAGAAACTGGTCACGCTGACCGATCCCGACACGCCGCTCGAGAGGGGAGACCTCGTGACGATCCGCTATCGCATGCCGCTTTATTTCGGTTCGGACGGACAGCGGCTGACGTAGCTGGCTCGATCGCAACATTCGCCACACATCGATTGACGACCGCAGATATTACGGACTGGACGAAATCCATGAAGCACTTTTTCAACCGCAAGGACTCGATCGTCACCGAAGCGCTGGACGGCTTTCTCGCCACCGCGGGCTCCGGCACGCTGGCGCGCCTCGACGGCTATCCGGAAATCAAGGTCGTGCTGCGCGCCGACTGTGACAAGACCAAGGTCAGCGTGGTTTCCGGCGGCGGCGCCGGGCACGAGCCGTCGCATGCCGGCTTCGTCGGCGCCGGCATGCTGACGGCGGCAGTCTCCGGCGAGATCTTCGCCTCGCCGAGCGTCGAGGCGGTGCTGGCGGCGATCCGCGCCACGACCGGCCCGGCCGGCTGCCTGCTGATCGTCAAGAACTACACCGGCGACCGGCTCAATTTCGGCCTCGCCGCCGAGAAGGCGCGCGTCGAAGGCTTTGCGGTCGAGATGGTGATCGTCGGCGACGACATCGCGCTGCCCGACATCGCGCAGCCACGCGGCGTCGCCGGCACGCTGTTCGTCCACAAGATAGCCGGGCATCTTTCCGAAACCGGCCGAGACCTGGTGTCGGTAGCAGCGGCAGCGCGGGCGGCGGCAAAGGACATTTTTTCGCTCGGCATCTCGCTCTCCTCGTGCTCGATCCCCGGACAGGCGCATGAAGACCGCTTCGGCGCCGAAGACGGCGAGCTCGGCCTCGGCATCCATGGCGAGCCGGGCGTCGAGCGCATCGCCTTGCAGAGCGCCAGCTCACTCGTCGCCATCATGGCCGAGCGCCTCGCCGCGCGGCTCGATCCGGGCAGCCGCTACGCGCTCCTGATCAACAATCTCGGATCGGTGCCGCCGCTCGAAATGTCGCTGATCGCCAATGCGGTGCTCGCCTCGCCGCTGGCGAAGGCGGTGACGCTGACGATCGGTCCCGGCCATCTGATGACCGCGCTCAACATGAACGGCTTCTCGCTGTCGCTGATCAGGCTGGATGCCGAAGGCGAGGCGGCGCTGCTGGCGCCGGTCGGTCCGCATGCCTGGCTGCCGGCGAAGCCGGTTCGCCAGCCGCTCGTCGTGGCGGCGGCCAAGCCGGCGGTTCACGCCACCGCGAAGGCGGCGAGTCGCGACGCCGCCGCCGAGCGGTTGATCACCGTCGTTTGCGAGAAGCTGATCTCGCTGGAGGAGCCCTTGAACGGGCTAGACGCCAAGGCCGGCGACGGCGATACAGGGTCGACGGTGGCGACCGGCGCGCGCAGCGTGCTCGAGCGTCTCGACACGCTGCCGCTTGCCGACCGGGCGGCAGCGCTGGCGGCAATCGGCGATACGCTGGGGACCGCGATGGGCGGTTCGAGCGGTGTGCTTTTGTCGATCTTCTTCACCGCAGCGGCGCAGACTTTGGGTTTTGGCGCGACTCTGCCCAAGGCGCTGCTCGCCGGCCTCGACCGGATGACCTTCTACGGCGGCGCCAAGATCGGCGACCGCACCATGGTCGATGCGCTGGAGCCGGCGCTCAAGGCGCTCGATACGGGCGGGCTGGAAGCAGCCGCGACGGCCGCGCGGCATGGCGCGGAGGCCACTGCCGCGATGCGCAAGGCGAAGGCCGGGCGTTCCGCCTATATCGGCCGGCAGCTTGACGGCGTCGCTGATCCCGGCGCCTTTGCTGTAGCGGAAGTGTTCGCGGCCGTTGCCGCCATGTTCGCCCCGGCTTGAAGGACAGGCAATGGCCGCATCCGATTTCTCCAGCTTTATCGCGGCGGCGGCGGACACGATCGCGGCGCATGCCGAAGAACTAACCGCGCTCGACCAGGCGATCGGCGACGGCGACCATGGCCTCAACATGAAGCGCGGTTTTGAGGCCGTGCGCGCCGAGGCGGACGCTTTCGCGGCAAAGCCGCTGCCCGACGCGTTGAAGGCAGTCGGCACCAAGCTGGTGATGACGGTTGGCGGTGCCTCCGGCCCCTTGTTCGGCACGCTGTTCATGGCTCTGGGCAAGGAATTGCCGGTGGCGCCGGACCGCGACGGGCTGACGGTGGCGCTGGGCAAGGCCATCGAGGCGGTCGCGGCGCGCGGCAAATCGCAGCCGGGACAAAAAACCATGCTCGACGTGCTGCAACCGGTGTATGAGGCGCTGGCGCGAGGCAGGACTGGCAAGGAGATCGCCGATGTCGCCGACAGGGCGGCGGACGCCACCGTGCCGATGAAGGCGTTGCGCGGGCGGGCGTCCTTCCTGGGCGACCGCTCAATCGGGCATATGGACGCCGGTGCGCGCTCGACCGCGCTGCTGGTGCGCGCAGTCGCTGAAGCCGTCGAGGACCACCAATGAGCAATGTCGGTATCGTCATCGTGTCGCATTCGCCGCTGGTCGCCGAAGGCACGGCCGACATGGTGCGCCAGATGGTGGGTGACGAAGTGCCGCTTGCATGGTGCGGCGGAAACGGCCATGGCGGGCTCGGCACCAGCGTCGAGGCGATCATGGGCGCGATCGAAAAGGCCTGGTCGGAGGCTGGCGTCGCCATCCTCGTCGATCTCGGCGGCGCGGAGACTAACTCGGAGATGGCGGTCGAGATGATCGGCGAGCCGCGCTCGCACAAGATCGTGGTCTGCAACGCGCCGATCGTCGAGGGCGCGGTGATGGCGGCGACGGAAGCTTCCGGCGGCGCCTCGCTCAAGGAAGTGGTGGCGACGGCGCATGAATTGTCGCCGTCGTGAATGAACGGGAACCGACTGAATGTCCGCATCCGCCGAAGCCACCGTCCTGATCACCCACACCGTGGGTCTGCACGCGCGCCCTTCGGTGAAGTTCACCAAGCTCGCCAAATCGTTCGCGGCCGAGGTCGAGGTTGCCGTCGCCGCCAACGGCCCCTGGTTCGACGCCAAGAGCATCGTCAAGGTGATGGCGGCCAAGGCGCCTAAGGGAACGCTGCTGCACATCCGGGCCAAGGGCGACGGCGCGAGCGAGGCGGTCGACGCGCTGGTCGACCTGGTGCAGCGCGATTTCGACGAGGATGCGGACCATGCCCGGTCCGCTTGAGACCGACTTGCATGTCCGTCCGGCCGCAAGGAATGCGGACGATGCGCATTGAGGGTATCCCGGCTTCCGCCGGCTATGCCGAAGGGCCGCTGTTCGATCTCGACCGGCCGCCTGCCGCCTACACAAGCAAGTCGAGTGCGGCGGAGGAGATTGCGGCGCTGGAGACCGCGATCGGCAAGGCGGTAAGCCGGCTCAGCGCAATGATCGAAACCGCCGACGGCGATGCCGCCGGCATCCTGGAATTCCATATCGCCATGCTGCAGGACGATGCGCTGAGCGCGCCGGCCTTCGCCTCGATCGGCTCCGGTCAGGCCGCCGATGTCGCATGGCGGGCGGCGCTCGACGCCGAAATCGCCGGCTACGACGCGTCAGACCAGGACTATTTCCGCGCACGCGCCGCTGATCTGCGCGACATACGCGATCAGGTCCTGCGTGCGCTGAGCGAGGACGGGGAACCCACGGCACCCCTCGGCGCCATCTTCCATGGCGAGGACGTCGCGCCGACGCGCTTCCTCGAAATCGACTGGAGCGCCGGTGGCGGCATCGCGCTCAGGGCCGGCAGCACCGCCAGCCATGTCGCCATGCTGGCGCGTGCGCGCGGCGTGCCAATGGTGGTCGGGCTCGGCACCTTCCCGGGCAGCCTCGCAGGCATGGCGTTGCTCGATGCCGAGCATGGCGGGATGGTGCTCTCGCCCTCACCGGCCGAGATCGACGCCTTCCGGCAATCATCGTCCTCCTTCGCCGCGCGCCAGGGCGCGGCGCAGTCTTTCCTGACCCGGCCGGCGGTGACCAAGGCGGGCACCGCCGTGCGCGTGCAGGTCAACATCGCCAACCCTTCCGATGTCGACGGCATCGACATCTCGACCTGCGACGGCGTCGGGCTGATGAGGACGGAGTTCCTGTTCGGCAAGACGCTTCCCGACGAGGAGACGCAGTATCATGCCTACCGCAAGGTGCTGGAATGGGCAGGCGACAAGCCGGTGACCATCCGCACCGTCGACGCCGGCGGCGACAAGCCGGTTGCCGGCTTCACCGTCGAGGAGACCAACCCTTTTCTCGGCCTGCGCGGCATCCGGCTGTCGCTCAAGCGGCGCGACATTTTCCGGGTGCAGATCAGGGCATTGCTGCGCGCCGCCATCCACGGCAATCTGAAGGTCATGTTTCCGATGATCGCCACGCCCGAGGAATACAGCCAGGCCGCCGCGCTGTTCGCGGAGGAGCAGGCGAGCCTTGCCGCGCGCGGCGTCGCGCACACGATGCCGCCGCTCGGCATCATGGTCGAGGTGCCTTCTGTGGCGATTGCGCCGGAAGCTTTCGCAAACGTCGCCTTCTTCTCGATCGGCTCCAACGACCTGACGCAATATGTGATGGCGGCGGCCCGAGACAATGCCGCCCTCACCTACCTCAACTCGGTTCGGCATCCGGCGGTTCTTAGGTTGTTAGAAGCGGTGGTGCGCTTCGGACGCGAGACGGAGATCCCGGTCAGCCTGTGCGGTGATGCCGGCGGCGATCCGGCCGCCATCCCGGCGCTGCTCGAAACCGGCCTGCGCGACCTCTCGGTCGCCCCAGCCCAACTCGCAATGGCGAAAGCGGCCATTGCGGAAGTCCCGGTCTAGGCGCGGCATGGCCGAGGCGGAGAAGATACCCGAAGCCGGCTCGGAAGAGGCGATCCGCGCCTACAAGACGATCCTGTCGCACGTCATCGACCAGCGGCCGTCCGGCATGCGCCAGCGGCTGGCGGACGCGCTCGGCAAGCATCGCAGCTTCGTCACCCAGATCTCCAGCCCGGCCTATTCGATCCCGATCCCGTCAAAGCATCTGCCTTCGATCTTTTCCGTCTGCCATTTCAGCCCGGCCGAGCGCGACCAGTTCCTCACCGCCTATCACCAGGCGCATCCGGGCAAGATGTCGGCGGCCTCCGGCCTGCGCAAGACGCGCCATGTCTCGCTCATCGTGCCGGATTTCGGCGACGACAAGCAGAATGCGGCGCTCGACCGGGCGATCAACGACTTCATCCAGAAGATCACCAGCATCGCCGGCAAGGGCAGCGGCTAACCAAGCAATTCCAGGAAAAGCAGCGGTTTTCCGTTCGGAATTGCATAAAAATTCGAGACTGTTCCGGGAGGACAGCCATGAAGAAATTCATCAATGCGGTGGACACGGTGCTGACCGAGAGCCTCGACGGCTTTGTTGCCGCCCATTCGGAGATCCTTGTGCTGGGTGACGAGCACAAGTTCGTCCGCCGCAGGGCGCTGAAGCCGGGCAAGGTGGCGCTGATCTCGGGCGGCGGCTCGGGCCACGAGCCGCTGCATGGCGGGCTGGTCGGCCACGGCATGCTGGACGCGGCCTGCCCCGGACAGGTGTTCACCTCGCCGACGCCCGACCAAATGCTGGCGGCGGCCGGGGCCGTCGACACCGGCGCAGGTTGCCTGTTCATCGTCAAGAACTATGAAGGCGACGTGATGAACTTCGACATGGCGGCCGAAATGTCGGAAGGCGTGCTGCGGGTAGTGACCAATGACGACGTCGCGGTCGAGAACTCGTCCTACACGACCGGACGGCGCGGCGTCGCCGGCACGCTCGTGGTGGAAAAGATCGTCGGCGCGGCGGCCGAGCAAGGCATGGCGCTGAAGGAGCTCAAGGCGCTCGGCGAGCGCGTCAACGGCGCGACGCGCTCGATGGGCGTGGCGCTGACCAGTTGCACCGTGCCGGCGGCGGGCAAGCCGACCTTCGAGATCGGCGACGGCGAGATGGAATTCGGTGTCGGCATCCATGGCGAGCCCGGCCGGCGGCGGGACGCCCTGAAGAGCGCCGACGCCATCGCCGAGGAAATCTGCGCGGCGATAACAGGCGATCTCGGCGGCCGCAGCAAAGGCCCGGCGCTGCTGTTCGTCAATGGCTTCGGCGGCACGCCGTCTATGGAGCTCTATTTGATGTACAACTGCGCCCGCAGGATCTTCGAGACAAGCGGTATCAGCGTTGCCCGCTCGCTGGTCGGGTCTTATGTCACGTCGCTCGACATGGCCGGCTGCTCGATCACGCTGACCATGCTCGACGACGAGATGACGACCCTGTGGGACGCGCCGGTGCATACGGCGGCGCTGCGCTGGGGGATGTAGCCTCCAGGGATACCTCTTCGCCAAGTCAAATCAGGCGTGAGCTTTGTTGCCGTCGCACTGGTTTCCATGGTGCTTTTCTGCAACCATATTGGCGACACAAGTCCTCCATCGCGCAAACACCGAACGGGTTGATGCTGCCACCACTTGCGCCTGCCGACGAAAAACTGCTGCTGAATTATGCGGACCCCGAGGCCCAGCCGGCCGAGGTTCCCACGGCGGGAACCCTGCTGGCCCTGCTCGACAATGCCGAATTCCACGGCGTTCTGCCGATCATGCTGCGCAAGCTCAAGGAGCGCGGCGACGCCCATTTGCCGCAAGATGCTGCCCTGCTAGCGAGATTGACCGAACTGCGCGAGGCATCGACGCTGGTCACCGGCCAGTCCATGCTGCTGCAGTACCATGGCGAGCGCATCATGAAGGCGCTGGCGGCGAAGGCCATTCCGGCGCGGATCGTCAAGGGGCCGGTCTTCGCGCGCAAGCTCTACAAACATGTCTCGGATCGGCCGTTCACCGACATCGACATCCTGGTCGAGCCGGCCAGCATCAACGACGCCAATCAGGTGATCGGGGCCTCCGGCTTCGAGCTCCACAGCGGCGAAGCCCAGTCACACGATTTGCAGGAGTTCAAATGGCTGGAAAAGGAGAATTCGAGCCTGCTGATCGAGCTGCACGGCAATCTGGTGCATGATTCCGGCATGCGGCGGCGGCTGTCGCTGGGTTTCCGCGAATTGCAGGCCATCGACGGCGACGGGACCGACACGCCGGCGGCGCTGCTGACCATCGCCATCGTGCATGCCGCCGGCGGACACAAGTTCCACCGACTGCAGCTATGCGTCGACGTGCTGCAGGGCGTGCGGGCTTTGCCATCACCGGAAGCGGAAGCGCAGTTGCTGGAGGCCGCGCGCATGACCGGCATCGAACTCGAACTGGCGACGGTGCTCGACGTGACCGGCCGGCTTTTCGACGAGGCGCGCGCGCTCGACCTCGCCGACCGGATCAAGTCTGATCTCGGCATCCGGCTGGCCAGGCGGCTGATCACCCGCGAGACCCTGCTCGGCGTCAATTCCAGGGACAAGATGCGCTCGCGGCTGCGCCGCGACGCATTCCGCTGGATCCAGCGGCTGGCGAGGCCGAGGCCGTATCGTGCCTGATCACGCAGCAGCCCCGGACAAGCCGATCTCGGCCGTGTTCATCATCGAAATCACGCCGATCACCGCCCCGATGCTCGCCGGCTGGGTGGAGAAGGGCCACCGCGTCGCCGCGATCGTCGTGCCTGGTCCGCGGCCCGGCAAACAGTCGAGCTTCGGCACATGGCGGCGACGCTGGAGACGCAGGCTTGTGCTTAGGCAGCATCTCGTTCCCGCCGAAGTGCCGGTGATCGAATTCGGCCGCCCGCATGACTGGGCGGCACTGTGCCAACGCCTCGCCGGTTTCAACGCGGACGTCCTCATCACTTTCGGGTTTCCTACCCTTATTCCGGAGACCGTGCTGAAGCTGTTCGCGAAGGGCGGGCTGAACCTGCATCCGGCGCTGCTGCCCAACTACAAGGGCCCGCATCCGATCGCGCGGCTCGTCCTCGATGGGCAAGACGAGACGCATGGCGGGCTCAGTCTGCACAAGATGACGTCCGGCTTCGACGAGGGCGACATCCTGGCCCAGATCGCGTTTTCTCCCGGAGATTGGCAGTCGACGGCGACGCTGTCGCGGGCGCTGGCCAGCGGAATGAAAATGCTGGTGGCGGAGGCCGCGTCCGATCACAGCGCCGGCGTGCTCGAAGGCATGCCGCAGCCGGAGGGCACCTTCACCTGGGCGCAAGTCGGCCGCACGCCGGTAGTGGTCGGCAGTCAATGGTCGAGCGCCCATGTCGCCAAGATCTGGCGCGTCGTCGGGCGCGCCGTCGCCCTCTATGTGCCGATAGACGGCAAGCTCGCCCGGCTGGCGCACCCGATCCGCCGGCTCGGACCGGCGACAGGCGAACCGCCGGCGAGGCGGTGGGGCATGATCGAATTCGATTGCGCCGACGGCCGCGTCGCGCATCTTGCCTATAGCGGCTTCGCGCGGCAGCTGACGCGCTGGCAACGCGCGTTCGGCCGGGTCCGGCTCGGCCAGCGGTTCTTTGAAATACGCCGCTTTGGGGAGCGGACCGAAGGATCGCGCTGATTCAGGCAGCGGACAGGGTGGACTGGATCAATCGCGCCGCATCGGCCGGCCGCGCGCCCACTTCCAGGGTGAAGGTCGGCACTGTGGTGACCAGCCTGGCGATCGTCGCCAGCCGGTTTTTCTGCACCTGCAGCAGGCCGGTCATGCCGGTCCTGACATTGTCGGCGGCCAGCGCGACCATGGCGTCGGTCCTGGCCATGGGATGAAGCCTGCTCTCGCCATCGGCGGAGCGGGCAAGATGCAACAGCGCCGAGACCGGCCTGGCGACAATGTTTTCGACGCGCAATATCTCGCCGAGGCGCTCGAGCGACACGGCCTGTTCGCCATTGCGGTCCCAGGAGGGGCCGAGGCAGGGCAAGACGAGCGGGACAAGTTCGGCGGTCTTGCGGTGAATCTTCACATGGCGAGGCAGGCCCCAGGCAACGGCCTTGTCCCGCGCCACGTCGAGGATCATGGAATCGTCGGCGCAGAGGCCGAAGCCTTGCGAGGCCAGCGCCAGCGATGTCGTGGTCTTGCCGGTGCCGCTCGGCGCGTGGATGAGGACCACGGCATCGCTGCCCGGCAGCGTCAGGCCGGCGGTGTGCAGCATATACTGCCCACTGGCGTCGAGCGCGGCATCCAGCACCAGCATCCACGCCGTCCAGGTGACCCTGACGCCCGGGCCGGTGCGGATTTCGGCCCGGCGCTGGCCGGTATGGATGGAAATCGTCTGGCGGCCGGGAAAGACCAGGTGGACGAGGTCGCCGCCATCGATCATCCGGCAATGGCCGTCCTCGGGCACCTCGCCGTCGAAGGCAAGCGTTCCCTCAGGCGTCTCGGGCAGCGTCGGTGTCTCGACGATGTCGATGCGAAAGGCGGCATCGACGGGTTCGGCGGCGCTCAGGCCCGAGAGCATCCGGTCGAGATCGCGCCAGAGCTCGGCGCGTTCGGCCGATATGCCGACGACCTGACCGTTGAGGGCGTAGCTGACGGAAGCGGTCAAGCGGCGCGCGCCTTTCCGGGCTCGGCATGATGGCGGTAGATTTCGACCATATTGGGAAGGCTGTCGCTGACCACCGGCCGGCCCTCGAGGCAGACCCAGCAATGCGCCGACAGGCGCGGCGCATGCAGCGATTGCGGATCGACGCCGAAGCGCAGGTCCGGATCGAAGCCGGCGAGACGCAGGAAGCGATGGGCGAGCAGGCCCTCCCTCAGGCATCTGCGGTCGCGCATCAGCCAGGGATGCCTGACCGCGCGGTTGACGCTGGCGACGATGTAGGCGGACGGCAGGCCGCGATAGGGAGTCGACGATGTCAGCGGCGCCCATTTAAGCACCGCTTCGAAGTCGCGCTTGCCGACGAGGGCCGGCATCAGCCGCGCGCTGGCCCACAGATGGGCGCGAAACAACGCCCGCAGCAGCGGCCCGTCAGCCATCATGCACCGGGGTCGGCGAGGATGCCTTCCGACACCAGTTCCGCGGCAAGCGCCGCCATGTCCTGGTCGAGCATATCCTTGTCGACCTCGAACTCGTCGGAAAGCAGATCGACGATCTGGTCGAGGCTGCGCGCGCCGTCGACCTTGTCGAGAAAGGCTTCGGTGGTGCCGTTGCAAGTATAGAGCTGGCCGCTGCGCGCCAGAAGCACGACGGCGCCATCGCCGACATGCTGCACCGAGGCGTCGTCGGCCAGCCGCAGAACCATCTCAGATGCGATTTCGACCATGGGCCATCTCCAGTCCATGCAAAAATGCTGGAGAGCCATTAGCGCGGCAAGGCGGTGCTGTCCATTGCTCTGACGGCCTGCCCGCGACGGGCTGCGGCTCGGTTGGCGAGGAAAATCACGCGCGTGAGGGTTGCGGCGCAGCGGTCACGGCGGACAGCTTTCGCGCTTGCTCCACACCGCCCTTTGGTAGGCCTCTTCATGGCAACCCCGGAAACGACCGACGACCGCAACTGACAATGAACGCCATTGCCCGGCAAGCTGGCAAAAACCGGGGGTGTTGCCTTCTTTCCCCTAAGTAAGCTATGGAATCGCCGGGGTTTGGGGAAAGGGTGACGAGTATGCGTTACAATTGGGATAGGGCTCCGACGGCGTTCGAACGCCATCGGAGAGCACTTGCGGCTGCGATACTGATCGCCGGCGGCGTCGGATTGATGCTCGCGGCCTTGCCGCTTTAAGCCGGCAAACAGTGCCGACAGTCAGGAACGGTGCCGTGGCACCGTCGCCAGGGATTGCCTGCCCCGGCCGCCGGCGCTGTTCAGCGCGCCTGGCCTGTCACCGCGATGAAGCCGCGGTCGCGACCTTCGAAGCCCTGGCTGAAGCGCAGCACCAGCACGGCGATGACCGCCGGCTTGCCCTCGGGCGCGAATTCGTAGGCCTCCGACAGGGACTAGGAGGTCGGGCAGTTCCCCGAGCCCGGCACCGCCTTGTCCTCGTGCAATATCTTCAACGGCTTGCCGTCCTGGCCCTGCAACGTCAGCCGGAAGCCGAGCGCCTTGCCCGATATGTCGCCATCTTGCTGTGTCTCGAAGCTCGCCGAGCAGTCCGCCGTGCTCGCTGCCTGGCCCAACGCATGGCGGGCAGCTACCGGCATGCCAAGGTGCCGGATATTTGCGACCGAGGCGAGATCGGCCATCGACGAAATTCGGGGAAGACATGGCCGGCCGGAAGGGCATAGGCTATTTGGGGGTGGCAAATTTTCCGGGGAGGAAGCTGGATGGCGTCACGCTACCACGAGGTCTATGAGAGCTGGAGGCGCGATCCGGTAAGGTTCTGGGCCGAGGCGGCCAAGGAGATCGACTGGTATTCACCGGCCGAACGCGTCTTCGACGCCGAGGCCGGCGTCTATGGCCGCTGGTTCACCGGCGCGACCTGTAACACCTGCTTCAACGCCATCGACCGCCATGTCGCCGGCGGCCGCGCCGACCAGGTGGCGCTGATCCATGACAGCGCGATCACCGGCACGATCCGGAAATACACCTATGCCGACCTCAAGCGCGAGGTGGTCGCGCTTGCCTCGGTGCTGAAGAACCGGGGCATCGGCAAGGGCGACCGCGTCATCATCTACATGCCGATGGTGGCGGAGGCGGCCATCGCCATGCTCGCCTGCTCGCGCATCGGCGCCGTGCATTCGGTGGTCTTCGGCGGGTTTGCCTCGCATGAGCTTGCCACCCGCATCGACGACGCCAAGCCGAAGCTGATCATCTCGGCATCCTGCGGGTTAGAGCCCGGCCGTGTCGTGCCCTACAAGCCGCTGCTCGACAAAGCGATCGAGATGTCGAGGCATAAGCCCGATGCGTGCCTGATCCTGCAGCGCGAGCAGCTGCGCTGCGAGCTGAAGGACCACTACGACATCGACTATGCCGACGCGGTTGCGCGCGAGCGGGCCGCCGGCGCCAATGTCGACTGCGTTCCGGTGCTGGCCACCGACCCGCTCTACATCATCTACACATCGGGCACGACCGGCCAGCCGAAGGGCATCGTGCGCGACAATGGCGGCCACATGGTCGCCTTGAAATGGACGATGGAGAACGAGTTCGGCGTCAAGCCCGGCGAGGTGTTCTGGGCGGCCTCCGATGTCGGCTGGGTGGTCGGCCACTCCTACATCGTCTACGGCCCGCTGCTGCATGGCGCGACCAGCATACTTTTCGAAGGCAAGCCGATCGGCACGCCGGACGCCGGCACCTACTGGCGGGTGATATCGCAGCATGGCGTGGTGGCGCTGTTCACCGCGCCGACCGCGTTCCGCGCCATTAAGGGGCAGGACCCGCGCGGCGAGTTCGTGCCGAAATACGATTTGTCGAAATTCCGCACGCTGTTCCTCGCCGGCGAGCGCGCCGATCCGGAAACCATCAAATGGGCCGAGCAGAAGCTCGCCGTGCCGGTCATCGACCACTGGTGGCAGACCGAGACGGGGTCGCCGATGACCATCAATCCGGCCGGTCTGGGGCTCTTGCCGGTTAAATACGGTTCGCCCGGCGTACCGATGCCGGGCTACGACATCCGCGTGCTCGACGATGCCGGCCACGAAGTGGCGCGCGGCACGCTGGGCAATGTCGTGGTCAAGCTGCCGCTGCCGGCCGGCTGCCTGCCGACGCTGTGGAACGCCGACGGCCGTTTCCGTCAGGCCTATCTCGAGGAGTTCCCCGGCTTCTACAAGACGGCCGACGCCGGCATGCTCGACGAGGACGGCTACCTCTATGTCATGGCCCGCACCGACGACATCATCAACGTCGCCGGCCACCGGCTGTCAACAGGCGCGATGGAGGAAGTCCTTGCCGCGCATCCCGACGTCGCCGAATGCGCCGTCATCGGCATCGCCGACGCCATGAAAGGCCAGGTGCCGCTCGGCTTCGTCGTGCTCAACGCCGGCGTTTCGCGCGATACCGCCCTCATTGAAAGCGAGGTGGTGGGACTGGTGCGCGAGCGCATCGGCCCGGTCGCCGCCTTCAAGACGGTGGTGACGATCAAGCGTCTGCCCAAGACCCGCTCCGGCAAGATCCTGCGCGGCACCATGCAGAAGATCGCCGACAAGGAGGAATGGACGATGCCGGCGACCATCGACGACCCCGTCATCCTCGACGAGATCACCGCGGCGCTGAAGGGGCGCGGCATCGGGGTTTAGCCGGCCTGCATCATCGCCTGCAACTGCGGGACCAGCCCCGGCGCAAGGGCGATTGCCAGCCGATGACAGCGAGGCCCAAGACGGCTTAACTGCCGGTTCCCCACGCCTGAAGTAACGAACGAGTAATGTTCGCGCCGGTATGGAAATTCCGGCCGAGCATGATATCGAGGCTTCATGCGTGCCGTGTGACATGCTCCCTGAAACTGGGATAGACCCCTAGCGAGCATCGAGCCTCAATCCGTGAGCCTGTTCCAGCGATCGAGACGACCCCGGACCGCGCCGCGCGACCGCCTGGAAATGGATATGCAGGACACGGTCGTCTATGCAATCGGCGACGTGCACGGCTGCTACAGCGAATTGCGGTCGCTGGAGCAGAAGATCCTGCTCGATGCGCTGCCCTTTCGCGGCCGCAAGATCATCATCATGCTCGGCGACTATGTCGACCGCGGCCCGAACTCGAAGCGCGTGCTCGATCATCTCGTCGCGCCGGCGCCGAAAGGTTTCCTGCGCGTCTGCCTGGCGGGAAACCACGAGGTCGCGATGCTCGGCTATCTCGACGGCCATCTGTCGCGCGAGCTGTGGCTGGCGATCGGCGGGTTGGAGACCCTCTATTCCTACGGGGTCGACCCGGCGCGACTCTCTGACCTCTACGGCTCAAGCGACGAGGTCGACCGGCGCATTCGCGAAGCCATTCCCGCCAGCCATGTCTCCTTCATGCGCACACTGCCGGTGATGGTCTGCTCGCGGAAATTCGTCTTCGTCCACGCGGGCATCAGGCCCGGCATCGACCTCGTTGACCAGGACGAGGACGACCTGCTCAACATCCGCGCGGAGTTCTTCGAGCAGGCTCAACTCCTCGACCGCTGGGTGGTGCATGGCCACACGATCGTCGATGCGCCGAAGTTCGAAGGGCACCGGCTCGGCATCGATACCGGCGCCTTCCGGAGCGGCCGGCTGACCGCGGTCAGGATCGTCGGCAAGCACGGCAAGCTGCTGTCTTCGGCGAGTTAAGGAAGAGCACAGCGTCGCCGCTCTCAGATCGGCGCAAGCTCGGCCTCGGCGGCGGCGCCATAGGACAGCAAGTCGCCCTGCCATTTGCTGCGCTTGAGAAACTGTTCCCAGGTCAGCGCATTCGGATCGATCTTCCGACTCCAGGTCAGATCGCGCCCGGGAGCGTAGTAGCCATATTCGACGGCATATTCGACCATGCCCACCAATTCGCGCACGAGATGCTCGTTGCCGGCGAAACCCGGAAAATGGCGCAACAAGTCTTCGCGCGAGTATGCAGAGGCGTAGCGCGCGCGCTTGCCGGTGACGCGCACAAACGTGTCCACCATTTGCTGTGCCGAGATAAACTCGCCGATCACGGGCAGCGCCTCCCCGGCGTATCGCGCGGGGTGATCGAAGATCTCGCGCACCGCTGGACCGGCCGCAGTGAGCGGGTCGCAGAACGGCACGGGGACGTCCGGAGGCAAGTATATGGCGAAATCTATGCCGTCCTTCACACCTTGCGGCACGTAGTATTCCAGGAAATTGGTGTAATAAAACGCCAAGTATACAAACGAGCTGCGAATGGGTAAGCTGCGGATGTAATCCTCTACCTTTGCCTTGTCCGTGAAATGCGGTGCCCACTTGGTGCCGCCGGTGATCGCTTCGACATTTTCGAGCCCGCTGAAAACCACGTGTTCGACACCAGCGGCCACTGCCGCGTCGGCCAACTCCTTTCCGAGGTTGAGTTCGGGTTCCGCCGGCGGCACCTTGACGATCGGCGGCGTCATCAAGAACGCCCCGGCCGAACCTTTCAGTGCTTCGGTCAGTTCGGCCTGCCGGCCGAGTTCCAGGGGCGCCACCACGACCTCAGCCCCCTTCTTCGCCAAGGCTTGCGCTGGTTGGCTGTCGAGACGGCGAGTCAGCGCACGCACGCGGTAGCGTCCACTGTCGAGCAGGGACTTGGCGACGCTGCGACCCTGCTTGCTCGAGGCCCCGACAACAGTGATCAGGGGTTTGGAGGTATCAATCTGGCTCATGCTGATTATATCCCGGCTTGAGGGCGAAATCGCTTCGGCCCCGGACAGACGATCACGCCTGGCCGCCGAAAAGCGTGCCGCGACGTTTGGCTCAGCAAGAGTCTCGGACGATTCTACGTATTTTTGAAATCGCATAAGTGATCGGCTACTATCCATTCCATGGATACCAAACGCCTTGATCTCAATCTGTTGGTTACGCTGGAGACGCTGCTGATCGAGCGCAACGTCACGAAGGCGGCTGCCCGACTGCATCTGAGCCAGCCAGCGGTAAGCGCCCAGTTGAACCGCCTCAGACAAGAGTTCGACGACCAACTGCTGATTCCCGCCCAGCGAGGGATGACGCCGACGGCCAAAGCAATGGAACTGCTCGACCCGTTGCGCCAAACCCTTGATCAAGTTCGCGCCACGGTCAGCTCGCATCGGAACTTCAATCCGGCGAAGGCCAGGCTGATCTTCGCGATTGCCTGTACGGACTATCTGCAAGCTGCGATAGTCAAGCCGCTTGTCGTGGAGCTCAGGACGCTAGCACCGGGCGTTCGCGTTGCGATACGCAATCTGGACCTGCCGCAATTGGAAGCGCAGATGGCGCGCGGTGATGTGGATTTGGCACTGATGACGCCGCAGGAGGCCCCGCAAGGTCTTCGCGCTCGACATCTATTCGATGAGCGCTACGTGCTTATCGGCCGCAAGAAGCATCCGCGGCTGCGGGAAGGAATCACGGTCGCTGAATTTGCCGAGTTGGAGCAAGTGGTCGTGTCCGTGGAAGGCGGCGGCTTCGCGACACCGGTAGACAGTGCCTTGGCCGCTCTCGGACACAAGCGTAATGTCGTGCTCTCCGCGGCTTCGTTCCTGTTCGTCCCCGAGATCGTGTCTCGCTCGGACTTCGTCGCGCTGGTCCCGGAACGGCTGGTGCGTGATTCCGCGGACAAGCTTGATGTGATGGACTGTCCGTTTCCCGTTGAAGGCTTTGCGGTGGGAATGGTGTGGCATGAGCGCAGCCATGGACACAGCGGCCAGCGCTGGATCCGTGAGACCGTAGTCTCGCTTGTCGCGAATGAATCCTCGTCTCGGGCGCGCCATGGTTCCAACTAGACCGGTTCGGCGTTCATTGAAACGCCGAACCGCTCTGTCTCTTTGGCGCGATTTCGGACGGAAAACCGTCCACGCCTTTTCAGGAATTGCGTCACGCAGCCTGTTTGGTGCGCGCGTCCGACTTCTCCAGATAGTAGGTCGAATAGCGGTCGAAGAATTTCTCGGAGCCACCGAGCGATCCGTATTTCGCCAGCCGCTTCAGATCGACCTTGTTGAGCACGGCGCCAATGATCTTGTTGGCGACGTAGGGCTCCGATTCCAGCATCGAGCGCACCATGGCGCGCGGCGTGCGGCCCCATTCGGTGACCAGCACGAATCCGTCGACGAGCGGCGCGAAGGCCTTGGCGTCAACCACGGGACCCAGCGGCGGCAGGTCGACGACGATGTATTCGAACGTCTCCTTGGCGTTGTCGATGAAGCGGCGCATGCCGGCCGAGGAGAGCAGCTCGCTGGTGTGCGAGAACTGGCCGCGCAGCACCGCCGGGATGATCGCCAGCTTCGTCTGCCGGTCGACCTTGCCGACCGACTGCCAGGTCTGGCCGCTGACCACCGCTTCCATCAGCCCTTGCTCGGTTTCCATGCCAAGGCTGCGGCTGAGGCCGGGATTGCGCAGATCGCCATCGATCAGCAGCGTCCTGGCGCCGTTGGCGGCCAGCAGCCCCGCCAGGTTCGCCGCCACCGTCGACTTGCCCTCGCCGGGCAGAAGCGAGATCACGCCGATGACGCGGCTGCCCTGACCTTCCATCACCACGTCGAAGGCGATCTTGGCGTTGCGCAGCGTTTCGGCGAACATCGATGCCGGCGCATCGATGCTGACCCGCATGCGCGCCCGTTTCTCCGCCGCCGACAGGCTGGCGACCTTGGGATCGGTTTCGGCGTCGTCGGACTTGTTGTCCTTGCCGGACCTACCGCCGCCGATCGTCGGCAGGTAGCCGAGGAATTTGAGGCCGACGCGGTCGCGGATGTCATCGCCGGTCCTGAAGAAGCGCTCGTTGAACTCGTTCAGGCCGCCAAATCCGGCGCCGGCCAGCACACCGAGCACGAGGAAGAGCGCCAGCACCTTGGACGTGCGCGGGCTGGCGGCGGAGAGCGGCATCGTCGCATCGGAAATGATGCGCACCTTGCCGACCGGGAAGGACTGCTGCTGCGAGGCCTCCTCATAGCGGCCGAGGAACGTCTGGTAGAGCGTGGTGAGCGCCGTCGCCTGCTGGGTCAGATCGCGCAGCTTGACCTGCGACTGGTTGTCGATGGAGCTCTTGCCGGCCGCGTCGGCGATCTTCTGCCTGAGCGCCGTCTCACGTGTCTGAGCCACCTCATATTCGTTGCGGTAATTTTCGGTAAGCTGCTTCAACTCGCCGAAGATCTGCGCCGACACATCGGCCTTCTCCTTGGCAAGCGCCACCGCCTGGGGATGGTCCGCGCCATAGTTGGCCGAAACGTCCTGCAGCCGCTTGGCGATGGCGAGATAGCGGGTCTTGAGCGTCGTGATGACCGAGCTGCTCGGCTGATCGCTCGCGATGGCGGAATCGTTGAAAGCATTGTCGGAGCCGCTATCGACGATCGCCTTGTATTGCTGATAGCGGGCGCTGGCGCGAGCCGTGTCGGCCTGCGCGACGATGAGCTGGGCATTCAGGTCGGCGAGCTGCTTGTCGCTCATCAGCTGCCCGTCGCTGTTGGCGGACAGTCCGTGCTCGGCCCGGAACATCTCGACCGCCATCGACGCCTTCTGCGAGCTTTCGCGAAGCTCCGTCAAGCGGCCCTGCAGCCAGACCGCCGCGCGTTCGGTGGCGTCGAAGCTGGCGTTGAGCTGGTCGGCCAGATAGGCCTCGGAATAGGCCTTGGTGATCGCCGTCGCCAGCGCCGGATTCGGCGACTGGTAGGCGATGGCGATGACGTAGCTGCGGCCATTGCGCTGCGCCAGCACCTCGTTCTGCAGCTTCAGCACGGCGTAGTCGTGGCTCGCTTCCTTGATCATGGCGTCGCGCGTGGCGGCGTCGACATTCTCGATGCCGGGGAGCTGGTCGGCGGAGCTGCTGCGGAAATAGCCGATCACGCCGCGCACGAAACCGATGCCCTTGGCCAGAGCCGATTGCGGCGGGTTCATGAAGTCCTGGTTCTGGTCGAGCTTCAGCTTGTCGACCACCACCGAAGCCAGGCGCGCCGAGTTGATGATCTCGATCTGGCTGAGCAGGGCGGCGTCCGTCTGCATGGTGACGGAGGCGGCGGAGATGTCGTCGACGACCTTGTTCAATCCCTCGTCGATCAGGACACTGGCGACCGACATGTACTGCTTGGGCGTGGTCTGCAGATAGAGCACGCCGAGGAACAGGCCGATGACGGCGCACACCGCCACCACCTTGACCTGCCGCGCGGCCATGCCGAGCAGGCGTTCGATGTCGATGAAGTCCTCACCTTTTTCCGCGTCCGCGCTGGGCAATGGCATCCTCTTGTCGAGGGGAAAATTGGCATAGTTCATCGTCGGTCCAATTCCAGGTTGCAGGCTCTATCGGCCTTCGAAGATTGGCGTCGTCACCAGAAAAGACCACGCAACATTCATGCCAGAAAGCGCTTGGCCGGGTCGGCCAAGCGCGGCGGCGTTTGTCGCGCCATCATCGATACGCATATGCACCCAAAAGATGGGCATTATGCGGCTTCTTCCCGGCGCTCATGCGTCCGGACGAATTGCTGCAGCATCTCGAAGACCGGTCCTTTCATGTCGTCGCGCGCCAGCGCAAAGGCGATGGTGGCCTCGATGAAGCCTTCCTTCGAGCCGCAGTCGAACATGCGGCCATTGAAGGGCTGGGCATAGAAGGACTGGCTCTGCGCCAGCCGCACCATGGCGTCGGTGAGCTGGATCTCGTTGCCGGCGCCGCGCTGCTGGTTGCCGAGCAGGGCGAAGATCTCCGGCTGCAGGACGTAGCGGCCGTTGATGTAGAAGTTCGACGGCGCATTGGCGGGCGCCGGCTTCTCGACCATGGCGGTCACCTCGAAGCCGCTGCCGATCTCGGCGCCGCGGCCGACGATGCCGTATTTGCTGGTCTCGCTCGGCTCGCAACGCTCGACGGCGATGACGTTGCCGCCGGTGCGCTGATAGAGGTCGACGGTCTCGGCAAGGCAGCCGCGGCCGCCGAAGGACACCATGTCGGGCAGGAGCAGGGCGAACGGCTCGTCGCCGATCACCTCGCGCGCGCACCACACCGCATGGCCGAGGCCCTGCGGCGACTGCTGGCGGATGAAGGAGGTGGCGCCGGCGACGGGCAGCAGGCTTTCCAGCGACTGCAGCTGCGCCTTCTTGCCGGTCTGCTCGAGGGTCCCGATCAATTCAGGATGCAGGTCGAAATAGTCCTCGATGACCGCCTTGTTGCGGCCGGTCACGAAGACGATGTGCTCGATGCCTGCCTCGAAGGCTTCGTCCACCGCATATTGGACGACCGGCTTGTCGACCACGGGCAGCATTTCCTTCGGCATCGACTTGGTCGCCGGCAGGAACCGCGTTCCAAGCCCCGCCACCGGTATGACTGCCTTCCTGACTTTCTTCATCGCATAGTCCTTTTGAGAAGATCGATTTCAATATGCCGCAGGCTCCGAACCCACTCTCCGTCAGCCCGCACTCTCACCTCCCCGCCCCACGGCAAACTGTGCCGCAACCCTTCGCAGCCGGACGGCGATCGGCATGCTCATATGCCTGACCGCCGCCGGATCACTGAGCGCCGTCCATATCGCCTTGAGCGGCGACCGCGCCTTGATGTGCTGGACCAATGACAGGAACGAGGCCGCCCTGCGCAGGCTACGGCCGCGCCTCAGGAACGCGGCCTGCGCCTTGCCTTCCATGGAATTGGAATAAGTGCTCGCGAAAGCGGCATCCGCCCCAAGCATCGCCTGGACATGATGCAGCTCCAGCACGCGGGAGATCGATCCGGTGCGGATGTGGTAGACGTAGCCGGTCGTCGGCTCGACCACGCATTTGCCGCCCCTGGCGAGCGCGCTGGCGAGCAGGATGTAATCCTCGCCGATGATCAGCCTCTCGTCGTAGCGAAGGCCGCTCTCCTCGAGGAAATCGCGCTGGAAGATCGGCTTGAGATAGCCGAGATTGAAGCGCGACTCGAAGACGATGTTGCCGGCGATGTAGTCGGCGAGCGAGATTTCGGCCAGGCCCTCGAGATAGTCGGCCGGGAACATCGTGTCCTCAGCAACGCCGTCCTCGCGCACGACCTGGAGATTGTCGACCGCGATCACCGCGCCCGCCTTCTCGGCCCGCGCGATCATCGTGCATATCCGGCCGGGATAGACGGCATCGTCGGAATCGAGCACCGCCACCCACCGGCCGCGCGCGGCCTCGAGGCCGGCGTTCCTGGCGCCACCGGGGCCGCGATTGCGCTGAAGCGCGACGACGCGCACGATGTCCTCGGGGTAGGAGCGCGCCACGTCGAGCGTCCGGTCGCGCGAGCAGTCGTCGACGACGATGACCTCCACGGAAACGTCGCGCTGGGCCATGGCGCTGGCGATCGCCCGGTCGAGCGTTGCCTCGGCATTGTAGGCGGCGATGATGAAGCTGACGTCAGGCTGCATGCTTGCCCCCTTGCTGCGGCGAGGACAGGCCGTACTGACGGATCTCGCGTACGCCGACGAGGCCGCTGACCACGCCGACATGCATGATGCCGCGCAGCACGCTGCGGTTCCTGCGCACCGGGCTGATCGCGGTCAGCGCCGCCATGGCGAAGCAGTAGGCGGCCTTGGCCGAGGCGAGGCCGACTTGCGCGACGCGCCTGATGCCGCTCGCGCCGTGCCCGATGAGGTGTCCGTGCGTCTGCCCGAAGCGGAAGCGGCGGCGGCGCAGCCAGTCGAAGGCCGCCCTGGCATGCGGCACGACTTCCTCGACCAGCGCATCCGGCGCAAAGGCGATGCGGCCGCCGTCCCTGACCATGGTGTCGAAGAACTCGGTGTCCTCGCCGCCGGTCTGGCCACGCGCCAGGCTGAAGCGGCGGCCGCGCAGGCTCGCTTCGCTGGTTCTCAAGAGGACATTGCAGGTATAGCCGGTGCGGATCTCGCCGCGCACCCAGACCGGCAGGGTCGAGTGGAAATCGCCCTTGCGCATCCAGGCCGGCGCATCCGATCCGTAGCGCGCCCGCACCGGTCCGAGCACGGCGGTGGCGCCGCTCGCCTCGGCAGTCGCCACGAGCTCGGCCAGCCAGCGCACCGAAGCGGTCTCGTCGTCGTCGATGAAGGCGACAAGATCCGATACGCTGGCGTCGAGGCAGGCGTTGCGGGCGATCGAGATGTTGCGCGCCGGCGCGTGGCGGTAGCGGATCGGCAGCTTCAGTTCCTGCGCAAGCGCCTTCACCAGCGGCTGGGCGCTCGGCTGGTCGTCATTGTCGGCGACGACCACGCCGATCTCGAAGCCGGCGGGCCTGTCCATGGCGGCGATGGAGCGCAGCGTGTCGGCAAGCTCGAGCCGCCGGAACGTGCAGACGCAGATATCGATGGAGCGGGTGTTGCCGGCCATCACGCCACCCCGCGCTGCGATCGGCGCCCGAGGAGCTGCAGCCAGAAGCCGACGGACCAGCCGAAATGCATGACCATTGCCGACACGCCGACAAGCGTAAGGCCTGGGTTACGCTGCCGGATGGCGGTCACGAGGCCATAGCCGAGGCAGACCGCCGCCCACACCATGAACGGCACCGCCGCCAGCCAGTGGACGAAGGAGAAGGCTGCAAGCAGGACGACCGGGAACACCAGCAGCGGGATCATCTGCCGGAGCTTCGGCACCATGCGGTGCTTGAGCACGTTCCTGGCGCGGCCGCGGCCGTAACCGAGATACTGGAAATAGAGGCTCTTCAGCGACGAGCGCGGATAATAGATCATATGCGTCCTGCCGCTCATCCAGATGCGGTGGCCGGCCTGGCGCAGCCGGTAGTCGAGCTCGGCATCCTCATTGTGGCTGAAGGTCTCGTCATAGCCGCCGACCGCAGAGAAGGCCGCTATGCGCATCAACGCGTGGTGGCCGTGATCGACCCATTCTCCGGCCGACTGATGCCGGTGCTTGGAGCCGCCGGTGCCGAGCTTGGAATTCTGTGCCGCCGCAACCGCCTTCTGCACCGCCCCGGTGCCGCTGGTCAGCATGGAGACGACGACCGAATCGGCGCCGGTGGCCGAAGCCTCCTCAACCAGCCGGTCGCAATAATCGTCAGGGTAGCCGCCATGCGCATCGATGCGGATGAGGTAGCGCGCGCCATCGCCATGGCTGGCGACCGCGAGATTGATCGCGGCACTCTGAATGCGCTTCGGATTATGCATGAGCACGACCCGCGCATCGTGCCGGGCGATCCCCTCGACGATGCCAAGCGTGCCGTCGGCGCTGCCGCCGTCGGCAACGACGATCAGGGCGCCGAGCCTTTGCGCGGCGGGTCGCAACTGCTCGAGCAGCGCTCCGATATGGGCGGCCTCGTTCAGGCACGGAATCACGATCAGATTCGATGCAGGCACTGCGTTTGACGTCATGCGGTTCTTTCCATCCTATGCCAGCGCTTCGGCCGCGAAGGGCCCGGGCGCCGCCACAAGGCCGCGCAGCTTGTCGACGAAGGCGCGGCAGTCGCTGCGGTCGTAGCTCCAGGTCCTCGGATTGCGGGCCAGCACGCGGGTCTTGAGCTTGCCGAAGCGTTCCTGCTCCATCCGTCCGAGCGCCGTTTCGAGCCCTTCGGGCGTGGCCTCGGACAAGAGGACGCCGATGTCCTGCTGGTTGAGGAAACGGCCGGTTTCGGTGTGGCCCATCGAGATCGGCACGGCGCCGAAGCGGCAGCCCTCGTAAAGGCGGTTGGGCAGCAGCCATTCGGAGTTCTGCCCGGCTTCGAAGAAGTCGATGGCCCAGGAAAAATGCACGTCGCCATAGATCGCCGCCATGTCCTCCGGGTTGCGGTAGGGTCCGCGAAAGGAGAGCCAGGGCTCGGCCTCGACGAAAGCGTGGAAATCGGGAAATTCGGAGAGCGCCGGACGGCCGCGCAGGACGACCTCGAAACGTCCTTCGCGACGGCGGGTGAACTCAGCCAGTAGCTCCAGCGAGCGGCGGCAGCGCAGGGCGCCGAACCAGCCGATGCGCCAAGGGGGTGCGGCGGGACTCTGCGCCTTCAATCGTTCATCAACGGCCACGGCCGCGGTGTCGAAATATTTGTTCTCGACCAGTTCGACGGGCGCGGCGACCTGACCGAACGGCTTGAAATAGTTGGCGATGAAGGCCGGAGACGAGGTCACGAGGAGCTTAACGTCGCGGGCGAGATAACGTTCCGCGCCGCGCAACGCCTTGCCGACCAGATCGTCGCGCAGCACCAGGCGATGGATGTCGAGGCATTCGTAGACGAGCGGAACCCTGGCGCCGAGCGCGGCCTTGGCGCGGCGGGCAAGCGCCAGCATTTCGAGGTTGCGCGCAATGATGAGGTCGGGCCTCGGCATCGCCGCCAGCTTCGCGCCGATCCCGAACGCCGCCCTGGCGACCGCCGCCAGACGCTGGCCGAATCGGCCGTCGCGCGTCGCGCCGAGATCAATCGGGCGCAATCCTTCGATGTCGGCAACCGGGCTGGTGGTGCGGCGGAAACCCGCCAGCGTCACCTTGGCCCCGCCTGCCCTGAGCATTGTGATCCGCCGGCGAACCGCCGGGTCGGATACGTCATGCACAAGGTACAAGACATGCAGCATGAAACTCGACCGCTGTTGGCCCACCCACGGCGAAGTTAGTACAGCTCTTGCTGCATCGCAACATTTTTGGTGCAGTGTAGCAAGAAAGCGAGCATTTTTGTTGCGCTGCAAAAAACATCCGTTAATCTTGGCTGTGCTCGAGCGCCAGCCAACCGTTGGCCCTATGCCGCGCTTGGACGGCTACACGGATGCCGACCAGATCCAGCTGCCTGACCGTAGAACCAACTCACGAATGGGGTGATACGATGAACATCGTCGTTGAAAACACAGTCTGCCTGAACACCGGGGATGCAGCAATTCTGCTGGCGATCCGCCATATCCTCAAGGCAGTTGTCGGCGACGAACCGCGGTTCTTCGTCTTCGACAGCCAGCCTGAAGTCGCCGCAAAACTCTACCCCAAGAAGGACTACCCGGACTTGGAATTTCACAAGCTGCTGTCGGAAACCATGTTCCGTTACAGCTACGGCAGCGGGCTGAAACACCGGCTAAAGCCGCATTATAACCGGCTCGTTCTTCGGGTTTTGCAGCGTTTCGGCACCGAAAGCTTCATTAGCCGCATCTTGTTCGGCGAAAGCGCCCGCCGCAGCCTCGAGATCTATCGGAACGCCGATCTCGTGGTCACGACAGGCGGCACCTATCTGGTCGAGAATTACAATCTCGAAAGGCGCCTGAACCAATTCCGTGTCGATGCGATCCTCGGTAAGGATCCGGTTTTCTTCACGCAATCCCTCGGTCCGTTCAACAAAAGTTACAATCGACAGGAACTGGGCCCGATCTTCGACCGGAGCCCGCTCATCCTGCTTCGCGACGAGCGCTCCAGAAACCACATACTGGACATGGTGAAGGAGCCCGGTAAGTGCCACGTCGTGGCCGATGCCGTCTTTGCGCTCGCCGACACGGACAGGATCGGGAAACGGCTGGCTTCCGCCCAACCGCCGGTGGAAACGGGCCGCGTCGCCATCTCCGTCCGCCACTGGAACTATGTCAATGACGGTGAAGGCGGCATGCGCCGCTATCTCGATTCGGTGCGCGAAATCGCAACTATCCTCGTCAGGGATCACGCCAAGGAAGTGACCTTCGTCTCCACCTGCCAGGGCGTGCCGGAATACGCGCATGACGATTCCAAGACGGCGCGCGCAATCGTAGCCGAGCTTGATCCGGAGATCGCCAAGCATGTCAGCGTGGACGCTTCGTTCCACACCCCGGACCAGCTGATGGCGCTGGTGAAAGGCTTCGACTTCGTCGTCGCGACGCGTATGCACATGATGATCATGTCGCTTTGCGTCGGCACACCGGTGCTGCCGATCGCCTATGAATTCAAGACCAAGGAAGTCGCCAAGCGCATCGGTGTCGCAGACCTGTTGCTCGACATCGACACGGTGACGCCGCAGGAGGCGGCCGAAAAGCTCGGCAGGTTTGCCGCCAACCTCGACCAGTATCGCCGTACCAGCCTGCAGGCCGTGCTTGAAGAGCATGCTTCGGCAATGTCGGCCACAGGCCTGCTGAAGCCACTTGTTCCAGGTGCTTCAGCGGATGTTGCGCGCGATGTTGGGAAGGGTGGCGGAAAGCATCCTGCGCGATTGGGGAAGGATCAGCATCAGGACGAGGGCAAGCCCGTAGTTGAGGCATAGCGCCAGGGCCACGGCGAGAAGGTCTGATTGGCCCGTGAGCGACGCCGGCAGCCCCAGATAGGCCAGCCAGGCGAGCAGGGACGAGACGATGAAGAGCCCCTGCATGATCAGGAAATCGCCGGCAGTCACCGGGCCGACGCGGTGGACCAGCACGGCAAGCACCGGAACGCGCAGCACGTAGCCGCTGATCGCGTAGGCGGCCGCGACGCCGACAGCGCCCCAATGCAGGCCGACGATGAAGGCGGCGACCGTCGTCAGCGACGAGTAGATGCCCCACTGAAACATGGTCTTGGTCTTGCCCTGGCAGATGAATATCCACCCCGTGGTGCTTGAGACGGACTGCGTCAGGCTGGCGATGCCGAGCCAGGCAAAAATAGGCGCCACGGCGGTCCAGCGCGGCCCGAAAAGGAGCGCGACCACCTGATCCGAGGTCAGCGTCAGCGCCGCGATACCAGGCATGGTTACGGCCGCCAGCATCCAGTTGGTTCGCACGTAAAGGTCGCGAAACCGCGCCTTGTCCTCGTGAATTCGGCTGAGCAGAGGCACCATCACGCGCGTCAGCGGCTGGGTGATGTTCTGCAATGGGAACAACAGCAGCTTGTAAGCGCGGTCGTAATAGCCGAGCTCGATTGCACCGGAATATTTTCCGATGAGGATGTTGTCGAGATTGCGCGAGAAAAAGTTGACGAGGTTGAAGCCGGTCAGATTGGCGCCGAACGACAATATGTCGCCGTCGACTTTCAGGTCAGGCCGCGACGGCGTCCAACGGACCACCAGCCATGCTGCCGCCAGCGCAACGACTGCCGCGACAGCCGGCCCCAACACCAGCGACCAGTAGCCCATTCCCGCCCAGGCCGCGATCGCGGCGGCGAGAAGTCCGGCAGCGGCGGTTACGACATCGTTGAGCGCCAGCTGGCCGAATTGCAGGTGGCGGTTCATCAGCGCCAGCGGCACCGCGGCAATACTGCCAAGCAGCAGCGGCAGAGCAGATGCAAGTGTGATGCCGAGCATGCGCTGATCGCCGTAGAAGGCGGCAATGGCCGGCGCGAGGGCTGCAACCACCACGGAGCTGCCCAATCCGACAAGCGCGCTGACCCAGAAAACCTGATTGAGCTGTCGGTCGCTGATGTCCTTGCGCTGGACCAGCGCCTGCTGCAGGCCAAGGTTTTGCAGCAATCCGACGAAGGCGACGATCGGTCCGACGGACGCCACCAGGCCGAAATCCTCGGGCACAAGAAGTCGGGCCAGGATGATGACCGAGATGAACTGGATCACCATCTTGAAGCCTTGCGAGCCGGCCGTGACCAGCCCGCCTCGCAGGGCGACGCGGCCGAACTGAGGAGGCGGGTTGGCATTCATACGGGCGATCTCATCTTACAAAGCTGCGTTGCCATCTGGGCGAACCGCTCGTTGAGCATGTCCGCATTGAAATCCGCCTCGATCTTCTTTCGCGCAGCGAGCGCGATAGGCTCACACAGCTTTGGGTTCTCGGCGATCCAGGAGAGTTTGCCGGTCAGCGCCGCGACGTCCCGCTCGGGCGCGAGAAAACCTGTCTTCTGGTCCTCGATCAGCTCGGGAATGCCCGAATGATAAGTGCTGACCACGGTCAAGCCGGCGGCCATGGCCTCCATGAGGGCAACCGGTATGCCCTCGAGATCGCCATCGCGCGCGCCGACGCTTGGCAGAACAAACACATGGGCATCGCGCAGGCGCTGCTTGACCTCGGCATGCGGGCGTGGCCCGAGGAAAGTCACCCTGTCGGCGATGCCGAGATCGGCGGCAAGCCGCTTCAGCTCTTCCAGCAGTTCGCCGCCGCCGATCACCGAATAGATCCAGTCGCGGCGCGGCAGGGCGGCAAGCGCACGAAGCGCATACTCGATGCCCTTCTTCTCGGTCAGACGGCAAACAGAGATGAATGACAGCGTGTCCCGCTCCCAGGACCGCCACCGGTACTCTATCTCGCCAGGCCGCACGCCCATATGGTGCACCACGACCTTCGCTGGCGGTGCCCCGACATCGATCAGGGCGTTGCTGAAAAAGGCATTCACCGGCAGTTGGAGAACGCCTTCTTCGAAGACGGTCTTGTAGCGTGCAAGCGTATTGTCATGCATCGGCCCGCCGACATCATTGCCATGGAATATCGTCACCAACGGTGCGGAAATCCTGCCCCGCTTGATGACGCGGGCGACGCGCAGGCCGTTGGTGCCGAAATGCGCAACGATGACGTCGGCCTTCCGCAATTTGTGCGCGTTGACGAGATCGAGGGCGGTCGAGAGCTTGTCCCACAGCCTGCCTGACCATTTCCTGAGGAGCGGTCGATAGCGGCCGAGGCTACCCCACCAGCACACGACCTTGCCGGGCAGCGCCTGCCAGCGCCGATCGTCGATATTGTGTTCCTTGCCGAAGGTCGTCTCGTTGCAGACGACGCCGACTTCCATGCCGTGTTCAAGGCATCCGGCTATCTGGTCGAGGACGAAAGTCTCGGACAATGAAGGAAACTTGTCCACCACGAAGCAAATCTTCATCGGCAGGATGCGCTCGCGCGGATATCGACCAGGCGCCCCGTTCCGCACGACCACGCAATCGGCCGGACAGGACGTGCGCAAACCTTGCGGGATGGCTGTAGGACATCATCTTCGACCGCGCCGGGAGCCGGTGTGCTCTCAATGACAGCCGGGCCGGAAACGTCGTGCCCGAGGCACAAGACATGCAGCATGAAACTCGACCGCTGTTAGGCCCACCCGCGGGGGACGTTAGTACAGGTCTTGCTGCACTGCAACATTTTTGCTGCAGCGTAGCAACATTTCCCGCAATTTCACGCCGCCGTTGAATCAATCACTGGGGCGCAGTGTCAGCCGGCAGGCTGCCCGTAAGGACCTTGGCAAAGCTGATATGCTTGGTGGATTCATTTGCTGACCCTAGCGCGGCCAAGTGGGTAACGATCTGCGCAAAACGTTCGTTCAGCGCATCTGCGTTGAACTCTTCCTCGACCTTGCGACGAGCGGCAAGTGCGACAGCCTCGCATTCCTTCGGGTGTTCGGCGACCCAGGCAAGTTTGCCGGCAAGCGTCGAAACATCCCGCTCGGGTGCGAGAAATCCTGTCTTCAGGTCCTGGATGAGTTCGGGGATCCCCGAGTGAACTGTGCTGACCGCAATCAGCCCGGCGGCCATGGCTTCCATAAGCGCGACCGGGATGCCTTCCATGTCTCCGTTGCTGGCGGTGATACTCGGCAGCAAAAAGAGATGCGCCGCGCGAAGCCGTCGTTTCACCTCCATGTGGGGAAGACTGCCAAGGAATGTTACACGTCCCGTCAAGCCCAGCTCCGCGGCCAGCCTCTCCAAATCCATCCGCAGTGGACCGTCCCCGATAATGTCGTAGCGCCAGTCTATCTGCGGATGGGAGGCCGCGAGTGCGGCCAAGGCACGCAAGGCGAACTCGACGCCCTTCTTCTCCACCAGCCGGCAAACCGTTGTCACGATCAGCTGGGTGCCCTCCCACGATTCCCAGCGGTAGCTGATCTCGCGGGCATCGATTCCCATGTGGTGGACCGTAGTGCTCGCCGGGGACATGCCGGCTTCGAGAAGAAGCCCGCGGAAGAAATCGTTGACCGTCAGGTTCAAGGTCCCATGCTTGATGAGCCCAGCATATTGCGTTGCAAGCCCTGCCTGCCGCGACGGGATGGCGACATCCGCGCCGTGAAAGATGGTTATGACCGGCGGTTTGAGGAACTTCCATTTCTTCAGCGCAGCTGCTCTCTCGCCGTTCTGTCCGAAGTGAGCGACAATCACGTCACAGCGGTTCAGGCGGCGCGCAAAAACCATATCAAGAGCGGTCGAAGCCTTGTATCGCAGGCCCGGCGGCAGCCGCCGTACGAATTCGCGGATTCCAGCGGCCCATCTCCACCAATGCCGGGTTCTGGCCAGCAGCGTCGCCATCGGCTCGCTTTGCCGGTCAATTCGGTCGTCGCCTTTCGTCCTGTCGCACACGACCTCGACCTCGAAGCCCCGCGCCAGCAGCCCAGCCATCTGGTCCGCAACGAATGTTTCCGAGAGGAGTGGGAATTCGCCCACGACAAAGCCCACGCGCATCGCCCGCCTGCAAGGTTGGGACCTGGCCAGACCCCCAAGCGGTCCGCGTCGCACAAGCCCTAATGTAGACGGTCAGAATACACGTTGATTGCTGCAATGCCACAAGAATATTGCACTGCAACATCACGAACGAGACAGCCCGGCGATCCCTGGTACAGGGGCATGAGGCCTTGCGCAGCAGCCCGCGCCGGCGGCGCTATCGAGGCCTATCGGCGAACGCGGATCCGGCTAGTGCATGCCGCCCCCAGGACGGGCTTCAGGCGGCACGCTCCAGCCCGCTTCGCCTGGCATTGTCGAGGACATTCAGGAATGTCGCGAACTGTTTGTCCGGATTCATCTGCGGCCGTTCTGAAAACAACAGCGCCGCTGCTGAAAGCCGGTCGTACTCGGCCTTGTCGTTCCACAATCGCCTGATCGTCGCAACCCAGTCGGCGAGCGGAGCGTCGTAGTCGAGCACGACGCCGCCGGCGCCGATCGCTTCCGGCAGCCCGCCGCGCCGGGACCCGACGACAGGGATGCCGCTGCAATGGGCCTCGGATGCTACCCTGCCCCAGGCCTCTTCCCATTTGCTGGGCGCAAGCAGAATCTTCGTGCGGCCGTAGACCGTCTTCATATCGCTGGTGCGGCTTTCCAGGGTGGCGTTGCCCAGCGGAGCAATGGTTCTTTCGATCTCAGCCCGGTGGTCGTCGTCAAGCATCCAGCTCTCGACGAACAGGAACGGAATTTCAGGGCATTCGCCGGCAATGCGGACTGCCAGTTCGAATCCCTTTTCGTTGTAGGGGTTGATCATCGTCACGAACTCGCGGGTCGTCGGCGTGCTGTAAGTTCCGGGATTGATGGTGGGCGGAATCACCGTCGAATCGATGCCGAATTTTTCCTTGTAGGTGCGGGCGGTGAACTCCGAATTGGCGATGTAGAGCGCCGAGCGCAGTTCGCGCAGGTCGCCAGCCAGTTCATGGAATTCGACATTCCTCAGATAGACGACCAGCGGCACGCCCAGCGCCTGCAGTTCCCTGCCGATCGGCACCGACTTGTGGCACTGGACGACCGCGACATCGGGCTTCAACCTTTCGACCGCGAAGCCCGCCGCCTCCCAGGGGAACCATGCCCGCACCACCGGGTAACCGGGAAAGGTGTCGATGACGGCGCGCTGGCGGAGCAGTTTCATCTTGGCGCGCGCCTTGAAGCCGAACATGCCGTCGCCGAACAGCGCCGCCAGGACCGAGGCCTCATGACCGTTTTCGCGCAGCTGCTCGACCAGATGGTGCGTGCTCGACTGAACACCGCCGCTGAATTGTGGCGTGTAGCCGTTGCCGCCTGCAAACAGAACTTTCATGGACCCTGGCTCCTTGTTGTGCCGCCCTGCCCTCACGCCGCCATCCTGCCGATGCTGAAATATTCGATGCCGTAGCGGGCGATGACCTTGGGATCGTAGAGGTTGCGGCCGTCGAAGATCACCGGCGTGGTCAGCGCATCCTTCAGCGCATCGAAAGAGGGCGCGCGGAAGCTCTTCCATTCGGTGCAGATCAACAGCGCGTCGGCGCCGCGCAGCGCCGCTTCCTTGGTGCCGCACAGCAAAAGGTCGTCGCGCAGGCCGTAGATGGCCTGGCATTCCTGCATTGCCTCGGGATCGTAGGCCTGCACGTTGGCGCCGGCCTGCCAAAGCGCCTCCATCAGCGTGCGCGCGGGCGCCTCGCGCATGTCGTCGGTGTTAGGCTTGAAGGCCAGGCCCCAGAGCGCGAAGGTCTTGCCCTTGAGGTTGCCCTTGAAATAGCGGTGCACCTTGTCGAACAGCACCGACTTCTGCTCGTTGTTGCGTTCCTCGACGGCGCGCAGCAGCTTGGCGTCGAACTTGACGCCTTCGGCGGTCTTGATCAGCGCGCGCACGTCCTTTGGAAAGCACGAGCCGCCATAGCCGAGGCCGGGATAGATGAAGTGGTAGCCGATGCGCGGATCGGAGCCGATGCCTTTGCGCACCTCCTCGATGTCGGCGCCCAGTTGCTCGGCCAGGTTGGCCATCTCGTTCATGAAGCTGATCTTGGTCGCCAGCATGCAATTGGCGGCGTATTTGGTGAACTCGGCGCTGCGCACGTCCATCACGATCATCTTCTCGTGGTTGCGGTTGAACGGCGCATAGAGTTCGCGCATCACCGCCTCTGTATCCTCGCTGGACGTGCCGACGATGATGCGATCGGGCTTCATGCAGTCGGCGACGGCCGAGCCTTCCTTGAGGAATTCCGGATTGGAGGCGACGTCGAAAGCGAGATCCTCGCGTCCTCTCGCCTTAAGCGTTTCGGCGATCCGGGCCTTGATCTTCTCGCAGGTGCCGACCGGCACCGTCGACTTGCCGACGACGATCTTGGGCGCCTCCATCTCGCGGCCGATGGCCTCGGCGACGGCGAGCACATATTTGAGATCGGCCGAACCGTCCTCGCCGGGCGGGGTGCCCACGGCGATCATCTGGATCTGGCCGTGCTTGACCGCGGCGACAGCGTCGGTGGTGAAGCGGATGCGGCCGGCCGCGTGGTTCTCCTTGACGAGCGCTTCGAGCCCGGGCTCGAAGATCGGGATCAGGCCCTGGTTGAGCCGCTCGACCTTTTTCTCGTCGATGTCGACGCATACCACCTGGTGCCCGACCTCCGCCAGCACCGCGGCCTGCACGAGGCCGACATAGCCAATTCCAAAGACGGTCAAATTCATTCGGTTTTGTTCCTGTTCAGGGCCGTCTTCGGTCCGGCCGGTTCAATGTTGCCTGGCCGTGATCCCCACGGCTGTTCCTGTTTGAGCGAACCCAAGGCCTGCGCGGCAAAATCGGTTCCTGGCTTTGCCGCGTCGACCTTGGGTTCGGATGATAACCCTAGTTGCTGTTGGCGCCGCTATTTATGCCGCACGCCAGCGATTCCTTGAACTGGCATGGTTCGCCCAATGCCGTGAACGCGACGCGCTCGACCTGCATTGTGACCTTGCGGCCAGGGTCCGAAAAGGGGCCCATCCAGTTGGTCAGCTTTTCGCTGCCCCAGAGGCTGAAGAATATCTTCTGCGAATGGGTCGGCAATTCCGCGGGGTTGGTCACTTCCTGGACCAGCTTGCCGTTGACGTAGAAGCGCAAGCGCTCCTTTTCCCAGACAAAGCCGTAGTCGTTGAAGCCCTTGTCGGTGCCACCCTCGACATCGGCGAGCTTCTCGTTCTTCGGCTTGCCGGAAATATAGGTGTTGACCTGGACCTTCGAGGTGTCCTTGGTCAGGACCTCGAAGTCGATCTCGTCCCAGGGCTGCTTGTCGGCGGGACCGATGTAGGAAAAGAAGGCGGCGTTGAGGCCGGATCCGGTGTCGGTTTTCATGCGCGCTTCGTACGTGCCGTAGCCGTAGCGCTTCTTGGTCTGGACCTCGCCGCAGGCGAATTCGCGGTCCTTCACCTGGCGCTTCTCGAAACCGAGCGTCAGCACGCCGTCGGAAAGCTCGACCAGGCTCTTCGACCAGGTGCAATTCTGGTGGGGGCCGTTCGACCAGCCGTCGGAAACATACCAGCGCGAATGATCGAAACTGGTGAAATCATCGACGAATGACGGCGCGCTCTGCACGTCCTGCGCATGCGACGGATGCGGGGCTGCGACCAGGCTTGCGGCAACGGCCAGAAGAAGCGCGCCTGCCGAGCAGAACCGCCGCAGGGCCGCTTGCCGTTGTGACGGCATGGCATCGGCCGCGACGATGGGGGTAGTCTTCGGATATGCGTTCATACCAACTCACCTTTGTGCTGTCCGCCCCAACCCAAAAGTCACCAAATGGCCCGCCCGCGCGAGCCGCTTGAACCTCCGCCCCTAGAACTCCTTAACTGTGCTTCGTACCAAACCTGTGCCTGCGGACCCGTGTTCGCGCCGTCAGCGTCCGCCTGCCGACTTGACGAAACCGGTCCGCGAATCGGGACCTTGCGCACTCTCGTCGACAATCGCGTCGATCGAATGACGCAGTTCCTTCATCACGCCGTTCTGGCGGGCAAGCTCGGCAATGCGCCGCTCGCAATTCAGGATCGACTTCGTCAATACGCTGACTTCCGACGACTTGCCTGTCGACGCCGAACCGTTCTCCATCGCCTCGACCAGGAAAGCGGCATTCGTCGCCTTCGTCCGGTAGCGATTCTCAAGCCCGGTCTTCTCCGCCTCGATCTCGCCGGCGATCTGATCGAGCAGCCTTGCCAGACGATCGAAACGCTGGAGATCGGTCTGCCGGTCCCGGGCCGGATCCCTGGATCTGAAGCCGAATATCGAAGCCATCCGGTTGGCCTTCCAAAATTGCTGCACCGCAACATACACTGCCATTCCGAGGACGAGTAAGCAACCTCGGAGTTTGGCAATGGCGATTTTTTCGCGTTTTGGCCCACCGCGGCGCCGCGGTCCGGCTTACTTTTCAACAGCTTGCGCGTTGGCGGCCATGAGGAAGCGCATCGGCGGCACCGGCCGCTTGGGGGCAAGGCCGGTCTGGCGAAACAGCGCCTCGAACTTGTCGGCGGCAACGCCCAGGACGATAGGCAAGAGGTTCGACTGGCTGGCCAGCGCGTAGGCGGCGGCCGATGCCAGACCGCGCTCGGCCTTCACGTCGAGGAAATTGCGCAGCCGGTATTTGTCGCGCACGTGACGCTCGTGCTTTCTCAGCGCCGCCTTGGACGTTTCCGGCAGGCTGTCGATCGCAAGCAGCGCCAGGTCCGCATCGGCCAGGCGCTTCAGATCCTGCGTCTTGTGGCGACCGCTGAGCGAATCGGCGCGCACGATGGCGCCGTAGCCGCAGGACCTGATGACCTTGAAGCGCGCGCCGCAGGCGACCGCCCGGGCATAGAGCTCATAGTCCTCGCCGAGGCGCAGCTTCTCGTCGTAACGCAGCCCGTGGCGATCGAGGAAGGCCCGGCTGATGACGGGCTTCAGGAAGCCAAGTTCGCCGCGCTGCACGCGGCGCCTGGAGATGTTGCCTTCGACGAAGCGCTCGAAGTCGAGGAACTCCGGATCGGCCGAAAAGGGCGGGGCGACGACCTTGGAGACGTCGGTGGCCGTATCGTCCCTGATCAGCATGATGTTGTCGGCGGCGAAATCCCAGTCGGCGCTGGCGAACAGCCTGCGAAAGCGGCCCTCGAGGAAGAAATCGTCGGCGTCGAGAATGCTGATGAACGGCGCGCTGGAGCCGGCAATCGCGGCGTTGCGGGCAAAGGACGGACCACGGTTGACGTCGAGACGCATGACCTTGAGCCTGTCGCTGCCGTCATCGGCGGCGCGCGCGACCTCGGCGGTGTCGTCGGTGGACGCGTCGTCGACGACGACGACTTCGGCCACCTCCGGTTCGCGCAGCGCCGAAGCGATGGCGGCCGGGATGGTCCGGGCGGCGTTGCGGGCGGCGATGATCACGCAAACCCGGGACATTGTGCTGGACATCAATTCACCTCTCGATTGAACGAGTTCTTCCAAATTTGCTGCCCCTTGATGCCCAAGACGTTCGTCACCGGCTGCCCGCCTCGCCGACTGCCGGCCGTTCGAAAATGCGCCGGCTGAGATCGGCCGAGGCTGCCCAGCCGGCCTCGGCCAGATAGCGCACCGGCGCGCGGCCGCACAATTCCCAAAGCACCGTGCGGCGCTGCGGCCAGCGCAACGACGACAGCCAGGGCGCGATCACCATGTGGAGCAGGTCGGCATTGTCGATGCGCGACAAGATCCGCGTGGCGCGCTCCGACAGCAGCGTGCCCGCTCCACCAAGCAGCACGTCGGCGGCGCGAAGGCCAAGCAGCAGCGTGTCCGCCAGCCCCTGCTCGATTGCGTAGTCGAGCACGTCCCGCTGCTCGGCCTCGCTCAGGCGACCGGCGCTCGCCCTGACGTCGCAGACATAGCCGGCGCAGGGTTCGCGGTTGAAGAACGCCTTGGCGACGCTGATGCAGGACAACAGCAATGTGTCGGAAGCCGAGATGAAGGGCACATGACCGCCGGCGATCCCGACCTCGCGCTTGCGCCGCAGGAAACCATCGGTGTCGCGGGGGCTTGGCGAGCCGGGCTGCTGCAGCCGGTAATGGAGGTCGACGGTGGACGCCTTAGCGTCACCGCCGCGGATCATGTGCTGCTCGCCGAGAAAGCGCAGCCACCACAGCGAGCGCGACTGGCCGGCGACCTCGTAGCCGATCGCGCGCAGCGCCTCGCGCGCCTTGGCGAAGCCCGCCTGCGAGACGAGGATGTCGACATCGCCCGACGGCTTCATGAAGTGATCGCCATAGAGCAGTTGCTGCTGGAACGGTCCCTTCAGGAACACGAAATCGATCTGCCGGTCGCGCAGCACCTGGTGGATGGCCAGCGAATCCATGATGCCGGACGAGTTCATCGAGACCGTGCGGCGGCGGTAGGTGTCGAGCCAGCCAAGCAGTTCGGACGACCCCCCGCCGGCCCCCGCACGGGACAAGGCCTTGAGGACGAAGATCGCGACCTTGTTCAGCCTGGCGATGTCGGCAACCCTGGCTATGGAGATGGACGGCGCCGACGCCCCGCCTGCCACCGCGTCCGTGGCTGGCGAGAAGAACAGCCTCAGGCAGGCCTGCACATAGGCGACCTCGTCGGCGCAGTCGGCGGCGCGCAGCCTTTGGTAAGCACTTTCCTGCACGGCCATTCCCGACAAGGTCCTCGCAAAAATCCGTCCGACGCGTCATATTGCAACTGCGAAGGAAAGCATCGCTAAAATCATCGCCGCCGTCCAGCTTTTCCTCCGGCGGGGCGGCCGTCTGCAACTGTAGCGTTTACACGCCATCGCACGGCGGCGACCCGGCTGACGGTCCGGCCCAGGGTCCGGGACCGACAGGAGTTCGGCACCTCGCGCACAAAATTCTACATGCCTACAATGCAGGCATGTGAGTCAAAAAATTTATCATAATTAAATCATATGCTTAAATAGGCGTCACGGACGCGTCGTTAAATTCCGTTATGAGGCAAGGCCAGGATGGCGCGTGCAAAAGGTTTGATCACCAACCAAGGCAAGCGCAACCAAGAATTGATTAATGGTTGGTAAATCAGGCTTGACTCATTTAGGGTGCCATGCAGCTATTGCGTTGCAGCATAGAAATGTGCTGCCGGCACTCGACAGGCCGTTTCCAGTCCTATCGGAGAGTAAAATGGAACAGAATGTTGAAAAGCAAGAGTACGAGACGCCAAGCCTGACGGTTCACGGTTCGATCGAAACGATCACGCAAGGCGGCTCGGGTACGACGGCGCTCGACGCGGCATTCCCCGCGCACACGCCTTTCGACCAGCTTACGTTCTCTTGAGCTTGACTGTGTTCCGGGGCGAAGAAGTTGGGGCTCCGAATACATCTTCTCGGAGAGCCGGGGGATCCAATCCCCCGGCTTTCTGCCCGGAGCCAGAACTGTCCCGGTGAACCGGGAGGAGACCTCGGCTTCTGTTCGATCATGACCTCTCCTGGACGGATCGGCTGAGATCGATCGATCCTGTCCCGGAAACTGACGAAGCGTAGCGTTTTGTAGGGAGGTTTAGGATGACCTGGGATCCGGCGGATCAAGACCGCGTAACCGCCACCAGCGATGCGGTGGCTTGCGAATTCGGCAGCGGACTGGCGTTGCTCAACCTGAAATCCAACATCTACTACAGCCTGAACAGCGTCGGCGCCTATATCTGGGAACTGATCCAGGAACCGCGGCCGATCGCCGACATCCGCACCGCGGTGCAGACGCGCTACGACGTCGATCCGGAGCGCTGCAAGGCCGATGTCGACGGGTTGTTGAAAGGCCTGGCCGAGGCAGGGCTTGCGAGGCTGCACCATGAGGAACTTGTCTAGGCTCCTCTCGCTGAGCGGCCCGCAGATGCTGTTTCTGGCGCGCTGCCTGCTGGTGGTCGCCGCCGCGCGGCTGGGGCTGACGCTGTTTTCCTTCAACCGTGTTCGGAGCCTGGTGACGCGGCTCGACGCGCGCGAGGCGGCCAGCGTCGCCGATCTGAGACACATCGCCTGGGGTGTCGCGGCGGCCGCTCGCCTTGTCCCCCACGCAAGCTGCCTCACCCAGGCGCTGGCGGGCCAATACCTTCTCGCCCGCAAGGGCAAGGCCTCGAACATACGCATCGGCATCGAGCAGAACACGGGCGCCGAGCTGAAAGCGCATGCCTGGCTGATGAGCGGCAACCACATCGTGCTGGGCGGCTCGCTTGCCGGGTTCGCCCATCTCGTCGACCACGGTCAGTAGACGATGAGCGGCGTGGCCGGAATCCTGTCCAGGCGCAATGGCAAGCCCGCCACCGCGGCCGACATCCAGCAGATGCTGGCGCGCATGCGGCACCGCGCCCGCGACGGCGCGTCGTGGTGGTCCGACACGATTATCACGCTTGGCCACGCCTGGCTGAACACGACGGGCGAGGGAGGACCGGGCCCGCTGACGATGGCCGGCGGCAGGCTGGCGATCACCGCCGACTGCCGGCTGGACAACCGCGACGAATTGCTGGCCAGGCTCGGTATCCGGGACAGGTCGGTCGCCGACGCCACGCTGGTGATGCGCGCCTATCTCAACTGGGGCGAGGCCTGCCCCACCTATCTGCAAGGCGACTTCGCCTTCGCCATCTGGGACAGCGAACGCCAGGCGCTGTTTTGCGCTCGCGACCATTTCGGGGTCAAACCCTTCTACTATCATGCGAGCGACCGGCGGTTTGCCTTCGCGTCGGAGATCGGACCGCTCCTCGGCCTCGATGAGGTCGGCAGCCGCCTCAGCGAGCACCAGATTTCCGGCTTTCTCGCAGGGCTGCCGGATGATCCGCAATCCACGGCTTACACCGACATCTTCCGCTTGCCGGCCCGCCACAGCCTGACGGTGACGGACAGCCAGGTGGCGCTGCGCCGCTACTGGCAGATCGAGCCGTCGCGACGGCCGCTTCGATCGGATGCCGCCGAAGAATTCCGGCACCTGTTTTCGCAATCCGTCCGCAACCGCATGCGCGGCACCGATGCGGTTGGCGCGATGCTGAGCGGCGGCCTCGATTCCTCCTCGATCGCCTGCGTGGCCGGGCTGGAGAATACGGCGCGGAGAAAGCCGAAACTGCCGACCTTCTCGCTGATCTTCGAGAAGGGATCCTCGATGGACGAAAAGCCCTTCATCGACGCGGTGCTTGGCAAGCCGAGCCTCGACGGCACGTTGATGCCCGTGGGCAACTATGCGCCGTTCGCCGAGTTCGAACGCATCCTGGAGGAGCAGGAAGGCACCTTCCTGGCGCCCGGCCTGTCGCTGACCCGCAGCATCTACCGGACCGCGGGCGCGAAGGGCATGAAAGTGCTGCTCGACGGTCATGGCGGCGACGAGGTGGTGTCGCAGGGCCACGGCCTTCTGCACGAACTGGCCATAGCCGGCAGGTGGATGGAGCTGTGGCGCGAATTGCGCGGCGCCTCCAACACCTATGGCGACGGCATGCTCGGCATGTACTTCAAATTCCTGACCGTCTACGGACCAGCCTGGCGGATCGCCAAACTGCGCGGGATGGCCAAGCGTATCGTCGGCAGGCTGCGGCGCGGGCCGGCGCCGGCGCCGCGCGGCTGGGGCGGCCTGGTCAATCCGGAGCTTGCGCGGCGCACCGAGCTTGCCGCGCGGTTCCACAGGGCCGGCTACATGCCGTCCAGCGTCAGCGCCAGCGAGGCGCTGACGCATCGCTGGATCCTGTCGACGGGACTGGTGCCGCACGCCTTCGAGGTGCTCGACAAGGCGGCCGCCAATTTCGGCGTCGAGCCGCGCTATCCGTTCTGGGACAAGCCGCTGGTCGAGTTCTGCCTGGCGCTGCCGGGCGAGGAGAAGCTGAACCGGGGCTTTGGCCGCTACGTGCTGCGCCGCGCCATGGACGGCATCCTGCCGCCCGCTGTGCAGTGGCGACGCGACAAGATCGATTTCACGGCCAACCTGGTCAAGGGCATGGTCGGCAACCACCGCGACCTGCTGGACAGGGTGCTGGTGTCGGACGCCGGCCTGATCGCGCCCTATGTCAATCTGCCGGAGGTGACCGCCGCCTATGCCCGCATCCTGCGGCGGCCGGACGAGGCGGAGCCGCTGGACGTGCAATATGTCTGGCGCTCGACCTCGCTGTCGCTCTGGCTGCGTCAGGTCAAACTCGGCGGGAGCCACGCATGATGTCGTTCAACGGTTCGCTTGCGCCCGATCTTCGACAGGACCCGGCCCGGCCGGCGGCCGAGAGCAGCCGGGAGCGCCGCTTCTACCGCGCCTATGGGCTGACGATCAGTTCGGAGGTGGCCTTGCCCGAGCTGGAGGCAACGGCGCCGGCAGCCGCCGACGTGGTGATCGCGGTCGGCCCGATCGACTATCCAAAACCCCGCTCCGAGGCCGGAACCGCCTTCCGCTTCGAGCCTTCGCGCCAGTATCTGGCCTGGGACGCGGTTGGCGCCTTCCTGGTCAGCGATGCCCGCCGCATCGACATCGAGCCGGCGCCCGGCATTGACGACCAGCTGATCGCCTTCCCGCTGCTGGGACCGGTCATGGCGCTGCTGCTGCATCAGCGCGGCCTGCTCGTGCTGCACGCCAGCGCGATCGCCGTCGGCGGCAGCAGCGCGATCTTCATGGGCGACAAGGGCGCCGGCAAGTCGACCACCGCCGGCGCCATGATCAGCGCCGGACACGGGCTGCTGACTGACGATGTCGTGGCGCTGGACCTGTCCAGGCCGGACGAACCGGTGATCGTTCCCGGCTTTCCGCAGCTGAAGCTCGCCGCCGATGCCGCCGCCGCCATCCCGATCCGGCAAGCGGAAGTGCGTCCGCAAGCGCATCCGGCGATCGACAAGGCGCAGCATCGCCTGCATGGCGGATTTGCCGGCGACGCGGTTTTGGCAACGCGGATCTACATCCTGCAGCGCGGCGACAAGGCCGCGGCCTCGCGCCTGCCCGGGCCAGGCGCCCTGTCGGCGATCATCAAATTCTCCTACGTGACGCGCTTCGGCCGCGCGGCGCTGGTCGGCGACTTCGCCGCCACGCATCTGCGCCAATGCGCGGCGCTCGCCAGCCAGATCGGCGTATACCGCCTCGAAGTGCCGACCGGGTTGGAGCGCATCGGCGAGGCCGTCGCCCTGATCGAGCGCGACCTGGCGGTCGGCGACGGGTCCCGGTGAGGCGCGCCGTGGCTTCGATCCTTCGCCTGTCGCTGTTTCGGGATATCGCCGGCTTCGGCGCCGTCATGGCCGGCATCGGCGGGCGTCGGACATGGATCGCGCTCGCCTTCCTCGTCCTCGGCAGCCTGACCGAAGGCGTCTCGATCCTGCTGCTCATCCCGTTGCTGCATCTGATCGGCAAATCCGACCAGGATTTCGCCATCAGGCTGCCCGACAATGCGTTGCTGCACTGGCTGGCGCCTGGCGGGACGCTTGGGCTGGCGACGGTGCTTTGCCTGCTCGTCGGCCTCGTCGCGCTGCAGGCGGGCTTCAACCGCTTCAAGTCCGTTTACATGGCGCGGCTGCTCTACGACTTCGTCAACCGACTGCGCATGGATCTGTTCGAGGCCATCGGCAGGGCGCGCTGGGGCATCTTCGCGCGCACGCGCAGCTCCGATCTCGACCACGCGCTGACCGGCGACATCGACCGCGTGCAGGCCGCCGCCTTCTCGCTGCTGATGCTGGCGCAGACCGCCGTGCTGCTGGCCGGTTATCTGGTGGTGTCGCTGTTCATATCGCCGGTGATGACCTCGTTCGCCATCGTCATCGGCGTGCTGATGTTCGTTGCGTTGCGGCCCTTCCGCTCGCGCGCGACGGCCTATGGCCGCGTGCTCACGGCCAATCGCCAGGACCAGTACCGCACGGTCTCGGAGTTCCTCGGCGGCATCAAGGTGGCCAAGAGCCTGAATGTCGAGGCGAGCTACTTCGCGCAGCTGCGCGCGACGCTGGAGAAGATGAAGGCCGACAACCTCAACTATGTGCGCAACAGCACGATCGGCACCGCTTTGTTCCAGGTGGCGAGCGTCATCGGCCTCAGCCTGTTCATCTACATCGCGCTCACCCGCTTCCACCTCTCGCTGGCCGAGATCGTCGTGCTGCTGCTGGTCTTCATGCGCATCGCCCCGCGCTTCATGGACATGCAGACGCAGGCGCAGCAGCTGCTGATCAACCTGCCGGCCTACGCCTCGATGCAAGGCCTGCAGACGCGCTTCGACGCCGAGCGCGAGCCGGCGGGAAGCCAGAGCACGCAAGGCGCGAGGCTCAGCCTCGATGTCGGGCTCAACATACGCGATGTCTCGCTCGCCTATGGCGGCCTTGCCGATGCCGTGGAGGGCAAGGCGGTCGTCAGCGGCATCACCTTCGGCCTTCCCGCCGGCAAGGTCACCGCGCTGATCGGCCCCTCTGGGTCGGGCAAGAGTACGATCGCCGACATGCTGCTTGGCCTGCTCGAACCGTCGCAAGGCAAGATCCTCGCCGACGGTGTCGAGATCGGGCCCGGAAACCGCAGGCTTTGGCGCGACCAGGTGGCCTATGTGCCGCAGGACGTGTTCCTGCTGCACGATACGATCGCGGCGAACCTCCGGCTCGCCGCGCCGCAAGCCAGCGACGCGGAGCTGTGGACGGCGCTGCGCTCGGCGCATGCCGCCGATTTCGTCGAGCGGCTGGAGCAGCGCCTGGACACCGTGGTCGGCGACCGCGGCATCCGGCTCTCCGGCGGCGAGCGCCAGCGGATCGCGCTGGCGCGGGCATTGCTGCGCAAGCCGTCACTGCTCATCCTCGACGAGGCGACCAGCGCCCTCGACTGGCAGAATCAATCGCTGATCGCCAAATCGATCGACGGGCTGCGCGGCACGATGACGATCCTGACCATTGCGCACCGGCCTTCGATGATCGCTTTCGCCGATTGGGTCGTGGCCATCGAGAACGGCCACATCGTCGAGGTCGGGCAGTATCAGCGCTTGAAGGCGAAATCCGGCAGCCGGCTGTCCAGGATGCTGTCGGGCGAGCAAGCGGAACGAGAGGTAGCCGACGCCGGCTGAGGGCGCTCGGTCGGCCGTTGCTGCGGGACGCCGCATTGGAGCGGTTCAGCGTTTCATAGAATCGCCGGCCCGCTCTACTCGCTACGCAATTTACCTGAAATTGTTCTAGCGGATGCTGCGCCTGGCGCTGAACTTCTCCCCTTCGGCAGCCTTCGGTGCGCCCAGGCTTCTTTCAGCCTCGCGCATCCTGTCGGCCGTGGTCGGCACGCTCCTGGCAACCATGAGAAAGACCAGCACAAAATAGCCGGCCTGGATAATGGCGGCGCAGATCACGGCGCGCAGCACGATCGTGCCGAGCGAGGCGCCTTCGAAATAGGACCACGAGATCACGATCGCGAGGGCGAACAGCATCCCGAAGATGAATTTTGGCAGTGACATCTCCGTCGATCCATCAACCGACGCGAGCATGCAAAAGTGACGGCTTACCCACCCGAGTATCTCCCCATGCGCCACGCGAGCTATTCCTGCTGCTCGCTTTCGACCGGTTGCTTCCGGCCTTCCCAACCTATCCAAACTCTAACAGGAACATTTTGCGACTCTATTAAGGCGGGGACGCGCGGGCAAGGCCAACGGCAAATAATTTCGAATGGGTTTTCGGCTTCGACTCTGCCATGCTGCGTCGCACACGCAGGCTTCACAGCCGATTGCGAAAAGCGGATTATGCTGCAGTAGAATTTACAATATTAATTAGTATTTTACTGGAATAACTTGCCCATGCGAGTGATTCGGAGGTGAGTTTAAGCGATCCCCTCTGCGACAAGGAACGATCCGCCCAAAAATGGCCTCAAAAAGGCACTACATTTCCTGGTGTTGCTCATATCTTGTCACAAACGTGCCATAAAGGTGAATTTTTGGGCAGCGCACGTTTATTATTTAGTCAATTCATGACGTGACTATTTCATCGCGATGGGAAATTGTGTGTTGCGCTGCAGCATTTTTTTGATATCGTGCCGTAAACCATTCGTTCAACGTATGGAGTTGCGGCATGAGGGATATTGCCAAGTCGGCCGATGCGGGTTTCTCGCATGCCGGCATTGATTTTCCGCCACCGATCGGCGGCCTGCTTAAGCGCAGTTTCGACATCGTCGGCTCATTGGCCGGGCTGGTGCTTCTCAGCCCGCTGTTCCTGATGGTCGCGATGCTCGTGAAGCTGTCCGACGGCGGGACTATCTTCTATGGCCACAAGCGCATCGGCCGCGGCGGCCGCATCTTCCCCTGCCTCAAGTTCCGCACCATGGTCCAGGACGGCGAGCGGGTGCTGGCCGCGCATCTTGCCGCCAATCCGGAGGCCAACGCCGAATGGATCGCGACGCGCAAGCTGAAGAACGACCCTCGCGTCACGCGTGTCGGCCAGGTGCTGAGGAAGCTCAGCCTCGACGAGCTGCCGCAGATTATCAACATCCTGCAGGGCGACATGAGCCTGGTCGGACCGCGCCCGGTCGTGCGCGACGAACTGGAGATCTATGGCAGCGCGGCGGTCTACTATTTGAAGTCGCGTCCGGGACTTACCGGGCTGTGGCAGGTCAGCGGCCGCAACGACGTGTCCTATGACAGCCGCGTTGCCTTCGATCGGCACTATGTCGAGAACTGGTCGCTGTTCGAGGACATTCGCATCATCTTCAAGACAGTGCCTGCAGTATGGATGTCACGCGGCAGCTACTGAGCCGCAAAGCCGGGCTCCGCAAGGAGCGCGGCACCTTCGATTGGGACGCCGTTTCGCATCGGATCGAGCGTCCGGCAGCAAGCTCATCGGGCGATGGGGCAAGCGGATCGGAAACGTTCAGTTGAAAACAGACATATTCGGACTCCTTCGCGACAGCCGTCTGTCGCGCCCCATGATGCCGGCGCGGCTTGCTGTCGCCGGCCTTGCGCTTCTGCTTGCCGTCCCGGCGATCGCCGGCGACTACCAACTTGGACCGCAGGACAAGCTCAACATCCGCATCGCCGAATGGCAGACCGTGGAGGGCACCTTCCGCGACTGGTCGGCCATCAACGGAGAGTATTCGGTCGGCCCCGCAGGAACGCTGTCGGTGCCGTTCGCGGGAGAATTGCCGGCCGTCGGCAAGACCACCGCCGAAATCGCCGCGGCGATCAGCGAGACGCTGCAGCGTAAGCTTGCGCTTTCCGACAAGCCGGAAGCCTCGGTGGAAATGGTGCAGTTCCGGCCGTTCTACATTTCTGGCGAGGTGCAGAGCCCCGGGCAATTCCCGTACGTGCCGGAACTGACCGTATTGAAGGCGATCAGCGTCGCCGGCGGCATCCGCCGCAACGCGGAAAATGGCCCGCAGCAGGATCGCGACCTGATCACCGCCAAGGGCAATTTCGACATCTACGACGACCAGCGGCTTCGGCTCGTCGTCAGGCGCGCCCGCATCGACGCCGAGCTCGCCGACAAGACGACATTCGAGGCGCCGAAGGAAGTCGCCGACGATCCGAAGGTGGCGACGATCGTCGCCGACGAGATGGCGGTGCTGACCTCTGACCAGAAGAAGCTCAAGCTGAAGCTGCAGGCGCTGGACGATCTGAAGAACCTTCTGCAGAACGAGATCGAGTCGCTGCAGAAGAAGATCGTCAACCAGCAACGCCAGGTGGACCTCGCCAAGGAGCAACTCGACAGCGTCGGCGCGCTGGCGCAGAAGGGCCTCGTCGTGCAGACGCGGGTGCTGAATTCGGAACAGACCATCGCCGACCTGCAGGGGCAGATCCTGGACTACGAGACGGCGATCCTCACTGCCAAGCAGTCGATGAGCAAGGCGACGCAGGACGCCACCGACGCCGAAAACACGCTGAGATCGAGCCTCGCTTCCGACCGGCAGCAGGTCGAAACCGACCTGAAGGAAGCAGAACTCAGGGTCGGCATGCAAAAGGGCCTGATGACCGTGGCCTCGGACCCCGCGACGCAGGCGGCCATGACCAACAGCGATCAGCCCGCGCTTCAGTATGTGCTGGTTCGGGTGGTCGACGGCAAGACGAGCGAGATCGCGGCGACCGAGGAGACCCCGGTGCTGCCTGGAGACGTGATCAAGGTGAAGCTGGCGCCGATGACCAGCCAGTAATGCATGCCGCCCAAAAGCGCGCAGCGATTTTGGGACAACGACATGCATAGGAACAACACCTGAGGCGCGACGCGGCTCAGGTGTTCGGCAGGCCGGACGAGTGGGGCGCCGGCAAGAGTTGAAAAAGGCAGCATCGAGTGCCGCCCGGCGGGCGCAGGAGAGCCGCTGAAGAAGTCGCGGAGCGATCCGCTGATGAAGGCCACGAATGCAGCCGGCAACCCGTCACGTCTACCTCAATCTCGACGCGTTGCGCGGTGTGGCCGCGATCTGCGTGATGCTCTACCACTTTTCGCCGTTCCTCGCCGACGGCAAGGTGCTGCCGTCGAGCTACCTGGCGGTCGACCTGTTCTTCCTGCTCAGCGGTTTCGTCATCGCCCACGCCTATGACCGGAAGATCGAGGCGGGGATGGGATTCGGATCCTTCCTGCTGGTGCGGCTGATCCGGCTCTATCCGCTCTACCTCGCCGGCACCTTGCTCGGCGCCTTCTACCTGCTGATCAAGAACACGCTGATGCCCGGCGACTACATGCCGATGTCCGACATCGCCATGATGCTGACGACGGGCATGCTGTTCATCCCGCTGGTCGGCAACGCCTATCACACGATCTTCCCGCTCAATCCGGCCTCGTGGTCGCTGTTCTTCGAACTGCTGGTGAACATCGCCTATGTGCTCCTGTTCTTCGCCCTGTCGAAGCGTGTGCTCTCGGCGCTCGTCGCCGGCAGCCTCGCGCTGTTGATCGTCGCCGCGGTGTTTTCCGGCACCCTCGATTTCGGCATGACCGGCGCGACCATCGCCAGCGGCCTGCCGCGCGTCGCCTTCTCGTTCTTCCTAGGTGTCCTCATCTGCCGGTCGATGGCGCAGGGAGGCACCGGCTTCCTGCAGAGCGGCTACTGGGCCGAGATGGCGCTGCTTCTGACGCTGGTGATCTTCGCCATAGCGCCGGCCGGCGGCGGCGCGCGCGCTGGCTATGATCTGATCTGCGTGGTGCTGCTGTTCCCGGTCATGGTGACGGTCGGGGCGGCGGCGCCCACCCGGCCCGGCCTGGCGAAGCTGTTTGGCTGGCTCGGGCGGATCTCCTACCCGATCTACATCATCCATACGCCGATGCTGATGATCATCGCGGGAGCGGGCAAGGCCGCCTCCATCGATCCGTTCGCCAACCATCCCTGGTTCGGCATCGCCATGGCGGGCGCCGTGATCGTCATCGCCGACGTCGCGACACGCATCTATGACGAGCCGGTACGGCGCTTCCTGCAGCGGCTGACCCAGCGCTCTCGCGCCATCGCCTGAGTTTTTCTCAACGAGAGCAGGCGCTCAGCCGCTTGCGGGCTTCGCTTCCTGGATAGCGACGCGCGTGCGGTGCGGCCGCGCCGCCACGGGCGCCGGGCGCAACTTGAACAGGCCGTAATAGACGACGAACGAGGCCGTGAAATACGGGCCGAGGATCTCGACCTCGAAGAAGGAGCGGAGCAGCATCAGGCCCACCGCGCCGGCAAGCACGACCGAATCGACGCGCCAGTCGCGGAAGATCACCGACGAAACGTGTCCCCAGAAGGACCGCAGGATGACCAGGGCAATGAGCGTCACCCCGACGAAGCCAAGCTCGACCAGCGTCTCGATATAGGTGTTGTGGAAGTGGAAGCCGGTGCGGGTGGTGATGTAGAACTCGGCCCACAGCCGCTCGGCCTCGGCGAAGCCCTGCACCCAGTAGGCGGCGTAGCCATAGCCGAGAATCGGGAATTGCTGCGCGGCCTCCCAGCCCTGCTCCCACAGATAGGTGCGGCCGGTAAGCGTCGAGTCCTTGCCGAAGAGGCCGAGCACGAAGTCGAGCAGGCCGAGATTGAGCGCAGCCATGACCGCGCCGACCAGCGCGCAGGTGCCGACCGTGAACAGCACCCGCCGATAGCGGCGCGACAGGACCTTGCTCACGCCGAGCAGCAGGACGACGCCGACGGCCGCCGGCAGCGACGCCACCGAGGTGGCGGAATGGGCGATCGCCAGCATATAGAGGGACAGCAGGCCGATCGGCGCCGTCCACACCAGGCTCTGCCAGCCGCGCCGGTAGAAGATGGCAAAGACAAAGCAGAAATAGAGGCCGAGCGAGGCGAAGAAGCCGACCTGGTTCTTGGAGCCGAAGGCGCCGACGAAATTGGTGGTCCCGTCGATGGTGTCGAGCGCGTAGCCGCCGACGCGCAGCGAATAGAGCAGCACGAGGAAGATGCCGATCAGCGAGCCGACCACCAGCGTGCGGACACTGACCGTGCGCGCGGCGACATAGGCGCACAATATGTGCGAGAAATACTGCAGCGCCGCCCGCGCCGTTGTGCCGGGCGCATGCGACCAGAACACCGAGAAGCAGATATAGGCGGCGAACAGCAGCGGCAGCCAGGCGTCGGAGAGATGCCGCAGGAACCGCCGGTAGTCGACCAGGATCAGCGGCAGCCAGACCGCATAATAGGCGAGGATGAGAACCTTGCCGAAATTCGTGGAATAGGCGAAGGCGATGACCGAGATGGCAACGGCAAAGGCGCCGTAGACGGCATTCCTGTCCGGATCGATCAACAAGGATTTTGGAATCTTCATACCCCTACCGGATATCTCTTTCGCTGAGCCCTCGGGAGCGGGCTGTCAAAGGCCGGTGCGAAGCCCCGGGGCATTCCCGATCCGGGCTTCCATTGTGCAGTGCAATATAACTTACCGTCCTATCGTGCGGCACTCAACGACAAATGTTGTCGCGGGCAAATGAGCGCCTGCAAGCCATATGGCACAAACGCATGGCGCGAATGCGGCGACGGCGCGTGTCGAGGCGCTGCCGGCCACCCTCGCGCGCCGGCGCTACCACAAGGCGCCGCCGGTGATCTGGATGTTTTCCATGGTGATGCCCCTGGCGGCGTCCGAGCACAGGAACACCGCGAGCGCGGCGATCTCCTGCGGCTGCAACATGCGGCCCTGGGGATTGCCCTTCCTGAGTTCGTCCATCGCCTCCTCGACGCTGCGGCCCTTGCCTTCGCGCGCCACCACCTGGGCGACGTTGCGGCGCATCAGCTCGGTCTCGACCCAGGTGGGGCTGATCATGACGCAGGTGACCCCGTGCGGCGCGCCTTCCAGCGCGACGCACCGGGTGAGGCCGAGCAGGCCGGCCTTGGAGGCGCAGTAGGCGGGATTGTCCTTCCAGCCGACGGTGGCGGCGGTGGAACCGATGTTGACGATGCGGCCCCAGCCGCGCTCGATCATGGCGGGCAGCACGGCGCGAGTGACGCGGAAGGCGCCAGTCAGGTTGGTGTCGACGATCTTGTCCCAGAGCGCGTCGGAATGACCGCAGACCGGCTGCTCGGCGGTGGTGCCGGCAGCGTTGACGAGGATATCGATCGGCCCGAGCGCGCCTTGCGCCTCGGCAACGAAACGGTTGGTGAGATCGCTGTCGCGCACATCGAGATGCGCGGCGTGCACCCTGGTGCCATGCGCGGCCAGCGCCGAGCGGACGCGTTCTATCTCTTCGGCGCCGGGATAGTAGGCGGCATCGGTCCCGCCCGAATCTGGAGCGGCCACGTAAGAGCCGACGGCGACGCTTGCCCCGGCCTGGGCGAGCGCGGCGGCGATGGCGAAACCCATGCCGGAAAAACCGCCGGTGACGATCGCGCTGCGGCCGGACAGATTGGTCATCGAGCACCTCCGGGATCAGACGGCTGCATAACCTCCCCGCCCATCGCCATCAACCTCCCTTGCTTGACGGCTCCAGCGGCTTGCCCAGCCAGTCGCGATAGAAGCCTTCGAGGTCCGGCTCGAAATCATGCACGATCGGATAGCCGGGCGCCGCCGCCTCGACCTCGTGCAGGGTACCGCATTCGGGGCAGATGAATTCCCGGATCTCCATCCATTCGGGATCCGGCAGGTCGCTGTTCGGGTAGATTTCGCGCAGCGTCTCCTCTGTGTCGCGCACGATGATCGCGGCCTTCAGCTTCCAGTTCCGGCGGTAGTCGCCGAAGGAATGGCCGCATTCGCATTTCGTCACCCGCTCGCCACCGCTCTGGCAGATGAAGAGGTGGTCGCCGACCGGCAGCAGGATCGGATCCTTCCAGCCGACGCGATCCTGCAGCACCGCGACATACTTGAAGAAGCGGTCGTCGTCCTTGTAGGCGCTCATGATGCGACGCGTCTGCGGCCAGGGCAGCGTGCCGGCTACCAGATCGGCGATGACTTCCTTGCTGTATGAGGTCATGTCCCCTACTCCACGCCGAAGGTCGATTGGGCATCGACATCCCAGAAGGTCGAAAAATCCCTGGTGAAGCGCGCGGAAAGCTTGATCGCGCTGGCATACATCTTCTTCACCTCGGGCGCGAAATCGGCGGCCTTTACCCGCTCGCGCTCCTTGGCCATCCACTCGGAAACGGGCTTGGCGCGCGCCAGCCGCTTGGCCCGCATCTCGGCGCGGTGGCGCTTGGTGGCCTCGATATTGGCGACCGGGAAGCCCTCCCCGTCCTCGTCGAGCACGATGCCGAAGATGCCTTCCGCCGCTTCCCTGGTGAGAAAACCGTTCTCGACGTCCCAGGCGGTCTTGAGCGGATCACGCTCCAGCACGTCGCCGTAACCGCCGCCGCCATTGTAGGAATGGGTGAAGACGTCGCCGGTCTTGTGCGGCGCGGTGATGTATGGCCCTTCCATCGTCACATGCTGGCCTTCGAGCCGCACCTCCAGTTCCGAGCGATACGGATTGGTGCCGGTGTGGTGCGCCAGCGGCGCGCCTTTTTCGGCAAGCTCGAAGATGTTGGTGTCGCGCACCGCGCGATGTTTCTGGCAGGTCGGCGCCGGATAGCCGCCGCACAAGCCGCCATTGTCGAAGACGCGCGAGGAGTGCTCGGAGGTGACCAGCCGCAAATGGTCGGTCTTCGAAACCAGCCAGGTCGACAGGAAGGAACAGCCGCCGCGATATTTGCCGGCGCCGCCGGAATTGGGAACGATGGAGCGGCCGATATAGAGCATCGGCATGTTCTGTTCCCAGATCTCGATATTGCCCATGTCGGATTCCGGGTTCCAGCCGACATAGGCGGTGTCGAGACCGTCCTTGATGGCAAGTGCGCCGGAGCCGGCGGCGGCGCATTCGAAATGCGCCATGCCGAACAGCGTGCCGTACTGGCTCTGGCCGCCCATCTCGATCATCGGGCTGTTGACCTGGCCGACGAAAGCCTCCTCGACGAAGCCGCGGGCGATGAAGGAGCGCGACAATAGCCGCTGGAAGACGCCATAGGCGGGCAGCAGCAGCGCCCAGGAGGTGGCGGTCGCCACCATCTCGTTGTCCGGATTGGTCCAGGTGCCGTGCGGCAGCTTCAGCTCCGTCGCCATCCAGGCGCCGTCATTGACAAGACCCTCGAAATTCATGTGCTGGGTCAGGGTCACGAACATGCCGCCATCCATGCCGGCCGGCGTGCAGTTCATCGAATGGTAGCCCCAGGGCTGGGTGCCCTCGAAGTCCATGATGATCTTGCCGTCGGTGGTGATCTCCATCTCGATCGGCATGTTGTAGAGCCAGTCGGGATCGCCGAGCGGCTGGTAGCCCGGCTTGCCGGCGGTGACGTGGCCGTAGAAGGTGTGGCCGCGATAGATGCCGGGCACGGTAAGCTGGCGGGTGCGGGCGAGCTGGGCTCGGCGGCCCTCCTCGATGAATTCCTTCGACACCTGCATCCAGTAGTCGAGGCCGATCTCGTCGATCAGCGCCTTGACGCTCTCGCGCATGTCGATGCAGGAGGCGACCTTGGCCTTCTCGTCCAGCACCCAGTAGATCGGCATGCGCAAGTTGCGCTCGCAGCGGATGACATAGTCGCGGCGCAGCTCATCGTTCTCGCCGACCTTCTCGGCGCAGACGAACAGGCCTTCGGTGAAGCGCTCCTGCGCCAGCGCCACGTCGCCGCCGGGGGTGATGCCGCCGGCCTCGAGCTCGTGGCAGACGGCGCCGGCCCAGCCAACGAGCTTGCCGGAATGGAAGATCGGCACCACGTCCATCACATCTGGCACCTGGACGGTGCCGATGAAGGCGTCGTTGTTGGCGAAGATGTCGCCGTCGCGGATCTGCGGGTTCTCCTCGTAGCCGTTGCGGATCATCCATTTGATGAAGCGGCTCATCGTGTGCACATGCACCATGATGCCGTTGGAGAGCGCGATCGCGTCGCCTTCCGGCGTGTAGATGGCGACGACCATCTCGCCGACTTCGCGCACGCCGGGCGAGGCCGAGATGCGGCGGGCCATCTCGCGCGCCGACACGCAGTAGGCGCGCAGCTTGGTGTGCAGCGTCTCGAACTTCAGCGGGTCCTGGTTGCGCAGCTCGAGCTCGGTGATGCCGTCATAGCAGCCGGTCTCTTCCATCAGCCTTTCGGATTCGATCAGCCGCTCGCGGATGCGGAGCGCTGAGGCGGGTTTGTCCAGCATGGCGTTCGGCCTTCTCAAGCGTGGGAGTAGTGGAGCAGCGTCCATTCATCGACGAAGACGCGGTCCTGCGGGTGGACGACGAGCGTCGTCGCCGGATGTTCGATGATGGCCGGGCCGATGACTTCGTGGCCGGGCTGCAGCAGGTCCATCTCGTAGAGATTGGCCTTGTGCCAGCGGCCGCCGATATAGGCTTCGCGCACGCCCTTGTGGGCAGAAGCCGGATCCGGCTTGCCGAGCGGCCGCTTGACCAGCATCGGTTTGACCTTGTCGGCGGTGGCGATCAGCCCGAGCTCGGTGATCGAGAAGCCGGCTTCGCCATAGCGCGAGACGCGGTGGTTGACCTTGGCGTAGACCGCCTCGAACTCGGCGATGACCCTGCGCATGTCGTCGGCCGAAGCGATTGCCGACAGCGGCGCCATCACCTCGACATCCTCGAGCTGGCCGGTGTAGCGCATCATCAGGAACGGCACGGTCCTGACCTTGTCCAGCGCATGGCCGTCGGCAACCATTTCGTCGACCGCCGCCCTGGTCAGATCGTTCCAGACGGCCGTGACCTTGGCGCCGAAGGCCTGCAGCTCGTCGTCGCTGGCGCGCGCGCCGATGTCGATCTGCGTCGACACCGAATGGCGGCGCATGAAGTCGGCGGTGGTGCAGCCGAAGGCCGAGAAGGCTGCGGCGAACTGGAAGGTGAGGATGTCCTTGAAGCCGATGCCCCTGGAGCAGCCGGCAAGATGCAGCGGCCCGGAGCCGCCATAGGACAAGAGCGTGAACTCCGACGGATGGATGCCTTGTCCGGAGATGACGCGGCGCAGCGCGTTGTTGGCGTCGGCCTCGAGCATCTCGATCATGCCTTCGGCGGCTTCCTCGACGCCGACGCCGAGCACCCGCGCGCATTTCTCCTCAAAGGCCTCCCGCGCCTTCTCGACCTGCAGCACGACCTTGCCGCCGAGGAAGTAATGCGGGTTCAACCGGCCCAGAATGGCGTCGCAGTCGGCGATGGTCGGCTCGGTGCCGCCCTTGGCGAAGCAGATCGGTCCGGGATCGGAGCCGGCGCTTTCCGGTCCGAGCGAAACCTTGCGGGTGAGCGGATCGACCTTGAGGATCATGCCGGCGCCGGCGCCGATCGTATCAAGATGCAGCGTCGGCACGTTGAGCTTGAAACGGTCCATCAGCGGCTCGTTCTCGATCCGCGTCTGGCCGCGCGTGATGACGCCCATGTCGAAGGAGGTGCCGCCCATGTCCGAGCAGATCAGCGAGTCGTTGCCGATCAGCTTGCCGACATAGGCAGCACCCAGGATGCCGCCGATCGGCCCGGAGATCATGGTCTCGTGCAGGCGAGGATGGTTGATCGAGGTCAGGCCGCCGAAAGAGAGCAGCGTCTGCACGCCGTATTTGAAGCCGTATTTCTTGGAGACGTCCTCGATGCCCTTGAGCTGCCTACGGCCGCGCGAGGTGGCGTAGGCCTCGATCAGCACCGAGTTCAACCGCGACTGCTCGCGGACGACCGGACGCACCTCGTGACTGGTGTAGACGAGGATGTCGGCGCCGGCGGCGGCGATTTCCTCGCGGCAGATTTCGGCGATGCGCTTCTCATGCGCCGGATTGACGTGCGAGAAGACGGTCATGATGCAGATCGCCTCGACCTCGTCGGCAATCAGCTTCTTGGCCGCCGCATGCACCTCGTGCTCGTAGAGCGGCAGGATGACGTCGCCGAACTGGTCGATGCGTTCGGTCACGCCATGGGTGCGGCGGCGCGGCACCAGCGGATCGGGATGGTGATGGGTGACCGCATGCAGGCGGTCGGCATAGGAATAGTCCGCCCAGGCCTGCAGGCCGCGGCCCATCAGGATCATGTCCTCGAGGCCTTTGGTGGTGATCAGGCCGAGCTTGCGGCCGGTGCGCGACAACAGCGTGTTGAGCATGCCGGTGCCGGAGTAGAGCACCACGTTGACGCCCGAAAACAGGTCCTGCAGCGAGATGCCCCAGGCATCGGCCGCGTCCTCTGCCGAGGCGAGGAAGCCCTCGGCCTCGTTCTTCGGCGTGGTCGCCGACTTGCCGATCTTGAAGTGACCGTCCTGATCGACAAGGATCGTGTCGGTCATGGTGCCGCCGGCGTCGATGCCGATGACGATGGGATTGGTGGTGATCTGGTCCACGGGTCGCTTTCCCTTGCCGAGAATGACCGCAGGCTAGATTCGATCGGCCCGATCGCGCCATATGCCTAAAGACACAATGACGCTTGGGCCGGGTTCGCCGAGAAAAGGGCATGCGCATGGGCACTATCTGGGCGCCGCTGGCCAGGGCGATCGCCGCCACCGGCACGGACCGGCATGTCGACTGCCTGATCGACCTGATCGGCGCCGACATCGCGCATGACCTGGTCACGGTCACCCGCTATTCGGCGACGACGACGCCCGAATTCGTCAAGCATCGGCGCTTTTCGGACGAGATGGTGCGACGCTATCTCGCCAGCTACTACATCTTCGACCCCTTCTATGCCTCCTGGCGGCAGGAGCGCCGGCTGGGCATCCTGCCTCTGAAGCATTTCGCCGACGACAGGGCCAAGCGCGGGCAATACATAGCCGGTTTCCTGGCGCAGTCGGAGATCTGCGACGAGGTCGGCATCATGCTGTCCGACGGCGGCGACTGGTGCCTCGGCATCTTCCTCGATCGCTCGACCGCGTCGTTCAAGGACAGTGAGATCGCGCTGCTCGTCGAGCGGTTGCCGGTGTTCGAGGCACTGCATGCGCTGGACATCAAGGCGCGCGGCAGCGCGTTTTCCCGAACATCGACCCCCACAGGCCCCGGTGCCTCGCCTCAGCAGAAACCGACTGTCCCGGCGAGCCTCTGGCCGGAACTTTCGCTGCGCGAAAGAGAGCTGGTCCAGCTGGTGCTGGCCGGGCATCCGACCGCCAACATCGCCGAGCGCCTCGGCATCACCGTCGGCACCGTCAAGAACCATCGCCGGCGGATCTATGAGAAGCTCGACATCACCACCGAGCGCGAGCTGTTCCTGCAGTTTTTCCAGCACCCGACAGAGAGATAGCGGCAAACTCCGCATCGCACTGCCGTCGTTGCAATGAGATAGGTCATCCGCCTACGCTTTGGGGAGTGTTCGTTGCGCCGGAGGGAACGGAATGGCCAAACCTCGTATCTTTCTCGGTTCGTCGGGGAAACAGAAGAAGCTGTTGCAGGCGCTGACGCGCGGCCTCGAGGACATCGCCCATGTCGAGCCGTGGACGACGGTTTTCAATCCCGGAACGACAACGCTGGGACGCCTCCTCGAGCTGACGCGCGAGGTCGACTTCGCCGCGTTCGTGTTCGCTCAGGACGACTGGACGAGCGCGGGCCAGCCGGAATCGACCGCCACTGTTCCCGCCCAGGCTTCGCCGCGGGACAATGTGGTGTTCGAGGCTGGGCTGTTCGGCGGGGTGCTGGGGATGCGGCGGACATTCATCCTGCATGCCAATGGCGCCAAGCTGCCCAGCGATCTGCTCGGCCTGACGTCGGTCCGCTATGGCGAGGCAACGAGCGCCGCGGAGACGCGGGCGATCAACCAAAAACTGCGTAACGCCATCGAAAATGAAGGACGGGTCGCCCGTATCGAGGGATTCTGGTGGCAATTTTCCCTGACGGAGCGCACAGCGAGGGAGCCTTCCGCCGTCAGTCTGCTGAAAGTTTCGCGGGACCGCAATGGCGCGCTGGAGCTGAACGGCCGCTCATGGCAGGAGAATGGCAGCCTGTCAGCCAGATACTGGAGCGAGGCGACGAAGGAGAAGGGCGAGTCTGCTGGCATCTTCTACTATTGGAACGGCGAACGGCCGCTGGACGCAAATGCGCCGCAGCTGTACGGGACGGGCGAGATAAAGCTGGAGTCCGCCGATCGCGCATCCGGGTACTTCACAACGCGTTCGGACACCAACTCGGAGGTGAATGCACGAACCTCCGGCGTCTATCTGCGCGCCGATCCGGAGGACCTGACCATCCTGGACGGAAACGACAATCAGCGGCGCGTGGAATTGATCGCCGAGCGCCTGAACCACTGGAAATCGATCAAGAACATTTGAAGTTGGGTTCTCCCCCGGTCCACCCGACAGCTATAGACGGCGGACTGAACGCGGTCGCGCCCGATCGAGATGCCTGCACAATCGCGTGAAGGGACCGGAAGCGGAAAGGGGCCAGGCGGCAGCGAATGCGCCAATGCTTGACGAACGGGCTGTTCGGCTAAAGAGATTGGGCAGGGAATTTCATGGTCGCGGAACATTTGTCGGATGCAGCCCCGAATACTGACCGACTACGCAGTCCGGCTGCTGACGCAGGGCTATGTCTGCCTGCCGCTTCGTGCCGGCGGCAAGCATCTCGACCTCGCGGCGATGGGCTATGAACCCTTGCATCTGCCCAGCCAGCGCAAGGATCTGAAAGAGCTTGCCTTCTGTTCGATAAGCTTTCAGCTGTCGCAGAAACCGCCAAGCGCCGACGATGTCGGACGCTGGTTTGGCGACTTCTCCGGCAATGTCGGCCTGCTTGCGGGCCTGGCCAATCTGTTGATCCTGGATTTCGACGACATTGCCGCCTACCTGAGCTGGCGGCGCCGCTATGACGCCGTGGCAAGCCGCACACCGGTGGCAAGATCGCCGAGCGGTTTCCATGTCTATCTGCGGACACGCGAGCCGATGGTGTCGTCGAGCCTCTATTGCGGCTTACGCAGGATCGGTCACCTCAAGGCGCTTGGCGGCTATATCGTCGCCAGCCCCTCCGTGCTGAGGGACGGCTCATCCTATAGCTGGCTGGAGGGCCAGTCGCCCTTCGATGTCGAGCCGCAGCTGATCGAGAGCCTTGCCAGCCTGTCGCTGCGCCAGGTCTCGCCGTTCAAGCACTACTACGACCACATGCTGAAGCGCGGCTTCTTCGAGCGGCAATGAGCAGGGAAGCAGCCGCTGATATCACGGTCGTCATTCCGGCGAAGAACGCCGTCGCGACGATCGACGCCGCGCTGGGCAGTCTTGCCCCCGACGGCGCGCTGATCCGCGAGGTCCTGCTCGTCGACGATGGTTGCGACGATCGGACGGCGATTGTCGCGGCCGAAAGCGCGGTGCGGCACGGCTTGCCGCTGGAGGTCGTAGCCGGGCGCTTCGGCGGGGCGGGCGCCGCGCGCAATGCCGGCATGGCGCGCGCATGCGGCCGGTTCCTGTTCTTCCTCGACGCCGATGACGAGGTGATCGAGGGCGGCCTGACGCAACTGCGTGAGGCGTTCGAGCGCCATCCGAAAGCAGGCGTCGCGGTCGGGGCCAGCATCCGGCGCACGGCTGGGCGACCGGACAAGATGAAGACACCGCACGGCTACGGCAGCGACAGGACCGAGAATACCCGGCGCTACCTCCGCAACGAGCTGTGGCCGATCGCCATGGGGAGCGCGCTGGTGGCGCGAGCGGCGACGGCCGGCATCCGCTTTCCGGAGGCGATCGGCCTCGACGAGGACACGTGCTTCTGGACAGCCGTTCTGGCGCGCGCCGACGTCATCAGCATCGCGGCGCCGGTGCTCCTCTATCATCTCGATGAAACCAGGATGGCGCGGCGCTTCATCACGGCGCCGCGCGCGACGTTCCTTGCCGTAGCGCTGGCGCTGAACCGGCTCGCGGCTCACGGCGTCGACCGGAAGGCGCTGCAGTGGCGAAAGGCCTGGATCGCGCAGCGGATCGCGCGCCAGCTGATCAAGCAGAGGATGATTGCCGACGCGGGCGGCATGATGCGGGCCGTGCGCGCGCACGAGGCGTTGGGCCGAGCCCGGAAGGCATGGCAATACCGCGCCCGCATCCGCCTGGCGCGGCTGGCCCCGGCAAGGCCCCCCGCGCCATCGCTTCCGGCATCCGGCAGACCGAGGCGGACCCTGGTGGTTTGCCACGAACCGGCCTTTCCGCCGGTGTCGGGCGCCGATCTGCGAAATTTCGACAATGCCATGGCGGCGGCCGAACTCGGACCGGTCCGCCTCGTCTCGATCCAGCCACGGGCCGATGATGCGCAGCCGCTCCCCAGCGCTATCAGCGTGGCCGCGCTGACGAATGCGGACGAACCGCGCGCTCCGGCGCTCGGCTGGCGGCGAGCCAGGGGCGAGGGCCGGATTCCGCGCCCGGCGCTCACCCGCCTCAAGGCGCTCGTTCGCGAGTTCCGCCCCGACACCATCATCGTCGAGGGCATTGCGCTGTTCCGATTGCTTCGGCCGCTGCGACCGCTGGCCGGGCAGCTCGTCCTCGACATGCACAATGTCGAATCGGATCTCGCCGGACAATTGGAGCTGGCCGATGGTTCGCGGGTCAGCGCGCCCGGCCTCAAACGCCTCGAGCGAAAGGCCGCCGGGATCGTCGACAGGATCTGGGTCTGCTCTCGTCTCGACCGTGAAAGGCTGTCTTCCGGAACGGCGCCGATCGACGTCGTTCCGAACGGCATTCCGCGGGCCGAGGCCATGCCGGCGGCGTTGCCGGCGCAGCCCACGTTTGCAGACGGGTTTCCGGTTGTTCTGCTTGTCGGCCATCTCGGATACAGGCCGAATGTCGAAGCCGCCGAGCGCCTGGTGCGCAACATCCTGCCGCGCATCCGGCAAGCGCTGCCGGCGGCGAGCGTTGTCCTTGCCGGCCGTGCGCCCAAGCCGGCCGTGCGGGCGCTCGCCGGGCTGGACGGCGTTTCGCTCGTCGAGGAACCGGGCGACACCAGGCCGCTCCTGGCCAGGGCTCACCTCAGCATCGTTCCGCTGTCGTCGGGCGGCGGCACGCGCATCAAGATCCTTGAGGCGATGGCTTGCGGCGTTCCGGTGGTGGCGACGCCGCTGGCAGTGGAGGGCCTCGATCTGATCGAGGACGAAGAGGTGCTGCTGTCGGAGTCGGACGAGGGGCTGGCGGAGATGGCGATCGCCCTGTGCAGCGACCCGGCCCGCCTCGCCCGACAGCGCGCTCGCGCGCATGCGACCGTCTGGTCACGATTCGGGCCCCAAGCCATAAGAGAGGCCGTCCGCGACGGCCTTGGACCGGACGGGGCCGGCCAATGACGACAACAGCGTCTTCAACGTCCCGCCCGATGAGCCGCCGATGATCCCCAAGATCCTGCACCAGACCTGGAAGACCGACAGCATCCCGGCTCGCTTCCAGGCCTATGTCGAGAGCTGGAAGCGGCTTCATCCGGATTGGACGGTGATGTTCTGGAATGACCGGATGCTGCTCGAATTCGTCGCCCGGCACTATCCGGACTTCCTGCCGATCTTTTGCAGCTATTCGCAAGGTGTGCTGCGCGCCGACGCGGGACGCTATCTGCTGCTGCATCATTTCGGCGGCGTCTATGCCGACATCGACTGCGAATGCGTGGCACCCTTCGACCTCTTGACGGGCGAGGATCGCATCGTGGTCTGCAGGGAGCCGGACACGCATGCGCGGGTGCAGGCGGGTTTCCGCGGACTGCCTTACCTGTTGTTCAATGGTACGATCGCCAGCCCGCCCGGTCACCCGTTCTGGCTGCGGCGCGCTCGACTACCCGAAGGACAGGATCAAGCTGGTCTTCTGCGAGGGCGACAGCGCGGACGGAAGCTGGGAACGATTGCAGCGGGCGGTGGCGCCGCTTGCCGGGACATATCGCGACATCGTTCTGCTGCAGAAGCAGACGGGCACCAGCCTCGACCGTGCGAAGCGCGCGCGGCCAAAGCTGCAGCGCGCGCGGCGCGGCGCCATCGCCAAGGTGCGCAACCACCTGATCGACCATGGCCTGGCGCCGGATGATGACTGGGCGCTCTGGGTGGACATCGATGTCTGGCGGTTCCCGGACGATGTTCTAAGCCGGCTTGTCGGAGCCGGTCATCGCATCGCGGTCCCGCATTGCGTGAAGATAGCCGGCGGCGACAGTTTCGACCTGAACTCCTTCATCAGCGTTCGGCCGGAAAAGGACTATCGCTACTATCGCCAGATCCATGGCGGCCTCTACCAGCCGCCGGCGCGGTCCTACAGCCGCCTCCATCTCAGCGATCTCAGGCATCTCGACATTGTCGGGCTCGACGGTGTCGGCGGAACCATGCTGCTCGTCGACGCGGCCCTGCATCGCGGCGGTCTGCGCTTTCCCGAAATCCCCTATCACGACCTGATCGAGACCGAAGCCTTCGGCGTGCTGGCCAACGAGCTGGGCATCCGGCCGGTCGGCCTGCCCAAGCTCGAAATCCTGCACGTGCCTTGGTGAACGGCCGTGCCCGCCCCGCATTCAACGGCGACGGTGCGCCTTCCGCCAGCGGCGCAGCCTGGTGCGCAGGAAGGAGAGGCCGCCAAACGGCAGTGACGGCCGGCCGGCCGACAGGCCCTGATCTTGCTGAAGGCGCTGATGTATACGCTCGGCCAGCCGGCATTTTGCCGGCGTTTCCAGGAGCGCCAGACGGCTGGCGAGGGGTCCCGGCAGCGGTTGCGAGCGCCAGGCGAAATAGGCCTCGTAGGCCTGAGGCGTCTCCAGCAGATGGCGGAGATAGGCGGCAAGCTCGGCCGGCGTGCCGAACGCCGTCGCGTCGATGTAGGAATTGGCGGGGACGAACTCGCCGACATTGGGGGCGCCGAGATAGACCGGCACGCTGCCTGCACAGAGCGGATCGAAGATCTTCTCGGTGACATAGTCGGGCGCGATCGAATTCTCCAGCGCCAGGCAGAAGTGGTATCGCCCTATGGTCTCGATCTTGGTCCGCGATCCGAGATCGGGGCCTTCGATCTGTCGCGTGGGACGATAGCGGCCATAGGAATCGACGCCGATATGCCCGGCAAGCTCGGCTGCGAACGCCCCACGGCCGCTAAGGTCGATGCTTGCGGACTGGAAACGCACCACCGGGGCGCTCTCGGTCTTGGACGGTATCGCGCTGTTGCGTATCGCCTCCCACCAGCTCGCCTCCTGAAGATAGGGTGTCCAGATGTCCGATCCGGACTCGTGCGTCATCGTGAGATCGAAATGCCGCATGAAGCCGGGAGCGGCGGCGCGTGGATAGTTCTGCGGGTTCTCCATCGACCACGCGACCCATGTCTGGCCGGTATATTTGCGGGCGTCGCCGATCTCGCGGTAATCCGGAAGGTGGAACACCACCGCCGCGGCTTCGGCAAGGCGGCGGCGGTCATTGGTCCATTCGACTGGCACCGCGCAAGCGGGGATGGCCGATATGTCGACCGGCTTGCCGAAGAAGGTCGTGTAGAAAAGGATGAGCGGTTGGTTCGATGGCATGAAGACGCTTTCAAAGCGCGGGAACCGCTTCCGTATACGCTTTGGACCCAGCTTCGGGGAAGGACCTCCGATTATCCGCTCGGCCAAGCCGGCCCTAGTCGTGAAGCTCCCTGGCAATGGGCGGACCGATCGAAAAATCCGAAAAGGTGACCTCGAAGCCTTCACGCTGCGGCGAGCAGCACATCATGCCGACATCGACCGATTTCGAGGCCGGGAAATAGGCGAGCCGCACCGGCTTCCAATGGCCGTCGGCGGCGTCCAGATACTGGATGCGGATAGCCTCGGCGTGGCGGGTCAAACGGATCCTGACGCCGTTGGGATCGGCAGCAATGCTGACCAGCGACCAGTCCGAGGTATCGTTGGTAACGACGACCGAGAAATAGGCCAGCCCGTCGGTGTATTCGATGCCCGCCTTGATCCAGAGCGTTTCGCTCAGCCGCACCATCAGCCCGGCCTGGTCGTAGAGCACCCGATAGTCGCCCTTGACCGTGACCTCGGCGCTGAAATCGCCGGCGACCGGCCGATAGAGGAAATGGCCGTTGTCGCGCCAGAAGCCATAGAAGGTCTCGCGCCAGAAGTCGGTCTCCTTGCCGGTGCGCACATGCACGGTGCCGCCGGCAAAGTCGTGGTGCGGCGGCGGGTTGAGCCAGGTCAGGTCCGCTTTCCAGTCTGTCGTCGACATGCTCGCCTGCCTGGTTCCTCCCGTCGTCGCCAGCTTGCCTTATTGTTTAGACGCAATTCCGTTACGGAAGGCTACGGCGACGTCGCCGAGCTCAACCGTTTCACACTTTCCTGGAATTGCTTTAGCCAGCGAATGTATAGGCCGTCTTCACCGTGGTGTAGAACCCCATGGCGTAGCGGCCCTGCTCGCGCGGGCCGTAGCTCGAGCCCTTGCGACCGCCGAACGGCACGTGAAAGTCGACGCCGGCGGTCGGCAGGTTGACCATGACCATGCCGGCTTCCGAATTGCGCTTGAAATGCGTGGCGTGCTTGAGGCTGGTGGTGCAGATGCCGGAGGTCAGGCCGAACGGCGTATCGTTGGCAACAGTCAGCGCCTCGTCATAGTCCTTGACGCGGATGACGTTGGCGACCGGCCCGAAGATCTCCTCGCGCGAGATGCGCATGGCATTGGTGGCGCCGACAAACAACGCCGGCTGCAGGTAGAAACCCGGCGTCTCGCGGCCCAGCCGCTCGCCGCCGAAGGCAAGCTCGGCGCCTTCCTGGCGGCCGATGGCGATGTAGTCCTCGTCCTGTTTCAGCTGCGTGGCGTCGACGACCGGTCCGATCTGGGTCTTGGCGTCGAGCGCATCGCCGATGACGAGCTTCTCCATGCGCTCCTTCAGCGCGGCAACGAAGCGGTCGTGGATGCCGTCGGTCACGACGAGGCGAGACGAGGCCGTGCAGCGCTGGCCGGTGGAGAAATAGGCGCCGTTGAGCGCGCAATCGACGGCGACCGCCAGATCGGCGTCATCGAGCACGACGAGCGGGTTTTTGCCACCCATTTCGAGCTGGAACTTGCGCATGTGCTCGACGCTGGCGGCGGCGACGCGTTTTCCCGTGCCGACCGAGCCGGTGAAGGAGATGGCGTTGACGTCCGGGCTGTCGAGCATGGCCTGGCCGACCACCGAGCCTTTGCCCATGACCAGGTTGAGCACGCCCTTGGGCAGGCCGGCGCGGTGCAGGATGTCGACGATGGTCCAGGCGCTCTCCGGCACCAGCTCGGCCGGCTTGAAGACGATGGTGTTGCCGTAGGCCAGTGCCGGCGCGATCTTCCAGGCCGGGATCGCGATCGGGAAATTCCACGGCGTGATGATGCCGACCACGCCGACGCCCTCGCGGGTCATCTCGACGCCGACGCCCGGCCGCACGCTCGGCACCAGCTCGCCCGCCAGACGCAGCGTCTCACCGGCGAAGAAATCGAAGATCTGGGCGGCTCTGATCGTTTCGCCGATGCCTTCGGCCAGCGTCTTGCCTTCCTCGCGGGCGAGCGCGCGGCCGATCTCGTCTTTGCGCGCGGTGATCTCGTCGGCAGCCTTCCTCAGCACCGCGTGGCGGACGAGTGGCGCCGAGCGCGACCAGACGGGGAAGGCCGCCTTGGCGGCGGCGATCGCCTGACGCGCCTCATCCGGTCCGGCAGAGGCATATTCGCCAACGACATCGCCGGTGTTGGAGGGGTTGATGTTGCGGGAGCCGGCCTCGCCCACCCAGTCGCCATCGATGAGGTTCTTACGAAACAGGGTCATGGTCTTTCCTTGTGAAGCTTTGCTGGCGGCCTTGTCCGCCGCGGTCATCTCTCAGTCAAGCCATTTATCAGACAAATGATGACAGCGAGAAGGCGGGCATGGATCGGAATAGCCGATGGCGCGGGCCGATGAAAGCCCGCGCCTGTCCGCCTTGCCGAACCGACATATGGGTGGTCAGGCCGGGAAGGTCCAGAACAGGCAGGCCAGCGTCGCCGCGGCAAAGACGACGAAGAACAGGCTTCTCAGCAGGATATTGCGGCGCAGCTCGTTCATGGCGAGGTGGGCCGCGACGATGGCCGCGACGAACAGGAAGCGCCAGTTGACCAGCGCCCACAGCACGCCGCCCTGGCCGAAGGCCCATCTGGCGACGAGGCAGCCGACGATGGTGGCAAACAGCGCGACCGTCGCCCAGAACAGCGCATCGGCGGCGTTGGTAAGCACGATGCTGGCGGCGCGCAACGGCAGGATCATCATCAAGAGCGCGCTGAAGAAATAGACGGCGGCTAGCGGAATGAAGGAGCCGGCATCGGCGATGCCGTCGAGGCGCTTCACGCCGAAAGCGCCGTAGGGATAGCCGTGCCTGGCGACCGCCAGCGAAAGCGCCATGAGCAGGGCGGTGAGCACCGCGACCAACGCGAAAGTGGTAAGAGCCTTGCTCATGCCGTTCCTGCTCCTGCTCTCCGGGCCATGACCGGGGACGAATCAAACAGGGACGATCTTAATCGAATGCGCTCGTAAAATTACCCGCAAGCTTCAAGGCAGCGGCAGGTCTTGAGACTGCCACTCAGGGCTTCTGCGTCGCCGTGACCAGCTCGGCCTTGCGCCGCGCCGTCTCCAGCCCGACCGCGATGAAGCGGCGGGCATGGCGGGCGAGCTCCATATTGTCGGTCCACAGATTGCGCCAGATCGCCGTCTTCTTCGACAGGTTCTCGTCGACGATCTCCGAGGAAAAGGATTCGAAGCTGAGGTCGTCGTCGTAGCCGATGGCGGTCAGCGCATCGAAGATCCCAGCGAAATCGATGCTGCCGGTGCCGAGGAAGCCGCGATGGCTCTCGCCGATATGGACATAGCCGATCTTGCCCACGGCGTTGCGGATGGCCAGGGCGGCATCGGCCTCCTCGATGTTCATGTGGAAGGTGTCGAGGTGCAGGAAGATGTTGTCGGAACCGGTGTCCTCGATGAAGGCCAGTCCCTGCGCGGCGGTGTTGAGCAGATTGCTCTCGAAGCGGTTGACGATCTCAAGGTTCAGGGTGACGCCGGCGGCCTTGGCCGTCTCGGCCACCTTGGCCAGCGTTGCGGCGCTGCGGTTCCACTGGTCGCGCGTCGGCGCCTCGGTCTGCAGGCCGTGGCTGGTCGACAGTATGCCGCCCACCTTGCGGCCGCCGAGATCGCGGGTGAGCGCGATGGTGCGGTTGAGGATGTCGACGCCGCGCGCGGCAACCGCCCTGTCGGCGCTCGAGATATCGCCGTTGGCCGGCAGCCCGATGCTGATCGCGACGCCAAGATCGAGATCGGCGATGCGCCTGGCGAGCCGGCCGATATCGACATTGGCGGGGTCGAGATAGGAGAACTCGATCAGCTCGAAGCCGGCTTCCTTCGTGTTGGCCAGCGTGCGCTCGAGATCCGCTTGCGCCGAGCTCGCCGACCAGACGAAGGAGTGGATACCAATGCGCGCCATGATCGTCTCCATCTGCTCAAATCTATCGTGCCGCAGTGCGGCCCTTGCCGTTCTCGGCGCCGATCGCAAGATCGCGCCAGCGATCACGATAGCCGGCTAACTCGGCAAAGTGCGCGGCATCAACGGGCTCCGGCGTTTCGGCCGCCATGCCGCGACCGGCGCTCTCGAAGGCGAGCGCCGCGGCGCCCGTGGCGCTGCCTTCCAGCGTGGCGCCCTGCAGAAAGGGCTGGCCGGGCCGTAGCTGCGCCAGCAGGCTGGCGAGCAGGCCGCCCGCGTTCAGCCCGCCATCGACGATGACGGTGTCTTTGGAATGGATCAGGTCGAGCGACAGATCGACCATCAGCGCCACGTAGAGCAGCGCCACCGCAGCGCGTTCTTCGCTGTCGGGCGCGCCGCCGATCACTTCGCCGACGCGATCAGGCATCGGACCGCCCGGGGCGAAGCTGGGCAGGGCCATTATGCCGGCGTCGATCACCCGCTGTATCGAAGCCGGCGATATCGCGCCTTGCCAGCCGGCGCTGATCACCGCGAATTCGCGCCCACCCATGAAGCGGATGGTCGGCACCGGACCGCCGTCGACATCGACATTGACCAGCATGTCGCGGTCACGGTCGAGCACGTCCAGCGGACAATCGGGGTTGAGCACGACCACCCAGGTGCCGGTCGAGACCACGGTGAGCGATCCAAGCTGTTGCCGGCGATAGGCATGGAGCGCGGCATTGGAGTCATGGACGCCGTTATGGATGGCGATCGGCCTGCCGGCCTTGCCGAAGTTCCGCTCGCCGATAACGGCGCCGGCGCGCCCGAAGCCCGGCATGCGGCCGCGCCAGCCCTCGGCATCGACCAGCGAGGAGAAGTCGCGCCGGCGCGGCGCCCACAGATGCGAATGGCAGCCGAGATAGGACACTTCCGAGACGGCGCGGCCGCCGAAACGCCAGCTCCAATATTGCGGATAGCCGAGGATCGATGTCGCCGAGGCGAAGGCGCCGGGCTCGACCTCGTTCAGCCACAGCATGTGGCGGCCATAGTTGAAGCCGAGCGGCAGTCGCGGCGAGAAGGTCTCGGAGAAATCCGGGATGCGGCGATCGATGCGCGCCGCGACCTCGGCAGGCGGTTCCTGCTCGTAGTCGAGGATCGGGTGCGTCAGTGCCGTATCATCGACCAGGGCGAAGGTGCAGCCATGGCCAGAGACCATCAGCCCTTCGACGCCGTGACTGTCGACCGCTTCGTCGACGGCAGCGAGCGCCCAGTCATGGAGTGCCGCCTCGTCGAGCACGCTGAAGTTGCCCGCATGTGTCCAGACCGGCTTGGTCCGGCGCTCGGCGAGGATGCGCCCGTCCTCATCGAAGACGAACAGCTTCGAATTGGTCTTGCCGAAATCGAGCACGGCCAGTTTCACCGGATGGCTCCCGAGGACGTGGCGATGCGGACCGTGACGCCGGCAGCTTCCAGCATGCGCGCGTCGGTGTCGGACAGGCCGTCATCGGTCACCAGCGTGCCGATGCGCGACAGCGGCAGCGCGACATTGCGGGCATGGATCGACAGCTTGCGGCTGTCCGCCAGCACCACGATCTGGTCGGCGCACAGGCTCAAATCGACGATCGAGCGGACCAGCAGCGGGTGCGATTCCAGCACGCCTTCCTGGCTGAGCCCCTGGGCGCCGAGGAATAATTTCGAGGCGTAGAAAGGTGCCGCCTGGGCGAGCGAATGGATGATGCCGGGCTCGCGATGCAGGTCGCCGCCGGCGATCGTCAGGCTGCAATGGCCGTGATCGCTGAGATAGGCGGCGAGCGGCATGGAATTGGTGAAGAGGCGGATGTTGCGGTCGGCAAGCCTGACGCCGAGATGGAAGCAGGTCGAGCCGCCGTGGACGATGATCGCCTCGCCGTCGCGCACCATAGTCGCGGCAAGCGCGGCGATGCGCCGCTTGGCCTCGACCGCGAGATCGCGGTTCTCGTCATAGGGCCTGGCGTAGGCGATGCCGGCCTGCGCGGCGCCATCGAGTGCCGAGATGCCGCCATAGACCTTGCGCGCCTCGCCGGCGCCGTCAATCTTGTCGATGTCGCGCCGGATCGTCGCCGCCGAAACGCCAAGCCGCTGCTGCAACTCGCGCACCGAGGCGAACGGGCGGTCCCGCAAGATCTCGACGATCTGACGTTGGCGGCCGGAGTCGCTCAACTTTTCCTCCCGGATGTCGCTTGGCGTAACTTACTCAAGCTGTACGTGACAGCAAGGCCATTTCTGACGAAGGAAGATCATGATTGACGTAGATCGCTCGCATCTGCGATACCGACGTCGGTTCCCTTGCAGGGATTTCGAGCGGAAAGCGCGACGCGGCCGGCAGTTGCGAAGGACAGCGACATGGCGCCATTGGCCATAGGCATCGACATCGGCACCTCGGGCGCGCGCGCCGTCGCCATGCGTCCGGATTTCTCCATCGCCTCGCGCGCCGCCGTGCCGCTCGACCGCTTTGGCGCCAACGGCCGCGACCCCGCCGTCTGGTGGGCGGCGGTCGAGGCGACATTGAAGGAACTGCTCTCCGGCATCGATCGGACGTCGGTGCGCGCGATCGCCGTCGACGGCACCTCGGGCACCGTGCTGCCGGTCGACTCCGCCGGGCGGCCGCTGGCCGAGCCGCTGATGTACAACGACAAGGTTTTGGACGACGCGATCCTCGCCGTGATCGCCCGCGAGGCGCCGGAAGCAAGTGCGGCACATGGCGCGACATCGGGCCTCGCCAAGGCGCTGGCGTTCCAGCTCGTGCCCGGCGTCGCCAGGATGCTGCACCAGGCCGACTGGATCGCCGGGCAATTCTCGGGCCGCTTCGATGTCAGCGACGAGAACAACAGCCTCAAGACCGGCTACGATGTCGAGACCGGCCGCTGGCCGGACTGGATCGCGGCGACCGGCATGCGCACGGAACTGCTGCCCGAAGTCACCAGGCCGGGCAGCGTGGCCGGCTGGCTCACCGCCGGCGCCGCCGGGCTGTTCGGCCTTGCGCGAGACGTCGTGGTGGTTGCCGGTACGACGGATGGCTGCGCCTCGTTCCTGGCCACCGGCGCTACGGACGCCGGCGAAGGCGTCACCGCGCTCGGCTCGTCGCTCACCATCAAGATCCTCTCCGACCGGCCGATCTCGGCGCCACGCTACGGCATCTACAGCCATCGTCTCGGCGACGCCTGGCTGGCTGGCGGCGCGTCGAACTCCGGCGGCAAGGTGCTTGCCCAGCATTTTTCCGTTGCGCGCATCATCGAGCTGAGCGCCGCGATCGACCCGGCGACCGAAACCGGCCTCGACTACTATCCGCTCGGCATACCCGGCGAGCGCTTCCCCATCGCGGATCCGGCGCTGCCGCCGCGGCTCGAGCCGCGACCCCAATCCGAAGCCGACTATCTGAAAGCCATGCTGGAAGGCATCGCCGGCATCGAAGCGCTCGGCTATAGAAGGCTTGCCGAGCTCGGCGCGCCAAAACTGACCTCGGTGCGCAGCGTCGGCGGGGGCGCCGCCAATGCCGCCTGGACCGCGATCCGCCAGCGCAAGCTTGGCGTCGATTTCCTGGCCGCGCTGTCCGACGAAGCCGCCGCCGGCACGGCGCGGCTGGCGCTCAAGGGCGCAAGCGAAGCGGGGCTGCTGTGAGCGCGAAACAAGCCAGACATCTCGACGGGGTTGCCGCGCTGGCCGAGTGCTACAGCATGTTCCTGCTCGACCAGTTCGGGGTGCTGCACGACGGACAGCAGCCGTATCCCGGCGCGGTGGAGACCCTGTCCGCGCTGAAGCGCGCCGGCAAGACGGTGACCCTGATCTCGAATTCCGGCAAGCGGGCGGCGCCGAACGAGCGCCGCCTGCTGAAGCTCGGCTTCGAAGCTGGAAGCTGGGATCATTTCGTCTCCTCCGGCGAGGTGGCATGGCGCAGCTTCCATGACATGGCGGCCTCGGGCACGCTCAAGGCCGGCACCAAATGCCTGCTGATCAGCCGCGACGATGACCGCTCGGCGATCGACGGGCTGCCGCTTGCTCTGACCGACAATGGCAGCGACGCCGAGCTGGTGCTGATTTCCGCCAGCGAAGGCGATCGCTACGACCTCGAGCACTATCGCACTCTGCTCGGTCCGGCTGCGGCGCGGCGGGTGCCGTGCTTCTGCACCAATCCCGACCGGATCATGCTGACGGCGGTCGGGCCGCGCTTCGGCGCCGGCGAGCTCGCCGATCTCTATGAAAGCCTCGGCGGCAACGTCACCCGCATCGGCAAGCCCTATCCGGCGATCTATGAGGCGGCGCTGGCGCTGGCCGGCAATCCGGATCGCGGCAGCGTGGTCTGTGTCGGCGACAGCGTCGAGCACGACATCGCCGGCGGAGCCGGCGCAGGCGTCGCGACCGCGCTGGTGCGCTCTGGGATATTGGCCGACGTCGACGACCTCAGCGCGCTCTTCGATCGGGAAGGCGCGTACCCAGACTATACGCTGGACGCGTTCCGCTGGCGCTGATCGGCCGGCTTACTCGATCCGGTTTCCATCTTTCGGATCGAACAGGTGCAGCGCCGCCGGATCGGCCGACAGCCGCACAATGTCGCCCGGCCTGACGTTGCTGCGCCCCATGACGAAGACGCAGGCCTGCTGGTTGGCGAGCCTGACATAGAACTGCGTCGACAGGCCGAGCGGCTCTACCACCTCGACCTCGCCTTTCAGCGCGCCATCGTCGGCCAGTCTGATGTGTTCCGGGCGCAGCCCGATGGTGAGCGCATCGCCATCCTCCAGAGGCAGCCCGTCCGGCAGCCTGAGCTTCTGGCCGTCGGCGAGCACGGCATCGACCTTGCCGGCCTTGGCGACCTTCGCCGGCAAGAAATTCATGCCGGGCGAGCCGATGAAGCCGGCAACGAAAGTGTTGACCGGCCGGTCGTAGAGTTCGAGCGGATGGCCGACCTGCTGCACATAGCCGTCATGCATGACGACGATGCGGTCGGCCATGGTCATCGCCTCGACCTGGTCGTGCGTCACATAGACCGAGGTGGTCTTGAGCTGCTGGTGCAGCGCCTTGATCTCGGCGCGCATATGGACGCGCAGCTTGGCGTCGAGATTGCTGAGCGGCTCGTCGAACAGGAAGACTTTCGGATCGCGCACGATGGCGCGGCCCATGGCGACGCGCTGGCGCTGGCCGCCGGAGAGCTGGCGCGGCAGGCGGCCGAGGAAACTGTCGAGGCCGAGGCGTTTGGCGGCAGCGCCAACCCTGCCATCGATGGTCGTCTTCTCGGCCTTCTTCAACAACAGGCTGAAGCCCATGTTCGACGACACGTCCATATGCGGGTAGAGCGCGTAGGACTGGAACACCATGGCGATGTCGCGGTCCTTGGGCGCCACATCGTTGACCAGCCGCTCGCCGATGCGGATCTCGCCGCCCGAAACCTCCTCCAGCCCGGCGATCATGCGCAGCAAGGTCGACTTGCCGCAGCCGGACGGGCCGACCAGCACGACGAACTCGCCATCGGCGATCTCGAGGTCGACGCCGTGCAGGATGCGCAGCGAGCCATAATCCTTCTCGACATGTTGCAGCGTGACGGAAGCCATCGATTATCCTTTGACCGCGCCGGCGGTGAGGCCGGTGACGAGATAGCGTTGCAGGAAGGCGAAGAAGATGCAGACCGGGATCAGCGCCAGGATGGAGGCCGCCATCATCTGCCCCCAGTCGACGGCGAACTTGCCGATGAAGGTGAGCAGGCCGACGGCGAAGGTTTTCTGGTCGTCGCTCGAGATCAGCATCAGCGCGAACAGCAATTCGCTCCAGGCGGCGGTGAAGACGAAGCCGAGCGTCGCCCCCATGCCGGGCAAAGTCAGCGGCACGATCACACGGCGCATTGCCTGTGCGCGCGTGCAGCCGTCGATCATCGCCGCCTCCTCCAGATCCTTCGGGATGCCGTCGAAGAAGGACTGCATGAGGAAGGTGGCGAAGGCGGTGTTGAAGGCGGTGTAGATGATCATCAGCCCGGTCAGGCTGTTGGTCAGGCCGAGATCGCCCATGATGCGGTAGATCGGCGGGATGACCATGACCAGCGGGAAGGTCTGGGTGAGCAGCAGCAAGATGGCCAGCGTCGCCTTGCCGCGGAAGGTGAAGCGCGACATGGCGTAGCCGGCGAGCGTGGCGATAACGGTCACGAGCGCCGCCGTCGACACCGAGACGATGACGCTGTTCAGGAAATAGCGCGGGAAGTCGGAGGCTTCGAGCACGGTAACGAAATTCTGCAAGGTCGTCTCGGACGGCCAGAAGGTGATGCCTTCGGAATAGAGCAGGCGTTCCGGCGTCACCGAGATCTTCAGCGTCCAGAAGATCGGGAACAGCGCAAAGATCATGTAAGCGGCGATTGCCGCGTAGAGGCCGATGCCGCCGGCGAGGCGCGAGGAGGTGGAGCGTCCGGCGATCATCAGACGTGCCTCACAAGCGAGCGGCGGATGGCGATCAGCCCGATAGCATAGGCAATGAGCAGCACCAGGAGCAGCACGGCGACCGCCGAGGCATAGCCCTTGTCGAGCGACTTGAAGGCGCTGACATAAATGTAGACCGGCACCGTGCTGGTCGATCCCGCCGGTCCGCCTTCGGTCATGACGAAGATCAGGTCGGCGAAGGTGGCGATCCAGATCGTGCGCAACATGACGGTGATGACGATGGTGGGCGCCAGGAACGGCAGCGTCACCTTGGTGAAGCGCTGCCAGGGCGACGCGCCGTCGATTGCCGCGGCCTCGTGCAGTTCCGACGGGATCGACTTCAGCGCGGCAAGCAGAGTGATGGCGAAGAACGGGATGCCAAACCAGATGTTGGCGACAATCGGCCCCCACATGGCGGTGGCCGGATCGGAGAGCACATTGGTCGGTTCGGCCTTCAGCCCGAGCGCGAAGAGCCAGTGCGGCAGCGGCCCGATAATCGGGTTGAACAGCCAGGCCCAGGTGAGGCCGGAGAGGAAGGACGGCACCGCCCAGGGCAGGAACACCACCGCTTGCACCACCTTGCGGCCGACGAACGGCTTGTCGAGCAGCAGCGCCAGGCCGAGGCCAAGAAAGAACTGGAAGAACAGGCTGGCGACGGTCCACCACAGCGTGTTGATCAGCGCCTGGCCGAGCACGGCGTCCGAGAGCATCGTCTGATACTGGCCGAGCCCGACATATTCCGACTTGAAGGCCGAGAATTTGCGGAAGGAATAGCTGATGCCGATGATCAGCGGCACCAGAAGCACAACGACAAGCAGGACGATAGCCGGCGAAAGATAAAGCCAAGGCTCGATCGCGGCCTTGCTCAGCCCGCTCTTGCGCGACCGGGCGGCGGATCGGATTTCGGACACTGCGTAGGTCATACGGTGCTCGCGTTGGAGGGTGGGTGCCGGCGTTAGCGACAGCGTCCTTCTCCCCGTTCACGGGGAGAAGATGCCGGCAGGCAGATGAGGGGCGGCGCGAACCTTTCGGAAGTGGGCGCTGCCCCTCATCCGGTCCTTCGGACCACCTTCTCCCCGTGAACGGGGAGAAGGAAGAAGGGTCACTTCTTGTTCTTAGCCATCCAGTCCTGCTGTTCCTTGGTCAGGAACGCGGCCCATGCGTCGGCCGCCTCCTTGGCCGTCTTCTGGCCGAGCAGCACTTCCTGGAAGTTCTTGATCGCCACCTGGTCGACGAAGTTGCCGAGGTTTTCCAGATGCGTCGGCGGCGTGACCATTTCATATTTGGAGCTGTCGCTGAGCTCGGTGAACCAGCCCTTGAACTGCTCGGTCTTGAAATGGGCATCCTGGTCGGCGCCGTTGTGGATCGGCACGACGCCGACTTCCTTGGCCCATTCCAGATTGTCCTTCGGCGACAGCAGGGTGGCCATCAGCTTCCACGCATCGTCCTTGTGCTGCGAATTGGCAAACATCGCCCAGCCGGCATAGCCCAGCGTCGGGTAGGACTTGCCGCTCGGTCCGACCGGCAATGGCGCGACGGCGAAATCATCGGCGCTCATCTTGTCGGCGATGCCGAGCAGCGCGTCGGGATCCTGGTTGAGCATGGCGCAGGTGCCGGAATAGAAGCCGGTGACGGTCTCGTTGAAGCCCCAGCTCACGGCATCCTTCGGCGCCAGGCCGTTCTTGTACATGTCGGCCAGCATCTGCAGGCCCTTGACCGAGCCTTCGTCGTTGATGGTCGAGGTGCCGTCTTCGTTGAAGTAGCCGCCCTTGCCGGCGGCGATGTTCATGAACATGTGCATGCCGTTGAAGGCGCCCGGGCCGCCGCGCAGGCAGTAGCCATATTTGCCGGGGATGGCCGAGATCTTCTTGGAGTCCTCGACGAACTCGTCGAGCGTCGCCGGCGGGCCGTCGAGACCGGCTTCCTTGAACAGCTTCTTGTTCCAGAACAGCGCGTTCACATAGTAGCCGTAAGGGATCATGAACTGGGTGTTGTTGACGGTCGAGCCGAACTGCTTGGCGCGATCGCCGAGCGTCTTGGCGTCGTCCCACTTGGCCATGTAGGGACCGAGGTCTTCGAGCTGGCCGTTGTTGGCATAGAGGCCCATCCAGCGTTCCGGCATCTCGACGACGTCGGGCGTGTCGCCGGCCTGGACCATGGTGAGGAATTTCTCAAAAGCCTGGCCCCAGGGCAGCGAGACGAGCTCGACCTTGACGCCCGGATTGGCGGCCTCGAATTCGGCGATCTGCTTCTTGAGGAATTCGGTGCGCGGCGGGCTGGTGATGACCTCGACCATCTTGATTGTGCTGTCGGCCAGCGCGCCGCTGGCGGAAATCGCCAGGCCGGCGACGGCGGCAAGCATCAGCGTCAGTCTCTTCATGTTCAGGACTCCCATTTTGAACGCTCAGTTTATTTTTTTGCTTTGTCGAAGGCCTGGGCGATGTCGGCCCAGAGATCCTCGACGCTTTCCAATCCGACATTGAAGCGGATGGTTCGGGGGCTGACGCCGAAGCGCGCCATCGAATTCAAGCCCGGCGTCTGCTCGAGCGAGGCCTTGGCCGGCACGACCAGGCTTTCATGACCGCCCCAGCTGACGCCGATGCGGAAGAATTTCAGCGCATCGACGAAAGCGGGAATGTCGACATCCTCCGTCACCTCGAAGGAGAACAGCCCGGCATAGCCGGCAAGCGTCTTCTTGCCGGGATGGTTGGAATAGGCGGGATGGTTGACGCGCTCGACCTTGCCATGCGCCTTCAGCCGCTCGGCGAGGATGAGACCGCTTTTCATGTGATGCGGCAGCCTGAGCGGCAGGGTGCGCAGCCCGCGCAAAAGCAGCCAGCCTTCGAAGGGCGACAGCTTGCCGCCGAGCGAGGAATAGGTCTGCTCGTTGATGTGCCTGATATGCGCGGCCGATCCCGCCACCACGCCGGCGACGGTGTCGCTGTGGCCGCCGAGATATTTCGAAGCCGAGTGCAGGACGAGGTCGACGCCGTGCGCGATCGGCTTCTGGAACACCGGCGTCGCCCAGGAATTGTCGATGGTGGTGACGATGCCCTGCTCCTTGGCCAATCGCGTCAGATGGGCGATGTCCTGCAGTTCGAACATCATCGAGGTCGGGCTCTCGAGGTAAAGCAGCTTTGCGCCGGGGAGTGCCGCCGCCACCCCGTCCGGGTCCGAGCCGTCGACATAGTCGACCTTGATTTGCAGGCGCGGGAACAGCCGCTCGAACAGCCGGTAGGCATCGCCATAGCAGTTGCGCACGGCGACGATGCGCTCGCCGGCGCCGACAAAGGCGAGCACGGTGGCGCTGATCGCCGCCATGCCGCTGGAGAAGCCGCGCGCGGCTTCGGCGCCTTCCAAAGCCGCGACACGCGCCTCGAACTCCATCACCGTCGGATTGTCGCCGCGCGAATAGATCGGTTGCTTTCTGCGGCCGGCGAATGTGTCGGCCATGTCGGCATAGCTGGCGAAGGTGAACAGCGAGGTCTGGTAGATCGGCGGCACCACCGGACCACCCGGGAACGGATCGTCATGCGCCAGCAGCGTCGCCGCCTCGGCCAGATAGTCGCTGCTGGAAAGGCCCGGGTCGAAACCGGTCGGGTGCTCGTTCATTTGCGGTCCGAAAGCTTGAGGTTGGCGGCGCCGCGCTTCAAATCGTCCTCGACGGTGGCGATGAGCTTCAGCGCCTCGACGCGGGCGCCGTCGGGGTCACGCGCGGCAATGCAATTGAAGATGCTGCGGTGATAAGGAAAGCTGGCATGGCCGAAATCGCGCACGCCCAGAGGATGTTCCCAGAAGCGGTGAAACATCTCGTACATGGCGGCGATGATCTGCTCGAACAGCGGATTGCCGGAGGCGCGGAAGATCGCCTGATGGAATTCCCAGTCCTCCTCCGACGACATGCCGGCGCGGGTCTGGAAGGCCTCCTCCATCAGGTCGAGCTTGCGCTCGATCTCGGCGAGCTCGGCCTTGCCGGCACGAATGGCGCAGAGCGCGGCGGCCTCCGCCTCCAGCGCGCGGCGGATCTCCAGCGTGGACATCAGGCCGGCGAAATCGTTACCGCCGGCAAGCGTCAGCGGCATGTGCAACATGTCGGGCGAGACCGCGGCCTTGAGATAGGTGCCTGAGCCCTGACGGCGCTCGACGAGGCCGAGGCCCTCCCAGCGCGTCAACGCCTCGCGCACCGTGTTGCGGCTGACCTTGAGGCGCTCGGCCAGAATGCGCTCGGTCGGAAGCTTCTCACCGGGGCCGAGCGCTTCCTGCCTGACGAACCCCGCCAACGCCTTCAGCACCGCGTCGTCGCGGGCCGTCGTCTGGATGGGGGGCAAGAGATCGGTCACGCCGGCAGGGCCTAAAGTGGTTCAATGGTCCAACCAATTTCTGCACAGGCCGACGGGCGAGTCAACAGCCGAGACGAGACAGGCCGAACGGCGCATGGATGCGCCATTCGGCCGGAAGGTTCAGCCGTGGGCGCGCACCGGGGCATTGCGCCAGCGCGCGAACATTTCCTCGCGGACCCGCCGCGACGCCGAGAGCCGCTCTTTCGCCTCCGCCAACACGGCAGGCGATGCCTCTGCGGGCGTGCCTGAGCGGAACGGAGGTGCCGGCGCATATTCGAGTGCAAGCTGCACGGTTTCGGCTTCGGCCTGTCCGAGCAGCCTCGCGACCAGGAGAAGACCGAAATCGATCCCCGATGTGACGCCCCCTGCGGTGATCAGCTTGCCGTCCTCGACGATCCGCTCGTCGACAGGGATGGCGCCGAATTCTTCCAGGAAATCATGCGCATACCAATGCGTTGTCGCGCGCTTGCCCTTCAACAGCCCGGCCGCGCCGAGCACCAAAGCGCCGCTGCACACCGAGGTGATGTAGCGCGCCTGCACCGCGCGCTCCCAGACGAAGTCGAGAACTGTCTGATCCTCCAGTAGTGCGTTGACGCCGCCGCCGCCAGGAACGCACAGCACGTCGAGAGGCCGGCAATCGTCGAAGGTGGCTGTCGCGGTAAGGGGCAGCCGCGTCGACGACATCACCGGATCGCGATCCTTCCAGATCAATTCCACCTCGGCGCCCTTTGCCGATGCCAGGACTTCGTAGGGGCCGGTGAGGTCGAGTTGCTGGACGTTGGGGAACACAAGGATGCCGAGACGAAGGACCATGGAAATCTCCTCAGGTTGACTCCGGCCAAGCTAAGGCATCATGCTTTGGCAAGATCGCCAATCACCCCTCGTTTCAAGCCAAAGCCATGCGCCGTATCGAAATCCTTGCCTATCCCGACGTCCAGCTCCTCGATGTCAGCGGGCCGCTACAGGTGTTCGCCAGCGCCAACGACTTCAAGATCCAGGCCGGCGAACCGGCGGCCTATGAGGTCATGGTCGTAGCCGCCTCGCCGCGGATCAGGACGTCGGCTGGCCTCGTGCTCGAGGCCACGCTGCTGCCGCCGCATGGGTCCGGGATCGACACGCTGATCGTGCCGGGCGGATGGGGCGTCAACGCGGCCTGCGAGGATCGCGAGCTCCTGCAATGGGTGATCGGCCGCTCGCGCGATGCCACGCGAACAGCCTCGGTTTGCAGCGGCGCCTTCCTGCTAGCGACCGCAGGCCTGCTCGATGGCCGTCGCGCGGTTACCCATTGGGGACGCTGCGCCGAGTTTGCACGGCGCTTTCCAGCGGTCCGGCTCGAACCCGACCCGATCTTCATTCGTGACGGCAATGTCTGGACATCGGCGGGGGTCACGGCGGGCATAGATCTCGCGCTGTCCTTCGTCGAGGCCGATCTTGGCCGACGCATGGCGCTTGCCGTGGCACGCCAGCTGGTGGTGTTCCTGAAACGTCCCGGCGGCCAGGCGCAATTCAGCCAGACGCTCAAGCTGCAGGAAGGCGACGAGCGCTTCGACCGGCTGCATGGCTGGATCCTGGACAATCTGGACGGCGACCTTTCGCTGCCGAATTTGGCCGACCGCGCCAACATGAGCCCGCGCAGCTTCTCGCGGCATTATCGCGAAGCGACGGGTCGGACACCGGCCCGCGCCATCGAAGAGATCCGAATCGAGGCAGCGCGGCGAATGCTGGAACGGGGACAGGCGATCAGCCAGACGGCCCGGCGCTGCGGCTTCGGCTCGGAAGAAACGATGCGGCGCGGCTTTCTACGCGTCCTCGGCACCAACCCGCGCGACTATCGCGAGCGTTTCTGATCGCGCCTTCTCGCCCTGAATGTTCGCTACAACGGGCTCTCGACCAGCCGATGTGACTGCACGGCGGCGCGACCGATTTCGGTCAGCGCGTAGATGCCGCGTTCGGCCCTGGCGAACCAGCCATAGTAATTGTGCAGCAGGATGCTCGCCGCGCGCGGCGAAAGCACTTTCAGGTCGCGCGGCCGCTTGGGACCATCGGCCATGGCGGCGGCACAAGCGAGCGCCTCCTGCCGGTAGGCGGTCATGATGGGCGTGCGCGTGCTGCCGCCGGTAGCCGGGTCGCCCTTGCGGCGATGATGCTCCTCCATCAGGCGCGAGCGCCGCCTGGGATCGCGCCTCGGCGGCAGGGCGGCGGGACTGAGCAGGAGTTCGACCTCGCCCTTGCCGCCGACGCCGAGCAAGCCGAAGCCAAGTCGCCGGCACAGGGCCCGGAAGCGGCGGTCGTGCTCGCGGCCCTTGCCGCGCGCCGACATGCGCGCGGCAAGCCAGACCTCGTCGCAGGCGGCGGCGCGATCGACCGCCTGGAGCACAAGCTCGAGATTGAACTGCAGTTTCAGTTCGCAGATGACGACCACCGGCGGCTCGCCTTCGCGCAGCCCGACCACGTCGCAGCCGCCGACTTCGCCCTTGACGGTGAAATCCAGGCTCTCGAGGAACCGCTTCACCGGGACGTAGAGGGACGTTTCCTGCATGCGGCGAGACATAGCCGATTCGGCCCGGGCCCGGACAGCGCCGCCAAAGTGAAGCCGGCCCGCACTATCGTGAAGAACCGCAGCGCGCGTTCGGGCTTGGATCGATTGCGGCCAACGCCGCGACGGCCATTCACTTCGCCAGAAGGCTACTGCCTGGTGAACGAACCGGTGTAGGTCTGGCCGGCAAGCGCATAGCTGGTGGCCAGCGTTCCGTCGGGAAGCATTGTGGCGGTGACGTCGGCGCCGTTCGGCAGGCGCCCGAGCTTCAAAGTGCTGCCGACGATTTTCCCGGCACCATCGGCCACTCCCGGCTTGTTGTCGGCCAGATCGCCCCACGCATAGGTGACGGTCACCTGCCCGCGCGGAGAAACCGTCAGCACGGCGAGCTTGCCTTCGTACATCCCGTCCAGCTGTCCGGCCCATATGCCCGAAAATGCGGCATACTTTGCCGGAACGCCCTTGCCGGGGGGCGTGACCACCACTGATGGATCCAAGACCGCCGAACCCTGGGGAGCAGGAACAGCAACCGCGGCAGCCAAGGCAGGCTGGGGAGGTGGCGGTGGCGGCGCTTCAGGCGCCGACTGGCAAGCAGCGAGCGCGAATGCCGCGAATCCGAGCATCGGAAAAAGACTGTTTGGTGGAGCCAATCGGAATCGAACCGACGACCTCTTGAATGCCATTCAAGCGCTCTCCCAACTGAGCTATGGCCCCACTCCCGGCAGTCAGCCGGCGCCGTTTCCGGCGAAGAGATCCGGCGCGGGTTTGGATCCGCGCCGTCAAGTGCAGGCGGCTTCTAACCCCGCCTTCGGTCAAGATCAAGCCTTCAACGACCGCTTTTTCGTCACAGGCCAAAAAGGCCGGCAAACGGTCGCGCCCGGGGCCTGATCAGACCTCGTCGTCGTCGTCGCCGACGCCGATCATGTCAGAGACATCGTCGTCCTCTTCCTCTTCATTGGCAAGGAAGGTGTCGTCCTCGTCGTCGCCGAGGTCCACATCGTCCTCGTCGTCGCCGAGATCGGGAAGATCGTCGCCGCCCTTGGCCTCTTCGTCGGCCTCCTCGAGCGAAACGACCTCGGCGCCCTCTTCGTCCTCGCCGTCGACTTCCTTGTCGGCAACTTCCTCGTCCTCTTCGAGGGCAGAAATCTTGCCATCCTCGAAATAGGAACGCGGATAGCTCTTGCCGGTATAGGGCGAGACAATCGGGTCCTTGTTCAGGTCATAGAATTTCCGACCCGTTTCCGGGTCGATGCGTTTGGTGCCAAGTTCAGCTTTTGCCACAGCAGGCCTCGTAGATAGAAGAGTGGTCCCCTTAACCGCAGTTTACGGCGCTGTCAAAGCCAAAAGCCGGCTTCGGGCCGACGCCGCAAAAGCCCGCAATCGCAGGCGTTGCACCAAGGGGATGACCATTCCCGTCCGCCGTGATACGAGACCGCCGCAACAAAAGAAAAGTGCCGGTGCGCCGGCGTTCCATCCAGGGAAAACCATGTCTCACGCTGCCGCTCCGAAACCGGCCACGGCCCGCAAATCATCAGCGCTTTCCGGCACGGCGCGCGTGCCGGGCGACAAGTCGATCTCGCACCGTTCCTTCATGTTCGGCGGCCTTGCCTCCGGCGAAACCCGCATCACCGGACTGCTCGAGGGCGAGGACGTCATGCGCACCGGCGCGGCGATGAAGGCGATGGGCGCGCATATCGAGAAGCGCGGCGCCGAATGGGTGATCCGCGGCACCGGCAACGGCGCGCTGCTCCAGCCCGAAGGCCCGCTCGATTTCGGCAATGCCGGCACCGGCTCGCGGCTCACCATGGGCTTGGTCGGCACCTATGACATGGAAACGACCTTCATCGGCGACGCCTCGCTGTCGGGCCGGCCGATGGGCCGGGTGCTGGAGCCGCTGCGCCAGATGGGCGTGCAGGTGTTGAAGGCGACGCCCGGCGACCGCATGCCGATCACGCTGCGCGGCCCCAAGCACGCCGCCCCCATCACCTACCGTGTGCCGATGGCCTCGGCTCAGGTGAAGTCGGCGGTGCTGCTGGCGGGCCTGAACACGCCGGGCATCACCACCGTGATCGAGCCGGTGATGACGCGCGACCACACCGAAAAGATGCTGAAGGGATTTGGCGCCAATCTGACGGTCGAAACCGACGAGCGCGGCGTGCGCCACATCTTCATCGAGGGCCAGGGCAAGCTCAGCGGGCAGACGATCGCGGTGCCTGGCGACCCGTCCTCGGCGGGCTTCCCGCTGGTGGCGGCGCTCATCGTGCCGGGCTCGGACATCGTCATCGAGAACGTGCTGATGAACCCGACTCGCACCGGCCTGCTCCTGACGCTGCAGGAGATGGGGGGCCGGATCGACATCCTCAACCCGCGCAATGCCGGCGGCGAGGACGTCGCGGACCTGCGCGTGCGCTCTTCGGAGTTGAAGGGCGTCACCGTGCCGCCGGAGCGGGCGCCGTCGATGATCGACGAGTATCCGGTGCTGGCGGTTGCGGCGAGCTTCGCCGAGGGCGAGACGCTGATGCAGGGGCTGGAAGAGCTGCGCGTCAAGGAATCCGACCGGCTTTCGGCCGTCGCCAACGGGCTGAAGCTCAACGGCGTCGACTGCACGGAAGGCGAAGCGACGCTTGCGGTGCGCGGAAGGCCGGGCGGCAAGGGGCTGGGCAGACACCCCAACGGGCCGGACACGACGGTAAAGACGCATCTCGACCACCGCATCGCCATGAGTTTTCTCGTCATGGGCCTGGCGAGCGAAAAGCCGGTGACCATCGACGACGCCAACATGATCGCGACGAGCTTTCCGGAGTTCATGGGGCTGATGAAGGGGCTGGGCGCGGAGATCGATGTCCAAGGCTGAACGCGGGCCGGGCTGGATAAAGAGGGACGACGGCAAGATCTTCTACAGAGCAAGCCGTTGGTCTCCGGCTTATGCTGTAAGCCAAGAGCAATTCGACCGCCTTCGATCGCTTACAAATTCAGAGTGGGTCCTTGCGTGGTCAACAATCTCGATACCCGCCTTCGCATTCTTTGCGTGGTTTCAAGGTTTCTCTACCCTCAATACTTTCGCTTACTGCCTCGTTGGCTATTGCATTGTGAACTCGGCTTACAGCGCCGTTTCCTGGCGCCGTCGTCAGCTGATCCTGCGGGACTCAACCCCCACAAGTGAGCATGTAGCTTTTCTCTCGCCATCGGATGTGATTTCAAGGATGCTGTCCGGTTTGAGCGTTTGGCAGAAACGACGCCTTCTCATCGTCGTTCTATGCGTAGTTGTGGGCAGCATAATTTCTCTTTCCCAAACCCTCTTTGGCTATTCACTGGGCTCACTTAAACCTGTTCATCCTATCGCTGCGTCGCTCGGCCTCTTGATATTTGTCCCAATGATGTTCCTGCTGATCAGTCATATATGGTTTGGCCTATTTGCGGACACATCCAGCATCGAGGATGATCGTGGCTAACATGGGCGATGCTAGATACGTGACCATAGCCATCGACGGGCCTGCAGGCGCGGGCAAAGGCACGCTTGCCCGCCGGCTTGCCGACCACTATCGGCTGAACCTGCTCGACACCGGCCTGACCTATCGCGCCGTCGCGCATGCGCTGCTGCAGCTCGGCCTGCCGCTCGACAATGTCTCGGCGGCGGAAACCGCGGCGCGGCAGGTGGATCTTTCGAAACTCGATCGCGCCGTGCTGTCGGCGCATGCGGTGGGCGAGGCCGCTTCCAAGGTCGCCGTTTTCCCGACTGTGCGGCGCATTCTGGTCGAAAAGCAGCGCGCCTTCGCCAAAACGCCGCCGGGCGCCGTGCTCGACGGGCGCGACATCGGCACCGTCGTGTGCCCCGACGCCGACATCAAGCTTTATGTGACGGCAAGCGCAGAGGTGCGGGCGAGACGCCGGCTGGCGGAGATCGAGAGCATCGGCGGCAGCGCCGATTTCGCCACCATTCTGGCCGACATCGAGCGGCGCGACGAGCGCGACATGGGCCGCGCCGACTCGCCGCTCAAGCCGGCCGCCGACGCGCACTTGCTTGATACGTCCGAAATGGCTATAGAGGCCGCGTTCCTGGCGGCCATGGCGATCATCGACGACGTCCTGGCCAAGAGAAACAAAGCCTGAGCCGGGTTTTTCCTCGTGTTTCCGTTGCCGGAGGCGAAGAAAATACCCATATCGGGCACTAACCAGCCTGCCAGCATTCTTCATGCGCCGGACTTGCCGCTTTGAGCGGCCAAGGGCTCTTCAGCCCGGAACGCCGGCAGGCTCACGCAACGCTAACCCACGGCGCCCGTCCCGCTCGATATGCGGGGCACTTCAGGAGAAACAATGTCAGCTGCTAATCCGTCTCGCGACGATTTCGCGAGCATGCTCGAAGAATCATTCACCGCCGGCCATTCCGGCGAGGGCCAGGTTGTCCGGGGCACGATCACCGCGATCGAAAAGGACATGGCCATCATCGACGTCGGCCTCAAGGTCGAAGGCCGCGTGCCGCTGAAGGAATTCGGCGCCAAGGGCAAGGAGTCGTCCCTCAAGGTCGGCGACACCGTCGAAGTCTATGTCGAGCGCATCGAGAACGCGCTTGGCGAAGCCATGCTGTCGCGCGAGAAGGCTCGCCGCGAGGAGAGCTGGGTGCGCCTCGAGGAGAAGTTCACCAAGGGTGAGCGCGTCGAAGGCGTCATCTTCAACCAGGTCAAGGGCGGCTTCACCGTCGACCTCGACGGCGCCGTGGCGTTCCTGCCGCGCAGCCAGGTCGATATCCGTCCGATCCGCGACGTCTCGCCGCTGATGCACAACCCGCAGCCCTTCGAGATCCTCAAGATGGATCGCCGCCGCGGCAACATCGTGGTGTCGCGCCGCACCGTGCTCGAGGAGAGCCGCGCCGAACAGCGTTCGGAAATCGTGCAGAACCTCGAAGAGGGCCAGGTGGTCGAAGGCGTGGTCAAGAACATCACCGACTACGGTGCGTTCGTCGACCTCGGCGGCATCGACGGCCTGCTGCATGTCACCGACATGGCATGGCGCCGCGTCAACCATCCGACCGAGATCCTCAACATCGGCCAGACGGTTAAGGTGCAGATCATCCGCATCAACCAGGAAACCCACCGCATCTCGCTCGGCATGAAGCAGCTCGAGAGCGATCCGTGGTCGGAGATCGGCACCAAGTTCCCGATCGGCAAGAAGATCAAGGGCACCGTCACCAACATCACCGACTACGGCGCGTTCGTCGAGCTGGAGCCGGGCATCGAGGGCCTCATCCACGTTTCGGAAATGTCGTGGACGAAGAAGAACGTGCACCCCGGCAAGATCCTGTCGACGACCCAGGAAGTCGACGTGGTGGTGCTCGAGGTCGATCCGGCCAAGCGCCGCATCTCGCTCGGCCTCAAGCAGACGCTGGAGAACCCGTGGGAGGCCTTCGCGCGCACCCATCCGGTCGGCAGCCAGGTCGAGGGCGAGGTCAAGAACAAGACCGAGTTCGGCCTGTTCATCGGCCTGGAAGGCGACGTGGACGGCATGGTCCACCTCTCCGACCTCGACTGGACCCGTCCGGGCGAGCAGGTGATCGAGGAGTACAATCGCGGCGACGTGGTCAAGGCGCAGGTGCTCGACGTCGACATCGAGAAGGAGCGCATCTCGCTCGGCATCAAGCAGCTGGCCCGTGACACGGTCGGTGAAGCGGCGACTTCGGGCGAACTGCGCAAGAACGCCGTCGTCACCTGCGAGGTCATCGGCGTCAAGGATGGCGGTCTGGAAGTGCGGCTGGTCGACAGCGGCATCGAGACCTTCATCAAGCGCTCCGATCTCAGCCGCGACCGCGACGAGCAGCGCCCCGAGCGCTTCACCGTCGGCCAGAAGGTCGACGCCCGCGTCATCGCCTTCGACAAGAAGACCCGCAAGCTGCAGGTCTCGATCAAGGCGCTGGAAATCGCCGAGGAGAAGGAAGCGGTCGCCCAGTACGGCTCGACCGACTCCGGCGCCTCGCTGGGCGATATCCTGGGCGCGGCGCTGAAGAAGCAGGGCAACTGAAGCATTCCAGGAAAACCGCGCAGCGGTTTTCCGTCCGGAATTGCTTGAGCCTCTTCGCCCAAGCCAAACAAAAACCCCGCCGGAGCGATCCGGCGGGGTTTTTCTTTTGGCCGCTCGACCGACCGATATCAGAGCAATGCCAGGAAAAGTGTGAAACGGTTTTCCGTCCGGAATTGCGTCAAAACAAAGAGATACGGCGGTTCAGCGTTTCAATGAAACGATGAACAGCTCTAGGCCCTGCCGTAGAGCGGCACCAGCGTGCCGCTCATGGCCATATTGGTGGGCGAGGCGAGATAGGCGATCGCCTCGGCGGCGGCTTCGAGGCTCACCCATTTGGTGAAATCGGCGTCCGGCATGTCGGCACGGTTGGCCGGCGTATCGAGCGTCGAAGGCGCCACTGCGTTGACCAGTATGCCCTTGTGCTTCAGCTCCTCGGCCATCGCCACCGTCATCGCCGCGACCGCCGCCTTGCTGGCGGCATAGGCGACCATGCCCGAACCGCGCCGCGGATCGAGCCCGGCTCGCGCCGTGACGTTGACGATGCGCCCGGCCGTGCCCGAAGTCAGCATCGAGCGGATCGCGGCACGGCAACAGAGAAAGGTGGTGCGGGCGTTGGTGTCCATCATCTCGGCGAAGGAGGCCGATTCGATCTTCTCCACCGGCGCCATGGCAAAGCCGCCGGCGAGGTGAATCGATCCCCACAGGTCCGTCACCTGGTTGTAGAACGCCTCGACCTTGGTCGAATCCGACAGGTCGACATTGTGCGCCAGCCTGACGCGATCATGGGCGGCGAACGGAAAGTGCGGCGGCGCCGCGGCATGGGCGTTGGGGACATGGCAGACCGCGCCCTGCTCCAGGAGCTTGCCGACAACCGCGCCACCCAGCGCCCCCGTGCCGCCGGTCACCACGATATGCCTGCCGTCCAGTGTTTCCGTCATATTCGACTGCTCCAGTCCATTTCACGCTTGCGCCACGCCGGCGCCGAACCTCGCGCCTTTCGCGCCGTCACTCAACTGAAATTTCGTTGACGCTAATTCACCGTTTCAGTTCGCCGGCCAACCGTCGAGGATCGCATCCCAGAGCAGGCGTTTCTCGGTCGGCGGACGCTCGGCCTTGTGCGTCAGCTTGTGCAGCCAGAAACGATCATGGACCGCGCGATGCGCCGCCTCGTCGAGCGGCTCGAAGAGCAGCCATTGCAGCTCGTGCGGCCGGACGGCGCCGACCTGCGGCCTGGCCAGGAACTCACGCCGAAGCCGCCGATGCAGGAGAAGCGCAGCCTCGAAATGGTAGGGGAACATGAAGTAGTCATGGAGCCCGTCATGGGCCTTCCAGTAGTCGGCCAGGCCGCAAAGAACGGTCTCGACCAACGGGTGCCCCTTGCGGGCGTGAATGAACCAGGTCTCCACGAGCCGGGGATGGCGACCGGTCTCGCGCAGGATGTAGAAATCCTCGCGCTCGATCTCCGGCGGCACAGGCTGCCGCAGCAGGATCGTGGCATCGAGCCATGTCCCGCCATGCCGGGCAAGCAGATCCAATCGGATGAAGTTGGAAAAATGCTGGCTGTTCATCAGCCCACGCCGCCGCTTGTCCCAGATATGGCCGGGCAGGTCGACATGGTCCTCGACGGTCCTGTCGTCGAGGATGACGAGCTGGCGCTCGCCCCTGTGGCGGGCGACCGAGCGCAGGCATGCCTTGACCACCAGCGGCGCCGCCTCGACGCCTTGCGCCCAGTATTGCCAGATCGGACCAAGATCGCCAGGCGCGCCGGAGGAGCACCACCGCGAATGATCGACGGCGATGTGCCGCACCCGATGCAGCCGCTTGCGGGACCAGGTCATGCACAGCTTGGCGGCGCGCTTGCGCAGCGGCCAGGGCAAGAGGCGCGAAGACGCTGCCAGGCGCAGCGGCGCAAGATAGGGAAGCCTGAGCGGGTCGCGGAACGGCACTGCCTCGCTGAAGAACGAGCCCGCCGGGCCATCGCCTGACATCATGGCGCTCAATCCACCGTGACTTCGATGACCCGTGGCTTGCCTGCCGCGCGGGCGCGCCTTAGCGCATCCGCCAGGCCTTCCGTGCCGGCAAGCCGCTCGGCGACGATGCCATAGGCCTCGGCCAGTTTGCAGAAATCCGGCGGCGCGGGAGACACGCCGACCGGCTCGACGCCGACGTCGAGCATCGAGGTCTCAATCTCGCGATAGCCGCGATTGTTCCAGACGACGAAGATGACAGGCGCATCGGCATCGAGCGCCGCGCCGAGTTCCGGCAGGGTGAACTGGAAGCCGCCGTCGCCGGTCAAGCAGACGATGGAGGCCTCGGGCACGGCGAGCGCCGCGCCGATCGCCGCCCCCGGCCCGTAGCCCAGCGCGCCGAAGCCGGTCGCGGCGTTGAACCAGCCGCCCGGCCGGTCATGGTCGTAATAGAGGTTGGCGGCATAGATCGGCTGCGTCGAGTCGCCGACGATGATCGCGCCGGGCAAGGTGTCGCGGATCGTCTCCACGGCGTGCATCTGGCCGGTCAGGGCCGGGCTCAGTTCGGCGAGCGCGGCCTTTCGCACGGCAGCCGCTCGGGCATCGCCGTCCTTTGCGGCGACATGAGCGGTACCGAGCTCGCCCAGCAGGGCACGAAGAGCCTCGGCGCAGTCGGCCTGAATCCCAACCGTCACCGGGCGGCGCACGATCTGGTCGGCGCCGATGTCGATGCGGATCAGATTGGCGGGCAGGACAAAGCCGCCATCGCCATAGCCGTCATAGTCGGTCGGGCCGAACTCGGTGCCGGCGGCAATGACCAGGTCGGCGTCCGCCATCAGCGCGCGCACCGGCTTGAGGCTGGGGCTCGCCGGCACGCACAGCGCGTGGCCGTGCAGCAGGCCGCGTGCGTTGGTCGTCTCGACGACCGGGGCGCCGAGCCTCTCGGCCAGCAGCCGCAACGGCGCCTCGGCCCATTTGGCGCCGCCGCCGGCCAGGATCAGCGGACGGCTTGCGGCCTTGCAGAGCCCTGCTGCCTGCTCGATCGCCGCCGCATCGGGCGACGGCGGCGGCGCATTGCTGAGCGAGGCGACGATGCCATTGCCGGGCTTGACCATGACGTTGGTCGGGATCTCGATATGGACCGGACCGGGACGAGATGACGAGAACAGCGCGAAGGCGCGCGCCAGCACGCCAGGAAGCTCCTCGGCCTCGGTGATCCGGTGCGAGAACAGCGCCACCTTCTCCATCATGCCGCGCTGGTCGGGCAGTTCGTGCAGGAAGCCGAGGCCCTTGCCAAGCGTGTCGGTGGCATTGACGCCCGAGATCACCAGCATCGGCACCGAATCGGCGCGCGCCTGGCCCATGGCGGTGATGGTGTTGGTCAGACCCGGGCCGGTGATGACGAAGGCGACGCCCGGCCGGCCGCTGGCGCGGGCATAGCCGTCGGCCATGAAGCCGGCGCCCTGCTCGTGGCGCGGCGTGACATGGCGGATCCGCGAACGCGCGAGGCCGCGATAGAGCTCGACGGTGTGGACCCCGGGAATGCCGAAGACCGTGTCGACGCCATGCGCCTCGAGCAGTGTTATGAGCGCTTCGCCGATGGTGGTCATTGTTCTCCTCTTTCCGGCGCAAGGCCGAGTTCGGCCTCGACAGCCCTGATGCCAATCGCCGCCAATTCGCCGGGCGCGAAAATCTCGCCGGCCAGGCAGCCTTCGATCCAGAGCCCGTCGATGAGCGCGTTGATCGCGATGGCATGGCGGCGCAGCTGGCTTGCGTCCGGTTTGCGCTGTTCTGCAGCGAGCACCTCGGCCACAACCGCTTCCACCTCGTTGCGAAAGCCAAGATAGCCCTCGCGGTGGGCATGGGCCAAGGTCGGATCCGCATTGGCGCGGCCGATGAACGTTGCCCAGAGCGAAAACACCCGCGCGTCGATGATCGGCGTGCTGAGGTTGGCGGTGACGAAAGCCGCAAGACGCCGGCGCGGCGAGGCACCTTCCATGACCAATGCTGCTTTGGCCTGCTCGGTCATGCGGCCGACCAGCGCCGCATATGCCGCCTGCAGCAATTCTTCCTTGCCGGGAAAATAATGCCGGATCAGCCCGGCAGTGACGCCGGCCCGCAGCGCGATGGTGCGCAAGGTGGCGCCCTGCAGGCCATATTCCGCCACGCTGTCCAGGGTCGCTTCGATCAAATCCTGCCGCCGCCGGTCCTCGCCTTCGCGACGGAACTTGCGGCGGGATGGCGCATTCATTGGCGCAGGATCGGCCGCGTCAGGCATGTCGGCCCGCCTTCGCAAGCGATGCAGAGCGCGTCCGCCTCGAAGATCTCTACCGTGCAGCCGGCGGCTTCCATCGCGGCCTTGGTCTTGGGAAAGCCGGCAACGGCAATGACTTTGAGCGGACTGGTGGGCAGCACGTTCAGGCTGAGGCCGTTGGACGCGGCGAACTCTTCGGCGTCGCCTTCGACCAGCCGGATGCCTCGCGCCTTCAGCATCTGATAGAACGGGGCCGGCAAAAGCGGTGAATAGACCAGTGCGAGGTCGTCGGCCAGCGGGCTGATCACCGACATCAGATGCAGGCAAGCCTCTTCGCCCTGCCACAGCGGCAGATCAAAACCGTAGACGGAAATGCCAAGCGGCGTCAGCAGGTTTGAAACCTGCTGGATGCCTTCCTGGTTGGAGCGCACACCGCGCCCGATCGCCAGCGTGCGGCTGTCCACCCATACGCAATCACCGCCTTCGACCTGGCCAGGGGCCTCGACGCGGCCCAGGATCGGAATGCCCAGTCTCCTGTAGGTTTCCTCATGCAAAGAGGGCTCGCTGGCGCGCAATGACTTGCCCATGGACAGGATCAGCGCGCCGCGGTCGGTCATCAGCGACGGGTCGTGGGTGAACACCGAATCCGACAGGCCGTCGGGCTTGTCCTCTATCCATTCGATTTCGGCGCCGGAAGCTGCCACAAGTTCAGCAAGGACCGCGTGCTGCAAGGCCGCTTTCGCCGGGTTGAAGCCCGCGCCATAGTGCCAGGCAGCCCTGTTGGCGTCACGCATGGCGTTGGCCGCCGACCGCATCAGCACGCGCCGCAGCGGCGCCGCCATGGACTGTGATCCGAAAGCGCTCATCGATGCCCTTCTAAGATGAAAAAAACCGAGAAAATTTCATGAAAGGCTATTTATACACTTGCGCAACAAGGCCGCAAGTGCCGTAATGAGCGGGATTGACGGGCTCGCGCTGTTGGGTCCATGCTGAAGTCTGGAGCGGGACAGTGCAGCGTATGTTGATTAGCCGGATGGACGTTCGACGACCTGCCGTAGCCCCTGCAGAGGCCACCTGGTGAGCGCGGTGGAAGCTGCCGCAGTGCGATCCGGCGAGGCGCAGAGCGGCGCCGCGGAAGCCATCCATGTCGAAAACCTGCACAAGAAATTCGGCCAGCTGCATGTGCTGAAGGGCGTGTCGCTGTCGGCGCGCGACGGCGAGGTGATCGCCATCATCGGCGGCTCGGGCTCGGGCAAGTCGACGCTCTTGCGCTGCATCAACTGCCTGGAGAACCCGACCAGCGGCATCATCCGCGTCAATGGCGAGGAGATCAAGCTGAAGGCCGACAGCCACGGCCACACGGTTCCCGCCGACCGCAAGCAGATCGAGCGCATTCGCTCCAGGCTGGGCATGGTGTTCCAGAACTTCAACCTGTGGAGCCACATGACGCTGATCGAGAACGTCATCGAGGTTCCGGTGCATGTGCTGGGCGTCAAGCGCGACGAGGCGTTCGCCCAGGCCGAGAAGCTGCTCGCCCGCGTCGGGCTGGCCGAGAAGCGCGACGTCTATCCTGCCTATCTGTCGGGCGGCCAGCAGCAGCGCGCAGCGATCGCCCGGGCGCTGGCGATCAATCCGCGCGTCATGCTGTTCGACGAGCCGACCTCGGCGCTCGACCCGGAACTGGTCGGCGAGGTGCTGAAGGTGATCGGCGACCTGGCCCGCGAAGGCCGTACCATGGTGCTGGTCACCCACGAAATGAAGTTTGCCCGCGAGGTCGCGACGCATGTCGTCTATCTCTACAACGGGCTGGTCGAGGAGGAAGGACCGCCGGAACAGCTGTTCGGCGCGCCCAAATCCGAAAGGCTCAAGCAATTCCTCCGCAACGTCGGCTAGTGCTGGCGTGAAGCGGGGCGAAAACCGGGAACACAACAAAATGGGAGTCCTGAAATGAAAACTGTTCTGAGAGCATTTGCCGCGGCACTGCTTCTCGGCGTCGCCGCGATGGGCGTGGCCAAGGCCGATCCGGTCAAGATCGGCGTCGCCGCCGAGCCCTATCCGCCTTTCACCTCGCCGGATGCGTCGGGCAAATGGGTCGGCTGGGAGATCGATTTCATCGACGCCGTCTGCGCCGAGGAGAAACTTGATTGCGTGATCACGCCTGTCGCCTGGGACGGCATCATTCCGGCGCTGACCACCAAGAAGATCGACCTGATCGTCTCCTCGATGTCGATCACCGACGAACGCAAGAAGACGATCGACTTCTCGGACAAGTACTATAACACGCTGCCGGCGATCATCGGCCCGAAGGACAAGAAATTCGGCGCCACGCCGGACGACCTCAAGGGCAAGGTGATCGGCGTCCAAGTGTCGACCACACACGCGGTGTACGCTAAGAAGCACTTCACCGAGGCGCAGGAAATCAAGGAATACCAGACCCAGGACGAAGCCAACCAGGATCTCGCCGCCGGTCGCCTCGATGCGGTGCAGGCCGATTCGATCGCGCTTGTCGAATACCTCAAGTCGGACCAGGGCAAGGCCTGCTGCGACCTGAAGGGCATGGTGGCTCCGGACGACGAAGTGCTGGGGCCGGGCATCGGCGCCGGCGTGCGCAAGGAAGACACCGACCTGAAGGCAAAGATCAACGACGGCATCAAGGCGATCCGCGCCAACGGCAAGTATGACGAGATCACGAAGAAGTACTTCGATTTCGACATCTACGGCGGCCCTGCGCAGTCGAACTGACCGCTGATGAGCGAATGACCACGCGGCGCCTTTGCGCGCCGCGTGGGTTCGCCGCAACCTGTCCATGCAGGCTTTCCGCAGGTGTATCCACCGGGCGGTCCTGGCTCCAGCAATCCGGGGGCGAAGCTGATCGACGCATTTCTTCCGGCCTCGGCGGCCGGCATCATGGAACTCCTCTCACCCGTGCCGCCGGGCTGGGGCGGAACTCTGTTGGTCGGGCTGCTGCATTCGATCGAGATCGCGGTCGGCGCCACCTGCCTCGGGCTTCTGATCGGCACCGGCGGCGCCTATGGCAAGCTCTATGGCGGTCCGGTGGTGCGCGATCTGCTCGCCGTTTATACGACGGTGGTGCGCGCCGTGCCGGAACTGGTGCTGATCCTGCTGCTCTATTATGCCGGCACGGACCTGATCAACCAGGTGCTGACGGCGATGGGCTATCAGCGCGTCGACATCAGCGGCCTTGCGGCCGGCATTTTTGTGCTCGGCTTCGTGCAGGGCGCCTATTCGACCGAGGTCATCCGCGGCGCCATCCTGTCTATCCCGCAGGGTCAAATCGAAGCCGCCCGCGCATATGGCATGCCGCCAAGCCTGCTTTTGCGACGCATAACGCTGCCGGCGATGCTGCCGTTCGCCATTCCCGGCCTTGCCAATCTGTGGCTGATCGCCACCAAGGACACGGCGCTGCTGGCGGTCGTCGGCTTCTTCGAGCTGACGCTTGCCACGCGGCAGGCCGCGGGCGTCACCAAGGCCTATCTCACCTTCTATGTCGCGGCGGGCGCTCTCTACCTAATGCTGTCGCTGTTCTCCAACTTGATCATCGGCCGAGTCGAGGCGTGGGCGCGGCGTGGCATGCCTTCGGTCAAGGAGGCGCGCTGATGGCCAACGAAGCCGTCGTCATCAACGCCGTGGCGCGCGCCTCGCTGTGGCTGCAGCCGCATCGCGTTGTGCTGATCCTGATCGCGCTGGGCCTGGTCCTCGGTGCCGCCTTCTTCATGCGCTGGGACTGGCTGCCGCAATATTGGGAAATGGGTCTCATCGGCATCTGGCGGGGGCTGTGGATCCTGGCCGTCACCTGCACGCTGGGCTTCCTGCTGGCGGTGCCGCTCGGCCTGGCGCAGGCCGGCGGCCCGTTCTGGTTCGCCATGCCGGCCAAGGTGTTCTGCACCATCATCCGGGGCACGCCGCTGCTGCTGCAGCTCTGGCTGCTCTACTACGGCCTCGGTTCGCTGTTTCCGCAATATCCATGGATTCGCGACTCCTGGATGTGGCCCTATCTCAGGCAGGCTTGGCCCTATGGCGTGTTGGCGCTGACCTTGTCCTTCGCCGGCTATGAGGGCGAGGTCATGCGCGGCGCCTTCGCCGGCGTGCCGAAGGGGCAACTGGAAGCGGCACGCGCCTTCGGCATGAGCCGCTGGAAGATCTTCCGCCGCATCTGGCTGCCGCAGGCCTTCTACAGGGCGCTGCCGACGCTGACCGGCGAAACGGTGCTGCAGTTGAAGTCGACGCCGCTGGTGGCGACGATCAGCGTCATCGACATCTTCGCCGTCTCGTCCAAGGTGCGGCAGGATACCTACCTCACCTATGAACCCTTGCTGCTGCTGGCGTTGATCTATATGGCGATCACCGGCATTCTCGTCTTCGCCTTCAGCCGGATCGAGGCGCGGATTCCGGTCAAGATCGGGTAGGCATTAGTGGGTAGTCATTAGGGAGTAGGACGCAGGCGCTCGCTTCCACTACTCACTAATCCCTACTCGCTACTCACTAAAGGCACTGCAATGCAACTCAGTCTCGACCAGGCAACAGGACTGTGCCGGATGGCGGCGCTCGGCGCCGGCGCCAATGAGGAAAACGCACAGTCGCTCGCCGCCTCGATCGTCGCGGCCGAGGCGGAAGGGCTTGTCGCTGTCGGGCTGTCGCATTTCATCGATTATCTCGAAGCGATCGAAGCCGGTCGTATCGACGGCAATGCCGATCCGGTCATCACCAGGCCGGCGCTCGCGGTCTATCTTTCCGACGCACGCGGCGGCCTCGCCCACACCGGCTTCGACCGTACGATCGAGGACCTCGCCAAGGCGGCAAAACTGTTCGGCGTCGCCATCTTTTCGCAGAAGAACGCCTATACCTGCGGCGCGCTCGGCTACTTCACCGGGCGGCTGGCGGCACAGGGGCTGGTGTCTTTCGCCGCCACCAACGGGCCGGCGGTGCTGGCCGGCTCCGGCTCGGTGAAGCCGGTCTACTGCACCAATCCGATGTCGTTTGCCGCTCCGTCCGCCGACGGATCGCCGCTCGTCATCGACCAGTCGTCAAGCGCCACCGCCTTCGTCAACATCCGCAAGGCGGCCGAGGAGGGCAGGAAAATCCCCGAAGGCTGGGCGCTGGACGCCACTGGCAACCCGACCACAGACCCGGCGGCCGCCATGAAAGGCGCCATGCTTGCCTTCGGCGGCCAGCGCGGCGCCAACATCGCGCTGATGGTCGAAGTCTTGGCAGCGGGCCTTTCCGGTGCCAACTGGTCGCTCGACGCGCCCTGGTTCACCGGCGGCCCGGACAGCCCGGGAACGGGCCTGTTCGTGCTCGCCGTCGAGCCCAAGCTGCTCGACCCCGATTTCGAGCAGCGCATGCGTGACCAGCTCGACCGCCTGCGCCGCCGCTATGGCGTGCATGTGCCGGGACGCGCCCGCGCGGACGCGGCGGAGAAGGCCGTGGCGCGCGGCATCAATGCGCCCAAGGCGGTGATCCAGCGCATCTCCGAATTCGCCGAGCGCTATTCGGCTTGAGCAAGTCATCAAACGGCCTAGGCCTGCCGGCGATAGGCACCCTTGCAGCGGCTTCGGTCTGTGCCTAACATAAGCACAGACAGAAAAGACTGTTTCCATGAATACCCGCTTTGCCGTTGCCGTCCATATTTTGACGTTCCTTGAGAGCCAGGCCGGCGCGCCGGCTACGTCGGAATTGATCGCGTCCAGCGTCAACACCAACCCAACCCTGATCCGTCGGCTTCTGTCGCAGTTGGCCAAGGCGGGACTGACAACATCGCAGATGGGGTCCGGCGGCGGGGCGCTGCTTGCCCGACCGGCGAGTTCCATCACACTTCTCGATGTCTGGCGCGCAATGGATGCGGCGCAGGAAGTGTTTGCCATGCATGAGGCGCCGAACCCGATGTGTCCTGTCGGCAGAAACATCAAAAGGACGCTCGGACTAAGAATCGCGAGGGTCCGCTCGGCAATCGATGCCGAACTGGCCAAAACCACGATCGCCGCGATGGCCAGCGATGTTTCCCTGAACGCAGAAGAGCGCCTCACAGCGCTGCCCTGACCCGGCCGTCACGCTGAGAAATCGGCTTGACGCCAATATGTATCCATATTAGTCACATAAATGTGCAACTAAATTGGATACATATATGACTCCCTTAGCTCGCCGACACATGGCCGCCCTGGCGCTCGGCATCACCGCCCTTGCCACGCTTTCGGCCGTCATACCCGCAAACATCGCCCTTGCTCAAACGGAGACCGCTATGTCGATTCAGAAGAAGCAGGTCGTGGACCTGCTCAAAGCCATTGAAACCGCGGCCGCCGAGCCGGTCGGCGTGATCAATCCCGACAAGTACATCCAGCACAATCTCGGCGCGGCCGACGGCCTTGTTGGCTTCGGCGCCCTGCTTGCGGCGCTGCCTCCGGGCTCGGCGAAAGTGAACACGGTACGTGTGTTTCAGGACGGCGATCTGGTCTTTGCCCACACCGCGTACGACTTTTTCGGTCCGAAGATCGGCTTCGACATCTTCCGCTTCGAGAACGGCAGGATCGTCGAGCATTGGGACAATTTGCAGGAGACCGCCGGTCCCAATCCGAGCGGCCGTACGATGATCGACGGGCCGACCGAATTGAAGGATCTCGACAAAACCGAAGCCAACAAGGCGCTCGTCAACGCATTCGCCTATGACATTCTTGTCAATGGCCGCATGGACAGGCTTGCCGGCTATTTCGATGGCAACGGCGAAAGCTACCGCCAACATAATCCGCAGATCGCCGACGGCCTTTCGGGGCTTGCCGCGGGGTTCGCGGCCTTGGCGAAAGCCGGAATTGCAATCAAATACGATCGCATCCACAAGGTGCTTGGAGAAGGCAATTTCGTCCTGGTCGTGAGCGAAGGCTCTCTCGGCGGAAAGCCGACTTCCTACTACGACCTGTTCCGCGTCGAGAATGGCAAGATCGCTGAGCATTGGGACACGATCGAGGCGATCCCGCCGAAGGCTGAATGGAAGAATGGCAACGGCAAATTCTGAGATCGCCTAGCAGTTGAACCTTTTTGCCCGACGCCACGACCCATGCATGCCGGGGTGGATGCCCGGCCGGTGGCATACAATCGAATGTGTCCAGGGCTGAGGCGGGGCGTGTTTGCTTCACGCCAAACTTGATGCCGTCTCAGGTCAGGCCGTCTCGTCAGACCCTGTTTCGGCGCGTTCGTCACCCGGAAAACCCCGCTTCGGCGGGGTTTTCTGCGTTTCGGGCCTGACGCTTCTTCGTCATTCGCGGCGGCAACGGCCAATCGGTCGACGCGCGCATCGGCAGGGCGTTCTGACGAGGGCCGAAACAAGCTCGTGATTGGCTCCGCCTGGCCTTTGCCTTTGGCGCGAAACCGACTATGAAACGGCTTCAGCCAGCCCCAGTATCTGGGCCCAATACCCTCGGGAAAGCGCGCCGGAGCCAGCCATGACCGAAATCCTGCAGATCCCAAAGCTCGTCGTCGTCTTCGGCGGCTCCGGCTTTGTCGGCCGTCATGTCGTGCGGGCGCTGGCCAAGCGCGGCTATCGCATCCGGGTGGCGTGCCGCCGTCCCGACCTGGCCGGCCATCTGCAGCCGCTCGGCAATGTCGGCCAGATCCAGCCGGTGCAGGCCAATGTGCGGGTGCGCTGGTCGATCGACCGCGCCGCGCAGGACGCCGACCATGTCGTCAACCTTGTCGCCATACTGCATGAGAGCGGACGGCAGAAATTCGGCGCCGTGCACGAATTCGGCGCCCGCGCCGTGGCCGAGGCCGCGCGCTCGGTCGGCGCCGGCCTCACCCATATCTCGGCGCTGGGCGCCGACCTCAATTCGGCATCCGTCTACGCGCGCACCAAGGCGCTCGGCGAGAAGGCGGTACTGGAGACGATCAGCGACGCCGTGATCTTCCGGCCCTCGATCAATTTCGGCCCGGAGGACAGCTTCTTCAACCGTTTCGCCAACATGGCGCGCTACTCGCCGGTGCTGCCGCTGCTCGGCGGCGGCCAGACCAAGTTCCAGCCGGTCTATGTCGGCGATGTCGCCGAAGCCATCGCGCGCTCCGTTGACGGCAAGGTCGAGGGCGGCCGCGTCTATGAACTCGGCGGGCCGCAGGTGCTCACCTTCAAGCAGTGCATGGAAGAACTGCTCACCGTGATCGACCGCAGGCGGATCCTGGCGCCGGTGCCGTGGTGGGTGGCGAACCTGCAGGCCTCGATCCTCGGCCTGCTGCCCAACCCGCTGCTCACCAAAGACCAGGTGCTGCAGCTTCGCGAGCACAACATCGTGTCCGACCAGGCCGCTAGGGAAAACAGGACGCTTGCGGGCCTTGCCATCCAGCCGCAGTCGATCGGCACCATATTGCCGAGTTATCTCTGGCGCTTCCGCGCCGCCGGCCAGTTCCAGCGCAAACCCGCGGCCTGACCACAAGTCTAGACGGCTACGAGCCTCGCGCGGTGACCTGCATCGGCAGGCCGCCCTGCGGCTGCGTCGTCAGCTTCTGCACCGGCCATGGCCTGGTTTCGGCGGTGCTGTCGAAACGGAAGCGCGACAACAGGATGGCTAGCGCGATGATCGCTTCCTGCATGGCGAAGCTGGCGCCGATGCAGACGCGCGGGCCGGCGCCGAACGGCAGATACTGGAAGCGGTCGATCCGGTCGCGGTTTCCGGGATGGAAGCGCTCCGGCATGAAGGCGTCCGGCCTGTCCCACAGCTTGCGGTGCCGATGGACGACCCAGGGCATCACCAGCACGGCGGCGTATTTCGGTATGTGCAGGTCGTTCCAGGTCTCCGGCTCGATCGGCTCGCGGTTGATCGACGGCGCCGGTGGATAGAGCCTGAGCGCCTCCTCGAAGGCGGCGCGGGTGAGCGGCATGGCGTCCAGCCATTTCGTCGGATCGGGCTCGCGCGCCAGCACGTCGTCGATCTCGCGCTCGATCTTGTCGCGCTCCCAGGGCGCCTCGGCCAGGCAATAGAGTGTCCAGCCGAGCGCGCGGGCCGTCGTCTCGTGGCCGGCGCCGATGAAGGTGATGATGTTGTCCTCGACTTCGGCGCGGGTCAGCCCGTCCGGCCCCTCGGCCTTGAGCAGAAGCGTCAGGAAATCCTGCGGCGCATGATCGGGGTCGCGCTTCAATCGCTCCTCTCGCATCCTGACGGTGCCGGCGACGATGTCGCGGAAGTAGGCCATGGTCCTGCGGCCGCGGATCCGGGTGAGGCGCGGCAGCCAAAGCGGAGCGCGCAAGAGGTCGAGCGGATCGACGCGGCCCATGGTCTCGAACAGGCGGTCGATCTCCTTGGCGAAGCTGCCGGGCTCGCCGGCGATCTCGCCGGAAAACAGCGTCTCGGCGAGGATGTCGAAGGTGAGCAGCGTCATGTCATGGGCGACGTCGGTGGTGCCGCCCGCCTCGTAGCGGGCGACGAACTCCAGCGTGCGCTTCAGCATCGGCTGGGCGAAGCCGAAAATGTGACGCGGCGTGAACACCGGCGCCATCGCCTTGCGCGAGCGCTTCCACACCTCGCCCTCGGCGGTGAGCAGGCCGTCGCGCAGGATCGGACGCAGGATCATCTGGCGCACCGTCGCCATCTTGTAGTTGCGGGCATTGTCGACCAGCACATGGCGGATGAGGCCGGGGTCGTTGGCGATGACCAGCGGCCCGCCGACGCCGTTCACCGAGATCCAGGGTTCGTTGTAGGTCGGCTCGCCCCACAGTTCGAGCGGATTGCGGTAGACGATGCGCATCATCTGCAGCGTCGAGGGCGGCGAGGTACGCGGCTTCGGCGCCGGCGGCACGAAGGGGGCGGGCTGGGTGTCCATCGGCTTGCTCCGCTTGTCGCCTCGAATGTAGTGCCTGCCCCGCCCCGCGTCCATGCGGCCGAAGGGCCGGCCGTGATCGCCCTCGCCTCGGCAATGTCCGCTCTCCGGAATGTGACCGTCCGCTCGCCACGGCTTCTTGCCGCCCGCCGCCGCATGCCTTAGGGGGCAGTCACCGACAGATACTTGGCCGCGGGAGCCCGACTTGAAACACCGGCTGAACATCATCATCGGCAGCACGCGACCCGGCCGTGCCGGGCCGGTCTTCGCCCATTGGCTGGACGGCTTCGCGCGCGAGCATGGCAAGTTCGAGCCGGTGCTGACCGACATCGCCACATTCGACCTGCCGATACTGGATGAGCCGCACCACCCGAGGCTTGCCAAATACGAGAAGGACCACACCAAGGCATGGTCGAAGGCGATCGATGCCGCCGACGCTTTTGTCTTCGTGGCGCCGGAGTACAACTATTTCGTTGCGCCGGCGATCGTGAATGCGGTCGACTATCTCTCGCGCGAGTGGAAGTACAAGCCCGCCGCCATCTTCAGCTATGGCGGCGTCTCCGGCGGCCTGCGCGCGGCGCAAGCCGTCAAGCCGCTGCTGACATCGGTGGGCGTAATGCCGATTCCCGAGGGCGTTGCCCTGCCGCTCTACCAGAAGCTGCTCGAGAGCGACGGCTCTTTCCGGCCGAGCGAGCAGGTGCAGGGCGGCGCCAAGGCCATGCTGGACGAGCTGTTGCGCTGGAGCGAGGCGCTGAAGCCGCTGCGCGCCGGCTGAGGCTCATTCAAGGCCGAACTACCCGGCTTGTTCGCGCCATAAAGAGATGAAATGCTCCGGCAGATGACCGGCCGGGGCGGTTTGGACTTTGCGTTTTCTCCTTGCGCTATTGCTGATCCTTTGGACGAGCGCCGCCGCCCTGGCGGAGCGGCGCGTGGCGCTGGTCATCGCCTATGACGACTACCGGCTGATCCGGCCGCTCGCCAACCCCGTCAATGACGGCGAGGCGATGGAAGGCGCGCTGAAGAAGCTCGGCTTCGAGGTGGTGCTCGAGACCAACCGGGGCCTGCGCCGCACGCGCCGCGCGCTCGACGATTTCCGCGAGGACGCCAGGGGCGCCGACGTGGCGCTGGTCTATTTCTCCGGCCATGGCGTCGAGATATCCGGCGACAACCGGCTGCTGCCCGTCGATGCCGATGCCTCCTCGCTCGACGCGCTGGAGAAGACCAGCCTGCCGCTGGAGGAGGTGCGCGAAGCGGTCGCCGCCACGGCCAAGGTCGGGCTGATCGTGCTCGACGCCTGCCGCAGCGATCCCTTCGCAGGCGCGGGCAGCGAGGGGCGTGGCGCGACGTCGCTGGCCAAGGACGCAGCCGACAAGGTCCGGCCGGGCCTCGGCCGCGTCGGCCGGGCGGAGAACATCCTGTTCGCCTTTGCCGCCGCCCCCGGCGAGACGGCCGCCGACGGAACCGGCCAGAACTCGCCCTTCACCGCGGCGCTGACGAAATATCTCGGCACCGACGGGCTCGAAATCCGCTCGGTGCTGACGCTCGTGCAACAGGAAGTCTACGACCTCAGCCGCGGCAGGCAGCTTCCCTATGTCGAAAGCGGCCTGCCACAGCTCTTCTTCGCCGCCTCGACCAAGGAGCAGTTGCCGGAGCGCGAGCGGCTGCTGCTGGCCATGGCCGACGTGACGCCGCAGATGCGCGGCGAGGTCGAGCAGATCGCCAGCGACGCCGACATGCCGCTAGCGCCGCTCTATGGCGCGCTGATCAGCACCGACACCAGCCACCTTTCCGCCGAAAGCCTGAACGCCAGGCTGCGCGAGGCGGCGGATGCCTTCGTCAAGGTGCGCGGCGAGATGAAGACGCTCGCCTCGGACGACCCGCAGGTGACGGCGCTGCGCCGGCAGGCCGAGGAGCAGCTCTCGCTCGGCGCGTTCGACGCGGCGCGTGAAAAACTCGCGGCGGCGGCCGAGATCGACAGCACCTCGCGCAAGGCGCTGAAAGCCAATTTCGTCAGCCGCACGCTGTCGGAAGCCGCAACGCGCTATCTGTCGGCGGGCGCGGCGCGCGCCGACCTCGACTACACCGCGGCGATCAGGGACTACGAGGAGGTGCTGTCGCTTTTTGGCGAGGCCGGGCAGTCGGCGCTCAAGCTCGACGATGCCGACCGCCAGATCCGCACGCTGGACGAGCTCGGCAAGCTCTACATCACTGTCGGCAACACTGCCGCAGCCGGTCGCGCCTACGAGGCGTTGCTGGCCAATCTCGAACAGCGCGTGCGGCAGGAGACCGACCCCAGCGTGCGGCGGGACCTCGCCGTCAGCCACACCAAGCTCGGCAATGTCAGGATGACGCAAGGCGACCTGCCGGGGGCGCTGGAGAACTACCGGGCGGCGCGAACGATGCTGTCGGAGCTGACGGCGGCCGATCCCGGCCGTCTGGATTGGTTCGGCGACCTTGCCATGAACGACGACAAGATCGGCAATGTGCTGGTGACGCAGGGCAATTTGGCCAGTGCTGCGCAGGTCTATCAGGAAAGCCTGTCGATCAAGAAGGAACTGGCCGGCCATGAGCCGGAGCGTGACGACCTGCAGCGCGAACTGACGATCTCCTATGACGAAATCGCCGGCCTCGCCCGTACAGCCGGCCGGCTGGACGATGCGCAGACGTCCTATGAGGAAAGCCTGCGGATCCGGCTGGCACTGGCCGCGAAGCAGCCGGACGACGCCGAGCGGCAGCGCGACGTCTCGGTCAGCCATGACACGATCGGCGACTTGAAGCGCGAGCGCGACGATGCCGCCGGCGCGCTCGCCGCCTACCGGGACAGCCTGGAGATCGTCGAGCGGCTGGCAAGCCGCGACCCCGACAATACCGAACTGCAACGCGACCTGTCGGTCGGCAACACCAAGGTCGGCAATGCGCTGAAGGACCAGGAGAACTGGCCGGCGGCGCTTTCTGCCTACCGGCAGGCGCTGGCTCAGGCCCAGGCGCTGGCCGACAGCGATCCGGACAATACGGAGTGGCAGCGCGACCTATCGGTCAGCCTGGAAAAGGTCGCCGGCGTGCTCGCCATCCAGGGCGACCGCAAGGGCGCGCTGAAACTCTATCTCGACAGTTTCACCATCGTCGACAGGCTGGCCAGGCTCGATCCCGCCAATTCCGACTGGCAGCGCGACCTGTCGATAACGCTGTCCGAGATCGGCATGCTGAAGGCCAAGCAGCGCGACATCAAGGGTGCGCGCAAGGCCTTCGAGGACAGCCTGGATATCCGCCAGCAGCTTGCCCAATCCGACCCCGAAAACGCCACCTGGCAGCGCGACCTGGTGGTCGCGATGATCGACTATTCTCAGGTCGCGACGAACCCGAAGGCCGTGCTTTCCGAGGCGCTCGAGCGGACGCTGGAGCTCGATCGCAGCGGCCGGCTGGCGCCGCGATACAAGTTCATGATCAAGTTTCTCCAGGATCGGCTGGCCAGGACAAAATAGCCTGCGGCGGGGCTAGCTCCGGACAGCCGGCTTTCCCGCCCGGAAATGCCGGCAAACCTTGGAAAAACCGGCATTTGCGCCTATATCTAGGACATCAAAACGGCGCGATTCGGAGCCAGTTTCCAGCGCTGGACCAGCAGCCATCAATCAGACAGGTTTTCATGAGCGATCAGACTGAAAGCGCCAATGGCGCGGAAGCCGAGTACGGCGCCGATTCCATCAAGGTTTTGAAGGGGTTGGATGCCGTCCGCAAGCGGCCGGGCATGTATATTGGCGACACCGACGATGGCTCTGGCCTGCATCACATGGTCTATGAGGTGGTGGACAACGCCATCGACGAGGCGCTGGCCGGCCATGCCGACCTGGTCTCGGTGACGCTCAACCCCGACGGTTCGGTCACCGTCATCGACAATGGCCGCGGCATTCCGACCGACATCCACCCCAGCGAAGGCGTCTCGGCGGCCGAAGTGATCATGACGCAGCTGCATGCCGGCGGCAAATTCGACCAGAACTCCTACAAGGTATCTGGCGGCCTGCACGGCGTCGGCGTCTCGGTGGTCAACGCGCTCTCGGCCTGGCTGAAGCTCAAGATCCGCCGCAATGGCGAGATCTTCGAGATGGGCTTCACCCACGGCAATGCCGACGCGCCGCTGAAGGTCACCGGCAGCTACGCGCAGGACAAGCAGCCGGGTACCTATGAGGGCCGCAGCGGCAGCGAGATCACCTTCTTCCCGTCGGCCGAGACCTTCACCATGGTCGAGTTCGACTATGGCACGCTGGAGCACCGGCTGCGCGAGCTCGCCTTCCTCAATTCAGGTGTACGCATCGTGCTGACCGACGCCCGCCATGCCGACCTGGTCCGTCACGAGTTGCACTATGACGGAGGCCTCGAAGAGTTCGTCAAATATCTCGACCGGGTCAAGAAGCCGCTGATCCAGACGCCGATCGCGATCCGCGCCGAGCGCGACGGCATCACCGTCGAGGTGGCGATGTGGTGGAACGACAGCTACCACGAGAATGTGCTGGCCTTCACCAACAACATCCCGCAGCGCGACGGCGGCACCCATCTGGCCGGCTTCCGCGCCGCGCTGACCCGGCAGATCACCGGCTATGGCGAATCCTCCGGCCAGACCAAGAAGGAAAAGGTTTCGCTCACCGGCGACGACTGCCGCGAGGGCCTGACCGCCGTTCTCTCGGTCAAGGTTCCGGATCCGAAATTCTCCTCGCAGACCAAGGACAAGCTGGTCTCCTCCGAAGTCCGTCCGGTCGTCGAAAGCCTGGTCAACGAAGCGCTGGGCACCTGGCTCGAAGAGCATCCGAGCGAAGGCAAGGTGGTGGTCGAGAAGGTGATCCAGGCGGCGGCTGCCCGCGAGGCGGCGCGCAAGGCACGCGACATCACCCGCAAGAGCACGCTCGGCGTCACCTCGCTGCCCGGCAAGCTTGCCGACTGCCAGGAACGCGATCCGGCGAAGTCCGAGATCTTCATCGTCGAGGGCGACTCGGCCGGCGGCTCGGCCAAGGGCGGCCGCTCGCGCCAGAACCAGGCGATCCTGCCGCTGCGCGGCAAGATCCTCAACGTCGAGCGGGCCCGCTTCGACCGCATGCTCTCGTCCGACATGATCGGCACGCTGATCACCGCGCTCGGCACCTCGATCGGCAAGGACGAGTTCAACGCCGACAAGCTGCGCTACCACAAGATCATCCTGATGACCGACGCCGACGTCGACGGCGCGCACATCCGCACGCTGCTGCTCACCTTCTTCTTCCGCCAGATGCCGGAGCTGATCGAGCGCGGCCATCTCTACATCGCCCAGCCGCCGCTCTACAAAGTGACGCGGGGAAAGAGCTCGCAATACCTCAAGGACGAAAGCGCCTATGAGGAATACCTGATCGATTCCGGGCTGGAGGAAGCCTCGCTGACGCTGGGCTCGGGCGAGGTGCGGACCGGCCAGGACCTGCACAGCGCCATCGACGATGCGCTGGCGGTGCGCCAGCTGATCAACGGCCTGCACACGCGCTATAACCGCAGCGTGGTCGAGCAGGCGGCGATAGCGGGCGCGCTGAATGCCGATGTGCTTGCCGATCTCGGCCGCGCCAACGCCATGGCCGAGCGCGTCGCCAAGCGCCTCGACCTGATCGCCGAGGACACCGAGCGCGGCTGGACCGGCCGGCTGTCGACTTCCAATGACGGCGTCGGCGGCTATGTGTTCGAGCGCACGGTGCGCGGTGTGAAGGAATTCGTGCAGCTCGACGCCGGGCTGATCAATTCGGCCGACGCGCGCCAGCTCGACCGCTATGCCTCGCGCCTTACCGAGGTCTACAGCGAGCCGCCGGTGCTGCGCCGCAAGGAGGTCTCCGAGACCATTGCCGGGCCGCTGGCGCTGCTCAACGCGGTGTTCGCGACCGGCCGCAAGGGCCTGACCATGCAGCGCTACAAGGGCCTGGGCGAGATGAACGCCGAGCAGCTGTGGGAAACCACGCTGGACCCGAACGTCCGCTCGCTGCTGCAGGTCAAGGTCACCGACGCCACCGACGCCGACTCGCTGTTCTCGCGACTGATGGGCGACGAGGTGGAACCGAGGCGCGAGTTCATCCAGGACAATGCGCTGTCGGTCGCCAATCTGGACATCTGAAGCCGGCTTATCTTCGTGCCTCGGCGAAGCAAATTGCTCGCCGAGGTACCGATTTAACTAACGGGTCGACTTCTCGATTGCGCTCAAGGTGGAGAGTCGGCCGGCCGGTCTACCAGCCCTATCCTGCATCGACGCCGAACATCTCCCTCGCCTGCTCGGCCGTATAGTAGCCCAGCCTGACATCCTCGGCGACCAGCTTCGGGTCACGCTCGCCCGGATCGCCATAGCCGCCGCCTCCCGGCGTGCCGACGCGCACGCGATCGCCAGCCTTGAGGGAAATGTCCTGCTCCTTGGACAGATGCGGCGGCACATGCGCCTCGCCGCCTCGGAACACGGTCACCGTATTGGGCGCGCCGTCCTTGCCGCCGAGCGCGCCTTGCGGGCCGAAGCGGCCATGGTCCATGACGAAGGAGGCGCGGGCATCGCCGCGCAGGATCTCGACCTCGTAGGCCAGACCGAAGCCGCCACGCTGCTTGCCGGCGCCGCCCGAACCTTCGCGCAGCGCATAGTGGCGGTAAAGCACCGGAAAAGCCTGCTCCATGATCTCGACCGGCGGCGATTTGGAGATGCCGATCGTCGAGCAGCCATTGGTGAGGCCGTCATGGCCGGCATTGCCGCCATAGCCGCCGCCGGAGATCTGGTACATGACATAGTCGCGACCGCGCGCCGGATCGTTGCCGCCGAGCGCGAAATTGCCGCTGGAGCCGGCGGGAGCCGCCGTCACCTTGTCGGGCAGCGCCTGCACCATGGCCGCGAACACGGCCTCGGCGATGCGCTGTGAGACCTCCGCCGCGCAGCCCGAGACCGGACGCGGATAGCGGGCGTCGAGGAAGGTCCCCTCCGGCCGCTTGACGTCGAGCGGCTCGAAGGCGCCGGCGCTGATCGGCACATCCGGGAAGATATGGCGCATGGCGAGATAGACCGACGACAGCGTCGTCGCCAGCACGCTGTTCATCGGCCCGGCGCAGGGTTTCGAGGAGCCGGCGAAGTCGAAGGTGAGCGTGTCGCCCTTTTTCTCGACGGCGAGCGCAATCGTCAGCGGCTCGTTTACCACGCCGTCGGAATCGACGAAGGCCTTGGAGCGGTAGACGCCGTCCGGAATGGCGGCGATGTTGGCGCGCATCTGGTCGGCGGCGCGGCGGCGCAGCTCGGCGATCGCCTCGACAACCGTTTCATCACCGTAACGATCGAGGATTCCGTTGAGCCTATCCTGCCCGATCAGCAGTGCCGCGGCCTGGGCGCGGATATCGCCGATGCGCTGGTCGGCGACGCGGATGTTGGAGCAGATGATGGCGTAGATCTCCGGGTCGAGCACTCCCTTCTTGAACAGTTTCACCGGCGGCAGCCGCAACCCCTCCTGCTCGACGGCGGTGGCCGAAGCGGAAAAGCCGCCCGGCACCGAGCCGCCAATATCCGGCCAGTGGCCGGTGTTGGACAGCCAGCAGAAGATCTTGTCGCCGCGGTAGACGGGCATGACGAAGCGCACGTCCATCAGATGGGTGCCGCCGAGATAGGGATCGTTGACGATGTAGATGTCGCCCGGTTCGGGCGCCAGGCAGCGGCCGTCGGCGATCATCTCGATCACGGTTTTCGTCGAATACTGCATGACGCCGACGAACACCGGCAGGCCCTGGCTGCCCTGCGCGATCAGCGAACCGTCGACCGCCGAATAGATGCCGTCGGAGCGGTCGTTGGCCTCGGCGATGACCGGCGAGAAGGCGGCGCGGGAAAACGTCAAATCCATCTCGTCGCAGACCTGCTGCAACGCGGCCTGCAGGACCGAAAGCGTGATGGTGTCGAGCTTTGCCATATCAAGCCTCGCCGATGTCGATGATGATGTTGCCGTCGGCATCCGAACGTGCGCGGTCGCCGGGCTCCAGCACCGTCGTGGCGTCCATCTGTTCGAGGATCGCCGGCCCTTCGATGACGGCGTCGAGCGGCAGTTTTTCGCGGGCGTAGACCGGCGTGTCGTGCCAGGTGCCGTGATACCATACCGGCCTGGTCTCGCGCCGGGCTTCCTCGAGCGTCGCCGCGCGCCCCGCCGGGTCGATCAGCCGCGACAGATCGATCGCCGGGCGCACGCCGGTGACCGAGGTGTTGAGGTTGACGAGGTTGGCGCGGATCTCCGGCAACTCGACCTTGAAGCGGGCGAAATAGGCCTTTTCGAACAGAAGCTGTAGCGTGGCGCGGGTCACGGTAGACGATGGCAGCGGCACGTTGATGATGTGCGTCTGGCCAACGAACTGCATGTCGGCTGAGTGGGTGACGCGGATCGTGTCCGGCTTCACCGCTTCCTTGGCAATCAGTTCCTCGCCTTCGCTCCGGTGCCGTTCCAACACCTTGTGAAGCAAGGCTTCATCGAGCAGCGCCACCGGCTGGTTGATCGTGTTGACGAAGTCATGCCGGAGATCGGCGACGACGCAGCCGAGCGCGTTGGTGATGCCTGGCCGCGCCGGAACCAGCACCTTTGGCAGGCCAAGCTCGCGGGCGAGTGCCGTCGCGTGCAGCGGCCCGGCGCCGCCGAAGGCGAACAGCGCGAAATCGCGCGGGTCGTGGCCGCGCGCCACCGAGACCATGCGGATGGCGCCGGCCATCTTGATGTTGCCGAGCCTCAGGATTGCGCCTGCCGCCTCGACGCCGGAGAGGCCGGTGGGCCTGCCGATCCTGTCCTCGAATATGCCGGTGACGCGCTCGACGGTGACCGGATTGTCGACCGCGAGCAGCTTCTTCGGCGCCAGCCGCCCCAGCACAAGATTGGCATCGGTGATGGTCGGCTCGGTGCCGCCGCGCCCGTAGCAGATCGGGCCCGGATTGGCGCCGGCGCTTTCCGGGCCGATCTGGATCAGGCCGGCCGCGTCGACACGCGCGATCGAGCCGCCGCCGGCGCCGACCGTATGCACCGCCACCATCGGCACGTGGATCGGCATCGCATATTCGATCTCGATCTCGTTCGACACCGCGGGCTCGGCGTTGCGGATCAGCGCCACGTCGGTCGAGGTGCCGCCCATGTCGTAGGTGACGAGGTTCTCGAAGCCGGCGCGCTTGCCCGTATAGGCTGCGGCGATGACACCGGAGGCCGGGCCGGACATCACCGTCTTTGCCGATTCCCGGGTGACGAAGCGGGCCGAGATCATGCCGCCATTGCCGTTCATGATCAGGAAATCGCGGGCATAGCCCTTCGCGGCGAGCTCCTTGCGCAGCCTCTCGACATAGCGTTCCAGGATCGGCTGCACCGAGGCGTTGACCGAGGCCGTCACGCCGCGCTCGAACTCGCGCGCTTCCGACAGCAGCGCATGGCCGGTGGTGATGTAGCCGTTCGGCCAGATCTCCCTGGCGATCTCGGCCGCGCGCCGCTCATGCGCCGGGTTGGCGTAGGAATGCAGGAAGTGGATGACGAGAGACTCGCAGCCGGCCTCCAGCAGCCTCTTCACCGCGTCGCGCATGCCGGCCTCGTCGAGCGCGACGCGCACCGCTCCCGAGGCCTCGACGCGCTCCGCGACTTCAAGCCTGAGATCGCGCGGAATGACCGGAATGAATGTCCCCGTCATGCCATAGGGCTGCGGCCTGGTGCGCCGGCCAAGTTCGATCACGTCGCGAAAGCCGAGCGTGGTGATCATGCCGGTCCTGGCCAGGCGGCGCTCCAGCACGGCGTTGGTGGTGGTGGTCGTGCCGTGCACGATGAGGTCGATGCCGTCGATCGCAAAGCCGGTGGCGCCGAGCGCCGAAACGACGCCGAAAGCCTGGTTTTCGACCGTCGTCGGGGTCTTGGCGATATGCACCCTTCCGCCGTCCTTGCCGTCGATCAGGATGAGGTCGGTGAAGGTGCCGCCAACATCGATGCCGGCAACGACGCTGCCCAGGGAATCCCGCGGTTGCGCCGAAAAATTCTCTTTCATTGTCGAAACCCGAAATGCGCGGCCTACGGATATGGCTTGGTTTGGAACGGTGTTTTACGCTCGCATCTTGACGCCGAGATCATTTGTATACTAATAAATTTCCGACACAAGAGCTTACCGCTTGGCAGTGTACAAGGAGCGCATCGGAACCTGACCGGTTCGGGCGCGTAGGAGTAGGTTTGGCGTCAGCGCCGTGAGCCTGGGCCAGAAGGTTGGATTTGATGAACACGACATCCGCGTTGAACGCCGCCGGCGCCAAGCCGCTGCAGTTCCCTATCCCGGCCAATGTCTATGCCGAGACCGTCGTCTCGGTGAAGCATTACACCGACCGCCTGTTCTCGTTCCGCATCACCCGGCCGCAGTCGCTGCGCTTCCGTTCCGGCGAGTTCGTGATGATCGGCCTGCCCAATGCCGAGAAGCCGATCTTCCGCGCCTATTCCGTTGCCAGCCCGGCCTGGGACGACGAGCTGGAATTCTTCTCGATCAAGGTGCCGGACGGTCCGCTGACCTCCGAGCTGCAGAAGATCCAGGTCGGCGACACCGTCATCATGCGTCAGAAGTCGACCGGCACGCTGGTGCTCGACGCGCTGACGCCCGCCAAGCGCGTGTTCATGATCTCGACCGGCACCGGCATCGCGCCCTTTGCCAGCCTGCTGCGCGATCCCGACACCTATGAGAAGTTCGACCAGGTCATCCTGACCCATACCTGCCGCGACAATGCCGAGCTCACCTATGGCCAGGAACTGGTAGCGGCGCTCGAGAGCGATCCGCTGATCGGCGAACTGACCGGCGGCCGCGTCACGCTTTACAACTCGACCACGCGCGAAGAGTCGGCGCGCATGGGCCGCATCACCGCGCTGATCGGCTCCGGCAAGTTCTACACCGACCTCGGCATCGACAAGCTCAATCCCGAGACCGACCGCATCATGATCTGCGGCTCGATGCACATGCTGAAGGACGTCAAGGAACTGGCCGAAAGCCTCGGCTTCCAGGAAGGTTCGCTCAGCCATCCCGCCAGCTTCGTCGTCGAGCGCGCCTTCGTCGGCTGAGCCGTAGCCGGGACGCTTCAGCTCCCCTCAAATCCGTTTTGACCATGCGGTCAAAAATCAGCTGCTTTCGCGGCCTTTTTCCGCTATGAGCCTTTTGAGGACTCGTGGAGCACTGCTTCACGGGCTATCTTCGTGCGTGTCACCCAGAACCGTCGAGTGGTCTTGGGGAACGACGCGCACGAAGCATTAAGCGCAAGCCGCTGAATGGAAGGGCAGGAGATGAGCAGCACAATCCGCGACGCCGACCTCGGCACGTCCAAGGTCACCTCGCTGCCGGCGCGCGCCGCCGCCAACACGCCCGCGCCGCAAGGCCATATTGCGCGCAATCCCGGCATGCGGCTCGATCTCGGCTTCCTGGAATCGGTGCGCAGCGTCAACCGCTCGGCGCTGGAGCGCCGCGTCGCCACGCTGACCAAACGCCGCTCGATCAAGGCCGACAACCAGGCGGCGTGGCTGCTGCGCGCCGTCGCATGCATGGACCTGACGACGCTGAACTCCAACGACACCGACGAGCGTGTGCGCCGGCTCTGCGCCAAGGCGATCAACCCGTTCCGGCGCGACATCGTCGAGGGGCTGGGCATTGAAGGCGAAACCATCCGGCCGGCCGCGGTCTGCGTCTACCACCCCTTCGTCGCCACCGCCGTCGATGCGGTCCGCGGCACCGGCATCCATGTCGCCGCCGTCTCCACCGCCTTCCCGCACGGTCTGGCACCGCTGTCGACGCGCCTGCAGGAGATCGAGGCCTCGGTCCGCGACGGCGCCGACGAGATCGACGTCGTCATCCCGCGCGGCTTGGTCTATGGCGCGAAATGGCAGGAGCTGTTCAACGAGATCGTCGCCATGCGCGAAGCCTGCGGCGATGCGCATCTCAAGGTCATCCTCGGCACCGGCGACCTCGCCACGCTGCGCAACGTCATGCTGGCCTCGATGGTGGCGATGATGGCGGGCGCCGACTTCATCAAGACCTCGACCGGCAAGGAGAGCGTCAACGCCACGCTTCCCGTCGGGCTTGCCATGGTGCGCGCCATCCGCGCCTATTTCGAGGAGACCGGCTACCTCATCGGCTTCAAGCCGGCCGGCGGCATTTCCACGGCCAAGGTCTCGCTCGACTGGCTGGTGCTGATGAAGGAAGAGCTTGGGCGACCGTGGCTGGAGCCGGAGCTGTTCCGCTTCGGCGCGTCGAGCCTGCTCACCGACATCGAGCGTCAGCTCGAGCATCATTTGACCGGGCACTATTCGGCCAACCATCGCCACGCGATGGCCTAGCCCGCGAAGTCGCCCGCCAAGAACCAAAAACCTCCTGCGGTAGGAGCGCCCCATGAACATTCTCGAACGCTATCACGCCATGGAGTACGGCCCGGCGCCGGAGGCGCGCAACGAGGCCGATGCCTGGCTCGCCGCGCGCGATTTCTCAAAGGCGCTGTTCATCGGCGGCGAATGGAAGGCCGCCGCCGGCGGCAAGACCTTCGAGACCAGCGAGCCGTCCTCGGGCAAGCTGCTGGCCAAGCTTTCGGATGCAGGTGCGGCCGATATCGATGCCGCCGTGGCTGCGGCCGCCAAGGCGCTGCCGAAATGGAGCGCCAGCTCTGGGTACCAGCGCGCCAAGGTGCTCTACGCCATCGGCCGCGCCATGCAGCGCCACCAGCGCCTTTTCGCGGTGCTTGAGTCGATCGACAACGGCAAGCCGATCCGCGAGAGCCGCGACATCGACGTGCCGCTGGCCATCCGGCATTTCATCCACCATGCCGGCTGGGCGCAGGCGCTGGACAGGGATTTTCCCGATCACAAGGGTGTCGGCGTCGTCGGCCAGATCATCCCGTGGAATTTCCCGCTGCTGATGCTGGCGTGGAAGATCGCGCCGGCACTCGCCGCCGGCTGCTCCGTGGTATTGAAGCCGGCCGAGTTCACGCCGCTCACCGCCGTGCTGTTCGCCGAGATCTGCGAACGCGCCGGCGTGCCGAAGGGCGTCGTCAACATCGTCCAGGGCGGGCCGGAAGCGGGCGCGGCCATCGTCAATCATCCCGGCATCCAGAAGATTGCCTTCACCGGCTCTTCCGAGGTCGGCAAGATCATCCGCAAGGCGACCGCCGGATCGGGCAAGAAACTGTCGCTGGAACTCGGCGGCAAGTCGGCCTTCATCGTGTTCGAGGACGCCGATCTCGACAGCGCCGTCGAGGGCCTGGTCGACGGCATCTGGTTCAACCAGGGCCAGGTCTGCTGCGCCGGCTCGCGGCTGCTGGTGCAGGAAGGCGTCGCCGATGCCTTCATCGCCAAGGTCAAGGTCAGGATGAGCCGGCTGCGCCTCGGCAGCCCCCTCGACAAGAACACCGATATCGGCCCGCTGGTCGACCGCAGCCAGCTCGACCGGGTCAAGGGACTGGTCGCCGAAGGAGCAAAACAGGGCGCCGTCTGCTGGCAGCCGGACGCGGCCTTGCCGTCTTCGGGCTACTACCACCTGCCGACGCTCGCCACCGGTGTTTCGCCGGCTAATATACTTGCCCAGGAAGAAGTCTTCGGCCCAGTGCTGGCAGTCATGAGCTTCCGCAACACCGAGGAAGCGATCGAGCTCGCCAACAACACACGCTACGGGCTCGCCGCCTCGGTGTGGAGCGAGAACGTCAACCTTGCGCTGCATGTCGCGCCGCAGCTCAAGGCCGGCGTCGTCTGGGTCAACGGGACCAATATGTTCGACGCCGCCTGCGGCTTCGGCGGCTATCGCGAAAGCGGTTTTGGCCGCGAGGGCGGACGCGAGGGCATGTATGAATATCTGGCGGCGAAGCTGCCGCTCGGGCCGGTCATCAAGGCAGCGGCTGCCGCGTCAGCTCAGCCCGTTGAACAGGCCGATGGCACTGTCATCGACCGCACGGCAAAGCTGTTCATCGGCGGCAAGCAGGTCCGGCCGGACGGCAACTATTCGCTCGCCATCGCAACCGCCAAGGGCAGGCTTGCCGGCGAAGTCGGTCTCGGCAACCGCAAGGACATCCGCGATGCGGTTTCCGCAGCCCGAGCATGCAAGGCGTGGCCGGAGGCGACCGCGTTCAATCGCAGCCAGGTGCTTTACTATCTGGCTGAAAACCTGTCCGGCCGCGCCGACGAGTTCGCCGCCCGACTCGTCCAGCTGACCGGCGTGACGGCGAAGGCCGCGCGCGAGGAGGTCGAGCAGTCGATCGAACGATTGTTCCTCTATGCCGGCCTGACCGACAAGTTCGAGGGCCGCGTGCACCAGCCGCCGGCCCGGGCCGTGACGCTTGCCCTGCACGAGCCGGTCGGCGTCGTCGGCGTCGTGGCGTCCGACAATCAGCCGCTGCTCGGCTTCATCTCGCTGGTGGCGCCGGCGCTCGCCATGGGCAACACCGTGGTCGCCGTGCCCTCGGAGCGCTATCCGCTGCTGGCCACCGATCTCTATCAGGTGATCGAATATTCCGACATTCCGGCCGGCGCCATCAACATCGTCACCGGCCGCGGCGCCGAGCTCGCCGGCGTGTTGGCCAAGCATGACGATGTCGATGGGCTGTGGGTGTTCGCCGATGCCGAGACCTGCGCCAAGGCGGAGGCCGACTCCATCGGCAACCTCAAGCGCGTCTGGAGCGGCAACGGCCGCGGCCTCGACTGGGCCTCGGACGATTCGGCCGGCGAGGCGTTCCTGCGCCGCGCCATCGAGGTCAAGAACGTCTGGGTGCCCTACGGCGATTGACACCTGACAGGTGCCGCGTTTGTCGCAGCCTTCGGGGTTGACGGGTTCACAAATGTTCTTTAACGAGAAAAAACAATTGGCCTCCAGCAGACAGCGGCTCAGGCGGGACCATAGTGTCCGCCTGGCACATTGCGTCCCGCCTGGCTGCCGCTAAAACGCTCGCGAGAACCTGGAGAGAAACGATGGCGGATCTGGCAGGCAAGGTGGTTGTCGTCACCGCGGCGGCGCAAGGCATCGGCCGGGCGAGCGCGCTGGCGTTCGCCAAGGCCGGCGCCACGGTCTATGCCACCGACATCAACGAGGCGCCGCTGGCCCAACTCGCCAAGACGCCGGGTATCAAAGCCCGCAAACTGGACGTGCTCGACGACGCGGCCGTCAACGCCGCGTTCGCCGAGATCGGCCCGGTCGACGTGCTGTTCAACTGCGCCGGCTTCGTCCATGCGGGCTCGATCCTCGAAATGAAGGACGCCGACCTCGACTTCGCCTTCAACCTCAATGTGCGCGCGATGATCCGCACCATCCGCGCCGTGCTGCCGGGCATGCTGGAGCGCGGCGACGGATCGATCATCAACATGTCTTCGGTCGCCGGCGCCGGCAAGGGCGTGCCCAACCGCTTCGCCTATGGTGTGACCAAGGCCGCAGTCATCGGCCTGACCAAGGCGATCGCCGCCGACTATGTCGCCAAGGGCATTCGCTGCAATGCCATCTGCCCGGGCACGGTCGAGAGCCCGTCGCTGCAGGACCGCATGCATGCGCAGGGGGATTACGAAGCGGCCCGCGCCGCCTTCATCGCCCGCCAGCCGATGGGACGCCTCGGCACGCCGGAAGAAATCGCCGATCTCGCCGTCTATCTGGCCGGCGCCACCTACACGTCGGGGCAGGCCTACAATATCGACGGCGGCTGGTCGATCTGACCTCAGTCCGGCGCGGTCCGGATCGAGAAGTCTGAAAATCCCGCGCGCCGGCGGCCAGACGCAGTGACCGTGCTTGCCCGGGACCGGGGCGATGGGTACGGTCCGCCCGGTTTCCGCAAGGGAGCCGTCGCTTCGGCGGAGAGTTTGCAAACGGCCACGGGCCGCAAGTAGGAGAAGGATTTAGATGAAACTGCTGCGCTATGGCGAGGTGGGGAGCGAACGTCCCGGCCTGCTCGATGCGGATGGGACCATCCGCGACCTCTCGGCCCACGTCGCCGACATTGGCGGCACGGCGCTTCATCCGGCTTCGCTGGACATGCTGGCGAAGCTCGATGCGAAATCGCTGCCGGCGGTTTCCGGCAGCCCGCGCATCGGCGCCTGCGTCGCCGGCACCGGCAAGTTCATCTGCATCGGCCTGAACTATTCCGACCACGCCGCCGAAACCGGCGCCACGGTGCCGCCGGAGCCGATCATCTTCATGAAGGCGAGCTCGGCGATTGTCGGGCCTGACGACGACGTGCTGATCCCGCGCGGCTCGGTCAAGACCGACTGGGAGGTCGAACTCGGCGTCGTCATCGGCAAGACCGCGAAATATGTCTCGGAAGCCGACGCGCTGGATTATGTTGCCGGCTATTGCGTCTCGCACGACGTGTCCGAGCGCGCCTTCCAGGCCGAGCGCCAGGGCCAGTGGACCAAGGGCAAGAGCTGCGACACGTTCGGCCCGATCGGCCCGTGGCTGGTCACCAAGGACGAGGTGGCCGACCCGCAGAACATCAAGATGTGGCTGACCGTCAACGGCAAGACGATGCAGAACGGCTCGACCAAGACCATGGTTTACGGCGTCGCCTATCTGGTCTCCTATCTCAGCCAGTTCATGTCGTTGCATCCAGGCGACATTATCTCCACCGGCACGCCGCCCGGAGTCGGCCTGGGCATGAAGCCGCCGGTGTTCCTCAAGGCCGGCGACGTGGTCGAGCTCGGCATCGAAGGGCTGGGCCAGCAGAAGCAGACGTTCAGGGCGGACGCGTAGTGTGCTTGTTCGGATAAGTTTGCGCTGCCCCTCACCCCTACCCTCTCCCGTGAAGGACGGGGAGAGGGGGACGCCAGCGCTGGAGCTTGTTCCTTCTCCCCGTTCCTCACGGGGAGAAGGTGCCGGTAGGCGGATGAGGGGCAGCGCCGACCTTCGTAGAGAATCTACTTTATGACTCTCCCATCCGCTCCGAACCGATACGTCTTCGCCGGGTCCGGCGTCGCGTAGAGCGTCGAGCCTGGTTCGGCGTTGTAGACGCCGAAGATGCGCACGGTGAGCAGCCCGGCCTTCTCGCAATCGAGATAGAGGTTGGTGTCGGCGCCAAGATGCTCGGCGTGCACCACCGTGCCCTTCCAGGCGCCTGATGTCGTGTCGACGGTCAGGTGCTCGGGCCGCACGCCGACGGTCTTGGCCGTCTCGCCGAGCTTGGCGCCGTCGATGAAGTTCATCTTCGGCGAGCCGATGAAGCCGGCGACGAATTCATTCGCCGGCGAATTGTAGAGCTCCATCGGGCCGCCGATCTGCTCGATGCGGCCGGCGTTGAGGACGACGATCTTGTCGGCCAGCGTCATCGCCTCGACCTGGTCGTGGGTGACGTAGATCATCGTCGCCTTCAGGCGGCGATGCAGCTGCGCGATCTCCAGCCTGGTGTTGACGCGCAGCGCCGCATCGAGGTTCGACAACGGCTCGTCGAAGAGGAACAGCTTCGGCTCGCGCACCACGGCGCGGCCGATCGCGACGCGCTGACGCTGGCCGCCCGAAAGTTCGGCCGGACGCCTTTCCAGATAGGGCTCCAGCGACAGCATCGAGGACGCGATGCCGATGCGGCGGTCGATCTCTGCCGCCGGGGTGCCGGCCTGCTTGAGGCCGAGGCCCATATTGTTCTTCACCGTCAGATGCGGATAGAGCGCATAGGTCTGGAAGACCATGGCTATGCCGCGCTTGGCGGGCGGCGTGACGGAGACGTCCTGGCCATCGATGACCACCCGGCCGGAGGTCGAATCCTCAAGCCCGGCGATGACCCGCAGCAGCGTCGACTTCCCGCAGCCGGAGGGGCCGACGAAGACGACGAACTCGCCGTCATTGACCTCCAGGTCGATGCCTTTCAGCACCTCGACCGGCCCGAAAGCCTTTTTCACATTCTCGATGTTCAGCGAACCCACGGCGTCGTCCCTGTTTTGACTGGTTCTAGAGTTTGACGGCGGCGCCGCTGCGCACGCTTTCGTCGGCGGCGAGGCAGACGGCGAGCGACTTGACCGCGTCGTCCATATGCCGGGTGAGGTCGATGTCCTCGCGGATGGCCTTGAGCAGGAAGGCCTGCTCGAGATCGCAGAGTTCCTGATGGCCGGGCTCGCCCTCCATCGACAGCAACTCGTCCTGTTTCGCAAACCTGCCGTCCGGCCCGGTCGCGGCGCTGTGCAAGCGGATGGTCGAGGTCTTGGTGTGAGTGTCGATGTCGTCGGACTTGATGCCTTCCTTCATGACGATCGACACGCAGCCCTTGGGCGAGATGACGTCCTTCACGAAGAAGGCGGTCTCCGAGATCATCGGGCCCCAGCCGGCCTCATACCAACCGACCGAGCCGTCCTCGAACAGCACCTGCAGGTGGCCGTAATTGTACATGGAAGGGGCGACCTCGTCGGTCAGCCTGACTCCCATGCCGCGCACTTCCACCGGATTGGCGTCGGTGATCTGCAGCATCACGTCGAGATAATGCACACCGCAGTCGACGATCGGCGACGTCGTCTGCATCAGCTGCTTGTGCGTGCCCCAGGTGTGGCCTGACGATTGCTGGTTGAGGTTCATGCGGAACACGTAAGGGCCGCCGAGCTTGCGCGCCTCGGCGATCAGCCTGACCCAGGACGGGTGGTGGCGCAGGATGTAGCCGATCACCAGCTTCCTGCCGTTGGCCTTGGCGGCGGCGACGACGCGCCTGGCGTCCGCCACGGTGGTTGCCAGCGGCTTCTCGACGAAGACATGGCAGCCGGCCTCGAACGCCCGCACGGCGTAGTCGGCATGGCTGTCGGAATAGGTGGCGATCGCGGCGACGTCGGGCTTTTCCTCGCGCAACGCATCCTCGAAGGATCGCCTTATGCCGTAGCCGGCGAGCCCGTCCTGCAGCGGCACGTCGGAGCGATTGACGAGTGCTGCGATCTCGAAGCCCGGATTGGTGTGATAGGCCAGCGCATGGCTGCGGCCCATATTGCCGAGCCCGGCGACGACGACGCGAAGGGGTTTGTCGCTCACCTGGTTGCTCCACTTTTTCTTGAGAGGGTGTCACCCCACCCGGCGCTTCGCGCCGACCTCCCCATCAAGGGGAGGTAGAGCGTTGGCGTGAACATCCTCATTGCCGAAGAAGTTGCTCTGAATAGAAACGAGGGGCGGTCGATGAAAAAGCGACGACCTTCTACCTCCCCTCGATGGGGAGGTCGGCGCGCAGCGCCGGGTGGGGTGAGGCACGGCCCCACGGAGAATTGGCGGTCCGCATTCACTTGACGGCTCCCGACGTGATGCCGCGGATCAGCTGCCGCGAGAAGATGACGTAGAGGATCAGCACCGGCAGGATCGCCAGCGACAGCGCCGCCAGGATCGCGTTCCAGTTGGTGACGAACTGGCCGAGGAAGAGCTGCGCGCCGAGCGTCACCGTCTTGGTCTCTTCAGATGGCGCCAGGATCAGCGGGAACCACAGATCGTTCCAGATCGGGATCATGGTGAAGACGGCGACGGTCGCCATCGACGGGCGCACCAGCGGCAGCACCAGCCGGAAGAAGATCGTGTATTCCGACAGGCCGTCGATGCGCCCCGCGTTCTTCAGGTCGTCCGACACCTGCTTCATGAATTCCGACAGGATGAAGATGGCGAGCGGCAGGCCTTGCGCGGTGTAGACCAGGATCAGCGCCGTCAGCGTGTTGACCAGCCCGCTCGCCACCATCAGCTGCAGGATGGCGACGGTACCGAGGCGGATGGGGATCATGATGCCGAGCGCCAGGTAAAGCCCCATCATCGTGTTGCCGCGGAAGCGGTATTCCGACAGCGCGAAGCCGGCCATGGCGCCGAACAAAAGCACGAAGAACAGCGAGGCGACGGTGACGACGAGGCTGTTCTGGAAATAGTGGATGAAGTCGCCCTGGCCGATCACCGTGGTGTAGCCGATCAGGTCGAAGGTCTTCGGCGTCGGCGGCGTCAGCGGCGCGCCGAAGATGCCCGCGCGGGATTTGAACGAATTCATGATCACCAGGATCACGGGAAACAGCGCGATGGCCGTATAGGTCAACAGGACCGCGTGGGCACCGATGGTGCGGGGAAGCGAATGGGTTGCAGTGCTCATGGCTCGCCTCCTCAGAACTGGTAGCGACGCAGGCGCGTCTGGATGAGGAACAGATAGACGCAGACGCCGCCAAGGATGATCAGGAACATCATCGTGGCGATGGCAGCGCCCATGTTGGGATCGCCGATCTGCAGTTGGAAGCCGAAGAAGGCGCGGTAGAGGAAGGTGCCGAGGATGTCGGTCGAATAGTTCGGCCCGGCGAGCGCCCCTTGCGCGGTGTAGATCAGGTCGAAGGCGTTGAAATTGCCGACGAAGGTCAGGATCGAGATGATGCCGATAGACGGCAGGATCAGCGGCAGCTTGATCTTCCAGAACTGCGCCATGCCGGTGATGCCATCGCATTCGGCCGCCTCGATCACCTCGTCGGGGATCGACAGCAGCGCGGCGTAGATCAGCATCATCGGGATGCCGACGAACTGCCACACCGAGATCAGGCTGAGCGCGGTCAGCGCATACTCTTCCTTGCCAAGCCACGGCGTGAACAGGCTTTTCAGGCCGACAAGGTCGAGCAGGTGCGGCGCCACGCCCCACAGCGGCGACAGGATCAGCTTCCAGGCGAAGCCGACGATGACGAAGGACAGGATGGTCGGCACGAAGATCGCCGTGCGGTAGAAGGCGGCGAACCTCAGCCGCGGGCTGGAGAGAAGTGCCGCCAGCAGCACGCCGATCGGGTTCTGCACCAGCATGTGGATGATGAAGAACCAGACATTGTTCCTCAGCGCATTCCAGAAGCCCGCGGACCAGTTAGGGTCGCCGAACAGCGTGCGGAAATTGGCGAGTCCGACGAAGACCTGGGACTGCTCGATGTTGCGGAACAGCGAGAGCTGCAGCGTGCCGGCAAGCGGCAGGATCATGATTGCCGTGTAGACGAGCACGGCCGGCGCCAGGAAGACGGCGATGTGCCAGCGGATCGGTCTTTTCGGTCGTGTTTCTGCGGCCATGAGTTCGGTCCCCGCCGTTCAACGTCTTGGCGAAATGGTTGACGGCAGCGCTGCCCCTCACCCTTACCCTCTCCCCGTGAAGGACGGGGAGAGGGGGGCGCCGGCGGTGCGGCAAGTCCCTTCTCCCCGTCACTATACGGGGAGAAGGTGCCGGCAGGCGGATGAGGGGCGGCGCCGTCGTTTGCGGTCGATGCTATTGAAAACCGCAGGGCCATCCACTCGGAACGACCCTGCTTGCTGCCTGAGGCTTTACTTCGCCGGCTTGTACCAGCTGTCGAGACCGTCCTGCAGCTTCTTGGCGGCCGCTTCCGGCGTGTCGGTGCCGTTGATGACATTGGCCGATTCAACCCAGGTCTCGTTCTCGAGGTTCGGCGTGCCGCGCCCCAAAATCTGGTAGGTCGAGCGGATCGTGGACTTGCACTTGCCGCGCCAGGAGACGAATTCCTGCGCCAGCGGGTCTTCCATCTTCACCGGCGTGTTGTTCAGGCTGAAGAAGCCCGGCAGCGCGTTGGCGTAAATGGTGGCGAAGTCCGGCGAGGCGACCCAGGACAGGAACTTCTTGGCCGCATCGGCGTTCTTCGACGCTGCATTCAGACCCATGCCGATGTCGGTGTGGTCGGAGATGTAGCAGGTGTCGCCGGCCTTCTGCACCGGCGGCGGGAAGGCGCCCATCTTGAACTGCGCCTGGGTGTTGAACAGCGCGATTTCCCACGAGCCGGCCGGGTAGATGGCGGCGCGGCCGAGCGTGAACAGGTTCTGGCTGTCCGGATAGGTCTGGGCCTCGAAGCCATCGCCGAGATAGGGCTTCCACTTGGCCAGTTCCTTGTAGGGCTCGACCCAGTCGGCGTCGGTCAGCTTCTGCTCGCCCTTGATCAGTGCCTGGCGGCCTTCCTCGCCCTTCCAGTAGTTCGGGCCGATGTTCTGGTAGCCCATGGTCGCGGCTTCCCAGAGGTCCTTGGTGCCCATCGCCATCGGGATGTAGGTGCCGTCGGCCTTGATCTTGTCGAGCGCGGCGTAGAACTCCTCATTGGTGGTCGGCACCTTGATGCCGAGCTTGTCGAAGGCGTCCTTGTTGTAGATGAAGCCGTGGATGACCGAAGCCATCGGCACGCAGAACGTCGCCTTGCCGTCGTCGGTCTGCCAGGCAGACTTGGCCACGGGAGAGAAATTCTCCATGCCCGGCAGCGCCGACAGATCGGCGAGATTGCCCTTCTGGTAGAGCACCAGCGACTTGTCGAACGGGCGGCAGGTGATCAGGTCGCCCGCCGAGCCGGCGGTGAGCTTGGCGCCGAGCGCGGCGTCATATTCGGTCGGCGCCGACGGCGCGAACACCACCTTGATGCCGGGGTTCTTGGCTTCGAAGGCCGGGATCAGCTTGTCCTTCCAGATGGTCAGGTCGTCGCCGCGCCAGCTTTCGATGTTGAGGGTTACGTCTTCGGCATAGGCCACCCCGGCGGAGCCGAGGATGCTGGTGCCGAGCAGAAGGGCCGTCAGTAGTTTGGTCGTCATTTTCAGTCTCCCTGTTGACCTTTTTCAGGTTCGGTTTTGATGAGAACGGGGGGCTAGCGCCCCTTGCTCCCCTCGATCGCGGAAAGGGCCGGCCGGAGCTTCCGCCCGGTCCCTTCCAGTATCTTCTCGGCCGTGTCGGCGTTGGCGGCGCCGGCGGCGAGCAGAATGGCGGTCTTGACCACGCCGCCGCTCTGTTCGAGCAGGCGCGCAGCATCGTCCCGGCCGCGCCCGCTGATGGCGGCGACGATGCGGATGGCGCGGTCGCGCAGCTTGATGTTGTCGGCGGTGAGGTTGACCATGTAGCCGTCATGGACATGGCCGAGATGGATGGCGGCCAGCGTCGACAGCATGTTGAGGGCGATCTTCTGGGCGGTGCCGGCGCCCATGCGCGTCGAGCCGGCAATCAGTTCGGGCGGCGTCTCGAGCACGATCGCGACATCGGCCGACCGGAACAGCGGCACGTCCCGGTTGTTGGCGATGGCGATGGTTGCGGCTCCCCGGCTCCGTGCGTGCTCAAGTGCGGCGACCGCATAAGGCGTCGAGCCGCTGGCCGAAATCGCGATCAGGCAGTCGCGCTCGCCGATGCCGGCGGCGGCGACGGCGGCCGAGGCTTCATCGGTGTCGTCCTCCGGCCCGCCGGCAAGGGTGCGGAAGGCCTCGTCGCCGCCAGCGATCAGGATGGCGATGCGGTCGCGCCCGATGCCGAAGGTGCCGGGCAGTTCCAGCGCGTCGGCCAAGGCCATCAGACCCGAACTGCCGGCCGCCGCATAGGCGAGCCTGCCGCCATCCTTCAGCCGCTCGGCGACGATTTCGGCTGCAGCGGCTATGGCGGGGATGGCGCCGCGCACGGCCTTGGCGGCCTCGATCTGCGCATCGGCAAGAAAGGAAAGGATGGCGTCCGGAGCCTGGATATCCAGCCCCTCGGCATTCTGGTGATGCGCTTCGGTGCGCTTCTCGGCCATCCGTTGTCCTCCAACTGACGAAACAATACCAAAAAAATACCACTTGTCCACACGGATTAACGAATTCGCCGCGCGAAATTCGCCTTGCCGGCAAAATATCGTGGTTTTTCAATAAAATACGCCTTAATCTTTTTGAAAGCGAAATTAACTCTTGGCTATTGGTATTTTATTGGTATTATCCGTCCGGAGGAGAAATCGCGTGAATTTCGTACTTGGCATCGATGGCGGCGGCACCAGCTGCAGGGCGGCCCTTGCGACCGCTGACGGCGTCGTGCTCGGCCGCGCCAAAAGCGGCGCCGCCAACATCCGCACCGACCTCACCGGCGCCAGGACCAACATTGTCGAGGCGGCACGGCAGGCCTTCGTCGCCGCCGGCAAGAATCCGGAACTCATCCCGCAAACGCCCGCCATTCTCGGCCTCGCCGGTGCCAATGTCGGCACTTACAGGCAGCAGCTCGAGGCGATCCTGCCGTTCAGCGCCAGCCGCGTCGAGACCGACGCCGAGATCGCGCTGGAGGGTGCGGTCGGGCCCAGCGACGGCGCCATGGCCATCCTCGGCACCGGCACCGCCTATATGGCGCGCAAGGCGGGCAAGTCACGCGCCATTGGCGGCTGGGGTTTTCAGGTCGGCGACCAGGGCAGCGGCGCGCGCATCGGCCGCGACCTGCTGGAGCAGACACTGCTCGCCTATGACGGCATCCGTCCGGGCTCGCCGCTGACCGAGGCGATGCTCGCCGTCTTCCGCAACAACCCCGAGGACGTCGTCGAGTTCACCACCAATGCCAAGCCCGGCGATTTCGGCGGTTTCGCGCCAAAGGTCTTCGACCATGCCGCCAAGGGCGATCTTGTCGCCAACTGGATCCTCGACAAGGCGGTTGCCGATGTCGACGCCTCGCTCGGGGCGCTCGATCTTGCCGGCAATGCGCCGCTCTGCCTGCTAGGCGGCCTGGCGCCGCTCTACGCGCCGCGGCTTTCGGCGCGCTACCAGGCGCTGCTGAAGCCGGCGCTCGACGATGCGCTGGGCGGCGCCGTGCAGATGGCGGTACGCATCTTTGCGCGCGGTTCGGAGGGTGCCCAATGAGCGCCGCCGACCAGATCTTCGCCATGCTGAAGGAATCGTCGCAGAGCGGCGCGCCGCTCTATCTGCAGCTCAGGAAGAGCATCGAGGAAGCGGTCAATCGCGGCCTGATCGGGCCGGGCGACGCGCTGCCGTCGGAGCGCGACATCGCCAGCAAGGCCGACATCTCGCGCGTCACCGTGCGCAAGGCGGTGCAGGATCTGGTCAAGGGCGGCATCCTCGTCCAGCGTCACGGTTCCGGCACCTTCGTCGCGCCGCGCATGGAGCGCGTCGAGCAGTCGCTGTCCAGGCTCACCTCGTTCACCGAAGACATGGCGCGGCGCGGCATGGTGGTGCGCTCGGCCTGGCTCGATCGCGGCCTCTACGCGCCTTCGCCCGACGAGACGATGGTGCTCGGCCTGTCGTCGAACGAGCTGGTGGCGCGGGTGGCGCGCCTGCGCATCGCCAACGACACGCCGCTGGCGATCGAGCGCGCGTCGCTCTCGGCCAGCGTGCTGCCCGATCCCGAGGCGATCGGCTCCTCGCTCTATGCCGCGCTGGAACTGACCGGCAACCGGCCGGTGCGGGCGGTGCAGCGCATCTCGGCCGCCAATCTCGGTGATGGCGATGCGCGCCTGCTGGAAGTGCCGCCGGGGGTTGCCGGCCTGCATATCGAACGTATTTCCTATCTTGCGAGCGGCAAGGTGATCGAATTCACCCGCTCGATCTACAGGGGCGACGCCTATGATTTCGTCGCCGAACTCCGGCTGACCGGGCCGGGAGAGGAGAGCCGGCCATGAGCGCGAACCCCACCCATATGCGGCGCGAGATCGAGGAGATCCCGGAGGCCACGGCCCGCCTGCTCGATGGCTCGGCCGACGTGCTGAGCGAGGCCGGGCGCGGCATCCGCGAGCGCGATCCGAGCTTCGTCGTCACCGTGGCGCGCGGCTCGTCCGACCATGCCGCCACCTTCATGAAATACGCCGTCGAACTGACCGCCGGCCTTGCCGTCGCCTCGGTCGGCCCGTCCATCGCCTCGATCTATGGCGCCAGGCTGAGGCTCGCCGGCTCGGCCTGCCTGGCGATCTCGCAATCGGGCAAGAGCCCCGACATCGTCGCCATGGCGGAGACGGCGCGGGCCGGCGGCGCACTCACCGTCGCCATCACCAACACCGCCGATTCGCCGCTGGCGCGGGCATCGGACTTTGCCATCGACATCCTGGCCGGGCCGGAGCGCAGCGTCGCGGCGACCAAGACCTTCGTCAATTCGGCGGTCGCCGGCCTGGCGCTGATGGCGCATTGCACCGGCGACGATGCGCTGCTCGCGGCATTGGCGCGCCTGCCGGAGCATTTCGAGAAGGCAATCGCCTGCGACTGGATGGCGCTGGCCGGCGCGCTGGAGACGCCGCGGTCGCTGTTCATCCTCGGCCGCGGTCCGTCCGCGGCGATGGCCAACGAGGCGGCGCTGAAATTCAAGGAGACCTGCGGCATGCATGCCGAGGCCTACAGCGCGGCCGAGGTCATGCATGGGCCGCTGGCGCTGGTCGGGCCGGGCTTCCCGGTGCTGGCGCTCGCCGCGCGCGACGCTTCCGAACCGTCGGTCGCCGAGGCGGCCGACAATCTGGCCGGCAAGGGCGCGGCTGTGTTCGTGACATCGGGCAAAGCGACCAAGGCACGGGCCCTGCCCTATGTGGCGACCGGCCATCCGCTGACCGATCCGCTGGCGCTGATCGTGTCGTTCTATGGCTTCGTCGAGGCCTTTGCCCGCCATCGCGGCCTCGACCCCGATACGCCGCGCAATTTGCGCAAGGTGACGGAAACCGTATGAGCGACCGTTTCGCCCTCACTGGCGCCCGCATCTTCGACGGCGCCGACTGGCACGACAATGCGGCCCTCGTGGTGAGCGGCGGCCTGGTCGAGGCCATCCTCCCCACCGGCGCCATTCCGACCGGTGTCGATCGCATCGAGACCGACGGCCTGCTGGCGCCGGGCTTCGTCGACCTGCAGGTCAATGGCGGCGGCGGCGTCATGCTCAATGACCATCCCGACGTCGCCTCGATCGAGACCATTTGCCGGGCGCACGCCCCGTTCGGCACCACGGCGCTGTTGCCGACGCTGATCACCGATACGCCAGCGATCACGGCGGCTGCCGTCGCGGCCGGCGCCGCGGCGGCGCGGCAGAAGGTGCCGGGCTTCCTTGGCCTGCATCTCGAGGGCCCGCATCTGTCTGTCGCCCGCAAGGGCGCGCATGACCCGGCGCTGATCCGGCCGATGACGGACGTGGACCAGGCGGCGCTGATCGCGGCGCGGAAAGACCTGCCCGTGCTGCTGACCACGATCGCGCCCGAATCGGTCGAGCCAGCGCGTGTCGCGGCCCTGGCAAAGGCCGGCCTCATCGTCAGCCTCGGCCATTCCGACACCGGCTATGCCACGGCGAGCGCCTTCGCCGCGGCCGGCGCGACGGTGGTGACCCATCTCTTCAACGCCATGAGCCAGATCGGCAACCGCGAGCCGGGGCTGGCGGGCGCGGCCATCGACACAGGCGGGCTGTCGGCCGGCATCATCGCCGACGGCATCCATGTCGATCCAGCCACCATGGCGATCGCGCTGCGCGCCAAGAAGGGGCCGGGCAAGATCGTGCTGGTCACCGACGCCATGGCGACGATCGGCACCGACATGACGTCGTTCACGCTGAACAGCCGCACCATCTACCGCAAGGACGGCAGCCTCAGGCTGGCCGACGGAACCTTGGCCGGGGCCGATCTCGACATGATCTCGGCCGTGCGCTTCATCCACCGCGTCGTCGGGCTGGAGCTTGGCGAGGCGCTGCGCATGGCTTCGCTCTATCCAGCCGAGGCGATCGGCCAGGCGCACCGGCTCGGCCGCTTCGCCAACGGCACGGCCGCCGACATCGTGGGGCTATCTGAGGGGCTGGACGTGAAGAGCGTCTGGATCGGCGGTAAGAAGGTGTTAGGGGCGTAGGCCCTCGTACCCACCGGCAATCAGGAAACCAACGTTTTCGCAATTGGCGGGTGCCCGCCGCGCATCGTCATCGAAAACTATTGGCCGTAGAGATCTCTGTAGGTCTCGCGCAAAAGGTTCTTCTGCACCTTGCCCATCGTGTTGCGCGGCAGCTCGTCGACGAAGATCACCTGCTTTGGGTGCTTGTATTTCGCCAGCCGACCCGCGATGGCGTCGAGGACATCGGCCGCGCCGATGGCCGAGCCCGGCTTGCGCACCACGATCGCAGTGACACCCTCGCCGAAGTCCGGATGGGCGACGCCGATCACCGCGCTTTCGCTAACGCCGGCAAGCGCATCGATCTCGCCCTCGATCTCCTTGGGGTAGATGTTGTAGCCGCCGGAAATGATCAGGTCCTTGCCGCGCCCGACGATATGCACGTAGCCGTCCTGATCGACGAGGCCGAGATCGCCGGTGATGAAAAAGCCGTCGGGACGGAATTCCGCCTTGGTCTTTTCCGGCATCCGCCAGTAACCCGCAAAGACGTTCGGACCCTTCACCTCGATCATGCCAACCTCGCCCTGTGCGAGCGACCCGCCGCCGTCGGGATCGGCGATGCGCAGCGAAACGCCCGGCAAGGGAAAGCCGACCGTGCCGGCGCGCCGCTCGCCATCGTAGGGGTTGGAGGTGTTCATGTTGGTCTCGGTCATGCCGTAGCGCTCGAGGATGGCGTGGCCGGTGCGCTCTCGCCAGGCGGCATGCGTCTCGGCCAGCAAGGGCGCCGAGCCGGAAATGAACAGGCGGATGGTTTTCGCCGCCTGGGCGTCCAGGCCCTGCTGCTGCAGCAGGCGCACGTAGAAGGTCGGCACGCCCATCAGCGCGGTGGCGCGCGGCAGCAGCGAGACGATGCGGGCCGGATCGAATTTTGCCTCGAACAGCATCGAGGCGCCGGCCATCAGGATCACGTTGGTGGCGACGAACAGGCCATGCGTGTGGAAGATCGGCAGCGCGTGGATCAGGACGTCTTCGGCGCTGAAGCGCCAATGCTCGACCAGCACGCGCGCGTTCGAGGCGAGGTTCTCGTGGCTGAGCATGGCGCCCTTCGAGCGGCCGGTCGTTCCCGACGTGTAGAGGATCGCGGCAAGGTCGTCCGGTCCGCGCGCCACATCGTCGAAATCCGCCTGATTTCCGGAAGCGCTTTCGGGCAGCGAACCGTCGCCGTGCTGGCCAAGCGTCGCCAGCGCCGCGCCGGACGCCTGCGCCAGCGGGCCGATATCGGCCGCTCTTGCCGGGTCGCAGACCACCAGCCGCGGTTCGGCATCGCCAAAGAAATAGCGGAGTTCCGGCAGTGTGTAGGCGGTGTTGAGCGGCAGGAAGACGGCGCCGGCGCGCAGGCAAGCAAGGTAGAGCAGCACCGCTTCCGGGCTCTTCTCGACCTGCACGGCGACGCGGTCGCCCGGCGCCACGCCGGATTGCACCAACGCATGCGCCAGCTGCGCCGAGCGCGCCAGCATGTCGCCATAGGTGAGGGATCGCCCGTCATCCGTCTGCATGAGCAGCCGCCGAGGTGCCGTGACGCGGACGCGAAAAGCGTCGAAGAGGTGATTGCTCATTGTTGCTCCCGCGTGGCGCGGCGAATCCTGAATTCGCATTGTTTCGGCGAGAGCGAATATCAGATTTGAGCCTGGAAGAGCAGCTATTTGCGGCCGCGCAACGCCTTGGCCGCGGTTGCCTTGGGATCGCCGTCCTGGCTGAAACGCGCCATGCACATGGCCGCCGTCAGCCGGTAATGGTTGAGCAAGGCCTCGACCGCGCCGTCGGCGTCGCCATCGAGGGTGCGTTCGGCGATCTGGCGGTGTTCGGCAAGGTCGTCGCGTTCGTCTCCCGGGCCGTGCTGCGAGATCAGCCGGTAGCGGGAAGCCTGGTCGGAAAGCTGGTCGCAGAAACCGACCAGCCAATGCGACCGGCAGCCCGCGATCAGCGCGCGATGGAAGGCGCGATGCAGCTTCTCCCAGTCCGGATTGTTGGTCGAGGGCTCACCCGGCAGGCGGCGCTGGGCGCGCGCCAGGCGATGCAGCGCCAGCACCAGCTGCTCTTCCCATTCGCCGGTGCGGTGCTCGATCGATTCGCGCAGCGCCCTTTCCTCCAGCCAGCAGCGGGTGCGGGTCAGCTCATCCAGCTCCTCGGCGCTGACCGGCATGAGGAAGAAGCCGCGCTGGTCGTGGCGGCCGAGCAGGCCTTCCGAAGCCAGACGGTTAAGCGCCTCGCGCACCGGCGAAGCGCCGGCGCCATATCGCGAAACCACCCATTCGACCCGAAGCTTGCTTTCGGTCTCCAGCACACCGCGCAAGAGATCGTCCCGAAGTTGATGATAGACCGTGCTGGCAAGGGTGCTCTTGGGTCCGGCACCTTCATCGCCCGGATCGGCGGTTCCGTACGTCAATATCGCTCCTGTTGCCTGCCTTGGCCTGTTGTTGGTTCTTGTTGCGAAGCAGTCTCAATCCCGTACGCGTACTATACCGTGCCACACTTCGCGGCCTCAAGCGGAAGATGATGGTATTGGACTTAAAGAGGATAGAGCGCAGTGGCTCGCCGAAGTAACGGGCGGCTCAAGAATATTGAATTTTCTGAGAAGCTTGAGGCGCTGGACAGCGAAGCTACTCATTTCGGCTATCAATCAGACTGGGTATCCAGCCGAGATACGGTCAACGGCCAGGATCAGGCGGCGGCGCTGTCCGCCGCGGCTCTGATCGCCTCGATGTTGGCCCGGTAGGCCTCGACGCTGTCGCCCTTGAAGATGGCGGCGCCCGCGACCAGCACATCGGCGCCCGCCGCGGTGACCAGCGGCGCCGTCTCCGGCGACACGCCGCCGTCGATCTCGATGCGGATCGGACGGTTGCCGATCAGCGCCTTCACCCGCTTCACCTTGTCGACCATTGCCGGAATGAACGCCTGACCGCCAAAGCCCGGATTGACGGTCATGATCAGGATCAGGTCGAGCCGGTCGAGCACGTATTCGACAGCGCTTTCGGGTGTCGCCGGGTTGAGCGACACGCCGGCCTTCTTGCCGAGGTTCTTGATGGTCTGAAGCGAGCGGTCAAGATGCGGGCCGGCCTCGGCATGTACGGTCAGGCCGTCGCAGCCGGCCTCGGCGAAGGCGGCCAGATAGGGATCGGCCGGCGCGATCATCAGATGGCAATCGAAGAAGGCCTTGGTACGGTTGCGGATCGCCTTCACCACCGGCGGGCCGAAAGTGATGTTGGGGACGAAATGGCCGTCCATGACGTCGAGATGGATCCAGTCGGCGCCGGCCGCCGCGACGGCTTCGACCTCGTCGCCGAGCTTCGAGAAATCCGACGCCAGCACCGATGGCGCGATCAGGGTTTTCTTGGCCATGTCCGCTTCCCGTTCTTCAAGTCCGCTCCGCCCTAGCGCATCGGCTGCAAAATCGGAACCGATTTTCGGAAAGGACATGCCCGATTATGTGTTGGAGGGCAGCTAGCGCCAAAAGGACGCACGTCGCTGTAGACCAGGATGACGTTTAGTGATCCCCGCAAAGGAGAGAGGCGGCACCGCCTCTCTCCTGATTTGCAGCGGGATTCAGTTCACCTGAAGCCGTGACCTGGCCTGCCCCGGCAGAAACGACTGGCCTCTGCCTTGCTTCAACTTCTGCAGCCCAAGCGTCTTCGAAGCCGGCCTGGGCACGCAATGTCCGCGCACCGTCATTTCGGTTGGCCGGCAGCCCGTGGTGATGATTGCGTCCCTCACACATGCCTTGCCGACCAGATGGTAGCCGCGTTTGCAGTCGATGATGATGGAAGGCTTGCGCACGCATTCGCCATTGACGCGCTGTTCGTCACGCCGGCATTTCCCGGCGATCACGGCATTCTTCACGCATTTCAGGCCGACCTGATGATAGCCGGGCAGGCAGTGGATGCTGACGCCGATGCACCGGCCGTCGACCAGCTTCTCGGTGTTCTTGCATGCGGCCACCAGCGGCCTGTCGACACATTTGCCGCGCAGCAGACTTTGGCTGGGCAGGCATTTGCGGCCGGGATCAACGACGACCGGCGGCAGCCTGGGCTTGCCGAAGTCGGGTCGCGTGCTTGAGACCAGATCGTCGACCTTGGGCTCGATAGTCCGTTTTATGCAGGTGAAATCCTCCGCATCCATGTCGATGGTGGCGATGGATCCATTCGGCTTGATCTCCTGCAAGGTGCACTGGATCGAGCGGGTCCTGCTAATGCTGAGATCGTGCGCGGCACTGGCCTTGAACACACCGCCTTCGTTGAAGGCGACCGCGGTCCCGGTGAAGAAGGCGCCATTCGAGCAACCGATCCGATAGTGCAACGCGCCGGGAGCATCGCGGCTCGCTTCGAACGCGACCTGGCCTTTGCGCGGGCAAAGTTTCCTGGATCCGGCGCTGTCGGAAACGGTCACTTCGCCTTGCCAGTCGGCCTTTGCCGGCGGGTTGTCGGGATCGGGCTGCGGTCCATCGGTGAAGCCGCCGCCGCCCGCGCCAGTGCAATGGACGGTGATGTCCTTCCAGCCGTCGAAGGGCTCGAACGGGCCGTTGCCGACTATTTCGGTCTTGTACTGGAAGTACGCGGTCGCTCCGACATTCTCCCATTTCTCATAAGTGGCGAAATAGCCGTTCTTGCCCGCGTCGAAGGACGCCCAGACCTGCTTGAACTCCGATGTGATCGGCCCATTGTCCTTCTGCCGCCAGATGCGCATCGATACCGGCCCGGCCTTGTTGGCCTGCGCGCGGCTGGTCACCTTGAGCGCCGGGCACACTGTGCCGGGTGTCGAGCCGGGCTGGTTCGAGCGGTAGGTGGTCAGGAACAGCTTGACGTTCTTTGTCTCGAATTCGCCGAAGTCGACGGCGATGTCCTGAGCCGCCGGTTTGACGACGGGATCGCAGGCGACCTGAACGTCGAACGAACCGTGTTCGGCATAGTGCGATTCGTAGATCGGATAGGGCCAGCTGCCGCCCGTCACCTCGGTGGCGGCATTGTGCATGTCGAGCGCCTTGTCGGTCAGCGCCGAAAAGGTCGCGTGAAAAGTGTGTGTGAACGAGTAGGACTTCGTCGGCCCATCGGGCTGGAGGTGCTGGTTGCACTTGGCGATAATCTGATCGCCATAGGGCACCGACACGATGTCCGCATTCGAAGACAGCGCCATGATCGAGGGATCGAAGGAGAAGTTCTCCTGGTGATCATAGTCGCGGCTGACCGGCGATGCGCTCCAGATCGGCGGAAACGCCCCGCACTGGCTGGGGCCGCATACGCCGAGCGATACACCGACCTGCTGCACGTAGCCTGGCCAGCGTGTGTCGATCTTCATGTGGCCCCAGAACTGGACCGTGCCGCTTTTCAGCCTGTCCCATTTCTGTTTGTCGCTCGAAACGACATGTAGCGTGGTGTTGACGCCCTGCGTGTCGAACGACATCGACTTGATGTTGGCCTGTGCGGCGAAAGCGGAGGTGCTGACTAGTCCGGCTGCGAACAGCGCAACAGTCGCAACCGTATTGCGAAAGGCATAGCTGACTGAAGACATCTCTCTCTCCTGATGTGTTCCTTCAGCGATTGGTCGCCGCTCGCGGCATCAAGGTTCACGCGGGCGATCCCGCCAACGAAAAACCCCGCCGGATTGCTCCGGCGGGGTTCTGGTTTTCCTATGCTAGATCACGGCTTGGAGTTCTGGATGTTCGCACCCGCCGGATCCTGCTGCACCTGCGGCGTACGTCTCGGCACCAGCTGCTGCAGGATGTTCGGATTGAGCAGCAGGTTCGGGTTGACCTCCACGCCCGGCTTGCGGAGCGGGACGCAGTTTGGATATTTTCCGGTCGTCCCGGTCGGGCAGCGCCGCAGGATGATGATCGGCTGGCACTGGCCGTTGATCAGCTGCGAACCCGGCGCGCATTCCTGCCGGACCCTGCGGCAGGCGCCGTCACGGACCTCGGTGCCACGCGGGCAGACGCACTCGCCACGCTTGTTGTGGACCTGGCCGCGAATGGTGCACTGCTCCAGTTCGGGCTTCTTTTGCCGGCAGGCGCCGTCGCGGATCTCCGTACCCCTCGGGCAGACACAGTTGCCGTTGGCGTCGTGGATCTGGCCGCGGATCGTGCACTGCTCGGGCTGTGGCCGGATCGGCCGGCAGGCGCCGTTGCGCAGCTCTGTCCCCTTCGGGCAGACGCAATCGCCATCGGCATTGCGGACCTGGCCGGGGATGCGGCACTGCTCCGGTTTCGGCCGGATCGGCCTGCAGGCGCCATTGCGCACCTCGGTTCCCTTCGGGCAGACGCAATCGCCGTCCGCGTCGTGGACTTGGCCGCGAATGGTGCACTGCTCGGGCTTCTGCTTGTCCCGCACGCAGGCATTCGCGATCCTGTCGAGATGCGTGCCCTTGGGGCAGTAGCAGCTGTCGCCGTCCGCCGACGGCACCGAGCCGGGTATGGTGCACCCTTGCGTGATCTTCACGCAGGCGCCGTTCTCGAGCTCGGTTCCGCGCGGACAGACACAGCGCCCGTCCTCGGTGCGGATCTGGCCCTTGAGCAGCACGCAGGGCTTGGGCTTCGGCTCGACGATGACGCCGCCGCCCGTGCACTGGCCGTTGCGGTAGGTGGTGCCTTCAGGGCAGACGCAGCGGCCGGCATCGTTCATGACGAAACCTGCCGAGCACTGCTTCTTCACCTCGTTCCTGATGGTGAAGGGATGGCACGCATAGGCCCTGCCGCGATTGCCCTGGATGTTGGCCTGATCGCCGGAAAGCACGTCGCCGCCGCCCTGCACCCGCGTATCCGGGGACAGGACGCCAACGCAGTTCTGACCGTTGACCGTGCCCTGCAGATTGGCCAGGCGGCCGTCATCGGGGATGACCACGGTGACATTGTGCACGTGGCTTTCCCCGGCGCCGAGCGTCAGGTTGGCAATGCAGGACAAAGGCAGCGTCGTCGGTTCGGGCGAGCAGCCGAAGGGCGGCTCGATCGACGTGATCTCGACGCCTTCCAGCCTGCCCAGTCCTTCCACGCCGATCGCATCGCCGATCCGGACCGGACCGGAGAAGGCGCTCGGCCCATCGTTCGTGATGGTGATCTCGAAGGAGCAGGGCTGGCCGGGCTGGCATTCGCTGTCGCCGGTCTTCTCGACGCGGATGGTCGGAGCCCCGCCGCCCTTGGCGCAAGCCTGGCCGATCGGATAGACGATGTCGTCTCCCGGCGCCGGCCCGTAGGATCCGCGCGCGCAGTTCTCGAACTCGCCATTGGCCGAGACCGTCACGTCGAAGTGCCTGGACGTTCCGGGCGTCATCACGGCGCCGGGAATCTGACACGACAGCGTGTTGGCCGGAACCGGTCCGCAGGCCCATTCCGCGCCGTCGGGAGTGACGGTCTGGATCTGGACCGGCGCGCCACCGGCCACCAGCGTGGCGGCATCGTTGACCCGCACCGGACCGGTGGGGGCCGCCGTGCCGGCATTGCTGACGGTGATGCGGCAGGAAACCACCGCGGCACCGGCCAGCGAGCCGTTGCACACCTTGGTGATACGCAGGCCGGGCTTGCCGCCATTGGGATGGCGGAAGCGTTCCTTGGCGCAGGCCTTGTTGTTGGTGAGGTCGACCTCACCGGGGATCGCCCTGACCTCGGCGCAGTTCTCGACGCTGTCCGACTGGTAGTTTGCCGGCATCACCGCCTTGACGACGATCGACGTCGAGGCGCCAGGCATCAGCACGATGCCGGGATTGTCGCAACGGAACTGGCCGGGGCCGTTCGGTCCACAGCTCCAGGGCGGAGACGGGCCGAAGGTCGAGGAGGCCGGCGCACCGCCGGGATAGCTGTCGATGACCGTCAGCGGTCCGTTATAGGGGACGCTGCCGTTGTTGATGAGGTCGATGACGAAGTAGCAGATGCCGTCAGCCGTGCAGACCGGGATGCGGGCACGCTTCTTCAGGATCAGGTCGACCTTCTTCTCGACCGGCGGCCGGCACTCGGGGTCGCGATCGCCACGCCGGCAGATCGGGATCGAGGCGCAGCCGCGATCGTTCTGCTGGCTGCCGAACAGCGGCTTGCCGCTGGCCTGGTAGTCGTAGATGGCGCAGTTGCGCAGCACGCGTCCCTGCCAGCCCGGCGCCGGCTTGAAGCCGAGCTTGAGGTCGACAAAGGCGCCTGGGTTGAGCGTGGTCACCGGATGGGTGCAGGTCATCGGCGTGACGCCGGGCACGCAGACCCAGGGCGGGTTCGGGCCGGAATCCAGCACCGAGCCGGCCGGCAACGTCACCTCGTCGAGCACGATCTTGCCGTGATAGGGGGTGCCGCCGACATTGCTGACCCTGATGGTGAAGTCGCAGCCGCCGGCCATCGTGCAACGCGTGACATCGGCGCGCTTCTCGACCTTGAGGTCCGGCTCCTTGTCGGGCGGGCATCTGAGATCGCGCGGGATGACAATGTCGATGGTCTGCGTGCAGCACAGGCCCCAGCCCTCCTCCGGACCGGCATAGGTCTCGATGCCGGTGACGATGAGGTGGATGACATCACCGGGCGATGCGCCGACGATCTTCCAGTTGAGCACGCCGCCGCCCGCCGGCACCAGCTGCGTGTCGGGGATGATGGTGATGCCGGGCGTGGTCGTCGAGACCTGCACCCACTTGCCGCCCATCTCCGGGCCGACAGGCATGTGGTAGATGAAGGCGCCGCCGCCGGGCACGCAATCGACCGTGCCGCGCTCCACCTTGAAGCATTCCTTGCCGGGAGGTGGTGGTGGCGGATTACATTTGGTCAAGTCGATGCGGATCGAGGTCTTCTCGCCGGTGAGGAAATCGCCGTCATCCGGCTTGCCCGGATCCTGCGACGGGATGATGGTCCCCGGGCCGCCTCCCATCGACACTTTGATCGTGCCCTGGTTGTCGACCATGGCCGGCGCGGGGAACGCCGCGTGGTCGATCTTGGCCACGATCTGGAAGGTGATGGTGCGTTCGTTCGCGGCGCCCATGCCGTCGAGATCGCTGGCGGAAATCCGGAAATCGGAAACCGTCGCGGTGTCGTTCGGGTCCGCCGAGGTGCTGATCACCGCACCGGGCAGAGCGCCGCCGCCGGCATCGGTGCCGTCGCCGGACACATGCACGCTGACGATCTGCAGGCCATGCGGAAGCTGGTCCTTGAAGTCGAGCCTGGCGTTCTTCAGCGCATTGGCAAGCACGGGATTGGCAAAGGCTTGCGCATTGCCGCGCAGGCCGAACGTCAGCGTGTAGAAGGCATAGTCGCAACTTCTCTGGCCGCCCTTCTTGGTGAAGAACGGCACGATGCGCCCCGGCTCGGGATTGACGACACGGGGATTGTCGAGCTCAAGCCTGGGTTCCGGGCCTGCGGCCTCGACGATCTTGGCCGGGATGGGGTCCTCGGCGAAGGCCGGCAGTGCCGGCATCATGGCGACCGCGATACCGGCCGCCATCAGCCAGCGCGCGCCGCGCCTGGCATATGACAGGGGTTTCATGATCGTCTCCATGACGGTGGGTTTGCTGCTGCTCGGAGCAAGCGGGGAAAGCGCGGAAATGGTCATCTTTCCCTCCCTCACGGTTCGCAGCTGACGGCTGGGGTTCTGAGCGGCAGGGTCATTTTGCAGCAAGGGTAGTAGCCGCCCTTGTCGCGGTCTGACTGCCTGTAGAAGCAGAGCCCGACATCGACCGTGTCGCCCGGATAATGGCCGGTGATGCCGATCGTGTATGGCGTGCCCGGCGCATGCGACATGGGTGAGGTCACCCCGACGCCTGGCGTCTTGGACAGAGCCTTGATCGAATCGCCGCCGAAGCCGGCATGGTCATGGAGATAGAGATCGGCCTCGAGGCCCGAGGGCGTGCAGAAGTACTGGACATCCTCGACATCGAGACAGGGAGGCAGATTGCCGGGCGGTGGAAAGTCCGGCGGATAGAATGGCGGCAGGTAACCGCCAGGAATTTCCTCATAGTAGCCGGCACGGCCCTCGCAGGGACGCCAGACCCTGACGTCGCCGACATGGCCTTCCACTTCCGGGTCCTCGAAATAGCTGTCGAAGTCGACGAACCAGGAGCCGAAGGGCGGCACGTTGGCCGGCTTGACCAGTGGGGTCGGTGTGAACTGGACGCCATGCACGGCAAAAGGCCCGCCAGCGGCGAGCTGCTCGGCAAGCGCCGGATTGTCACGCAACTTATCGCCGGTGTTGACCAGCGTGTCGGTGCAGACACTGGTGTCGAGATTGCCCTCGGCGTCATAGCCATATTGCAGGTCGACGCCGCCGGCCGACTGGCGGTTGCCTTGCGGGAAGCCGATCGCATATTCCTGCGGCTCTTCCACCCAGACCGATTCCGTCGCCGGATCGTCGGGATTCTCGCGCCAGTAGCGGATGACCTCGCCCTTGCCGGAATCGGCGAAGCGGCTGTAATCGTAGCGGTTTTCCACCGGGCCGCGCTGGGCCAGGTACATGAAGCCCTTGTTGTCGAAAGCGATGCCGGTGACGGCGTAGTCCTTGTCGGCCTTGACCGTCAGCTCCCAGCGCGGATCGCCGGCGAAGCGGCCGTCGCGGGCAATGCCCACCGACCAGACCTCCGCCTTTTCGCCGACCGTATAGTAGATCCGGCCGCCGTGATAGGCGACCGCCCAGACGCGGCGCTCGTCCTGGGTGTAGCCCCATGTGTCGGGGTCTTCGCTGTCGAAGGCGGCGCCCTGGATGTCCATGACGGCGCCGTCGTCGGCGACCGGGTCGAGCCCGTGCGCCGGGCGTCCGGCGACGCCATGGTCGAACGTGTCGATCAGCATGCCGTTGGCGTCGATGCGATGGATCAGGCCAGTGTCGAGATCGGAGGCGAAGAACTGGCGATGGATGGGGTCGAAGGAAAGGTTGCCGATGCCGGGCCCGCTGTTGGTGTCGATATCGGCGAATTTCGCAACGGCGCCGGTAATGCCGTCGATCTTCCAGATCGTGCCCGGCCCGCCGCCATTCTCGGTGCCGAACTGGCCTTCCATGAAGGCAGCACCGGCAGCGCCGCGGCGCTCTCGCTCGGGCCGTCCGTCACTGTCGGCGTCGGGCGTGACGATCTCGATGCCGTGCAGCGAAGTCGCGGCGGCATAGAGGTTCGGGATGCCCGACGGCACGCCATCACGCACGCCGTCGTCATAGGTGAGGCCGAAGACCTCGCCGATCTGGCCGGCCGTCACCTCGAAGGGCGGCGGCGTGTAGACGAGCTGGCCCGAGGCCGGGCCGCCGAGATGCGAGACGTCGAAGACGCGCAAGGAGGCGCGGCTGGTGTCGATGAAGGTTTCGTCGACCGGATCGACGCCGGGCGGAAGGCCCCCCTCTTCGGACTCGGAAGAGTCGAAATTGGGGATGACGGTGCCGGGGAAGCCGGTCACCGCCATCGAGCCAGGATAGATGATCTGGGTTTCCTGCGCGCCGGCAGGGCTGCCGAGCCACAGGCCGGCGCTGAGCGCAAGAGCAAGAAATCCGCTGGTTGCCTTTGCCGCGCGGCGCAAACGGCCGGCACGAGCGTGCGCAAGAGCGCCTTGGTCGCAGGACATAGAACTCCCCCCGAAGTCTATGGAAGAACCATCCGGCATTGCCGCGCGAATCAGGGCAAGGCTCGGCGTTCCGGCACGTTCTTCCCTGATCGAATTGTCTGCTTTCCTCATGCTCACGATACGCCGGCTCTTACGCAGGGTCAACGGAATCAGCGGAAAGCCCAGCGCATCGACCCTGTCCCGAAGACGGTGGTCGCGCCGAGCTTCTGTTGTTCCCGGAGACCGTGGAGCCTCTGGGTTTCTGGTCATTGGGTTTTCCTTTCCCGGGCCGCAACATGCGGCGCCTGAGCGTCAGTCGCGGGCTGACGCGGAAAGGTTCATGCCGCCGCCGATGGAATCCTGCGGCCGGCTTTCCGCCACGGCGGCCTTCTGTTAGCGTTGGTGCGGATAAGGGTTGGATAGTCAGGGAGGGGGCATGACAGGCAAGCGCCTCATACTGCTGCTGGCGTCGCTCGTCCTTTCGTCGCCGGCATTGCCGTCGGCGGCCAAGACCCTGGTCTACTGCACCGAGGCCAGTCCCGACACATTCGATCCGGCACTTGCCTCCGGCACCCGCGATGCGTCGGCGACCGCGCTCTACAACCGCATTGTCGAGTTCGAACCCGGCACGACCAAAGTGCGTCCCGGCCTCGCCGAAAAATGGGAGGTCTCCGACGACGGGCTGACCTACACATTCCATCTGCGGCGCGGCGTGCGATTCCACAGCATCGAAGGCTTCACCCCGACGCGCGACTTCAATGCCGACGACGTGCTGTTCACTTTCGAGCGCCAGGGCAGCGCCGGGAACCCTTTCCACAACTATGCCGGCCGCCAGTACATCTATTTCGACGGCATCGGCATGCCGGACCTCGTCGTCGGCTGGCGCAAGCTCGACGACTACACCGTCGTCATGACGCTGAAGGCGCCGCACTCGCCGATGCTGGCCGATCTGGCGCTGGATTTCGCGTCGGTCGTCTCGAAGGAATATGCCGACAGGCTGCTGGCGGAGAAGCGTCCGCTGGACCTGGCGACAAGGCCGGTCGGAACCGGTCCGTTCCAGCTTGTCGACTATCAGCAGGATGCGGTCATCCGCTACAAGGCCAATCCGGACTACTGGCGCGGCCGGGCGAAGATCGACGATCTGGTCTTCGCCATCACCACCGATGCCAGCATCCGCATGGCAAAGCTGCGCGCCGGCGAGTGCGATGTCATGCCCTATCCCAATCCGGCCGACCTCGAGGCGATCAAGGCCGCGCCCGGCATCAGGCTGATGCAGCAGGAGGGCCTCAACACCGGCTATCTCGCCTTCAATACCTTGCAGAAGCCGTTCGACGATCCGCGCGTCAGGAAGGCGATCGACATGGCCATCGACAAGAAGGCGATCGTCGATGTCGTTTTCCGCGGCACCGGCGAACTGGCTCGCAATCCGCTGCCGCCGACCTCATGGGCCTATGACAAGTCCGCTCCCGGCGATGGCTACGATCCCGATGGCGCCAGGCGCGAGCTCGCCGCCGCCGGCGTCCATGATCTGCGCATGAAAGTCTGGGCGATGCCTGTGCAGCGGCCCTACAACCCCAACGCCCGGCTAATGGCCGAGATGATCCAGTCGGATCTCGCCAAGATCGGCGTCGGTGTCGATATCGTCACCTATGAATGGGCCGAGTATCTCGCCCGCTCGAAGGCGCGCGACCGCGATGGCGCCATGCTGTTCGGCTTCACCGGCGACAATGGCGATCCGGACAATTTCCTGTCAGTGCCGCTCGGCTGCGCCGGCGTCGGCACCACCAACCGCGCCAACTGGTGTTTTGCCGCTTTCGACGCGCTGCTCAAGCAGGCGGCGGCCATCGTCGATCCCGCCGCCCGTGCGAAGCTCTATGTCGAGGCGCAGCGACTGTTCCGGGAACAGACGCCATGGGTGGTCATCGCGCATTCGGTGGTGTCGATCCCGATGCGCGAACGGGTTCGAGGCTACGTCATGGATCCTTTCGACCACCATGACTTCTCCGGCGTCGACATCCAGGACTGACCGCCCGGTGGCGGCCGCGGACCTCGACGTCTATGTGGAGAGCCTCAGCAATTTCGGCTCGTCGCGGGAATACTCGATCCAGTCGCTGCTGCCTCATGTGGAAGAGGCCGGGCTGAAGGTGCGCGTGCTCGATCGTCCGGCGGGCGGCAGCCGTGCGCCGGCCGCCCTGCTGCATGTCGACCTGACGGAAGTGCCGCAAGAATATTCCCAGATCGGCATTCTCTACCAGCGCACCATCAACGGCCGCGCCCTCTCCATCCACCGGCACCTCTATTCGACGCTCAGGCTGAACTACGGCGACAGCCACCCGGGCCCGGTCGTCGTCAAGACGGTGCTCAACAGCCGGGGCCGGCCCGAGCTGCGCTGGCGGCAATACCGCAATGGCTGGACGCGGGCAGCGCATGCGTTGCGCAAGATCGCGACGCCGGACTACAAGGAGCGCCTGTGCCCGCGCTACCGCGTCTACGGCACGATCGCCGAGGTTCCGGCGGAGGTCTGGCGCGACGAGAGGCTGATGGTGGAGAAATTCGCTTTCGACAGCCTCGACCTGCCGATCGTGAAACATCGCTACATGTTCCTGCTCGGCGCCGAACTCAACATGCGGCAGGTCTACGAAGACGTGCTGTGCGCGGGCGCCAAGATTGTCAGCAACGAAGTGGGCGGCGCGGTTCCCGACGAGGTCAGGGCGGTGCGGGAGAAGCTCCACCTCGATTACGGCGCGATCGACTATTTCATCGTCGACGGCAAGGGCATCGTTGTCGATGCCAACAAGACGGTCGGTTCCAATCCGAGCTGGCTGAAGCGCAATTTGTTTCGGCAGGAATTCGACCACCGCATGGCCGAGGCGCTGATCGGCTTCATCCGCGGCTGAGCGAAGGACGCCGGCTCACCAGATCCAGTCGCCCTTGCCGAGCGCTGTTGCGGCCTCGACGACGCGGGTGAAGCTGGCGCGCGCCCGGCCGACCGTGTGCCGGGCCCTCAGGTAGCCATGCACAAGTCCCGGTTCCTCGAACCAGTACGCATGTCCGCCGGCCGCGACGACGCGGTCGCGATAGGCCTCGCCGTCGGAGGACAGCGGGTCGCATTCGGCGGTGATCAGCACGGTCGGCGGCAGGTAGGCGAAGTCGGCATCGGCGAGCGGCGCCAGCGTGATGTCGCCGGTGCGGTCCTCGCCACCGGTGCGGATGTGCTTGTAGAATTCGAGGTCGCGCACGGTCAGCATCGGTGCTTCGGCATGCGTCACATAGGAGCCACGAGACCGGTCGCCGCCGAGGCCGGGATAGATCAGCAGCTGGCCGACCGGTCTTTTGGCATGGCCGCGCGTCGCATGGCTGACGGCGGCGCAAAGATTGCCGCCGGCGCTGTCGCCGCAAAGCAGGACGGGGCGATCGTAAGCAGCGGCGGCCCATTCGAAGGCTGCCATGACATCGTCGAAGGCGGCCGGGTGCAGGTGCTCCGGCGCCAGCCGATAGTCGACGGAAACCACCTCGAAGCCGGTGCGGGCGCAGAGCTCGGCGCAGACATCGTCATGGCTGTCCAGCCCGCCGAGGATGAAGCCGCCGCCATGGACGTAGAGCACCATCGCCGCCGTCTGCGGTTTTGCGTTGCGATAGAGGCGGATCGGGATGTCTTGCGCGGGCGCCGGGATGGCTGTGGTCTCGACCGTCACGCCTTGCGGATAGCCGGCAAAGAATTCCCGGCACATGCGGTCATAGATCGCGCGCTGCTCTGCGATCGTGTAGTCGATCGTATCCGGCGGATAGTAGGAGTTGGTCTTCTCGATGAAGGCGCAGGTCTCGGCGTCGATGAGGGTTTTGTAGTTGGTCATGCAGGATGACCAACTTTCGGTGATGGCGCCCAGGCCCCCCTCTCTGTCCTGCCGGACATCTCCCCCTCAAGGGGGGAGATCAGATGTCGCGAAGGCTTTCGCCAATCTTCTACGCTGGAAGAAAAGCGTAGAGGCTGAAGCTGCCGATCTCCCCCCTTGAGGGGGAGATGCCCGGCAGGGCAGAGGGGGGTGGGAGGGAACGCCATCGGCCGCGAGACTATCTGCCCTTCCACACCGGGTCGCGCTTCTCGGCGAAGGCCCGGAACCCTTCCATATTGTCTTCCGACCCATAGAGGATATCGACGGTCGGCAGCTGGCGGCGTGTCACCTTGTTCATTGCGTCCTGGAAGGTGAGCGCCTCGGCCACGCGCGCGGTCTCCTTGATCGCGGCGAAGACCAGCGGCGGGCCGCTGGCCAGCATCCGCGCGATCTCCCAGACGCGGTCCTCGAGCTTGTCCTTGGGCAGCACCTCGTTGACCAGGCCCCAGCGATGCGCTTCCGCGACATCCATCCAGCGGCCGGTGAGCAAAAGGTCCATCGCGACATGGTAGGGAATGCGTTTCGGCAGCTTGATCGTCGCAGCGTCGGCCAGCGTGCCGGCGCGGATCTCGGGCAACGCGAAGGAGGAATGGTCCGAGGCGTAGATCAGGTCGCAGGACAGCGCCAGCTCGAAGCCGCCGCCGACCGCCATGCCGTTGACGCAGGCGATGACCGGCTTGTTGAGGTCGCGCAATTCCTGCAGCCCGGCGAAGCCGCCGACGCCATAATCGCCGTCGACCGCGTCGCCGCCGGCCGCCGCCTTGAGGTCCCAGCCGGCGCAGAAGAACTTGTCGCCGGCGGTCTTGACGATGGCGACGCGCAGGTCTGGATCGTCGCGGAACGCCTTGAACGTCTCGCCCATCAGCCGCGACGTCTTCAGGTCGATGGCATTGGCCTTCGGCCGGTCGAGCGTGACTTCGAGGATGGCACCCTCGCGGCGGGTCGAAATGACGTCAGACATTCTTCTTTTCTCCAAGCACCAGCAGCGCGTCGGCGATCCAGGCGCCCTTGCCTTCGGCGCAGACGATGAGCGGATTAATGTCGAGCTCCTCGATCTCGCCGGCATTCTGCTGCACGAAGCCGGCGATGCCGGCGATGGCGTCGATGGCAGCCTGAACATCGGCCTTGGGCCGGCCGCGATAGCCTTCGAGCAGCGGATAGAGCTTCAGTCCACGCAGGGCCGCTTCGATGTCGTCGCGGGTCGCCGGCAGCATCAAAGTGACGCTGTCTCGCAACAATTCGACCAGCACGCCGCCGGTGCCGAGCGTCATCACCGCGCCGAACATCGGGTCGCGGGTGAAGCCGACGATCAGCTCGGCGACGCCGTCGCGCACCATGCGCTCGACATAAAGGCCGGTGCCGAGCGGCAGGAGGTCATGGGCGGCATTGCTGACGGATTCGGCATCCTTGAGGTTGAGGATCACCGCGCCGACTTCCGATTTGTGGGTGACGCCCAGCGCCTTCAGCGCCACCGGGAAGCCGAGCGCCATGGACGAAATCACCGCCTCGACCGCATTGGCGGCGCGCTCGCCCTTCGGCACCGGCAGGCCGGCCTTGATCAGCCGCGCCTTGGCCTCGGCCTCGTCGGGCGTGACATGGCCGCCGCTGGCGACGCCGGAAGCAGACGTGTCGACCGGCTGCGCCTCGGGCTCGCGCCAGGCCCAGCCGATGAAGGCGGCGGCTTGCGCGGCATCCATGGCTTCCGAGATGCCGAACAGCGGCACCATGCCGCGCGCCATCAGCCCGGCGGTGTATTCCTCCGGCAAGTTCTCCGGCAGCGAGGAGACGATCGCGCCTTGCGCCTTATTGGTCTTCAGCGCCGCCTCGAAGGCGCGCAGCGTCGTCCACCAGTCGGTGTCCGAACAGCGGTCGGGACGGGGGAAGTCGAGCACCAGCATGTTGAGGTCGAAGCCGCCCGACACCATGGCGGTGAAGGTCGCCGTCATCGCCGGCTCGTTGTTCCAGATGAAGGTGTGGTAGTCGAGCGGATTGGCGACCGCGACCAGCGGCCCGAGCGTCGATTTCACATGGGCGCGGTGCTTGTCGGTGAGTGCAGGGAAATGCACCCAGCGCCCTTCGGCGCTGTCGGCCATCACCGAGGCCTCGCCGCCCGAGCAGCTCATCGAAGACAGCTTGTAGCCGGGCAGTGGCCCGGTGATGTGCAGGAGCTTCAGCGCCTCGATGAAGGCCGGAATGGAATCGACGCGGGCGATGCCGAGCCGCTTCAGGAACGCGCCCGAGGCGGCATCCGAGCCGGCGAGCGAGGCGGTGTGCGACACCGTCGCCTGTCGCGCCTGTTCCGAACGGCCGACCTTCATGGCGATGATCGGCTTCCTCAGCTCGCGGGCCCTGGCCGCCAGCCGCTCGAAGCCGGCTACTGAGTCAAAAGCCTCGATGTGCAGGCCGAGCGAGGTGACGCGCTCGTCCTCGATCAGGCCGAGCGCCATTTCCGAGAGGCCGGTCTGCGCCTGGTTGCCAGCGGTCATCAGGAAGGCGATCGGCAGGCCGCGCTTCTGCATCGTCATGTTGATGGCGATGTTGGACGACTGGGTGATGATGGCGACGCCCTTGCCGCCGTCGGGCAGCCTGATACCGCCATGCTGGTCGGGCCACAACAGCGCGCCGTCGGCATAGTTGATGAGGCCATAGCAGTTCGGACCGATGATCGGCATCTGGCCGGCGGCGGCGACGAGCTCGGCCTGCAGCCGTTCGCCGTCCTCGTCATAGGCCTCGGTCTCGAGGAAGCCGGCGGCGAAGCAGACGGCGCCGCCGGCGCCGCGCTCGGCCAGTTCCCTGATCACCTCGATGGTGAGATGGCGGTTGACGCCGACAAAGGCGGCGTCCGGCGCGCCGGGCAGGTCGGCGACGGAGCGGTAGGCTTTGCGCCCGGCGACCTCGTCCTTTGTCGGATGCACCGGCCAGATTTCGCCGGCAAAGCCCATCTTGATCGATTGCGCTACGACGGCGGCGGCCTGCGCGCCGCCGAACACGGCGATGGACTTCGGGCGCAGGAGACGTTCGAGTTTATGCATGGTCATCTTTTCGTTTGAGCATGATCTTCCCCCCAACCGGACCCCGGTTTGGGGCACATCATGCCCTAAGCCCCGAACGGACGCAGCAGCGCCCGCGAAATGATATGTCGCTGAATCTCCGAAGTGCCTTCCCAGATGCGCTCGACGCGGGCGTCGCGCCAGATGCGCTCCAGCGGCAGGTCGTCCATCAGCCCCATGCCGCCATGGATCTGGATCGCCTCGTCGGCGACGAAGGCTAGCATCTCCGTAGCCTTCAGCTTGGCCATGGCCATGTCCTGATCGGTGACGGTGCCCTGATCGTACTTCCAGCCGGCTTCGAACACCATCAGGTCGGCGGCCTTCAGTTCCGTCGCCATGTCGGCGAGCTTGAACGACACGCCCTGGAATTTGCCGATCTGCTGGCCGAACTGCTGGCGCTGCGCGGCATATTCGATGGCGTGGCCGAGCGCACGCTCGGCGCGGCCGAGGCAGGTGGCGCCGACCTGCAGGCGGGTGGCGCCCAGCCAGGAATTGGCGACCTCGAAACCCTTGTGGACCTCGCCAAGGACCTGGCTCGCCGGCAGCCGGCAATCGTCGAATTCGAGAATGGCGTTGGTGTAGCCGCGATGCGAGACGTTGCGATAGCCGTCGCGCACCGTAAAACCCTTGGTGCCCTTGTCGACGAAGAAGGCGGTGATCTTCTTGCGTTTGCCGCGCGGCGAATCTTCTTCGCCGGAGGCCATGAAACAAATCGCAAAGTCGGCGATGTCGGCATGGCTGATGAAGTGCTTGGTGCCGTTCAGCACCCAGTCGTCGCCGTCCTGCACCGCGGTGGCCTTCATGCCGCGCAGGTCGGAGCCGGCGCCGGGCTCGGTCATTGCCAGGCAGTCCCATTTCTCGCCGCGGATGCAGGGGAAGAGGTATTTCTCGCGCTGCTCCGGCGTGCCGGCGAGCAGGATGTTGGACGGGCGCGCGACGCAGGTCCAGTGCAGCGCGTAGTTGGCGCGGCCAAGTTCCTTCTCGTAGAGCAGCCAGCTCACCGTATCCAGACCCGCGCCGCCGACATCGGCCGGCATGTTGGCGGCGTAGAGGCCGGCTTCGATCGCCTTGGCCTTGATCTCGTCGACAAGCTCGCGGCGCAGCACGCCGGTCCGCTCCACCTCGCTCTCATGCGGGTAAAGCTCGTTCTCGACGAAGGCGCGCGTCGTCTCGACGATCAGTTTTTGTTCCTCGGAGAGACCGAAATCCATCGCCTCAGCCCTTCTTCTTGCTCTTCTTCGACTTTTCGGCCTTTGCCGGTTTCGCGGCCTTCTTCACCGGCTTGGCAGCCTTGGCCTTCTCGGCCGCCTTGGAGACCGGCTTCTTCGCCGCCAGCTTGGCGAGCTGCCTGGTATAGTCCTTGTGCAGCGCGCCGGCGCCCCAGCCCTTGCCCTTGTTCTGCTTCGACAGCGCATCCATGATCGCGACCAGATTGTCGTCGCGGATCTTTTCCAGCTCGCGGATCGACAGGCCGTGCGCCTGCTCGTCCGACTGGGTGGCGATGAGATCGACCAGCTCGTCGTTGAACTCCGGCACGTCCATCAGCTTGGTCCACGGCCATTTCAGGCACGGGCCGAACTGTGCCATGAAGTGGCGCATGCCGGCCTCGCCGCCGGCGACGCGGTAGACCTGGAACATGCCCATCTGCGCCCAGCGCAGGCCGAAGGAATAGCGCATGATGTCGTCGAGTTCCTCGACGGTGCAGATGCCGTCCTTGACCAGCCACAGCGCCTCGCGCCAGGCGGCTTCGAGCAGGCGGTCGCCGACGAAGGCCTCGATCTCCTTGCGCACCACCACCGGTTTCATGCCGATCGAGGCATAGAGCTCCTTGGCGACCTCGATCGCCTCCGGGAAGGTCTGCTCGCCGCCGACGATCTCGACCAGCGGCAGGAGATAGACCGGGTTGAACGGATGGCCGACGACCAGCCGCTCCGGGTGCTTCTTCATCGCCACCTGCATGTCGGTCGGCTTGATGCCGGAGGTCGACGAGCCGACGATGGCATTGGCCGGCGCATGGGCGTCGATCTCGGCCAGCACCCTGTGCTTGAGGTCGAGTCGCTCCGGCACGCTTTCCTGGATGAAATCGGCGTCGGCGACCGCCTCGGCGATGGTCTTGGCGAAGGTCAGCTTGCCTTCCTTGGGCAGGCCGCCGGGCAGCATCTGCTTATAGGCGCGGCGGGCGCCCTTCATCACCTCGCCCACTTTGCGCGAAGCTTCGGGATCCGGATCGAAAATCGACACATCGATGCCATTGAGCAGAAGCCGCGCCACCCAGCCGGCGCCGATGACGCCGCCGCCTATGGCGGCTGCCTTGTTGATGATGCTCATGCGGAAGCTCCGGTTCTGGTCTTGGCGATTTCGGGATCGGTAAGCGGCACACGCTCGCCGGCGCGGATCACGGCCGGGTCGTAAGCCTTGCGGGCGAAGACCTCGAGCACGAAGGGCCGGAAGAATTCGATCGGCAGCGTGTCGTAATCGGGGTCGAAGCTCGACTGGTCCCAGCGCTCGCAGAACCGGTCGCAGTCGTCGAAATAGGGATGGCCGGCGAAGCGGTCACGGGCGTGGCGGTTGCCGCCGAGATGATGCGCGTAATAGAGGCGCTGGAAATCGCCGTGCTTCTCCACCACCCAGGTGCACTGCTCGCGCACGAAGGGCTTCAGGATCGCGGCCGCGTATTCGTCGTGATTGTAGGGCGCGTAGATATCGCCGATGTCGTGCAGCAGCGCGCAGGCGATCCAGTCGGTGTCGGCGCCGTCGCGCCAGGCCCGAGTCGCCGCCTGCAGCGAATGGCCGAGCCGGGTGATCTTGTAGCCGGAGAGGCCCTCGTCGAGCTGCACCAGCGCGGTAAGCAGCCGCTCGCCGGTTTTCGCAGCATAGTCGACCTCATGGGCGGTCAGGAATTCGTAGTCTTCCCTGTCGCCATCCTTCATCGCGGTGAATTTGACGGTAGCCATTTCCGACTCCCCAAATCAAGCGGCTATCGGCGCCCGCTTGGTGAGGTTGAGCTTCTTGCGCACTTCCTCCGGCCCGAGGATCCTGGCGCCGAGATTGGTGACGATGCTGGCGGCACGCTCGACGAGCTGCGCATTGGTCGCCAACACGCCCTTGTCCAGCCAGAGATTGTCCTCAAGGCCGACGCGGACATTGCCGCCGGCCAGCACCGCGGCGGCGGCATAGGCCATCTGGTTGCGGCCGATCGAGAAGGCCGACCAGTTCCAGGTCGACGGCACGTTGTTGACCATGGCCATGAAGGTGTTGAGATCGTCGGGCGCGCCCCACGGCACGCCCATGCAGAGCTGCACCAGCGCGTCCAGCTTCAGCACCTGCTCCTCGACCAGCTGCTTGGCGAACCACAGATGGCCGGTGTCGAAGGCCTCGATTTCCGGCTTGACGCCAAGCGCCGTCATCATGCCGCCCATGGCGCGGAGCATGCCGGGCGTGTTGGTCATGACATAGTCTGCCTCGGCGAAGTTCATCGTGCCGCAGTCCAGCGTGCAGATCTCCGGCAGGCACTGGCGCACATGCTCCATGCGGTTGGTGGCGCTGCCCATGTCGGTGCCCTTCTCGTTGAGCGGCAGCGGCGCCTCCGGCGAGCCGAACACCATGTCGCCGCCCATGCCGGCGGTGAGGTTGAGCACCACGTCGACATTGGCCTCGCGGATGCGCTCGGTCACCTCGCGGTAGAGATGGATGTCGCGCCTGGGCTTGCCGGTCTCGGGATCGCGGACATGGCAGTGGACGATCGCCGCACCCGCCTTGGCGGCGTCGATCGCCGAATCGGCAATCTGCTTGGGCGAGCGCGGCACATGCGGGCTGCGGTCCTGCGAGCCGCCGGACCCGGTCACGGCACAGGTAATGAAGACCTCACGGTTCATTGCGAGCGGCATTGGACTTCCTCCCAATCAAGACAGACCCAACAATGACCGACTTGCCGGAAACTGTTTTGCGCTTTACGAAGCTGACATGACTAAAAGCGAAAAGCCGACGATCTTTCGCGCCGAGCACGAAACGCTCAAGGTGACGTTCCTGGTGTTCTCCGGTTCGTCGATCATGTGCGTGGCCTCGGCCGTCGACCCGCTGCGCGCCGCCAACCGCATCTCCGGCGAGACGCTGTTCGACTTCAAGCTGGTTTCGGTGACGGGTGAGGCGCCGGTCACGACTTGTGGCCTGCCGGTGGCGGTCAGCGGCCGCTTCGATGCCGCGGAGCCGACCGATGTGTTGGTCGTCGTCGCCGGCTTCGGCACGCAGAATTATGCCACGTCGGCGCTGCTTGCGGGGTTGCGGAGGGCAGCACGTGCGGCCCGCGCTTGCGGCGGCGTCGAGGCCGGCACCTGGCTGGTGGCGCGGGCCGGCCTGCTTGAAGGGCGAAGCGCCACCACGCATTGGGAAGACATGGAGGATTTTTCCGCCGCCTTCCCGGGCGTCGACGTGCGTCCGGACCGGTATGTCATCGACGGGCCTGTCTTCACCTCCGGCGGCGCCTCGCCGACCTTCGATCTGATGCTGCATCTCGTGCGGACCAGGCTCGGCATGGCCGTGGCGCTCGATGTGGCGAGCGTGTTCATCTACGACCAGGCGCGCGCCGCGACTGATGCGCAGCCGCTGGTCTCGCTCGGAAGGCTCGACGGCTACGACCCAAGGCTGGCGCAGGCGATCCGGCTGATGGAATCGCATGTCGACCAACCGCTGACCATCGACGCCGTGGCCAAGCGCGCCGGAGTGACAGCGCGGACGCTGGAAAGCATCTTCCGCAAGTCGATCGGCGAGACGCCCGGCGCCTATTATCTGCGGCTGCGCCTCAGCGCCGCCCGGCGCCTGGTGGTCGACACGCGGATCGCCATGGCCGACATTGCCGGGCGCACGGGATTCTCCTCCGCTGCGGCATTCTCCAGGGCATTTTCGAGGGCTTTCGGCGAAGCGCCGGTGAGGCTCCGCCGGGGATAGACTACGCGGCGTTCTGCCGGGTGCTGGCGCTGTCGATCTCGGAGCGCATCTGTCTTGCAATATGGGTCTCGAAGCGGCTGGCGACCGCGCGATCCCATTCGGTCGCGCCGCGCGAACCGGCCTTGCCGTGCGGCAACGCCATCAGCCGGTCGATGATCGAGCCGGCCTCGCCAGATGAGAGCAGGGCGTCGATTTCGCGTTCGTGCTGCATATCGTTTCGCCTCCTTCTTCCTGATTCCCGCCACGAGCCGACACTATACGAAATCCGTGACGGCTGTTTGAAGGCAAGAGAGAGGCGATTGAGGGGCGGCGCGGGGCAAAACCTTGTCGTCGGTTTCTGCCCCGCGCAAAGCCGTTTTATCTTAGCAATTGCTTGAGTTAGAGCAATTCCAGGTTTTCCGTCCTGAATGCGCCAGAACAAATAGATAGGGCCGGCGCCGGCCCTCACACATAGCGGTTGACGATGTTCTCCAGCAGTTCCTGGCGGCCGGAGCGCGGCTGCGGCTCGATCTTCTTCTTGACCACGCGCTCGGCGATCTCTTCCAGCGTGCGCTTGCCCGACAGCATCGCCTTGCCCTCGGCCGTGCTCCAGCCGGCATAGCGCTCGGCCAGCGGGCCCGACAGCGCCTTGTCCTCGATCATTTTCGCCGCCGCCTTGAGGCCGCGCGCGCAGGCATCCATTCCGCCGATATGGCCGATCAGCAGGTCCTGCGGATCGAGCGACTGGCGCCGCAGCTTGGCGTCGAAATTGGTGCCTCCGGTCTTGAAGCCGCCGCCCTGCAGGACCTGGTAATAGGCGAGCGCCATTTCCGGCACGTTGTTGGGGAACTGGTCGGTGTCCCAGCCCGACTGGTAGTCGTTGCGGTTCATGTCGATCGAGCCGAAGACGCCGAGCGCATTGGCGAGCGCCAATTCATGCTCGAAGGAATGGCCGGCGAGGATGGCGTGGCCCTGCTCGATGTTGAGCTTCACTTCCTTCTCCAGCCCAAAGCGCTTGAGGAAGCCGTAGACGGTGGCGACGTCGTAATCGTACTGGTGCTTCGTCGGTTCCTGGGGCTTCGGCTCGATCAGGATGGTGCCCTTGAACCCGATCTTGTGCTTGTAGTCGACGACCAGGCTGAGGAAGCGCCCGGCCTGCTCCTGCTCGCGGCCAAGGTCGGTGTTGAGCAGCGTCTCGTAGCCCTCGCGGCCGCCCCACAGCACGTAGTTCTCGCCCTTCAGGCGCTTGGTGACGTCGATGCAGCTTTTCACCGTCGCCGCCGCATAGGCGAAGACATCCGGATCGGGATTGGTGGCGGCGCCCGACATGAAGCGGCGGTGCGAGAACAGGTTCGCCGTGCCCCACAGCAGCTTGACGCCGGTCTTCTTCATCTTGGCGGCAAAATAGTCGGCGATCTCGTCGAGGCGCGCGGCGCTCTCGGAAAAGTCCTTGCCCTCGGGCCGGACGTCGGCGTCGTGGAAGCAGAAATAGGGCGCGCCGAGCAGCGAAAACATCTCGAAGGCGACATCGGCCTTGAGCTTCGCCAGCTCCATCGTGTCGATGCCGCCCGGCTTGGCGAACCAGGGACGATCGAAGGTCTGGCCGCCGAACGGGTCGCCGCCGGGCCAGGCGAAGGAATGCCAATAGGCGACGGCAAAGCGCAGATGGTCTTCCAGCCGCTTGCCGGCGACCACCTCGTCCGGATTGTAGAACCGGTAGGCCAGCGGATTGGTCGAATCCGGCCCCTCGTACTTGATCGTCTGGATGTCGCCGAAAAATCCGCTGCCCATGATTCTTTCCTCTCGCAAGTTTCTGTCCGCCATTACCTCAGGCGTAATTGGTTTCATGTTGGCGCTGGCCGAAAAGGGTCATGTCGAAACGATCCAACGAAGGATGAAGACCATGACCGACCTCAACACGATCGCCCGGAACTACATCACCGCCTGGAACGAGAGCGATGCGGGCCGCCGCAAGGCCCTGCTCGAAGCGGCCTTCACCAGCGACGTCAGCTACCGCGATCCGATCATGCAGGGCGACGGCCACGCAGGCATCGCCGCGCTGATCGACGGCGTGCAGCAGCGCTTCGCCGGGTTCCGCTTCTCGCTGAAGGGCCAGCCGGACGGATTTGCCGATCAGATCCGCTTCTCGTGGAATCTCGGTCCTGAAGGCACGGAGCCCGTTATCGAAGGCACCGACATCGGCGTCATCGAGAACGGCCGCCTGAAGAGCGTCACCGGCTTCCTCGACAAGGTGCCGGCGCAGTGAGACTAGTCGGGTAGGAGAGGCGCGAGGCCCCCCTCTCTGCCCTGCCGGGCATCTCCCCCTCAAGGGGGGAGATCGGCTGTCGCGCCGGCCTTCGCCAATTTCCAGCGTTGCAGAAATGTGCGAAGCGCCTGAACTGCCGATCTCCCCCCTTGAGGGGGAGATGGCCGGCAGGGCAGAGAGGGGGGCCTCGCGCATACTCACGCGGTTGCCGCCCTGATCGCCGGGTAAAGCGCCCTGTATCGCTGATAGGCGTCGGCGAAAGCCCCGCCAAGCCCGCCGTCCGGATCGATCGTGGCGTCGGTCGCCGGCGCGGTGCACACGGCGAGCGGATCGGCGCCGGTCGCGGCGACCAGGCCGAGCCGGGCGGCGCCGAAGGCGGCGCCGAAGTCGCCGTCGGCAGGGATGTCGACCGGCACCTGCAACGCGGTGGCGATCGCCTTCAGCCAGTAGCGCGAGCGCGAGCCGCCGCCGATCGCGGTCACCCGGGTCAGTGTCGTGCCGGCCGTTTTCAACGCTTCGAGACTGTCGCGGAAGGCGAAGGCGACGCCTTCGAGCACGGCCTGCGTCAGCACGGCGCGGCCGGATTCATGCGCCAGGCCGGTGAACGATCCGCGAATGGCGGAATCATTGTGCGGCGTGCGCTCGCCCGAGAGATAGGGCAGGAAGGAAACGCCGGTCGGCGCCTTGAGCGTATCGCCGAGCTCGGTGGTCAATTCGCCGGCGCTTTTGCCGGTGATCTCCGACAGCCAGTTGAGCGAATCGGTGGCCGACAGGATAACGCCCATCTGGTGCCAGGTGTCGGGCAGCGCATGGCAGAAGGTGTGCACTGCGCTTGCCGGATTGGGCAGGTAGGCGGCGTTGGCGGCGAACAGCACGCCAGAGGTGCCGAGCGACACAAAGGCGTGGCCGGCGCCGACCGTGCCCATGCCGCAGGCCGAGGCCGCATTGTCGCCGGCGCCGCCGGCGATCGGAATGCCGGCCGCAACGCCCCATCTGGCGGCAAGCTCGGCGCGCAGGGCGCCGGCCTTCGCCGTGCCCTCGACCAGCGACGGCATGTGCTTCTCGTCGAGTGAGGTGGCTGCCAGCAGATCAGCGGACCAGCGCCGCCTGCCGACGTCGAGCCAGGAGGTGCCGGCGGAGTCGGACATTTCCGAAATTTGCTCGCCCGTCAGCCAGAGCCGCAGGAAATCCTTGGGCAGCAGCACTTTCGCCACGTTGGCGAAGATCCTAGGCTCGTTGTTCTTCACCCAGGCGAGCTTCGGCGCGGTGAAGCCCGGAAAGACGATGTTGCCGGTGAGCTTGCGGAAGCGCGGATCGGCGTCGAGCGCGGCGGCCTCGACATGGCTGCGCGTGTCGTTCCAAAGGATGCAGGGGCGCAGCACCTTGTCGCCGGCATCGAGCAGAGTAGCGCCATGCATCTGGCCGGACAGGCCGATGCCCTTGACCGCCGCGAGTTCCTTCGGATGCGCGGCCTTGAGCTCGGCAATCGCTGTTTCGCAGGCCGCGATCCAGTGCGCGGGATCCTGCTCGGACCATCCGGGATGCGGCCGCGAGACATCGAGCGAGCCGTGGCCGGAGCCGATGACGGTCTGCCCGGCATCGATCAAAAGCGCCTTGACGCCCGACGTGCCCAGATCGAGGCCGAGATACATGATGTCCTCCCAATGCCATTAATTTTTTCGGATCTCGAAAAAATCTGGCTGGGCCAGTTCTTATGCCAAGATCCGCTTCGGGTCAATTCTCGGACAAATCGGCGGCGCGGCGCGAAAACAGCGCCGACAGCGGACTGTCCGGCCGCGCAAAGGCGCGTTCGCCCGTCAGCGCCCGCGCCAGCGGTCCATCGCCGGCGCGCAAGGCGGCCTCGATCAGCGTCAGGTCGATGACGTCGCGCTGCGCATGGCTGCCGCCGAAGCGGTTCGCGATCGACCGTATGGGGCGGATCAGGCGCGCCGCCTCGGTGTAGTTTGCTTCGCCGAACGCCTTGATCGCCAGCGTCAGCGGATGGCCGACATCGCGGGTGAAAGCCGCATTGTCGTCGTTGCCGCGCATCGCCTCGCGCTGCGCGTCGAGCAGGCCCTCCGCCCGCGCCTCCTGGCCGGCGCCGACGAAGGCCATCATCGCGTGGGCATCGTTGAAGGCATAGTTGCCGCCGCCGGCCTTGTGCCAGTTGTCGGCCAGAGCCGTCCAGCGCCCGCCGACATCGACGCCGCCGAGACACAGCCGCCACAGGATTGCCGAGGCATCAACCATGTTGAGCGCCATCGTCGAGGCCTCGCCATAGATCGGGCCGTCATAGAGCGCCAGCACCTCATCGACCTCGCCGAGGTCGTAATGGAACAGCGCCAGGTGCCACCAATTGTGCACCTTGAGGAAGCTTTCCCTGGTCCAGGCGTCGGGATTGGCGCGCATCCAGGCGATGCCGTCCTTTTGCCGGCTCTGCATCTCCATGACATGGGCGACGGCGTGCTGCGCCCAGCCGTCGCGCGGCTCGATCTCGACAGCCGTGCGGCCAAGCCGTTCGGCGCGCGCATAGTCGCCCATCTCCTCCAGCCCGAAGGCCTGCATGCCGAGGACCGCATGATAGCCGGGCATGTCGCTTCGCCAGGCCGGCAGGGCGCGGCCGATGCGGTCGCGCAGCATGCGGGCATTGCCGGTGAAGAAATCGATCTGATGCCCGGTCAGCAGCGCCACGAGATCGAGCGGATGGTCGATGGCGACATCCTCGAGGATGCGGGAGGCCTCGTGCCAGCGCCCCCAGGCGAGATGGCCGAGGGCCGCGACATGCGCCTGCTCGCGCGCCGTGGCGGCGAGCGGCAAGGCCGCCTCGTGGCATGCCCTGGCCACGAGCGTCGCCTCGCGCTCGGTGGCAAGCGCGAAGAGGTAGCCCTTGAACACGTGCGCCATGACGAAGCCGGGATCCTCGGCGATCGCGCGATCGGCGGAGCCGACCGGATCGCCGATGAAGCACTGAAGCTCACGCACAGCCCGACCATAGGCCGTCAATCCGGCTTCCGTCGCGCCGGACAAGGTCAGCCCGAAAGCGTCCCTGACTGCCATGGCTAGCCCTCCATCAGATGCCGGAACTGGCCCATCCTAGGTCAATAGCGGCTGGCACGCCAACCTCAGGTCGCGCATGTCGACGAGGCCAAGGCAGGCGAATTTCGCCCGCTTCAATTGCCCGAGCGCATCGCCATGGTGGCAATGCCGGCGCCGACCAGGAGCGTGCCGCCGGTGCGGTTGAAGATGCGAATCGCCTTCGGGTTGCGCACGACGTTGCGCGCCCGCGCCGCGATCAGCGCGTAGCCGAAGGCATTGGCGAAGGCGAGCGCCAGGAAGGTCGTCTCGAAGATCAGCATCTGCGGCCAGAAGTCGGCATGCCGGTCGAGGAACTGCGGCAGGAAGGCGACGAAGAAGGTGATGCTCTTCGGGTTGAGCGCGGTGACCAGCCAGGCATGCGCCATCATCTTGGCGGCGGACACCGCGTCGGTGCGCGGCTCGGCTTTCAGCGCCCCGCCGGCGCGGAACAGTTTGACGCCCAGATAGATCAGATAGCAGGCGCCGATCGCCTTCAGCACGGTGAATACGGTGGCCGATGCCGCCAGCAGCGCGCCGATGCCCAGCATCGACAGTGTCATGGCGGTGAAGTCGCCGAGCGCGACCCCGACCGCCATCGGCAGCGCGGTGCGCCAGCCCTGGCCGAGCGCATAGGAGACGACCAGAAGGATCGTCGGACCCGGGATGACGAGAAGGATGGTGGAGGCGGCGGCGAAGGCGGCCCAGTTCTCGAAGGACATTTCCTCACTCCTTGAGCACAAAGAAAAGGATAAATCCTCGGGTCGGCCGGAATGTAAAGAGGCATCTTCGAAATGTTTGGGCGGCTGGTTCAGCCCTGCCGGCGCGGCGACAGCCCTTAGGACCAAAGTCGGGTCCTTCACGCTTTTTCAACCATGATTGATGAAAATGCCTGTTATCCCGGCCGGACCGTGCTTCCCGCCGACAGCGTAGGGTCTGGTGCATGCGCGAGTTGCCGCAAAATCTGACGCCGCCGAATGGCGACGCAATCGAAACCGAAATTCAGCTCTCCCGCCGCGCCATGCTTTCCGGCGCCGGCGCCATGGCACTCATCGGCATGGCCGGCTGCAGCACCCAGACGCTCGAACTGCCGCAATTGCAGCTCGACGACGTCACCACCGGCTCGGTGCGGCCCATCCGCCCCGCCATCAGCGTCGACAAGAACATCACCGGTCCCGACGTCATGTACGCGTCGCTGAGCGATGGCGGCTTCGAGGTGCCGGCGGTGCCCTATCTGAAGGTCAAGCCGGAGTTCCGCCGCCAGATCGTCGTCGACAAGACCGGCGAGGCGCCCGGCACCATCGTCGTCCACCTGCAGGAGCGCATGCTCTACCTCGTGCAGCCTGGCGGCGAAGCCATCCGCTACGGCGTCGGCATCGGCAAGGACGGCTTCCGCTGGTCGGGCCGCGCCAACATCCAGTACGGCAAGGAGTGGCCGGTCTGGACGCCGCCGCCGGAGATGATCCAGCGCAAGCCGGAACTGGTGAAATGGCAGGGCGGCCAGCCCGGCGGCCTCACCAACCCGCTCGGGGCGCGAGCGCTCTACATCTTCCAGAACGGCAAGGACACCGGCTACCGCATCCACGGCTCGCCGGAATGGTGGAGCATCGGCCAGGCGATGTCGTCGGGCTGCGTGCGCCTGATCAACCAGGACATCATCGACCTCTACAGCCGCGTGTCGAAGAAGAACCCGGTGGTCGTGGTCTGATCTCCGGCCGCTGCCGGCGGCCGTTTTGGCGACTTGTTCCAGTGCGGTCTTTTCTCCCGTTGCGTCATCCCGCAAGACAGGCGAAGGTGCCTCAAAACCATCGCCCGGGAGAGAAGCAAGCATGGCCGGAACTTTCGTCATCGCGCAGGGCGGCGGCCCGACCGCCGTCATCAACCAGACGGTCGTCGGCGCCGCGCTGGAGATCCGCAAGCGCCATCCCGGGGCCAGGGTGCTGGGCTCGATCCACGGCGTGCGCGGCATCCGCGACGGCAACTATGCCGACCTCTCCGCCATCCCGGAAGAGCAGCTCAGGCTGATCGCGGCAACGCCGAGTGCTGCGCTCGGCTCGACGCGCGACAAGCCCGACGCCGCCTATTGCGAGGTGATCCTCAACGGGCTGAAAAAGATCGGCGCCGACGCCTTCATCTATATCGGCGGCAACGACACGTCGGGCACGCAGCAGATCCTGACCGACGCCGCCGGCGGCTCGATCGCCTTCGTGCACGCGCCGAAGACCATCGACAACGACCTCGAGGAGAACGACCACACGCCGGGCTTCATCTCGGCGGCCGAGTTCGTCGCCGGCGCCTTTCTCTCGGTCGATCTCGACTTCCGCGCTTTGCCCGGCATCTATGTCGGCATCGTCATGGGCCGGCATGCCGGCTTCCTGACCGCGGCCGCCGCCGCCTGGCAGATCGATCCCGACAGCGGCCCGCATCTGGTCTACGTGCCGGAGCGCGCCTTCTCGGCGAAGCGTTTCATCGACGACGTGCGGGCCACGCTCGACCGCCACAAGCGCTGCATCGTTGCCGTATCCGAAGGCGTCAGCACCGCCGACGGCAAGGCGCTGGTCGAGAGCCTGGTGCCGCCAGAGAAGCTCGAACGCGACCAGCACGGCAACGTCAAGCTGTCGGGCAGCGACCTGACGGCCGCGTTGGAACGCGCGCTGGCCGAAGGCCTGCCGGGCAAGCGGGCGCGGGTCGACGCGCTGGGCTACATGCCGCGCGGCTACATCGGCGCCATCAATGCCGTCGACGCCAAAGAGGCCTTCGACGCTGGCGCCTTCGCCGTCGAGGTCGCCGGGCAGGGCGGCGGCTCGGTGGCGCTGCAGTATGACGGTTCCAAAACCGTGCTGAAAAAGGTGCCGCTGAAGAATGTCGCAGGCAAGACGCGCCACATGCCCGACGATTTCATGCAGCCCGACGCCAACAAGCTCTCGGATGCCGGCATGGCCTACCTCAAGCGGCTGGTGCCGGAGAAATACAAGGTCGGGAAGCCCTTCGTCTGATGGGCGACCTGGTGGTCGGCGACTGGTTCGGCAAGGCCATCGTCGACGCCAGGACAACGATGCTGACCGAGCCGTTCGTGCACGATTTCGTGCGCGCCAACATCTGGCATCTCAAGGGCCGCGATGCCGACCTTCTGGTCGACACCGGCATGGGCATCCAGCCGCTGGCGCCCGAGATCGACACGCCAGCCGGCAAGCCGCTGATCGTCGTCGCCACGCATATCCATCTCGACCATGTCGGCTCGCTGCATGAGTTCCCGCTGCGGGCCGGGCCGAAGATGAGCGCGGCGCAGTTCGAGAGCATGGATGAGGCCGTCACCTATGCCTACATGTTCCACAATCTCGACGGCGCCGTTTCCAAATTGCCGGCGCCCGACTGGAAGGCGGCCGATTATCGGATTCCACCGGCGCCGCTGACGCGCGCGCTCGACGAGGATGACATCGTCGATCTCGGCGACCGGCAGTTCCGCGTCCTGCATCTGCCGGGACATTCGCCCGATTCGATCGCGCTGTTCGACGAGGCCGACGGGTTGTTGTTTGCCGGCGATGCCATCTATGACGGCATGCTGATCGACGATTTGCCGGATTCCGATCGCGCCGCCTATTGCCGCACCATGCGGCGCCTGCTCGACCTGCCGATCCGCATCGGCCATGGCGGTCATGGACCGAGCTTCGATGGCGCGCGGATGCGCGAGATCGCCTCGGCGTATCTGCGCCGCAGAGGCGCTGCGTGAGGTCTCCCTGATATTAAATCTTCGTAAGGTCGCGCCAAAACCCTAATTCGGGCCGATCCACGCCCTAGATGCAGGCGGTCGATCCGGCCGGCTGCCATGCATGGCGAGACAGGCAGTCCCGGTCGCCGACACGCCGACGGGCGCCTCGCTTGAGCCGCTCGCGGCGAGGCATCAACTCTCGCCCGGACAGAACGACCATGTCACCCCAGAGCATAATTCGTAGACATCGCGTCGCGGCCCTGCTGGGCGCTGCGCTGATCATCTCCCCCTTCGTCGTGTCCTTCGCCCAAAGCGCGAGCGGCATCGGCGCGAGCAACACCGTCGCCACGACCCAGACCCCGGTTGCCGGAATCACGGCGCCCAACGGCTCGTTTGCGCCGATCGTGGCTGCCGACAAGCCGGCGGTGGTGACCGTCACCACCGTCATGAAGGCGCAGCCGGAGACGATGAGCGAGGACCAGCCCTTCGACGGCGGCTCGCCCTTCGACGACTATTTCCGCCAGTTCTTCGGCGACCAGGGCGTGCCGATGCCCAAGGCGCCGCCGCAGCAGTCACAGCGCGCCGAGGCGCTGGGGTCGGGCTTCATCGTCGGCGCCGACGGCACCATCGTCACCAACAACCATGTCATCGACGGCGCCACGTCGATCAAGGTGACGCTGGATGACGGCACCGAGCTTCCCGCCAAGCTGGTCGGCCGCGACGCCAAGAACGACCTCGCCGTGCTCAAGGTCAAGGCCGCCAAGCCGCTGCCGACAGTCAAATGGGGCGATTCCGACAAGCTCATGCCGGGTGACCAGATCCTCGCCTTCGGCAACCCGTTCGGCATCGGCACCACGGTCACCGCCGGCATCGTGTCGGCGCGCGGCCGCGACCTCAACAGCGGTCCGTTCGACGATTTCATCCAGATCGACGCGCCGATCAACCACGGCAATTCCGGCGGCCCGCTGGTCGATGTCGGCGGCAATGTCGTCGGCATCAACACCGCCATCTTCTCGCCCAATGGCGGCAGCGTCGGCGTCGGCTTCGCCATTCCGTCCGACCAGGCGCAGAAGGTGGTCGCCAAGCTGATGAAGGGCGGCGACATCGAGTACGGCTATCTCGGCGTGCAGATCCAGCCGGTGACGCAGGACGTGGCGAGCGCCATGGGCCTCGACCATCCGGGCGGCGCGCTGGTCGCCGCGGTCACCGAAGGGTCGCCCGCGGCCAAGGCCGGCATTGCGACCGGCGACGTCATCACCGGCTTTGCCGGCGAGGCGATAAAGGATCCGAAGGACCTGTCGCGTGCCGTCGCCGACGTCTCGCCCGGCGCCAAGGAAACGCTCGATGTCTGGCGCAACGGCAAGACCATGCAGATTTCCGCCGATGTCGGCCGCAATGCGGAAGACACCCAGACCGCAGCCAATGACGAGGGCGGCAAGCCGTCGGCCGGCGAAGGCCTGCGCGTGCCGTCTCTCGGCCTTGGCCTCACCGATATCACGCCCGATGTCCGCGAGGAGTTGAACCTGGCCGACAATCAGCGCGGCGCTTTGGTCGAGCGCGTCAATCCGGACAAGGCGGCTTCGGCCGCCGGCCTCGAGCCGGGCGATGTCATCGTCGCCGTCGACCGGACGCCGGTGAAGAGCGCCAGGCAGGCGAACCAGGCGATCGCCGAGGCCGGCAAGTCCGGCCGCAAGTCGGTGCTGCTGCTCGTCGACCGCGGCGACGCGCAGATCTTCGTCGCCGTGCCCTTCGCCGCCGGCTGAGGCCTGGCGCCGGCGACAGGCCAGCCACAAGGCCTGCCGCCGGCATTTTTCTGTTGCCCGCCGCGACATCTTCGAGAACATTGCGCTGGGCCGGCAGGCGGCCGACGCAAAGGGATGTGCTGATGGTCACCCGTGGTTTCGGTTCCGGACGGCGTCCCCCCACGGACCATGACGCGCGCATCCCGCCGGGCCAATATCTCGAGCAGGGCTTCCCGGTGCTGTCGGCCGGGCCGACGCCGCGTGTGCGCACCGAGGACTGGTCGTTCACCCTCAAGCACGGCCCTCGCCCGATCAAGAAATGGAAGTGGACCGAGTTCAACGCGCTGCCGCTGACCAGGATGACGCGCGACATCCATTGCGTGACCGCCTGGACCAAGTTCGACACCGCCTGGCAAGGCGTGCTGGTCGACGACATCCTCGCCGATGCCGGCATCGCGCCGCCGACCGCCTACACGCTGGCGCTATCGTTCGACGGCTACACCACCAATGTGCCGGCCAAGGATCTCCTCGACGGCAAGGCGATGGTGGCGCTGCTCTACGAGGGCAAGCCGATCACGCCGGACCATGGCGGACCGGCCCGGCTTCTCGTGCCGCATCTCTATTTCTGGAAGTCGGCGAAATGGCTGAACGGACTGCAGTTCACCGAGCGCGACGAGCCAGGCTTCTGGGAATTGCGCGGCTACCATATCTATGGCGACCCGTGGCGCGAGCAGCGCTATTCGGGCGATCCATGAGCCAGGCATCGGCCGCGCAATCGCCCTGGCAGACGGCGAGGATCGTGCGCATCGAGAAACGCACGCCGCGTGTCACGAGCTTCTTCTTCAAGCTGTCGCGGCCTTTCGTCCACCAGGCCGGGCAGCATGTCGACGTCAGGCTGACGGCGCCGGACGGCTATCAGGCGCGCCGCTCCTACTCCATCGCCTCGGCGCCGGAGAGCCGCGGGACGATCGAGTTGGCGATCGAGAGGCTCGAGGATGGCGAGGTGTCGCCCTTCTTCCACGAGGTGGCGGCGATCGGCGACGAGATCGAATTGCGCGGGCCGCTCGGCGGCCATTTCATCTGGTCGGCCAGCGATGGCGGGCCGATCCTTTTGGTCGGCGGCGGCTCCGGCGTGGTGCCGCTGATGGCGATGGTGCGCCACCGCGCCCTGCAGAAATCGGCTGCGCCGGCGGCGCTCGTGTTTTCGGCGCGGGTCTGGGACGAGGTGATCTTCCGCGACGAGCTGATCCGCCTCGACGACCGGCGCGACGGTTTCGACCTTGTGCTGACGCTGACGCGCGAGCCGGCCCAGCGGCCGTCGGACTATTCCCGGCGCGTCGACGCAGCGATGATGGTGCAGGCCATGGAGCGGTTGCCCAAGGCGCCGACGCTCGCCTTCGTCTGCGGTTCGAATGCCTTCGTCTCGGCCGCCGCCCAGGCGCTGATCGATGCCGACATGCCGGCCGACCTCATCCGCACCGAGCGCTACGGGGTGTGAGAGCCCGGTGCCTCAGTCGGCGGGGGAGAATTTTGCCGAAATGAGCTGGAACGGCAGCGCGCCATAGGTGGCGACGGCCTGCTCGTTGTCCCAGACGCGGAACTGTCGCGACGGTCGCGCCTCGAGGACCAGACCCTGCCCCGTCTGGTCGAGCTTCACCTTGCCGCGAAAGCGCAAGGTCCGTTCGCCACCGGCGCGGCTGATCGCCATCGAGCGCAACCGCGCGACATGACGGTCGGCCGAATTGATCTCCATTTCGATACGCCGCCGCACCGGCGGCACGGCAATCCGCACGACGACGTCCAGCATCATTTCCCGCGCGGCGCCCGGCGGACCGGCTATGCCCTGCGAAAGCACGAAGGGAGCGGCCTGGGTGGTTTTTCCTGCTGTCGTGGCTTTGCCGCGCCAGACGACGTCGGGCTCTGCCTGCCGCAATCTTCCCTTCTTGCGCTGCAGCCGAAGCTGCTTGGCAAATCCGCGCGACAGCCAGGTCAGCCCGCCGAAGTCGGTGCGCGGCTTGGCCTGCAGGACGGACGACCAGCGCGACATACCGCGGCGGTCGGCCATCTCCATCACCCGTGCCAGCACTTCGTCCGGCACCGCAATGCCGATCTCCAGCGCGAGATAGGACAGCGCCACCGCGGCGGCGACCGCCAGGCCGCGCCTGGCGGCAATGTCGAGGAACACGTCCCAGTCGACGTCGGCGCCTTCGATGGCCACCGCGCAGTCGACCAGCCAGTCGCTGTGGGTGTGGGCGTCGAGGCCGCCATGCGCGATGGCGAGCGCAATGCGGTCGGCGGGCGACGGCACCAGCGCGGCGACGCCGCTGAACTCGGCCGGGACCGCCCGCCGCCAGATCGCGAGGTCGTCCTCGGCGCTCTGCTGCGAGCCGTCATAGGCGAGCTGGTGCAGGTCGATGTCGCCGTAATTGCCCTTGTAGAAATTCATCGAGCGCAGCGATGCAAGCCTGGTCCTGAGATATTGCGGGCTGACGCCAGTGGCGATCTGCCAGTCGCGGCCACGCAACGCGTCGAAGGCAATTTCCATGTCTTGCGGACGCACCAGTATGTCGATGTCGTGCGCGACGCGGCCGCGCTGCGCCGAGACGTTGACGGCAATGCGGCTGGCGCCCTTGATCAGCATGACGGCGCAACCGGCATCGGCCATCGCCTTTAGCACCGGCTCGGCCTCGCGCATCGCCATGCGCGACTTGGTCCACAGCATCTTCTGCAGGCCGACGAGCCGCGGATAGGCGGCGTGGCCGGCGAGCTTGCGGCCGAACCGGTCGGAGATCGCCGCGAGCAGCCGATGCTCCCTGAACGAGACATGGTCGATGTCGTTGTCGTCAAGCCAGCCTGCCGCGCGATCGCGGGCGGCATTCTCGTCGTGAAGCAGAGCCGCCTTGAGCAGCTGGTCGAGCCCGCCTGTGGGCCAGGACCAGCCATAGTCGGGAAAGCGGCGGCCGATAGCGCGGATCCTGGCCATCAGCCGGAGCCCTGCCTGTTTTGCGCCCGGCGCAGCATCGCCGCTCGCACCACCTCCAGATAGCCGCGATCGCGCGCGGCATCGCGCCCATAGGACAGGCTGCCCGGCCTGATACGCCTGAGCGCCAGCACCTCATCCAGCATGTCGAGGGCGAAGCCCGCTTCGCGCACCCGGGCGATCCAGTCGATCATCTCGCCGCGGCCGCCCGGCGGGTCGACGATCGGCCCGACGGCCTCAGTGACCTCGCGGCGGATCACCATCGTCGTGCGCGACCAGCCAGGCGTCGCGGGCGGGTCGGGCAGATCGGGCTGGTCATGACGGAAATTGCGCTGATGGGTGAAGACGCCCGCAGTTTGCGGAGACCGTTCGAGATAGGCGAGCTGCGCCTCGATCTTGGTCGGCAGCCACAGATCGTCGGCGTCGAGCGTGGCGACAAACGGCGTCGACAGCGCCGCGATGCCTCGGGTGGTTGCGCTGCCTGGCCCGGCATTGTCCTGCCGCAACAGCTTGACCGGAAGATCGGCGCCGACGATCGCGGAAGCGAGGTCATCGGTCGACCCGTCGTCGACGATCACGACCAGTTCCGCCCGAACGGTCTGCGCCGCCACCGATTGCAGCGTCTCGGCTATTGTGGTGCTGGCATTGAAGGCCGGAATGACGACGCCATATCCGCTCATCACATGAACCGCCAGTCGGTCAGCTTGTCGAGTTCGAAGATGCCCTCGATCGGCCGTAGAGACGGGTTGGCCCTGCGCCGCTTCATCGATTTGTATATGGCGCGCAGGAACTCGCGCGACTGGACATCTTCCTGCTTGGTCATGTTGCCGGGATGCCGGCGGTAATAGAGCGCCACCGTTTCCGGGAGCACATAACGGGGGCCGATCTCGAAACCGCGAAGCAGATAGTCCGTGTCTTCGGCCTGGGCGAACTCCTCGTCGAACCAGCCAATGCGCTCGACCAGGCGGCGCGAGAAGATCGCCGAGGACAGGTGGATGCCGCGGACGGTGATGCGGTAGCTGTCTGCGGCCGGCTCCAGCCGCTCGTCATCGATCTTGTCGACCAGCATCATTCTCGAATAGCTGAGCTCAAGGCCGGGATCTTTCCGGAACAGCTCGACATCGGCCTCGAAACGCCCGGCCGGCGAGATGTCGTCGGAATCGAGGAAAGAAACCAGCTCCGTGTCCGGCTTGAGCAGCCTGAGCCCGGTGTTGCGGGCTCGGGTCACGCCCGCGTTCTGTTGCTGGAACAGGCGGATGCAGGGGCTCTCGCCACTCATCGAGCGCACGGCGTCGGCTGAACCGTCGGTCGAGCCGTCGTCGATGACGATGATGTCGAGATCGGCGGCGTCGCGTTGCCTGAGCAGCGAACGCAATGCCGGGACGACATAGCGCTCGCGGTTGTAGACGGGCATGATCACGCTCAGTTTCACGAAGCGCCCCGCGCGAGGAAATCCGCAATGGTGCCGGCGATCTCGCCGGGATCAGTGCCCAGGGACAGACGGTAGCACGGCAGCAGTCGGGTAAGATCGCTGAAGAAGCGAAAGCCGCTTTCCCGCTCGCCCGGCATCTGCGCGATCCCCGACGGCGCCAGCGCAATCATGGCGTCCCTGCGCGACATCGGCATGATCGAGCTTGTCCCACCAGCGCCGATATGTGGCACCATCAGCGCAACGATGTCCAGCGTGCCGGGGATCGGCCTGGAGGCGATGTCGCCGATGTGGAAAGCATGCTTGCCTTGCCAGTTGAGCGGCATGTCGCTGCCCAGTCGGTCTTTCAGTCCTAGCCGGGCAAATCCCTTGGGGTCCTGCTTGAGCACCGAAAATAGCGGCCGAGCGATCACGCTGCTCGAAAGATCGACCAGCACATAGTCGTCGCCGACACTGTCGAGCCCGTTGAGCAGCCCGGCTACGACCGTGCCTGATTTTCCGGCGCCGCCGGCGCCGGCGAGCAGCACGCCGCTGCCGTCGGCACCGAGCGTGCCGGCATGGGCGAGCCGCATGCCGCGCGCGCCGTATTCCCAGTGCAGGAAGGCGCGCAGCGGCGAGCCCGTCTCCCACGGCGGAAAGGCATCCGCCGCGCGCATCAACTGCGCGCCAATGCGCCGCTGCGGATCGTAGACTTGCCAGAAATCGAGATCGTGAAAGTAGTGGCCGCGCAAACCGGCGCCGGCGAGACGCTGCGCGAAACCCTGTTCGGTGAAATGCGCGTCCCCCCATCGTGCCGGCTCGGGCATGCCGCCAATGCCGGGATGGCCTACGAAAATGCGGCAAGCGGGCAATCCCGGCTGATCGTCCCCGGCCTCGACAAAGGCATGGCCAAGCGCTTCGGCCAGCGCGCCGGGCTCGAGATGCACGGTCAGTTCAAGGGCGGGCAGGCGGACTTTGCGCGTGACCGGAAAGAGCGCCGCGTCTTCGGCGGCCGCGATGAGATAGCGGGCGTAGTCCGGCAGTGTCTCAAGGGTCACACGCGGCATGGTCTATCCCGGCTCGGCCGACGTGCTGCCGATCTCTCAGGATGCCTGCTTGACCGCCGGCCAGCCGAGAGGCTCCTCGACCTCGTGGATCGGGTCGACGATGATGAGGTCGGCGAGATCGTCATGGACGCTCACATTGAGCGGCTCGTTTGCCGCCGCAAGTTCGGCAGCCAGTTCGTCCGGCAGCGGCTGCGCCGTGCCATCGGAAGGCACCAGCAGCCCGAGCTCGACCAATTGCGCAATGAAGGCGTCAAGCCCGGTCGCGCCGGTCGCCGCTGCGCCGGCTATCGATCCGGCCAGCGCCTGCGCACCGACGCCCGAACACAGCGCCTGCCAGACCCGGCTGCCCGAATCGGAGAAGCCGAAATATTTCCCGCTCGCCAGATCAAGCACGACAGCTTCGCCGTCGAAGGATTCGAAAACAATATCCTTGCTCGCGACTGCGTAGACATTGGCTTGTGGCATTGGTCCCTGCCCCACTTCATGGCTCGCGCAAGCAACCGCCTTTGCGGCGGCCGCTCTCCCTGAGGAAGGCCTGTAAACACTCGGTTCTGGCTTGGCAAGACGACGGACACGGCAGGCCGCTTGCCATTTTTGGGGTCGACGTGGCGGAATCAGGCCTCGATTTCCAGCCGCGTCAGCGGCCTCGAGCAGCAGGCAAGGATGAAGCCGTCGTCGATCTCGTGATCGAGAATGCCGCCATTGTGGCTCATCGCGACCTCGCCAGAGACTTTCTTGACCTTGCATGTGCCGCAGAGGCCGAACTCGCAGGCGGCCGGGATCCTGACGCCCGAGGCGCGCGCCGTCTGCAGCACGGTCTGTCCGGCAAGGCATTCGGCGTCGACGTCGGAAAGCGAGAAGCGCACCGGCGTCGCGGCCTCGACGGGGGTCTCGACGCCGCCGTCGCCCGGCAGCGCGAACGGCGCCGGCACTTCCTCCACCGCCGGCGCGGCAAAGCTTTCCTGGTGATACCTGGCCATGTCGAAGCCCGCCGCCTCCAACATCTGCCGCACCGCGCGCATGAACGGGTCGGGGCCGCAGCAGAATATCTCGCGCTCGCGGAAGTCGGGAGCGAGCAGCGGCAGGCGAATGGCGTCGATGCGGCCCATATGACCGAACCAGCCCTCGCGGCTGGAGCGTTCCTCGATCATGAAGCCGAGCGACAGGCCGGGCATGCGGCTGCCCAGCAATTCAAGCTCCTTGCGAAAAATGATCTCTTCCGCCCTGCGCGCGCAGTTGACGAAACCGACATCGGTCCAGGGCGCGCAGTCGTTCAGCCAGCGAAGCATCGACATCATCGGCGTTACGCCGGAGCCGGCCGAGATGAACAGGTACTTGGCCGCCGGATGGCTGTGCAGCGAGAAATCGCCGACCGGGCCATAGGCCTTCACATGGGCGCCGGGCTTGAGATTGTCGAACATCCAGCGCGTGCCGATGCTGCCGGCCTGCGCCTTCACCGTCACCGCGATCGAGAACGGCCGCGAGGGCGATGAGGACAGCGTGTAGGTGCGCATCAGCGGTCCGTCGGCGGTCGGCAGTTCCAGCGTCACGAACTGGCCGGGCTTGTAGCGGAACCAGGTCTGGTTGTCGGAGCGGAAGGTGAAGGTCTTGACGTCCGGCGCCTCGTCGCTGACGCCGATCACCTCCAGCACCTGCAGCCGGTCGTTCCAGGGCGCCATCTCGTCGAGATGGCGATAGAGGGCGAGATCCGTCATCGCGTTCATCCCTTCACCTCAAGCAACGCTGCGCAGCGCCGGCCGGCCGCCTTCGGCAAGGCGCGGCCCGATGAAGGAGGCGTACCATTCGACGAACTGGATGACGCCGCCCTCATGCTGCTCCGAATAGGGGCCGGGCTCATAGGCCGGCGACAGGATGCCGAAAGCATTTTCCTCGACGATGCGGCGATCCTGGTCGTTGGTCTCGGTCCAGACATGGGTGAGTTCGGCAAGATCGTAATCGACGCCTTCCACCGCATCCTTGTGGACCAGCCATTTCGTCGTCACCGCGGTTTCGGTGGCGCTGATCGGCAGCACCCGGAAGGTGACGGCATGGTCGATCAGGATATGGTTCCAGGTGGTCGGATAGTGGTAGTGCATCAGCGTGCCGATGCGGTCCGCCGAGACGCTCGTGGAAAGGTTCTTCCTCACCGCGCGCTTGCCGCTCATCGTGTAACTGACGGCGTCGCGCAAGAGCGGCGCGCGGGTGGCGCGATACTGTCCCGCCGGGTCGATGCGGAACTTGCTCGGCAGGCCCGCCACCTCGCATTTCGCCCAATGCGCCTGCATCTCGGGATCGCTTTCGGCACCATGCACGCCGGTCACCGTCGGCGCCTCGGGGAAGGTCTTGCAGAGTTCGGGATGGTTGCCGGCGCAGTGGTAGCACTCGCGGTTGTTTTCCCAGACCAGCTTCCAGTTGCCCTTCTCGACGATGGTCGATTCGAAAGCGACCTTCGCTTCGCTCAACCGATGCGGCAGGAGATAGGGTTCGATCATGGCGCGCATCGGCGCGAAATCGGCCGGCTCTTTCGCCAGGCAGATGAAGATGTAGCCGCCGACGCTTTCGCAGGCGACCGGCTTCAGGCCGAACTGGTTCTTGTCGAAACCATCCGCCATCTGGCGGGCGAACAGCAGCCTGCCGTCGAGCTCGTAGGTCCATTGATGATAGGGGCAGACGAGCTTCGCCGCCGTGCCCTTCTCGGCGTTGCAGACGCGGCTGCCGCGATGGCGGCAGGAGTTATGGAAGGCATTGACCCTGCCTTGCTGGTCACGAACCAGGACCACCGGATAGTCGCCGACCTGCGCGGTGATGTAGCTGCCCGGCTTCGGCAATTCGCAATCGTGGCCGATGAACAGCCAGTCGCGGTACCAGATCAGCTCCATGTCGAGCTTGAAATAGTCCGGGTCGGTATAGAAAGGCTGCTCCAGCGAAAAGCCCGGCCTGCGGCCGTGCAGCAGCCTCAGCATGTCGTTGCGCGCATCCATGTCCTGTCCTCGCGTTTGTCGCACCGCTTCAAGGACTGAACTGGTGGTGATTGAGAAGAACGACCGCCGCCGGCATGGCCGGGCACGCACCATCCGCCTCTTGACCGCCCACCGCGATCAGTCGAGTTCAAGTATCCCTGGCTGGTTTCCGGGCTCTGGAGTGCCCTGGCGGGCGGTCGCGGCACCTTCCCAGGCCGATGGCCCAGTGGTCTCCCGTCGCGACTTTGAACTCCACCACCGTTGCGGGGGCAGCGCCGGGTTCTGACCGGCTTCCCAATTCTCCGTCCCGTCGTCACGGAGCGGCACCTGAGATGGTCTGATCTTAATCACGACAGCCGCCGCGCCATCGGCATGAAAACGACATCGCATCCATGCGGCGCGACACGACCCATGAAGCTGATATTGGCCCTGCAAGGCGACCGATGTCACACGCTGCCGGCATGCGAATCGAGGCGGAGAAAACCGTGTTCGAATCGGCCCTGGGCGGCTCTGAATTGGTTAACAGTATAGAAAAGTGACTATTAGGAGATTCTAAAATCGAACCGAACGGTTCGTTTCTGTTGACAATGCGTGCAGGACGGTGTGAACGCAGATCTTCGGAATCGTCACTTGGCTCGATGGGCGATTCAAACAACCACTTGATATTGCTCCGCAATTCATTGCGTGTAGATGGCCTTGGTACAATTTCAAGGTGCAGATTCATAGGCCAGACGGAAAAACTTCGTGATTGGAAAGCGGCCGATAGCTCTCCCACATCGGGGCTGTCCGAACGACGCGATTTCCTCCCAAGACACGCCGCTAGACGGACGGAAAAAATATACTGGAGTACCAAAAATGAAAAAGATTGCTCTTACTGCCGCCGCCCTTCTGGCCATTTCCGGCAGCGCCTTTGCTGGTGGCAGCGACAATTACGGTTCCAACGGTGCCAATCAGCCCGCCGCTGCCGTCGACAGCTCGTACACGGCTTCGATCGAGAAGTCGGAACCGGCCGCTCAGACACCGGCGCACGGCTCGGACCGAAACCTGTTCGGCAACAACTAGCACACGATCCCTGACCGCGGTGGGCGATGCCTGCCGCTCGGGATCGTCAGAAATTCAGGAGCACTAAAATGAAGAAGATCATCCTTGCCACAGCGGCCCTTCTGGCCATCTCGGGCGGCGCTTTCGCATCCGGCAGCGACAATTACGGTTCCCACGGTGCCAATCAGCCCGCTGCTGCCGTCGACAGCTCGTACACGGCATCGATCAAGAAGTCGGAACCGGCCGCCGAGCAGCCCGCCAACCAGGGCAGCGACCGTAACCTCTTCGGCAACAACTAAACCGACCGGACCGCGATCCCGGACCTCCGGTTCGGGTCGTGGCCAAACGGAAGCCGGACGCGGCGGCTGGCCCGCCGCTCCGACGCAAATCCAGGAGTACCCAAAATGAAGAAGATTGCTCTTACTGCCGCCGCACTTTTGATCGCCGCCGGTAGCGCCTATGCCCGGAACGACAATGTCGGCGGGACCGACATCAACAGTCAGCGGCCGGCCGCCAACGTCGACACCACGCAGACGTCGTCGACGCGCGACACCAGCTCGCCGGTCTACAAGCTGCTGAACTCGTCGGGCGATGTCGAGAAGTCCGCGCCTCAGGGCAGCGACCGCAACCTGTTCGGGCGCTAACAGCCGTCCATCCCGGATCGGGATGGACCGGGCCATAATGCCAAGAGCGGCGGGCACAGCCCGCCGCTCTTTTTTGTCTCACGTGAAAGTCAGGCCGCCTTGGCTTCGGCCATATGCAGCGTGAAGGAGTGGCCGTCGGCGTCGAAGATGTGCAGGTCGCCGGGATCAGCGTTGAGCCGCAGCACAGCACCGCGCTTGACCTCGACATTGCCCGGCAGTTTCGTCACCAGCGGCAGGTCGGCGCGGCCGATGTCGACATAGACGAGCTGGACCTCGCCGAGTTGCTCGACATAGTCCACCGTTCCCTCGAACAAATACTCGGTGCCGGTGGCGATCGCCAGGTCTTCCGGCCGCACGCCGAAACTCACCGCCGCACCATTCGCCGAGGCGGGTGTGGCGATCGGCACCGTCGCCTTGCGGCCGCCGACATGGCTGATGACGGTCGGGTCGCCGGCCTTTTCGATCTTGGCCGGCAGGATGTTCATGGCCGGCGAGCCGATGAACTGGGCAACGAACAGATTGCCGGGCCGCTTGTAGAGCTCCATCGGGGTGCCGACCTGCTCGATGCGGCCTTCCTTCAGCACCACGATGCGATCGGCCAGCGTCATCGCCTCGACCTGGTCGTGGGTGACATAGATCATCGTCGTGTTCGGCATCGATTCCTTGAGCTTGGCGATCTCGATGCGGGTGGCGACGCGAAGTGCCGCGTCGAGGTTGGACAGCGGCTCGTCGAACAGGAACACCTTCGGGTTACGCACGATGGCGCGGCCGATGGCGACGCGCTGGCGCTGGCCGCCCGACATCGCCTTGGGCAGCCGGTCGAGATATTTGGTCAATTGCAGGATCTCGGCCGCCTGCCGCACCCGCTTGTCGATCTCGGCCTTGCTTTCCTTTCCGATCTTCATCGAGAAAGCCATGTTGTCGTAGACGGTCATGTGCGGATAGAGCGCGTAGGACTGGAACACCATGGCGATGCCGCGCTTCGACGGCGGCACGTCGTTCACCACGTCGCCGGCGATCTTGAGTTCGCCCGAGGTGATCTCCTCCAGCCCGGCGATGGACCTCAGCAAGGTCGACTTGCCGCAGCCGGACGGGCCGACGAAGACGATGAACTCGCCCGACTTAATGTCGAGGTCGATGCCGTGCAGGATGTTGAGATTGCCGTACGACTTCTTGACTTGCCTCAGCGTGACATCGGCCATGATTGTCCTCCCAGTGACGTCCGTTTCAAAAACTCAGTCGATGCGCCCGAACCAGGCGCCGTAGCCGCCAAGGCGGATGGAGCCGGCGCCAGCTTGGCCCGAAAAGCCGTGCCCGGGCAAGGGCTGCAGCGAGCCTCCGCCGAGATCGACCTCGGCCGGCTTGCTGCCCAGGTTGAAGACGCAGGCGACACGCTCATTGCCCTCGCGGCGGGTGAAGGCGACGGTGTCGCCCGCGCTTTCGATGAAGTCGATGTCGCCCTTGGCCAGCGCCGGATGCTGGCGGCGGAAGGCGAGGAAGCGCCGGTAGTGCTCGAGCAGCGAGCTTGCATCGCCCTGTTGCACGTTCACCGCCTGCGAAAGATGCTTGCCAGGCACCGGCAGCCACGGCTTGGCCGCCGAGAAGCCGCCATTCTTGGCTGAGGCATCCCACACCATCGGCGTGCGGCAGCCGTCGCGGCCCTTGAATTCGGGCCAGAAGCGGATGCCGTAGGGGTCCTGCAGGTCCTCGAAGCTGAGATCCGCCTCGCCGAGGCCGAGCTCCTCGCCCTGATAGAGGCAGACCGAGCCGCGCAGCGACATCAGCAGCGCCGAGATCACTTTGAGATAGGCGGTCGGATCGGCCTCGCTGGCGGCCCAGCGCGAGGCCGGCCGCATCACGTCGTGATTGGAGAAGGCCCAGCACGACCAGCCGTCGCTGGCCACCTTGCCGAAGGCTTCCAGCACCGTGCGCACCTTGGCGGCGCTGATCTTCTCGGGCGCCAGGAAGTCGAAGGAATAGCACATGTGGACGCGCTTGCCGCCGGCGGTGTAGGCGGCCACCACTTCCAGGCCGCGCTGCGAATCGCCGACTTCGCCGACCGCTGCCTGCGCCGGATATTCGTCGAGCAGGGCGCGGAAGCGTTCGAGGAAGCCGAGGTTCTCCGGCCGGCTCTTGTCGTAGATATGGTCCTGGTAGTTGTAGGGGTTGACGGCCGGAGCCGTCTGGTCGTTGCGCTCCTCGGGCGGCAGCGGCGGATTGTTCTCCAGCCCCTGGCTGTGGAAATAGAAATTGATCGTGTCGAGGCGGAAGCCGTCGACGCCGCGCTCCAGCCAGAAACGGGTGACGTCGAGCAGCGCGTCCTGGACCTCCGCGTTGTGGAAGTTGAGGTCGGGCTGCTCGGCGAGGAAATTGTGCAGGTAGTATTGCTGGCGGCTGGTGTCCCATTGCCACGCCGAGCCGCCGAAGATCGACAGCCAGTTGTTGGGCGGCGTGCCGTCCGGCCGGGCGTCGGCCCACACATACCAGTCGGCCTTCGGATTGCTGCGACTCGAACGGCTTTCCTTGAACCAGGGATGGATGTCGGCGGTATGCGACAGCACCTCGTCGATCATCACCTTGAGGCCAAGCCGATGCGCTTCCGCCACCAGCGCATCGAAATCGACGAGCGTGCCGAACATCGGGTCGACGTCGCAATAGTCCGATACGTCGTAGCCGAAGTCCTTCATCGGCGACTTGAAGAAGGGCGATATCCAGATGGCGTCGACGCCGAGCGAGGCGATGTAGGGCAGCCTGCGGACGATGCCCTTGAGGTCGCCTATGCCGTCATCGTTGGAGTCCTGATAGGAGCGCGGATAGATCTGGTAGATCACCGCGCCCCGCCACCAGTCGCGATCGACGGCGGGGTCGGGCCTCGACGTCGCCTTCAAAGCCGATTGCATTATCTCAACCTCCTTTCACCGAGCCGGCAAGCAGCCCGCGTACGAAATAGCGCTGCAGCGAGAAGAACACGATCAGCGGCACGATGATGGTCACGAACGCCGATGTCGTCAGGATCTCCCAGTCGCCGCCGCGCGAGCCGAGCAGCGCGTTCAGCTTGGCGGTCAGCACGATCTGGTCGGCCTCTGTACCGAGGAAAACCATCGCCACCAACAGATCGTTCCATACCCACAGGAATTGGAAGATGGCGAAGGATGCGAGCACCGGGAAGGACAGCGGCAGCACGATCTTGACGAAGATCTCGAAATCGCTGGCGCCGTCGATGCGCGCCGATTCCATGATCTCGCGCGGCAGCCCGGCAATGTAGCTCCTCAGCAGATAGATGGCGAAGGGCAGACCGAAGCCGGTATGCGCCAGCCAGATGCCGAGATAGGTCTTCGACGGCACGCCGAAGAACGAACCGACGCCGTTGTAGAGCTTGAGCAACGGGATCAGCGACATCTGCAGCGGCACGACGAGCAGGCCGATGATGACCGCGATCAGCAGGGCCCGGCCGGGAAAGCGCATCCAGGCCAGCGCGTAGGCGGCAAAGGCGGCGATCAGGATCGGGATCACGGTCGCCGGGATGGTGACGGTCAGCGAGTTCATGAAGGAGCGGCCGATGCCCTCCGAAAACAGCACCGTCTTGTAGTTGTCGGTGGTGAATTTCGGCGGCGCCGACGAGGCAAAGTAGACGCGCTGGCCGCGGTCGCCCTCGAAAGCCTTGGGCGAGGCAAGCACGAAGCTGCCGTCGGCATTGACCTGCAGGGTCACGCCGTCGCCGAGATCGGCGGTCGAGCCGGCCGGGTATTGCGTGGGCGCCGCCGACTTGACGCCGAAGGCGGAGATATCGCGCTTGGCGCCGTCGCCGAAGATGTTGCCCGCGATGACGAACTTGCCATCCTTCTCGACCTGCGCCGAGGCGGCTGGCAGCCGGCCGGCTCCGGTCTGGCTGGAACTGGCGAACGAGTTCCACCAGCCGGAGGCGATGATCTGGTCCTTGTCGCGCAGCGAGGAGACCAGGATGCCGAGCGTCGGCACGGTCCAGATGGCGACGAAGATCAGCACCGCGATGTGGACGCCGAAACGGCTGGCGAAGGACTTTCCGGTCGAGGCGGCCATTTCAGTGTCCTCCCGTCTCTTTGTTGGCCTGGCGGATGTTCCAGACCATGATCGGGATGACCGCGATCATGATGATGATGGCGATCGTTGCGCCGCGACCGAAATCGCCGCCGCCGCGGAACATCCAGTCGAACATCAGATTGGCCAACACCTGGCTGTTCCACTGGCCGTTGGTCATGGTCAGCACGATGTCGAAGACCTTCAGCACCAGGATGGTGATGGTGGTCCAGACCACGGCGATGGTGCCCCAGATCTGCGGCACCATGATCTTCCAGAAGATCTGGAACGGGTTGGCGCCGTCGATCACCGCGGCCTCGATCGTCTCCTCGGGAATGCCGCGCAGCGCCGACGACAGGATCACCATGGCAAAGCCGGTCTGGATCCAGATCAGGATGACCATCAGGAAGAAATTGTTCCAGAACGGCAGCGATATCCAGACCTGCGGCTGGCCGCCGAAATACTGGATGATGGCGTTGAGCAGGCCGATCTGGACCTGGCCCTCACCGCGATATTCGTAGATGAATTTCCAGATCACGCTGGCGCCGACGAAGGAAATCGCCAGCGGCAGGAAGATCAGGCTCTTGGCGATGGTGCCCCACCAGATCTTGTCGGTGAGCACGGCGATGATCAGGCCAAGGAACGTGCAGGCCGCCGGCACCACCGCCAGCCAGACGATGTTGTTGAGGATCGAGTTGCGGAATTCGCGGTCGCCGAACGCCCATTCGTAGTTGGCGAAGCCGACGAAGCTCGCGCCGCCGCGGTCGAGGAAGGATAGCCTCAGCGTCTCGACCACCGGATAGATCAGATAGATGGTGAGGATGATCATGGCCGGGCCGACGAACAGCCAGGGACGGATCAGCCCCTGCCGGCGCAGATTGTCGACGGCGGCTGAGCCGCTGACGCCGCGCGAGGGGAAGATGGTGTCGAGCGCCTTGTTGGCACCCCAGAAATAGGCGACGCAGCCGCCGACGCCGACGATAATGACGAATATGGCCGAGAAAATCTGAGCCGCCATGGGTCCCTCTCCCCTGCGCAGGATCGGCCAGGCCTGAAACGACCCTGGCGATCAGTTCGTGCGCTGTTCTCGTTGTTGGAGCGCGAACGGGACATGAAAGCGGACTTGTCCGCTTCCGCCGGCCGCGCCGCATGCCGGAATGTCTACGCTTTCACGACTGGGCTTCGACTGGAACCTGGTCCATCCCGGCCCTACCGGGATGAGATGCTGCGATGGGCCAGCCGGATCCGGGCGCGAAAGGCCCGGATCCGCTTGGGAGGAGGAAGCAAGAGCTTCCGGCCGCGGGAACGATCGCCTACTTGATCGCGTCCCAGCTCTTCTGGATGTCGGTGGCGACATCCTGGGCGGACTTGCCGCCGACGAGATCGATCATGCCGGTCCAGAAGGAGCCGGCGCCGATCTTGCCCGGCATCAGGTCGGAACCGTCGAAGCGGAAGGTCGAGGCGTTGGCGAGGATCTCGCCCTGCTTCTTCAGCGCGTCGCTGGCATAGGCGTCCTTGTTGACCGCCTTGAACGGCGTCACGAAACCGCCCTGGGCCATCCAGATCTCATGCGCAAGCGGCATCTTCAGGAATTCGATGAAGGCGCGGGCCGCTTTCGAATCCTTGGTGATCATGGCCAGCGTGCCGGCGCCGAGCACCGGGGTGCCAAGGTCGGGCTTCGAGGCATAGGGCGGGAAGTAGAAGAAGTCGGCATCCTGGCCGAGCTTCGTGCCCTCCGGGAAGAAGGTCGGGATGAACGAGGCCTGATGGTGCAGGTAGCACTTCGGCGGCACCGAGAAGAGTCCCTTCGGGCTGTCGCGGAAGTCGGTCGCGGCAACCGCCTTGGCGCCGCCGTCGACCATCTTGTCGTCGGTCGCGATCTTGCCGAAGATGTCGATGGCGTTGACCACGGCCGGATCGTTGAACGGGATCTCGTTCTTCACCCACTTGTCGTAGACATCGGGGGTCTGCGTGCGCAGCATGATGTCCTCGACCCAGTCGGTCGCCGGCCAGCCGGTGGCGCCGCCGGAGCCGAGACCGATGCACCACGGCTTGCCGCCGTCGGCGATGATCTTCTTCTCGAGCTCGGCGAGCTCTTCCTGCGTCTTCGGGACCTTGTAGCCGGCTTCCTCGAAATTATCCGGCGAATACCAGACCAGCGACTTCACATCCGCCTTGTACGGGAAGGCGAAGAAGCCCGGCTTGCCGTCCTTGTCCTTGAAGGTGCCGAGGTCGACCCAGGACTGGCCGGCGCCGTAATTGTCCTTGACCCATTTGGCGGTGTCGTCGCCAAGCGGCGTCAAAAGGCCCTTGGAAGCCAGGTCCTGAATCAGGCCCGGCTGCGGCAGCACGGCGATGTTGGGCGGGCTGCCGGCCTGGGTGTCGATGACGATCTGCTGTTCGTAATTCTCCGACGAGGAGTACTTGATCTCGACGCCGGTCGCTTCCTGGAAATATTCGAGAACGGTGCGCACAAGGCCTTCGTCCTCGCCGCGCCATGGCCCGAAGATGGTCAGCGTCTCGCCCTTGAGGTCGACCTTCTTGAGATCCTCGTAGTTCTGCCAGTTGAAGCGCGGGTCCTCGCCCGGCTTGAACTTCAGTTCGGCTTGCGCCGGCAGGCTCAAGGCGAGCGTAGCGAACGCGGCGCCCAGCAGAAGCATCTTCTTCATCGGTATTCCTCCCAGTGGTCACAAACAATCGGACGGAACCTCCATTCCGTCCGCCGACGCCGCAGGACTGTGACTCAGTCAGAAAGGAACCGCAACCTTTCGAAGAGTCTTCCAAAGCGCTTTGGTCGTTTTGATCTCGCCATTGAATCGAGCGGGAGTCAAGAGGGGCAGAAGGCTAATCGATTTAATTTCTGCAAATAGGTGCGTAGAAAGTGCGCTGCAGCACGTTTTTTTGGCGCTGCAGCAGCAAATTTTGCTTCAAACCCATCTGAACGGTGCTTATGGTCGACCCGTTGGACGTCACCAGCGTTGGTTGTCGTTTTGACTCAAATTAAAAGCGCTTTGAGGCTTGGAGGCCTCCGGTGAACCTTAAACAGCTCGCTCACATGCTGGCGCTCTCGCAGACCACGGTGAGCCGGGCGCTGAACGGCTACCCCGAGGTCAACGAGGAAACGCGGCGGCGGGTGATGGACGCGGCCAAGCGCCATGGCTACCGCCCCAATCCGAGCGCGCGGCGACTGGCGACCGGAAAGACCGGGATGATCGGCTATGTGCTGCCGACCGGCGCCGCCGTCGACATCGATCCGCACTTCGTCGAGTTCCTGTCCGGCCTCGGCGACTATGCCCGCTCGCACGAGCTCGACCTGGTGCTGTCGCCGGCGGACGCCGACGACCAGGAGACAACCTACCGGCGCATCGTCGCCAACCGGCAGGTCGACGCGGTCTACATCTCCTCGCCGCGGCCGGCCGACCGGCGGGTGGCGCTGCTCAACACGCTCGGCATTCCCTTCATCGTTCATGGCCGCAGCGAGGGCTTCGACTTCGACTATGCCTTCCTCGACATCGACAACGAGGGCGCCTTCCACGAGGCGGCGCGGCTGCTGATCCAGCTCGGCCACAGGCGGCTTGCGCTGATCAACGGCGACGACCGCGAGACTTTCGCCATCCATCGCGAGCGCGGCATGCGCCGCGCACTCGCCACGACTGGCCTCGTGCTTGGCGAGCGCCATATCTGTTCGCTCACCATGACCGAGGAGAACGGCTACCGCGCCGCCAGGCGCCTGCTCGAGCAGAGCGAGCCGCCGACGGCGATCGCCTGCTCCAGCCTGATCATGTCGCTCGGCGTGGTGCGCGCGGTGCGCGACCTTGGCCTCTCCATTCCCGGCGACCTCTCCTTGATCGCGCATGACGACGTCTTTCCCTGGCTGAAGCCGGAGAATTTCCCGGTGCCGCTGTCGACGACGCGCTCGTCGATCCGCCTCGCAGGCGCCCGCGTCGCCGAGCGTCTCGCGGCGCGCATATCGGGACTGGAAGAGGGCGCCCGCGGCGAGGTCTGGCCGGTGGATCTGGTGGTGCGGGGGTCTGTGGCCGGGGCGCCTACGTAGGATCAAACTCAAACCATGCGGATCAGCCTTCGGGTTCGCGTGACAAGAACCTGTTCAGCCGCCCCAGCACCAGATCTGGCGCTTCGAGCTGAGGAAGATGGCCGACGCCGGGCAGTGTTTCGAACGATGCCTGCTGGATGAGTGCGTGAAGCGCTTTGCCTCGCTCCAGCGGTATCCATGGGTCGTCCTCGCCCCAGATGATCTCTACCGGACAGCGTATATCTTTGAACATCGGCTCGACCTCGGCGGTGTATCTTTCATCGGCTTGCGCGAATTGCCGATAGAAGCTCACCCTTCCCTCCTCGGACAGCCACGGCTCCACAAGCTTGTCGAAATCTCCAGGATCGATCTCATTGACGATCGCTCCCTTGACGTAAGCCGCCACGACGGCTTCATGGATGTGCGCCGGCAAGCCCAGGAAGGCATCCACGTGACGGCCGACATGGTCGAAGAACTCCGATCCCCAGGGGCGCATGGCGACGACATTCATCAAAACGTAGCGGTCGAAATCACAGCCGTGCAGCAGATGCGCCCGCAACGTCGTCGCGCCTCCCATGTCGTGGGCAACAACCATGGGCCGCTGGAGGCGCCAATGGGCAAGCATCTCTGCAAAGACCTTGCCTTGCACATCGAGCGAGGTGCGCTGGTCCGCGGCTTTGTCGGATCGGCCGTATCCGGGCATGTCGTACCAATGGACATGGTATCGCCGCGCCAGGGCCGGAATGATCCGGTGCCATGAGAACGAGGACCACGGCCAGCCATGGGCAAGCACGAGCGATGGCCCGTTGCCAGCCCGACCCGCCGCCACCGCGCCCGCAGACGTTTGCGCGGTTTCATCCAGTTTCCACGACATCGAGATTCTCCAAGCACTCCGGACACCGCGGCGAGGTCTGGCCGGTGGATCTGGTGGTGCGGGGTTCTGTGGCCGGGGCGCCGGGGTAGAAGGCCCAGAGCAATAGAGTTGAACCTACCGCGGACGGCCGCAACTAGTCGTCCGATCGCCGTTGCGCCAACTTAATCTGATAGACGCTTCTCGGATGCCTCCTCCGTCGCCATATGTTGAGAGTATAAATTAGAGTAATGTATCCAACTACTGCGATGAGGGTCCATGAAATACCAAGTGCGTCGGTCGAAATAATAATAGCTATAGATGCGACTCCGAACACGATGTAATATAAAACCGATGACCAGAAGTATATCTCCATTTGAGAGCTTCTCATTTATCGAACCTTCAGGAATTTCGATTCACATTCGCATACTGGCGACGGACTATTCCTTCGCCGTCTCGGCCGCCTTGGTATCCAGCAGCCCATAGCCGAAATCATTGTCTCGCCCTTTCGGGCCGAGATCCTTGGCGGTGGCGGCGAGCGCCTTCTCGATGTCGTCGGCCGAGCGGTCCGGCGCGGCGTGGATCAAATTGGCGATGGCGCCGCTGACGATCGCGGCGGCGAAGGAGGTGCCGGTCACCACGTCCGAGCCGGCGCCGCTCGGCGCCACCACCTCGACGCCGGGAGCGGAGATGAAGACATAGGCGCCGCGATTGGCCTGCGGCATCAGCCCGTCCTTGGCGTCGGTGGCGGTCACCGCGATGACGCCGTCGAAGGCGGCCGGGTAGCCATAGGGAGCCTTCGGGCCGTTGTTGCCGGCGGCGGCGACCAGGACGATGCCCAGCGCGCGGGCATTGCGGCAGGCAATGCCGAGCAGGTCGTTCTTCGGGCCGACGAAGCTCATATTGATGATGCGCACATCCTGCTCTGCCGCCCAGTCGAGCGCCGACAGGATGACGTCCATGGTCGACTTGCCGCCCTCGAAGGCGCGGGCATGGTAGATCTTCGCGCCAGGCGCCATGCCCTTGAGCGCGCCGACGCCGGCGATCAGGCCATCGATCGAGGTGCCGTGGTCGCGCTTTTCGACCGCCACGGCGGGCATGGCGTCGAACTGGTCGGCGATGACGCCCGACAGCGCCGGGTTGGTGTCGTCGATGCCGGTGTCGATGACGGCGACGCGGACATTCTCGCCGCTCGCCTGGTCAGCATCGAGCGCGATGCGGTCGAAGGCATAGTTGACGATGCCGGCCGCCTGCTGCAGCGAATAGACATGGTTGGGCTCGCGGCGCCTGGTGCGGCCGTCGGCGGCCAGTTGCGCCAGCACGACGCCGACCGGGCGGCCGTCGGGAATGCCGAAGCGCGCCAGCGTGGTGCCGAGCAGGCGCGACTGCCGCTCGGAGCGCACTTCGAGCCCGAAGGAAGCGGCGATCTGCTGCACGGTGGCGGCATCGCCGTCGACCGTCACCAGCACCTCGTCCGGCACGAAATCGCCGACGATGGCGCGCTGCGGCTCGGTGGCGATGAGGTCGGTCGGCGAAATGATCGGACCGCCAAGCGCCGGCGCTTGCACGGGCGGCGCGGGCTGGGCCGGCGGCGGCAGCGAGCTGGCCGGATCGCGACGCGGATCGGGCGTCGGCACCGGCGTCGCGCCGCCGGGAGGATTGGGGAACAGGTCGACGATCAGGGCAGGCAGAAAGACGGCGCCTGCAGGGCCGGCACCAGGCGTACCGCCGCCATCATCCTTGGCGCAGTCGGCGCCGGCGGCGTTTGTCCCGTCGGGACACCCGGTCTTGGCCGGCGGCTGGTCCTCGCTCTGGGCAAAAACGGGCATGGCGGCGATTGTCATCGCCGCCAGCAGGAACCCAAACGCGATGACCGGTTTAGCCGCCACTGGCCGGTTTCCTTCCCTCGATCACAGCATCGGCGAAAGGCTGGGCGGCAATAAGGCCGAGCAGCTTCTTGTAATCGTCTCCGGTCTCGGCCGGGATGGCGATGCGGAAGACGCCGTCGGCGGTCGGCCCGCCGGCGATTTTCAGCCTGTTCCGATCGAGGAAGGCGGCGATATCAGCCATCTTCGCCTCCGGCTTGAACTTGACCAGCGCGAACGGCAGCTTCGCCAGCTCGTCCTCGGCGCCGGCGATCTCGAAATCGTTGCCCTTGCCGCCGGGCTCAACGAAGGATTGCACCACCACCAGCGCCAGCAGGGCCGCCGCAGCCGCCCAGGCGACGGTGGCGGGCACCGCCATGAAGCGATTGAGGGCCTGCGTGAGCCATGACGGGCTGGCCGGCGCACGCGCCGGACCGGCCTCGGCTTCGAGGGCGCGGGCGAAGCGGCTCAGCGCATCGGCCGGCGGGCGGATCGCCTCGTTGGCGGCGGCGGTGCCGGAGAATTCGGCCTCGGCCTCGCCGAGCGCGGCAAGTGCGGCCGGATCGTTCGCCAGCCATTCCTCGACGGCTTCCAGCTCGGCGCCTTCCAGCGAGCCGTTCAGGTAGAACGGCAGCAGCGTTTCCATCTCGTCGCGGCGCGACATCTTTTCAGCGGCGCTCATGGCCACCCCCTGTCGTAACCGGCAGCCTTGAGGGCCTCGCCGAGTTTCTTGCGGGCGTAGAACATCCTGGTCTTGACGGTGGCGACGGGAATGCCGAGCACCTCGCCGATCTCGGTCACCGACTGTCCGTGGTAATAGGCGAGGTCGATCACCGTGCGATGCTCCTCCGGCAGGGCGTCGACGAAGCGCCGCAGGGCGGCGCCCTTGTCTTCCTTCATGGTGACGACTTCCGGCGTGTCGGCGCTGTCGGGGACCTGGGCCGCGTCATCGTCGTCGATCCAGTCCTCCTTCTTCTTGCGCAGCGAGGACAGCGCCTTGAAGCGGGCGATGCCGAGCAGCCATGTCGAGACTTCCGAGCGCCCTTCGAAGCTGGGCGCCTGGCGCCACAGTTCGAGGAACACCTCGTTCGCGATATCGTCGGCCATCATTTCCGATCCCGTCTGGCGCACCACGAAACGGTAGACCCGCGCATGGTGACGCATGAACAGGAGCCGCACGGCAGCCCGGTCGCCCTTCGCGACCCGGTCGACAAGCGCGCGATCGGTCTCCATCGCCGCCGTCATGGCCGGTCGAGCCGCCTGGCTCCTCGTAGCTCTGTCGCCGATCGGTCCAAAAAGGTTCATCCTTCCGCCAAGGAATTTTCGGGAGGCTAACCGAAGAGCGGGGACGTTGCCAGAGTATCTGCCTTCTCCCCGTCACTATACGGGGAGAAGCTGCCGGCAGGCGGATGAGGGGCGGCGCCGGCGTCGGCAATTGTCGATGTTGGCGCTGCCCCTCACCCTTACCCTCTCCCCGTATAGTGACGGGGAGAGGGGGCGCCAACGCCGCGTTTCACCCCAAAAACGGCTTCGCCTTCATCGTCTCTGGCACGGGCACGCCGAGGCGCTTCAGCACCGTCGGCGCCAGCTGCAACTGGTCGAGCAGCGTGTCTGGCTCGGGACCTTTGCCCGGGCCGAAATAGTATAGGGCGAAATCCTGCATCTCGTCGTCATGGCCGCCGTGGTGGCCGCGGTCGGTCTGGCCATGGTCGGCGGTGACGATCACCTCGTAGCCGGCTTGCCGCCAGAGCGGCAGGAAGCCGGCGAGCATGGCATCCATCGCATAGACGGCATGGTCCATCTCATGGCAGTCATGGCCGAAGCGATGCCCCATCGAATCCAGCGTGCAGGTGTGGAGGATGCCGTAGTCGATGCCGTGGCGCCTGGCCAGCATGGTCAGCGTGGCGAACAGGTCGGCATCGCTGGGCGTCATCTGGTTCCTGGCATTGTAGCCGGTCATGGTGTGGAAGCGGCCATGGGTGATCGGCCCGCCCGGCTCGTCGAACTCCATGTCCTCGACGAGGTCGAACGGATAGGAGCGGAAGAATTCCGACCAGTAGGAATGGGTGACCGCGCCCGTCCTGCCGCCGGCCTTGCTGACCTCGGAGAAGATGTCCGGCTGCTCGACCCTGAACCGGTTCTCATTGGACAGGATGCCATGCACCTGCGGCGCAACGCCGGTGTGGATCGAGGCATAGCAGCAGGCCGAGGTCGACGGGAGCACCGAGCGCATCTTCCAGACCCGCGCCTCGCCCGACTGGACCCAGCCTTCGAGATTACCCATGAGCCGGCGCCAGTTCCGGTAGGGCACGCCGTCGAGGATGATAAGCAGAAGCTTTGTCGCGAGCGCCACCGGCGGCTCCATTCCAATGTCCTTTGAAATCGGAACGCCGCGGGTCTCTCGGACACGCGGCGCCCACACCCGTGAAACGGGCAGGCCGATGCTTCCTGGGCCCTAGTTGCCCGCGCTCGCCATGCGACGACCCGCGATCGCCTTCTCCAGCCAGCCGATCTCCATTTCGGGAACCGAGGACAGCAAGAGATCGGTGTAGGCATCGAAGGGCGGTGCCAGCACCTTGCTCTTGGCGCCGTAGCGCACCACCTCGCCGCGATACATCACCGCGATCGAATCGGCGATCGACTTCACCGTGGCGAGATCGTGGGTGATGAACAGATAGGCGACGCCTTCCTCCTTCTGCAGGCCGAGCAGCAGTTCGAGGATGCCATGCGCGACCAGCGGGTCGAGCGCCGACGTCACCTCGTCGCAGATGATCAGCTTCGGCTTGGCGGCGAGCGAGCGGGCGATGCAGACGCGCTGCTTCTGGCCGCCGGAGAGCTCGGCCGGGTAGCGGTCGACGAAACCCTTGCCCATCTCGATCTTGTCGAGCAGCTCGGCGACGCGCCGGTCGCGCTCGCTGCCGCGTATGCCGAAATAGAATTCGAGCGGCCGACCGATGATGGTGCCGACCGTCTGGCGCGGATTCATCGCCACGTCGGCCATCTGGTAGATCATCTGCAGCTGGCGCAGATCCTCCTTCGGCCGGTCGACGAGCTTGTTGCCGAGCGTGCGGCCATCGAAGACGACGCTGCCCTGCTCGGGCGGCAGCAAGCCGGTGATGGCGCGCGCCAGCGTCGACTTGCCCGAACCGGACTCGCCGACGACGGCCAGCGTCTGGCCCGGAAAGATGTCGACCGAAACGTTTTTCAGCACCTTGATGTGGCTGCGGCCATAGGCGGCGGTCACGTTCTTCACCGACAGCACCGGCGTCGTGCCGGGCGTTTGCTCCTGGTGCGCGATCTCGTGCACCGAGACCAGCGCGTTGGTGTATTCCTGGCGCGGTTCCTTGATGATCTGGCGGGTGCCGCCCCATTCGACCAGCCGGCCGTGGCGCAGCACCATGATCTCGTCCGACACCTGGGCGACGACGGCAAGGTCATGGGTGATGTAGAGCGCCGCGACATGCGTGTCGCGGATGGCGTCCTTGATCGCCGCCAGCACGTCGATCTGCGTCGTCACGTCGAGCGCGGTGGTCGGCTCGTCGAAGACGATCAGGTCGGGTTCGGAGCACAGCGCCATCGCCGTCATGACGCGCTGCAGCTGACCACCGGAGACCTGGTGCGGGAAGCGTTCGCCAATGGTTTCCGGGTTGGGGAGGCTGAGTTTCTTGAACAGCGCGACGGCACGTTTCTCGGCCTCGGCCCGGGTCGCCGTGCCGTGCAGAAGGGCTGCCTCCACCACCTGATCCATCAGCCTGTGGGCGGGATTGAAGGCGGCGGCCGCCGACTGCGCGACATAGCAGACCTCGCGGCCGCGCAACCTGCGGAAGCCTTCCTTGCCGCCCTTCAGGATGTCGCGGCCGTTGAGGATGACCTCGCCGCCGGTGATGCGCACGCCGCCGCGGCCATAGCCCATCGACGACAGGCCGATGGTCGACTTGCCGGCGCCGGACTCGCCGATCAGGCCGAGCACCTTGCCCTTTTCCAGCGTCAGCGAGACGTCGTGCACCAGCGTGATGGTCTTCGGCTGCTCGCCGGGCGGATAGACGGTCGCTTCGATGCGCAGGTTGCGGATGTCGAGCAGCATGCCGGGCTTCGCTTTGGTGTCAGCCATCACCCGCGCCCTCCCTTCAGGCTTGCCGTCCGGTTGAGCACCCAGTCGGCGACGAGATTGACGGAGATGGCAAGCGCCGCGATCGCCGCGGCCGGGATCAGCGCCGCCGCGATGCCGAAGACGATGCCGTCCTTGTTTTCCTTCACCATGCCGCCCCAGTCGGCGTCCGGCGGCTGCACGCCGAGGCCGAGGAAGGAGAGCGTCGACAAAAACAGCACCGCATAGATGAAACGCAGGCCAAGCTCCGAGACCAGCGGCGACAGCGCATTGGGCAGGATCTCGCGGAAGATGATCCAGGCGCTGCCTTCGCCGCGCAGCTTGGCGGCTTCGACATAATCCATGACGTTGATGTCGACGGCGACCGCGCGCGACAGCCGGTAGACGCGGGTGGAGTCGAGAACGCCCATCACCAGGATCAGCGTCACCACGTTGGAGGGGAGCACCGAAAGCACGACGAGGGCCATGATCAGCGTCGGGATCGACATCAGCAGGTCGATGAGGCGCGACAGGATGGTGTCGTACCAGCCGCCGAACACCGCGGCCGAAAAACCGAGTATGGCGCCGAGCGAGAAGGACAGCGCGGTGGCCAGCACCGCGATGAACAGGGTGATGCGGGCGCCGTAGATCATGCGTGACAGCAGGTCGCGGCCGAGATTGTCGGTGCCCAGCCAGTGCGCCGATGACATCGGCTCCCAAGGGACGTCGCTGACAATCTCGGCATTGCCGTGCGGCGCGATCCACGGCGCGAAGATCGCTGCCAGCACGAACAGCGAGGTCAGCACGATACCGATCAATGCCGGTAGGGGGATGCGTGCAATATTCAGCATGTCCCGCTACCTCCTACTTCGGATGCCTGAGGCGCGGATTGGCGACGATCGCCGCAATGTCCGCGATGATGTTGAGGCTGATATAGACGGCGGCGAAGATCAGGCCGACCGCCTGAACGACCGGCACGTCGCGCTTGGTGACGTGGTCGACCAGATACTGTCCCATGCCGGGATAGACGAAGATCACCTCGACCACGACGACGCCGACGACGAGATAGGCGAGGTTGAGCATGACGACGTTGATGATCGGCGCGATGGCGTTCGGGAACGCATGCTTGCGGATGACGGCGAAGGCCGACAGACCCTTCAACTCGGCCGTCTCGACATAGGCCGACTGCATGACGTTGAGGATCGCCGCGCGCGTCATGCGCATCATGTGGGCCAGAACCACCAACGTCAGCGCCGCCGCAGGCAAGGCGATGGCCTGCATGCGCTCACCGAACGGCATACCCTCATAGACGGTGGAGATGGCCGGGAACCATTGGTGCTGCACTGCGAAGTAGAAGACGAGCACATAGCCGATGAAGAATTCCGGGAACGAGGTCGAGGCCAGCGCCACGCCGGAGATCAGCTTGTCGACCCAGCCGTTGCGGTAACGCACCGCGATCAGACCGAGGATGATCGCCAGCGGCACGGCGACGATCGCCGCCCAGAAGGCGAGGAACAGCGTGTTCCACAGCCGGTCCTTGATCGATGTCGCAATGTCCTGCCCGCTCGACATGGCGGTGCCGAGATCGCCGGTGAGCACGCCGCCCAGCCAGTGGAAGTAGCGGAGATAGGCAGGCTGGTTGAGCCCGAGCTGCTCGCGCAGATTGGCGAGCGACTCCGGCGTCGCCGATTGTCCGAGAATGGCTTGCGCGACGTCGCCGGGCAGGATCTGGGTGCCGGCGAAGATCAGGACCGAAACGGCCAACAAGAGGAGGATGCCCAGCGCAACGCGCTGGGCCACCAGTTTCACGATGGGTGAGGACATCTCCGCAAGGCCGAACTCAGGCTTCGAGCCAGCACTTCGCCAGAGCGTAGCCGTTCATCAGCTCCTGATGCGGATCGTCGACCCAGCCGCCGACCTTGGCGCCGGTGGCATCGATGAACTGATTGAACATCGGCAGGATCAGACCGCCCTCGTCGCGCACCATGACGGCCATGTCATGGTACATCGCCTTGCGCTTGGCTTCGTCCAGCTCGGCGCGCGCGGCCAGCACCATCTTGTCGAAGTCCGGACGCTTGAAGCGCGTGTCGTTCCAGTCGGCCGTCGACAGATAGGCGGTCGAGTACATCTGGTCCTGGGTCGAGCGGCCGCCCCAATACGAGGCGCAGAAGGGCTGCTTGTTCCAGACCTCGTTCCAGTAGCCGTCGCCCGGCTCGCGCTTGATCTCGAGCTTGATGCCGGCCTTGGCCGCGCTCTGCTGGTAGAGCTGCGCGGCATCGACGGCGCCGGGGAAGGCGACATCGGAGGTCCTGAGCAGCACCGAGCCGTCATGGCCGGACTTCTTGTAGTGGAACTTGGCCTTGTCCGGATCGTACTTGCGCTGCTCGATCTCGGTGAACAGCGGGTAGGCCGCGTTGATCGGGAAGTCGTTGCCAAGCGAGCCGTAGCCGCGCAGCACCTTGTTCAGCATCTCCTCGCGGTCGATGGCCAGCTTCAGCGCCATCCTGAGATCGTTGTTGTCGAACGGCGCCGTGTTGCAATGCATGATGAACACGTAGTGGCCGGGGCCCGCATGGTTGCGGATGGTGACGCCCGGCACGCGCTTGATCAGGTCGACGATCTTCGGCTCGACGCGGTTGATCATGTTGACCTGGCCGCCCTGCAGGGCCGCGGTGCGCGCCGTCGCGTCGTTGATGACAACCACTTCGATCTGGTCGGCATGGCCCATCTTGTCGCCCTGCCAGTAGTTGGCGAAGCGCTCGCCTACATGGCGCACGCCGGGCTCGTTGGTCTTGACCACATAGGGGCCCGCCGAGATGCCGGCATCGGGCTTGTCCTTGCCGCCGTTCGGCTGGACGATCAGGTGATAGTCGCTCAGCAGGTAGGGAAGGTCGGCATTGGCCTCCTTCAGCGTCAGCACCACTTCCTTGCCGCTGGCCTTGATGCTCTCGATGCCCTTCATGTAGCCGAGAGCGCCGGATTTCGACTTCTCGTCGGAGTGACGTTCGAGCGTGGCGGCGACGTCCTCGGCGGTCACGGTCTTGCCGTTGTGGAATTCGACACCGTCGCGAATCTTCAGCGTCCAGACCTTGGCATCATCGGAGGAGCCGATCTCCTCGGCGATGCGGTTCTCGAGCTTGCCGTCAGGCGACAGCTCGACGATCATTTCGCCCCAGCACTTGCCGAAGGCGAACGGCACCTGGGTCATCATCAGCGCCGGATCGAGGCTGTTGGTGGATTCACCACCGACGAGGCCGGCCTTCAGCGTGCCGCCCTTGACCGGACCGGCGGCGCGGGCCGCGCTCGAAAGCAGCGAATTGGCGAAGGGAGCGGAGATGCCGAGCGCGGCGGCGCGGCCGAGAAAGTCGCGACGGCTGAGCTTGCCGGCGGCGACACGACGGCTGAGATAGTCCAGTTCGTTAGACATTGCAGGTTCCTCACTCTGATGGTTCGACCTTGCGGCCGTTTCTTGTTTCTTGTGAGGATAATGAGCGCAACGGAAAGCTGTAAGCAAGACCGAATGCGACATGCCGTGGCGTAAATGGCGCGTCGCAATTGGACCAATCCTGCCAGCTCTCAGACGAGAGCGCGTGGAATCTTCTGTTCGAAGTCGCGTTCGAAGACGCGGTTTTCGCCCTCATAGGCCTCGATTCTGGCGCTCAGCACGAAGTTTTGCGGGTCGGAATGGATCGCCGCGAAGGTCTCGGTGCGCACCGACCATCCATTTCGCGACAAAGTCTGTGTCCAGTGGGTTTTTCCTGAGGCTGACGACGGATCGTCGGGATGGATCGCCCAGACCTCCCTGACGATGCTGCCATTGGCGAGACCATGCGCGAGGTCGCGCACAGCGCCGAAATCATCGGTGATGGAAAGCGTGACGATGCCGGTCTTCTCGTCGCGGTCGACATGGCGCTCGGAACTGGCGGGGCGGATCGTCTCGGTCTGCCAGGGCGTGGCGCCCTCGGGGGCGGGGAACGAAACTTCGTCGCCTGTCGCCAGCGGCCGGACCGGCAGGTTGAGCGTGGCCTTCGACAGGTCGAGGCGGACCGGCTCCGGCGAGGGCCAGATCATCGGCCAGTAGGCGTTTGAAACGGCAATGCGCAGCCGGTGGCCGGCCGGCACGCGGTAGGAGCACTGGTCGAGCACGACACGGGCCGAGACACTCTCGCCCGGCAGCAGCGCCTCGGGGAATTCATGCGAATTGCGGTGCGTCAGGTTGAGCACGCCGTAGGAGATCAGTTCCGAGGCGCCGTCGGGATGGACGTCACAGAGCCTGACAGCGATGTTGGCCTGGGGCCGGTCGGAGGCGACCCTGACCAGGAGCTCCGGCGCACCGACAATGTCAATCGCCCGATCAAGCACCGGCCGGTCGAAACACACCGACAGGGCATCGTCGGGGCGCTGGTCGCCCGGCAGTTCCGGCCCGAAGGTGAAGGGGAAATATTCGCCGCCGGCAAGGCCGCAGCTTTGCGGCGTGGCGACGATGGCAGGCTTGGCGCCTTCCGGAATCAGCTCGATCGCTTCTACCTTGACGTTGGACGACGGCCATTCCTGCTCGGCCACCCAGCGGCCTGGCCGCTCCGGGTGCCAGCGTGCCGGCCGCACGCTGTCCATCACATAGGCGCGGTAGTCGGGATCGGCCTCGACGCCGGTCTCGGCCCCCTTCAGCCAGCGGTCCCACCAGCGCAGGGCCTCCTGGAGGAAGCCGATTGCCGGCCTGGGTCCGGCGTAGTGTGGGTATTTGTGGATCCACGGGCCGACGATGCCCTTGACCGGCGCCTCGATGTTGGTGACCAGGTGCGAGATGGTGTTGCGGTAGCCGTCATGCCAGCCGCCGATCGACAGCACCGCCGCCTTGACGGCGGAGAAATCCTCGCAGATCGAGCCGCGCTTCCAATAGGCGTCGCGATGCTGATGGCTGAGCCAGAGCGGCGCCAGGAAGGACTGGTTCTCCAGCCGGTCGAGCCACAAATCGCGCCAGCGGTTGCCGCCGGCGATCAGTGGATCCGGCGGCCGCGACGAGTAAGAGAGCATGGTCGAGGCCCAGCCGAAATTCTCGATCAGCAGGCAGCCGCCCTTGTAATGGATGTCGTCGGCATAGCGGTCGACGGTCGAGCACAGGCTGATTACCGCCTTCAGGGCCGGCGGCTGTTTGGCCGCGACCTGCAGGCAGTTGAAGCCGCCCCAGGAAATGCCCATCATGCCGACATTGCCGTTGCACCAGGGCTGGGCCGCCGCCCAGGCGATGACGTCGCAGGCATCCTGCAGTTCCTGCTCGGAATATTCGTCGTCCATCAGCCCTTCGGAATCGCCATTGCCGCGCATGTCGACACGGATCGAGGCGTAGCCGTGGCCGGCGAAATAGGGATGCGTCAGCTGATCGCGGAAGATGGTGCCGTCACGCTTGCGGTAGGGGAGATGCTCGAGGATCGCCGGCACCGGATCGTCGGCGGCGTCCTCCGGCATCCAGATGCGCGCCGACAGCCGGCAGCCATCCGGCATGACGATGCCCATGTCGGGAAATTCGACGACCCTGCGGGGAAATTCGGTGACGGTTTTCATGGCGGGCATAACGCTCCGCAGCGTGGCGACTTTCAATCGCCATTCGCGACTGGAGCATCAAAAAATGCGACCTGGGCCGCTAACGCAATTCATCCAGAAGTTCGGGATGCTTTTCGAGAAGCGTCATCAGTTGGATGGTCGGGCCGCTGGGCTCGATCAAGCCCCGCTCATATTTGTCGAAGGCGTTCTCGCCGACTCTGAACAGAGAGCCAGCCTCGCGTTGTGAAAGCTTGAGCCTCGTTCGCATGCGCCGAATAGTTGCCGGCGCTGGCACACCGTCAACCTTCTCCTTGAGTACGCGGAGGGCGGCATCAACGGCCGCCATATCGTCCCCGACATGCACGCCTTCGCCTTCGGATGCAGGATAGTAACCCGGCAGGTCGACCACCATGCTCTCGCCTTTGTAGGCCACATTGAATGGGCGCACGCCGCGGGTAAGTGTCTCTCCGGTTTCGGGAGAGATCATGGTTGCAGTTGTTTCCTTCGCCATGGTCATTTCTCCTTGAACGCCATGACCGTGAATTCGGTCACGACATCCGCCTGGAATTTCACGTAGAGAAGCACGTCGCGCGCCGGCACATGATAGACATCCTGCCAGACCCGGTGATCCGCGAAGGTCGTCATCGATTTCACGAACATCTTCCGCGTCATGCTGCCAACCACCTCAACAATTCCGGCGCGATCGAACCCGAGGCCAACAGCACCCCTTAGTGCGGATGTTGTGATTGCCAGAGTATCGACAGACCGAAACGTCGCCTTGATCGCATCAAGATCGTATGTCGGCCTGCGTTTCTCCATAGCCTACTATGCCACCATAAAGGTGGCAACTCAAGAGGCTGGCGGATTTGAGCGGAAAGAGATCAGTTCAGCGGAATGTCGTTGTCGGCCTTGCTTTCCTGATAGGCGCCGGACAGTTCGTCGTAGCGCGCGGAAATCTTGCCGATACGCGCTTCCAGCCGGCTGCGCTCAGCTTCCGGCAGCGCCCGCGCCAGCCTGCGGATGGAAAAGCTCTTCCAGTAGGCGTTCTCGGCATTGTAGCTGCCTGGGTCGAGGGTGAAGACCTCCTTCAGGATCTTCAGGTCATGCGGGATGGCGAAGCTGTCGCGCGAATCCTCATGGCTGAAGAGGTAGTAGAAATTATCGAAGCCGGTCCAGGTGATGGCCGACAGGCAGAGCGAGCAGGGCTCGTGCGTGGCGAGAAAGATCGCGTCGCCGGTTTCGACGCGCTCGGCCTTCGGCATTTCGTAGAAGCGCTTCAGGCAATGCACTTCGCCGTGCCAGAGCGGGTTTTCGATCTCGTTGTTGGTCTCGGCAAGCACCAGCGAGCGGTCGTCCTTCCTCAGGATCGCGGCGCCGAACAGCTTATTGCCATGGGCGACGCCCGCGGCCGTCTTCGGCACGATGTCGTGCTCGATGACGTCGAGCAGGCGGTCGATCAGCGAAATGTCGGTCATGATGGGGTCTCGGTACTCAGGGAAGGTGAATCTCGTAGGGGTGCGAGAAATGGCACTCTTCGAGGTTGGAGCCGTCGCCGCCGCGGTCGACGATCAGGAAGTCCTGCGCCTCGCCGATCGGCGTCAGCACGCCGTGCCAGAGGTTGCGGCGGTAGTTGATGCCCTGGCCGGGCGCGGTGATGAAGGCATGCGGCTCGCCGGGGCCGTCCTTGCCGTCATGGCAGACGACGACCAGGAAAGGGCGCGGCGACAGCGGGATGAAGGCCTGGCTGCCGAAAGGATGGCGCTCGACCATGGTCAGCTTGAGCGGCATCTCATAGGGCGTGCCGCGCACCATCGAGATCAGCACCCTGGCGTTCGGCCCGGCGGCTTCGGCGGTGGCGAGGTCGTGGTAGCGCTCGGCCTTGCCGGCATTGATCGGGTAGTGATTGTCGCCGCCCATGTCGATGACGTCGCCGAACGGGGCGAAGTTCTCGCGCGTCAGCGGCCGGGCGACGATGCGGGTCACCGCGCGCGGCCTCCGAGGCCGGCGCCGCCGAGCTTGGCGTGACGGTTGACGTCCTTGTAGAGCAGATAGCGGAATTTTCCCGGGCCGCCGGCATAGCAGGCCTGCGGGCAGAAGGCGCGCAGCCACATATAGTCGCCGGCCTCGACCTCCACCCAGTCCTGGTTGAGCCGGTAGACGGCCTTGCCTTCCAGCACGTACAGGCCATGCTCCATGACATGGGTCTCGGCGAAGGGGATGACGGCGCCCGGCTCCAGCGTGACGATGGTGACATGCATGTCGTGGCGCAGGTCGGCGGGGTCGACGAAGCGGGTCGTCGCCCAGCGGCCTGCGGTGCCGGGCATCGGGCTCGGCGCGATGTCCTGCTCGTTGGCGAAGAAGGGCGGTGGCGTATCGAGCCCGTCCACCGGCTCATAGGCCTTGCGCACCCAGTGGAAGCGAACGGCGGCCTTGCTTTCGTTGCGCACCGTCCAGCCGCTCGCCGGCGGCAGGAAGGCGAAGCCGCCGGGGCGAAGCACGTGCTTCTTGCCGGCGAGCGAAACGCTGAGCTCGCCCTCGACCACGAACAGCACGCCCTCGGCGCCGGCATCCGGCTCCGGCCGCTCGCTGCCGCCGCCGGGCTCGACCTCGACGATGTATTGCGAGAAGGTCTCGGCAAAGCCCGACAGCGGCCGCGCGATGATCCAGACCCTAGTCTTGTCCCAGAAAGGCAAGGCGCTGGTGACGATGTCCTGCATCACCCCCTTGGGGATGACGGCATAGGCCTCGGTAAAGACGGCGCGACCGGTCAGCAGCTCGCTTTGGCCGGGATGGCCGCCATGCGGTGCGTAGTAGGTGCGCTCGGGCGTCTTGATCATGTCCATAGTCCTGATCCTCAGAGCAAATCCAGTGTGTGACGGTGTTTCGTCCGGAGTTGCGTAAAACCAAACATTTAGAGCGGCAGCATGTCTTTCAGCCGAAGCAGCGCGATGCGCTCGACCTGTTTGCAGGCGGTTTCGAACTCGGTGGCGCGGCTGTTGCCGATGCGCCGCTCGAACTCCGCCAGGATATGGTCCTTGCTCTTGCCCTTGACGGCGATGATGAAGGGGAAGCCGAAAGTGGTGACGTAGGCGGCGTTGAGCTTGGAGAACAGCTCGCGTTCCTTGTCGGTCAGCGCGTCGAGCCCGGCGGAGGCCTGCTCCCTGGCCGATTCCGCCGTCAGCCGCCTGGCCTTCGCCAGCTTGCCGGCAAGGTCGGGATGGGCGTTGAGCACGGACAGCCGCTCGGCCTCGGTTGCGGCGCGGAAGACGCGGCAGAGCGCGTTGTGCACGCCGCCGGCGCTGTCATGCGCCGGGCCGAGTTCCAGCTCGTAGGCGCGCTCTGCGATCCAGGGCGAATGCTCGAAGACGCTGCCGAAGGCATGGACGAAGGCCTCGAACTCCATCCGCGACGGACGCAGCGCCGGCGCCTGGTAAGGATGCGTCTCGCGCCAGTGGCTGGCGATATCGATGCGCCGCGCCAGCCAGACCCGGTCATGCGATTTGACATAATCGACGAAGCGCTTCAGCGCCGCCACGCGGCCCGGACGACCGACCAGCCGGCAATGCAGGCCGATATTCATCATGCGCGGCCGCCCGTCCCTGCCCTCGGCATAGAGCGTGTCGAAACTGTCCTTCAGATAGGCGAAGAACTGGTCGCCGGAATTGAAGCCTTGCGGCGTAGCGAAGCGCATGTCGTTGGCGTCGAGCGTATAGGGGATGACGAGCTGCGGCTTCTCCAGGCCGCCGCGGTCGAACCAGTAGGGCAATTCGTCGTCATAGGTATCGGAGACGTAGTCGAAACCGCCCTCCTCGGCGACCAGCCGCAGCGTGTTGACCGAGGTGCGGCCGGTGTACCAGCCGGTCGGCCGGGCGCCGGTCACCTCGTAATGCAGCCGGATCGCCTCTTCGAGGTCGCGCTTCTCGTCTTCGGGCGAATGATCGCGGTAGTCGATCCATTTCAGCCCGTGCGAGGCGATCTCCCAGCCGGCCTGCTGCATGGCCGCCACCTGGTCGGGCGAGCGCGCGAGCGCAGTGGCGACGCCGTAGCAGGTCACCGGCACTTGCGCTTCGGTGAACAGCCGGTGGAGCCTCCAGAAGCCGGCGCGGGCGCCATATTCGTAGATCGATTCCATGTTCCAGTGGCGCTGGCCGAGCCAGGGCGCGGCGCCGACGATCTCCGACAGGAAGGCTTCCGAAGCCTTGTCGCCGTGCAGCACGCAGTTCTCGCCGCCCTCTTCGTAATTGACGACGAACTGCACCGCCACATGTGCGCCGCCGGGCCATTTCGGATCGGGCGGATTGGCCCCATAGCCGCGCATGTCCCGTTCGTAACGCATTGTCACTCCTGCCGGATCGTTGAGGTGAAGATATCGAAAGGAGTGCTCGTGCATTCCCCCGAAAATTTTTGAAAGTGCTTTTTGTCACGCTCCGCTCGACCGGGACTTATGCATCGCCTTTAATGGGCGCACAATTGACCAGAAACGTTCGACAGTACGGGGATGGGAGACGGCAGTGGCAGAAACGTCGAAAGCCGATGGCGGGCGCCTGACGACCCATGTGCTCGACACCGCGACCGGCAGGCCGGCCAAGGGCCTGTCGATCGAGCTGTTCCGCATCGAGCGGCAGACGCGGGCGCATCTGAAAACGGTGGTCACCAACGACGATGGCCGCTGTGATGCGCCGCTGCTTGCCGGCGCCGATTTCCGCACCGGCGAATACGAACTGGTGTTCGCCGCCGGCGACTATCTGCGCCGGCAAGGGACCAGCCTGCCGGAGCCGGCCTTCCTCGACATCGTGCCGATCCGCTTCGGCATGGCGGAAGCGCGCCACTACCATGTGCCGCTGCTGATCTCGCCCTATGGCTATTCGACCTATCGGGGAAGTTGAGAGATGGCCAAGGTCAAGACCCGCAACGAAATCCGCTTCATCCTCAACGGCGAGGACATCGCGCTGGCCGATGTCGCGCCCGATGCGACCCTGCTCGACTGGCTGCGGCTCGACCGGACGCTGCGCGGCACCAAGGAAGGCTGCGCCGAGGGCGACTGCGGCGCCTGCACGGTGCTGGTCGGCAGGCTTTCCGCCGGCCGGCTGGTCTATGAAAGCGTCAACGCCTGCATCCGCTTCCTCGGCTCGCTCGACGCCACTCACGTCGTCACCGTCGAGCATCTGCGCGGCACCGGCGAAAACCTGCATCCGGTGCAGCGAGCGATGGTCGATTTCCACGGCTCGCAATGCGGCTTCTGCACGCCGGGCTTCGTGATGTCGCTCTACGCGCTGTGGATGCGCTCGCCCGACCCGTCGGACGCGGCGATCGAGAAGGCGCTGCAGGGCAATCTCTGCCGCTGCACCGGCTATGAGGCGATCATGCGCGCGGCGCGGGCCATTTCCCGCTACGGCAAGGCGGCGAAAGACCCGCTGGCGGCCGAGCGCAAGTCGATCACCGCAAGGCTTGCGGCGCTGAAGGACGGCGCGCGGGTGGAGATCGGCGCGGGCAAGGCGCGGCTGATCGTGCCCGCCGACGCCGACGATCTGGCCAAGCTGCTCGACAAGGAGCCGGGCGCGACGCTGGTTGCCGGTTCCACCGATGTCGGGCTTTGGGTGACCAAGCATATGCGCGACATCGGGCCGGCGGTCTTCATCGGCAATCTCGACGGGCTGTGCACGATATCCGAGGACAAGGGCGTGATCTCGATCGGCGCCGGCATCACCTACAGTGAAGCCTTCGCGACGCTGTCGAAGCGCCTTCCGGCGCTCGGGCCGCTGTTCGACCGCATCGGCGGCGAGCAGGTGCGCAACATGGGCACGATCGGCGGCAACATCGCCAATGGCTCGCCGATCGGCGACACGCCGCCGCCGCTGATCGCGCTCGGCGCGCGGCTGACGCTGCGCCGCGGCGGCAAGCGGCGCACGATCCCGCTCGAAGATTTCTTCGTCGCCTATGGCAAGCAGGACCGGCGGCCGGGCGAGTTCGTCGAGGCCGTGCATGTGCCGGTGCCGGCCAAGGCGGCAAAGTTCGCCGTCTACAAGATCACCAAGCGCCGCGACGAGGACATCACCGCCGCCCTCGGCGCCTTCCACCTCACCCTTGCCAGGAACGGCACCGTCGCCGATATCCGCATCGCCTATGGCGGCATGGCGGCGACGCCGAAGCGGGCTTTCGCGGTGGAGAAGGCGCTGCTCGGCAAGCCGTGGACAGAGGAAACCGTGGAGGCCGCGATGGCCGAGTACGCCAGCGATTTCACGCCGCTCACCGATATGCGGGCAAGCGCCGAATATCGGGCGCTGGCGGGGAAGAACCTTCTGCTGCGCTTCTACATCGAAACAATGGGAACGAAGGCGCCGTTCCAAGTGTCACGTGACGAGGCGGCCTGATGCAAGCCAACGCGAGCGGACGGACAGCGTCCTTCTCCCCGTTCACGGGGAGAAGATGCCGGCAGGCAGATGAGGGGCGGCGCTACCGTCGGCCACTTTTCGCAAAATCATTAATGTCGGCGCTGCCCCTCATCCGGCCCTTCGGGCCACCTTCTCCCCGTGAACGGGGAGAAGGCAAAGGAGGCGCCCAATGACCAAGCACGTTCCCAACCTGAAGGCGCAGAAGATCCAGGGCGGCGTCGCCAGCGACCAGCGCCACGATTCCGCGCACAAACATGTCAGCGGCACGGCGGTCTATATCGACGACATGCCGGAGCCGGCGGGCACGCTGCATGGCTGCCTCGGCCTTTCGGCAGCAACGCATGCCACCATCACCCGGATGGACCTGTCGGCGGTGCGCGCGGCGCCGGGCGTCGTCGACGTGCTGACGGCAAAGGACGTGCCCGGCGAGAACGACATCTCGCCGACCGGCCGCCATGACGAGCCGGTGCTCGCCGACGGCAAGGTCGAGTTCTACGGCCAGCCGATCTTCTGCGTCATCGCCGAGACGCGCGAACAGGCGCGCCGCGCCACCCGGCTGGCCAAGGTCGAATACAAGCAATTGCCCTTCGTCACCGACATCGGCGAGCTAAACCCAAGGAAAGACAAGCTGGTCACGCCGCCGCTGACGCTGAAGCGCGGCGACGCGGAGGCGGCGATCAAGGCAGCGCCGCGCAAGCTCAAGGGAAAAATGCGCGTCGGCGGCCAGGAGCATTTCTACCTGGAAGGCCATATCGCCATGGCCGTCCCCGGCGAGGACGAGGATGTCACCATCTATTCCTCTACCCAGCATCCGAGCGAAGTCCAGCATATGGTCAGCCACGCGCTGGGGGTGCCGAGCAACGCCATCACGGTGGAGATTCGCCGCATGGGCGGTGGCTTCGGCGGCAAGGAGACGCAAGGCAACCAATTTGCCGCGCTGGCGGCGATCGCAGCGAAACGGCACCACCGCGCGGTGAAAATCCGGCCCGACCGCGACGACGACATGACCGCCACCGGCAAGCGCCACGACTTCGTCGTCGATTACGAGGTCGGCTTCGACGACGACGGCAACATACTCGGCGTCGACTTCATGTTCGCGGCGCGCTGCGGCTTCTCCTCGGACCTGTCGGGCCCGGTGACCGACCGCGCGCTGTTCCATTGCGACAACACCTATTTCTGGCCAGCGGTGCATGCGCAGTCGGCGCCGCTCTACACCAACACGGTGTCGAACACCGCCTTCCGCGGTTTCGGCGGGCCGCAGGGCATGGTCGGCGCCGAGCGCGTCATCGACGAGGTCGCCTTTGCCGTCGGCAAGGATCCGCTCGAGATCCGCAAGAAGAATTTCTACGGCACCAGCGACCGCAACGTCACGCCCTACCATCAGACGGTCGAGGACAACATCATCCACCGCATCATTGCCGAGCTGGAGGCGAGCTCGAACTATGAGCGGCGCCGGCGTGAAATCAGGGCCTTCAACGCCAACAGCCGCTTCATCAAGCGCGGCCTGGCGCTGACACCGGTGAAGTTCGGCATCTCGTTCACTGCCACGCATTACAACCAGGCCGGCGCGCTGGTGCACGTCTATACCGACGGCTCGGTGCATCTGAACCATGGCGGCACCGAGATGGGGCAAGGCCTCTATCTCAAGGTCGCGCAAGTGGTGGCGGAAGAGTTCCAGATCGACCTCGACCAGGTCAAGATCACCGCCACGACAACCGGCAAGGTGCCGAACACGTCGGCCACCGCGGCGTCGTCCGGCTCCGACCTCAACGGCATGGCGGCGCAGAACGGCGCCCGCCAGATCAAGGACCGGCTGACCAATTTCGCGGCCGAGAAATACCAGGTGCCGCGCGACCAGGTGCTGTTCCTGCCCAACCGGGTTCGCATCGGCAACCAGGAGATCGCCTTCGCCGACCTCGTCAAGCAGGCCTATATGGCGCGCATCCAGCTCTCGGCAGCCGGCTTCTACAAAACACCGAAGATCCACTGGAACCGCGACAAGGGCGAGGGTCGCCCCTTCTACTACTTCGCCTATGGCGCATCGTGCTCGGAAGTGTCGGTCGACACGCTGACCGGCGAATACGTGGTCGAGCGCACCGACATACTGCACGAGACCGGCCGCTCGCTGAACCGTGCCATCGACCTCGGCCAGATCGAGGGCGGCTTCATCCAGGGCATGGGCTGGCTGACCACCGAGGAACTGTGGTGGGACGAGAAGGGCCGGCTGCGCACGCACGCGCCGTCGACCTACAAGATCCCGCTGGCGTCGGACCGGCCGAAGATCTTCAACGTCACGCTGGCCGACTGGCCGGAGGCGCATGAGCCGACCGTGCACCGCTCCAAGGCGGTCGGCGAGCCGCCCTTCCCGCTCGGCATGTCGGTGCTGCACGCGCTGTCGGACGCGGTGGCGAGCGTCGCCGACCACAGGATCTGCCCGCGCCTCGACGCGCCGGCGACGCCAGAGCGGGTGCTGATGGCGATCGAACGGCTGAGAGCCGCAAGACCGGCTTGAACTGGGCCAAAGGTGCAATTCGGGCCGAAAAACTCTATATTTCCGTATCGGGAATGCAGACGATGAACTCGAAGGTGCAAAGCCTGAAGGATTTTCTCGGCCAAACGGGCCGGGCCGCGCTGGTCGAGGTCGCGGCAACCAAGGGCTCGACCCCGCGCGAGACCGGCGCCTTCATGCTGGTCTCGGCCTCGGCGATTTACGGCACGATCGGCGGCGGCCAGCTCGAATATATGGCGATCGACAAGGCGCGGCAGATGCTGGGCTCTTTACGCCCTGCACCTCTCGGGGAATTTGCCGACGTCGCCGCCGCCCCTCATCCGCCTGCCGGCACCTTCTCCCCGTATAGTGACGGGGAGAAGGGAGATAGTCGCAACGCTGGCGACCCCCTCTCCCCGTCCTTACGGGGAGAGGGTAAGGGTGAGGGGCTGCGCGACGCCGGCAAGATGTTCGCCACGCTCGACGTTCCGCTCGGGCCTGAAATCGGCCAGTGCTGCGGCGGACGCGTCGAGGTGCTGATCCGCCCGGTCGATGCGGCACTCGAACAAGAGCTGATCGCCAAAGCCGAGGTCGAGGAGGCGCATCTGCCTCACGTCTATCTCTTCGGCGGCGGCCATGTCGGCCAGGCGCTGGCGTCGGCGCTGGCGCTGCTGCCCATCCATGCCGTCGTCGTCGAGACGCGCGCCGAAGCGCTCGAAGGGATGCCGGAAACGGTCGAAACCAGACTGACGCCGATGCCCGAGGCCGTGGTGCGCGATGCGCCGGCGGGAGCCGCCTTCGCCATCCTCACCCACGACCATGCGCTCGATTTCCTGATCGTCGCCGAAGCGTTGAAGCGGGGCGACGCCGCCTATGTCGGCATGATCGGCTCGAAGACCAAGAAGGCGACCTTCAAGAACTGGTTCCTCAAATCGGCGGATGGCAGCGAGGCGGAGTTCAACCGCCTGGTCTCGCCGATCGGCGGCAATGCGGTGAAGGACAAGCGCCCGCCGGTCATCGCGGCGCTCGCCGCCGCGGAGATCATGACGGCGCTGGTCTCGCATGCCACTGAGGCGACTGCCTCAAGCACGCCCGAGAAGGCGATGGCCGACTGAGCCCAGTCGCCGGGGCGCCGGCGGCGACGCTGCTGGGATATGACCAGCGCTCACAGCTGCTCGTCGCTTTCTTCATTTCCCAAATCTTTCGGGAAAGTGTTTTCTGCGCGCCTCACAAGCACGAGGCGGACCCCTGATGGACGTATTGAGAATTGCGGCGTTTTCGGATGGCGACAACGGCGGCAACCCGGCCGGCGTGGTGATCGGCACGGTCTTGGACGATGCCATCGAAATGCAGCGCGTCGCGGCCGAAGTCGGGTTTTCGGAAACCGCCTTTGCGGCGCCGGAAGGCGATGGCTGGCGGGTCCGCTATTTCTCTCCGGAAAGCGAAGTGCCGTTCTGCGGCCATGCCACGATCGCGCTTGGAGCTGCGCTGGTGCGGCAGTTCGGCGACGGGATTTTTGCGCTCACCCTCAATCAGGCAACGATCACCGTCGAAGGGTTTCGCGACGGCGCCAACATCGTCGCGGCGCTGCAGTCGCCGCCGACGCGCAGCCGGCCGGCCCCACCAGAGCTCCTCGCGGAGACGCTGGCGCTGTTCGGCTATCAGGCAAACGATCTCGATCCGGCCATTCCGCCGGCGCTGATCCATGGCGGTGCCGACCATCTCGCGCTGGCGCTGAAGTCGCGCGAGGCGCTGGCTGCAATGGCCTATGACCTGAAGCGCGGGCAGGCGCTGATGCGGCGCGAAGGGCTGGTGACGATCCTGCTCGCCTATGCCGAAGCGCCCGCCCTGTTCCACACGCGCAATCCGTTCGCGTCGGGCGGCGTCTACGAGGATCCGGCGACAGGAGCCTCGACCGCCGCCTTCGCCGGCTATCTGCGCGACCTCGGCTGGCCGCATGGCGGCGCGATCGACATCGTGCAGGGCGAGGACATGGGCATGCGCTCGCGGCTGCATGCCGACATCCCGCCGCAGCCAGGCAGCTCGATCAGGGTGTCAGGCACGGCCCGGATGATGGACGCCGGCTAAGCATCCGATGCCGGCCGCTTCAGGCCGAGATGTTCGCGCAGGGTGCGGCCTTCATAGTCGGTGCGGAACAGGCCGCGCCGCTGCAGTTCCGGCACGACGAGGGCACAGAAGGCGTCGAGCTCGCCGGGGAACCAGGACGGCATGACGTTGAAGCCGTCGGCGGCGCCGCCCTCGAAGCGCGCCTGCAATTCGTCGGCGATCTGCGCGGGCGTGCCGACGATCCGCCAATGCCCGCGCGCGCCGGCGAAATGGCGGGCAAGCTGACGGATGGACAGGCCGTCGCGGCGCGACTGCTCGACGACCAGCGCCTGCCGGCTCTTCATGCCTTCGCTCTCCGGCAGTTCGGGCAGCGGCCCGTCGATCGGATGGCGCCAGAGATCGGAGATGCTGAGATAGCTGGAGAGCAGCGCCACGCCGACCTCGTCGGGGATAAGCTCCTGCAATTCCTCATGCTTTTGCCGGGCCTCCGCCTCTGTGGCGGCGACGACCGGCGCGACGCCGGGCATGATCTTGACGTCTTCCGGCTCTCGCCCGTAGGCGGCGAGCCGTCGCTTGACGTCGTCGTAGAAGGCCTTCGCTTCTTCGAAGGTCTGCGCCGCGCTGAACACGACGTCGGCGGTCCTGGCGGCAAGGTCCTTGCCGTCCTCCGAGGCTCCAGCCTGCACCATGACCGGCGCGCCCTGCGGCGAGCGCGGCAGGTCGAGCGCGTCCCTGACCGAAAAGCTCTGGCCGTCATGGTTGAGGCCGCCATTGCCGTCGCCGCGCCAGAGGTCGGCGACCACCTGGGCGAATTCGCGCGCCCGCTCGTAACGGTCGGCATGCGGACGCAGGCCCGTCGAGCCGAAATTGGCGGCCTCGATGTGGCTGGCCGAGGTGACCAGGTTCCAGCCGGCGCGGCCGCCGCTCAGATGGTCGAGCGAGGCGAAGGTTCGCGCCAGCCCGTAGGGCTCGTTGTAGCTGGTCGAGGCCGTGGAGACGAGGCCGATGCGCTCGGTCTGCACGGCGATCGCCGAAAGCAGGCTGATCGGCTCGAAACCGATCGAGCGCGAGGTCTGGCTGGCGATCTGGACGTTGGCCTCGCGCAGGCCGGCAGCATCCTCGCAGAAGATCATGTCGAGCTTCGCCGCTTCGGCCGTGCGGGCGAGTTGTATGTAATGGTCGATGTCGATACCGGCCGTGACATGCGCATCGGGATGGCGCCAGGCGGCGATGTGGTGGCCTGTCGCCCACAGGAAGGCGCCGAGCTTCATCTGACGCGCGCTCATGGTTTGCCTCCCGCCTCAAGTCCGAGATGCTGGCGCAACGTCGCGCCCGCACGTGCGGATTGAGCCAGGCCGCGACGTTGCAGCTCCGGCAGCACACGATCGGCAAAGGCCTCAAGCGCAGGAGGATCCGCCGGCAAAGTAAAGTTGAGGCCGTCGCAGCCGTTCGGGCCGACTTCGGCCTTCAGTTCGGGATCCCCGGCGACAGTCATCAGAACCTTCATGGCATCCGGCTCGCGGCCGGCGGCAAGCGCGCGACCTCTCAGGTCGTCACAAGCAGCCCTTGTCGCTTCCGGCGATCCTTCGGCGATCAGGACGACGTCCGCGACGCGGACGGCGAAGTCGAGGTCGGCCTCGGACAGGCCGGACATGACCAGCACCGGCGCGTCCTGCGGCGAGCGCGCCACGTTGAGCGGCCCGCGCACCGAAAAGAACCCGCCCTTGTGGTCAAGCAGATGCATCTTCTGCGGGTCGTGGAAACGGCCGCCGGCCTTGTCGAACAAAAGCGCATCGGCGTCCCAGCCTCTCCACAGGCCTTGCACGATGCCGATGAATTCTTCGGCGCGGCGACGGAAATCATCGTCCGAAAAACCTTCAGGCCGGCTGAAATTGGCGGCCTGGCGGGGATCCTGGACCATCGTCGCGCTCCAGCCGGCGCGGCCGTGGCTGATGATGTCGAGCGAAGCGAAGCGCCGCGCCAGATTGTACGGCTGGTGCGCGAGCGTCGAGGCGCTGGCGACGAGGCCTATTTTATCGGTAACGGTCGCCAGAGCTGCCAATAGCGTCGTTGCCTCGAATGGGCTGGTCGATCGAGCGCCGCTGGGGGCGGCATCGGAGACGACGACCAGGTCGATCCCGGCCGCTTCCATTTTCCGCACGAAGCCGGCTATGCGGCGGAAGTCCAGGCCGGCCTGTCCGTCGGTGGCGGCAATGTCGAGCGAAATGGCGAGATGCATGACGCGAACCTAAGTCCGCCTTCGCGCAAGGCAAGCCTGTGGAGTGGGCCAGCGGGCCGTCACTTGCCGGCCAGCCCCTATTTGCCCGCCAGAATATCCTTGATCAGCCGCTGGCAGCGCTCTGCCATGAAGTCGAGCAGCAGCCGTACCTTCGGGTCCTGCAGCTTCTTGTGCGGATAGACGGCGGCGAACTGCACCGGCGTCGGCGGTGTCTTGGCGAGTATCACCTTCAGCCGCTCGTCGCGAATGAAGGGCTCGACCTCGAAGCGCGGCTTGTTGATGATGCCGCGACCCGACAGCGCCCAGCCGGTCAGCACGTCACCGTCGTCGGTGTCATAGGGTCCATGCACCTCGAATTTCTGCGGGCCGGCCGGCGTCTGCAGCGTCCAGACATATTCGCGCGCGCCGGCATAGCGCAGCATCAGGCAGTCGTGCTTCTTGCCGATCAGTTCCTGCGGCTCGGCCGGCTCGCCGCGCGCCTCCAGATATTTCGGCGCCGCCACCAGCACGCGCTCGCATTCCATGATGCCGCGCATCCTGAGGCTGGAATCCTCGATGATGCCCAGCCGGAAGGCGACGTCGATGCCTTCTTTCATGATGTCGACATTGTGATCCGAAAGCCTGAGCCGCACCTCGATATCAGGGTATTTGTCGTGAAAGTCCGGGATGCCGGAGGCGACCAGCCGGCGGCCGAGGCCGAGCGGCGCCGTCACCTTGATCGTGCCGCGCGGCTGGCCGGACAATGCCGAGACGGCGGCCTCGGCCTCGGTTATCGCCTCCAGCACCTGCTTGGCGCCGGTGTAGAATACCGTGCCGTGCTCGGTCGGCATCAGCTGCCTGGTCGTGCGGTTGAACAGGCGGACGCCGAGGTGCTTCTCCAGCTCCTTGATGCGGTTGGAAGCGACCGCCGGCGAAATACGCATATCGCGCCCCGCCGCCGATAGATTGCCGAGCTCGACGACACGGACGAAGACGGCGATGTTGTCGAGATAGGCCATGCGTGGCTCTCAAACGGCTGCGTCAAGCTGTGTCGATTTTCAGGTTATGCCGGCCTGCAAACGGTGGGTTCCTGCGCTTCCGGTGCTCACGTGCTTCAAGCACGCTCCGCTCCGGTTCTCGGAACCCGCCGTTTTCGGCTCGGCCTGACCTGAATCTCAACACAGCTTGCAACCTAGTATTTTTTATTTTTTTTTGAAAGTCATCGCGCACCTCGCCTCTTTTCGTTTTGGCGCCAGACCGTAAAGTCGGGCAATCGGCAGGGACGACTTCCCAAGGGCAACACGATGCTGGATTTCGCGATTTTCTGGGACTGGCTGAGCTTCGCCGTCCGCTGGCTGCATGTCATCACCGGCATCGCCTGGATTGGCTCGTCCTTCTATTTCGTCGCGCTCGACCTCGGGCTGCGCCAGCGCCCCGGCCTGCCGGTCGGCGCCTTCGGCGAGGAATGGCAGGTGCATGGCGGCGGCTTCTATCACATCCAGAAGTATCTGGTGGCGCCGGCCGAGATGCCGGAGCACCTGACCTGGTTCAAATGGGAGTCCTACGCCACATGGCTGTCGGGCTTCGCCATGCTGTGCGTGGTCTACTATGCCGGCGCCGACCTGTTCCTGATCGATCCCAATGTGCTGCCGATGGCGGTGCCGGTCGGCATCCTTTTGTCGATGGCGACCATCGGCGTCGGCTGGGTTGTGTATGATCTGCTTTGCCGCTCGCCGCTGGGCAAGAGCGACACCGGCCTGATGCTGGTGCTCTATGGCGTGCTGGTGTTCATCGCCTGGGGACTCACCCACCTGTTCACCGGTCGCGCCGCCTTCCTGCATCTTGGCGCCATCACCGCCACGATCATGTCGGCCAACGTCTTCATGGTCATCATCCCGAACCAGAAGATCGTCGTCGCCGACCTGATCGCCGGCCGCAAGCCGGACCCGAAATACGGCAAGATCGCCAAGCAGCGCTCGCTGCACAACAACTACCTGACGCTGCCGGTGCTGTTCCTGATGCTGTCGAACCACTATCCGCTGGCGTTCGGCACCGAGTTCAACTGGGTGATCGCCTCGCTGGTGTTCATCATCGGCGTCTTGATCCGGCACTATTTCAACAGCGTCCATGCCCGCAAGGGCAATCCGACCTGGACGTGGCTCGGCGCCGCCGTGCTGTTCGTCATCATCATGTGGCTGTCGACGGCGCCGAAGGTCCTGACCGGCGAACCCAAGGCTTCCGCCGCGGCCGAGACCTATATCGCCTCGGCGCATTTCCAGGCCGTGCGCGACACGGTGCTTGGCCGCTGCTCGATGTGCCATGCCGAGGAGCCGGCCTATGAAGGCATCTACCACGCGCCGAAGGGCGTGATGCTCGACACCGACGCGCGCATCGCCGAGCATGCGCGCGAGATCTACCTGCAGGCCGGCCGCAGCCACGCTATGCCGCCCGCCAACGTCACCCAGATCAGCGACAAGGAGCGGGCGCTGCTGGTCGCCTGGTTCGAAGGCGCGGGAAAGTAAGCATGACCTCGACTCTTCTGCGCGGCCGCACGCTGACCTTCCTGCGCTGGCCGGAAACGATCGACGACCATTCCGCCTGGCGCTACGAGGAGGATGGCGGCCTGCTGATCAGCGACGGCCGGATCGTCGCCTCAGGCGCCTATGCCGATATCGAGAAGCAGGCCGGCGACGGGGCAAGACGGATCGACCATCGCCCGCATCTCATCCTGCCGGGCTTCATCGACGCGCATGTGCATTTCCCGCAGATGCAGATCATCGCCTCCTACGGCGCCGAGCTGCTCGACTGGCTGAACAAATACACCTTTCCCGAGGAGACGAAATTCCGCGACGCCCAGCACGGCCGCCGCATCGCCAGACTGTTCCTCGACGAGATGGTGCGGCATGGCACGACGACGGTCGCCGCCTACTGCTCGGTGCACAAGGCCTCGGCCGAGGCCTTCTTCGCCGAATCGCACGACCGCAACATGCTCAACATCGCCGGCAAGGTGATGATGGACCGCAACGCGCCGGACGGCCTGCTCGACACACCGCAATCAGGCTATGACGACAGCAAGGCGCTGATTGCGGAATGGCACGGCAAGGGGCGCCAGCACTACGCCATCACGCCGCGCTTCGCCATCACCTCGACACCGGATCAGATGGAGATGGCCGGCGCGCTCTGCCGCGAGCATCCCGAACTACACATGCAGACGCACCTCTCGGAAAACCATGCCGAGATCGCCTTCACCCAAGAACTCTATCCCTGGTCGCGCGACTATACCGACGTCTACGAGCATTATGGGCTGCTCGGGAAAAAGAGCCTGTTCGGCCACTGCATCCATCTCTCCGAACGCGAGGCGGATGCGCTGTCGGGCTCCGGCTCGGTGGCGGTGTTCTGCCCGACCTCGAACCTCTTCCTCGGCTCCGGCCTGTTCGACTACCAGCGCTACCGCCGGCGCGAAAAACCGCTCCGGATCGCGGCCGCCACCGATGTCGGCGGCGGCACCAACTATTCCATGCTGCGCACCATGGACGAGGGTTACAAGGTGATCGCGCTGAACGGCGAGAAGCTCAACCCGTTCCAGTCCTTCTGGCAATTGACGCGCGGCAATGCCGAGGCACTGTCGGTCGCCGACAAGGTCGGCACGCTGGATGCCGGCACCGACGCCGACATCGTTGTGCTCGACGCCCGCGTCACGCCGGCGATGCGGCTCAGGATGGAGACGGTCGGCGCGCTGGCCGAGGAACTGTTTCTCCTGCAGACGCTGGGCGACGACCGCGCCGTGCGCGAGGTCTATGTCGCTGGCCGGCCGGCGAAGAGCGCGATCGCGATCTAGCATTCCGGCTTGACCCCACGGCAACCATCGGCCAAAGCGTGCGGCGACATCGACAGGGGAACGACATGGCCGTTGCCGACGACATCGCTCTGATCAAGAAACAGGAAGCCACGCTGGTCTTTCCTGCCTTCGACGAGGCCGTCGCCTTCGAGATCGGCTCGGCGATCCGCAAGCGGGCGCTGGCCGAGAACCTGCCGATCATCGTCGACATCAGAACCTTCGACCGGCCGCTGTTCTATGCCGCGATGCCGGGTTCGAACGCCTCCAATCCCGACTGGGCGCGGCGCAAGATCAATGTGGTGAAGCGGTTCCTGAAAAGCACCTACCGCATGGTGCTGGAGCAGCAGCGCCCCGACCGCACCTTCAAGGTCGGCGAGGGGCTGGATGTCGCCGACTACGTGCTGGCCGGCCGCGGCTTTCCGGTCACCGTCAACGGCGCCGGCGTGATCGGCGTGATCGCCGTTTCGGGCCTGCCGGAGCGCGAGGACCACGGCGTGGTGGTCGACGCGCTGTGCGCGCATCTGGGCGCCGACCGCAAGCAATTGGCCCTGGCGCCGGAAGCACAATGACAGACCCCAAATCCTTCCTGACGTCGATCTTCAACGCCGCGGTCGCCGCCGCCGATCCCGAAAAGACGATCCGCGATCATCTGCCGGCAAGGCCGAAGGGCCGCACTATCGTCATCGGCGCCGGCAAGGGCTCGGCGCAGATGGCCGCCGCCTTCGAGAAGGTGTGGGACGGCCCGATCGACGGGCTGGTCGTCACCCGCTACGGCTATGGCGCGAAATGCGAGCGCATAGAGATCATCGAGGCGGCGCATCCGGTGCCGGATGCAGCCGGCCTCGAGGCCTCGCGCCGGCTGCTGGACAAGGTGCGCGGGCTGACGGCGGACGATCTGGTGGTGGCGCTGATCTCCGGCGGCGGTTCGGCGCTTTTGCCCTCGCCTGCTCCCGGCCTGACACTGGCCGACGAGATCGCCGTCAACGAGGCGCTGCTCGCCTCCGGCGCGCCGATCGCGGCGATGAACACGATCCGCAAGCATGTCTCGACCATCAAGGGCGGCCGGCTCGCGGCCGCCGCACATCCCGCCAGGGTGGTGTCGCTGGTCGTTTCCGACATTCCCGGCGACAACCCGGCCCTCGTCGCGTCCGGCCCGACCGTTCCCGACACCGGCAGCCGCGAGGATGCGCTGGCATCGATATCAGCCTACGGCATGAAGCTGCCGGCCTCGGTCATGGCGCACATCAATTCGCCGGCTGCGGACGCGCCGCGCCCGGACGATCCGGTCTTCGCCGGCAATGAAGTGCATCTGATCGCGTCGGCCGGCGTGTCGCTGGAAGCCGCCGCCGCCGAGGCAAAGCGGCAGGGAATAGAAGCCGTCATCCTCTCCGATTCCATCGAGGGGGAGGCGCGCGAGGTGGGCGGCGTTCATGCCGCCATCGCGCGCGAGGTGGCGACGCGCGAGCGTCCGTTCGCCAAGCCGGTGCTGATCCTGTCGGGCGGCGAGACGACGGTGACGCTGCGAGCAAAAGGCAAGGGCGGCCGCAATTCGGAATTTCTGCTCGCCTTTGCGATCGCCATTGGCGGCGTGGACGGCATTCACGCGCTGGCGGCCGACACCGACGGCATCGACGGCTCGGAAGACAATGCCGGCGCCTTCGCCGACGGCTCGACGGTGTCGCGCATGCGCGCCGCCGGCATCGACGCCAAGGCGATGCTCGCCGGCAACAATGCCTGGACGGCCTTCAATGCGGTCGGGGATCTGTTTGTGCCGGGGCCGACGGGCACGAATGTCAATGATTTGAGAGCGATTCTCGTCCGTTAACGTTGCCGCATTGCCCTTGCGCAAGCGTCGGCGCTGCCCCTCATCCGCCTGCCGGCACCTTCTCCCCGTATAGTGACGGGGAGAAGGCAACTGGCTGCGAACGTCTGCGCTAATTCAGCTATATGGGTGGTTGGCGAAATCATGCGCGGCAGCGCCTTTCTCCCCGTCACTATACGGGGAGAAATGCCCGGTAGGGCAATGAGGGGCGGCGCGAACTTGTCGGTGGTTGTTAATCAATGTTGAGGGCATCCGAAGAGGCGCACCGAAGCATAATTGATCAAACCGCCATCAGCCGCTTCACCTTTCTCATGTCCTTGAGGAATCGTTCCCGCTCGGCTTGCTTGTCCTCCTGTTCGCGGATGCGCAGAATGAAGGAGGGATGGATGGTGATGAAGATGCGCAGGCCGTCCTCGCGCTCGATCACCTCGCCGCGCATTTTAGTCACCGGCACGGCCTTGCCGAGCAGCGACTGCGCCGCCGTGGCGCCGAGCGCCACCACCAGATTTGGCTTGATCAGATCGAGTTCACTGTCCAGCCACCAGCGGCAGGCCTGGACCTCGCCGGCATTCGGCTTGGAATGGATTCGGCGCTTGCCGCGCGGCTCGAATTTGAAGTGTTTGACTGCGTTGGTGACGTAGACCTTCTGCCGCTCGATATCGGCATCCTCTAGCGTGGCGTCGAAGATCCTTCCGGCCGGTCCGACGAACGGTTTGCCGGCCAGATCCTCCTGGTCGCCCGGCTGCTCGCCGACGAACACAAGCTCGGCGCTGTCCGGTCCTTCGCCGAAGACGGTCTGCGTCGCATTGCGCCAGAGCGGGCAACGGCGACAGGCTTTCGCCGCCTCGCGCAAGTCGCCGATCGACGCCTTCTCGCCGGGTGTCGGCTCGATATCGTCCGAACCGCGCCTGGCCGGTGCCTTTGCCTGGGTCGTTGCGGCCATCCTGTGCCTCATCCATTTCAGGGTGAAATGGACCGGGCGGGCTATGGTTCCGCTCAGACCTCGTGCAGATAGAGGTGGTAGTCGAGCTCGCTGACGGTGCGGGCGACGCGCAGATATTCGGCCTGCTTGATGGCGACGAAGGTGCGATGCAGGTCGTCGCCGAGCGCTTCCTTCAGAAAGCTCGATGCCCTCGCCGCCTCGATTGCGGCGCGCCAGTCCACCGGCATGGCGCTGTGCCCGGCCGCCTGCTCATAGCCGTTGCCGGTGGTTTCCGGCCCGGGATCGAGGCCTTCGTCGAGCCCCCTGGAGACACCGGCCAGCACCGTCGCCGCCACCAGATAGGGATTGGCGTCGACGCCCGACGGCCGATGCTCGATGCGCCGGTTCCTGGCGTCGCCCGCAGGCACACGCAGCGCCACCGAACGGTTGTTGACGCCCCAGGTCGGCGCCACCGGCGCGTAGGATTGCGAGACGAAGCGGCGCCAGGAATTGGCGTGCGGCGCAAACACCAGCATCGATTCCGCCATGGTCTGGATCAGGCCGCCGAGGGCGCTCAGCAGTTTCGGCGACCATTTTTCGCCTTCGGCCTCGGCGAAGACGTTCCTGCCGGCATCGTCTTGCAACGAGACATGGAAATGCATGCCGGAACCGGCATATTTCTCGATCGGCTTGGCCATGAAGCAAGCGGTGACGCCGTGGCGGCGCGCCTGTGCCCTGACCAGACGCTTCAGCATGACGAGGTCGTCGGCCGCCCGCATCACGTCCTTGCGGTAGTTCAGCGTCAGCTCGTATTGGCCCGGCGCATATTCGGAAATCACCGTCTCGGCCGGAATGCCTTGTACCCTGGCGGCGGCATAGATGTCGGAAAACAGCGGCTCCATGCCGTGCAAATGGTCAACCGAATAGACCTCGGTCTTGGCCGAGCGGCGCCCGTCGAGAACGGCATGCGCCGGCTGCACCTTGCCGTCGGCATCGCGCTCATTGGCGAGAAGAAAAAATTCGAGCTCGAAGGCGCCGGCCGGATGCAGGCCCTTGGCCGCCAGACGCTCGACCTGCCGCTTGAGCGCCAGACGGGGATCGGAGCTCATCGGCTGGCCGTCGAGATGGTACATCGCCATCAGCACCTGGCCGCGCGGCGGGCTGGTGCCGTGGAGCGGCACCAGCGTGCCGGGGATCGGCCATGCGCGGAGGTCGCCGTCGCCGGTGTCCCAGACCAGGCCGGTCTCGTGCACGTCCTCGCCGGTGATGTCGAGGCCGAGGATCGAGATCGGCAGGTGCCGGCCGCCCTCGAAAATGCCCATCAACTCGTGCCGGCGCACGATCTTGCCGCGGCCGATGCCGTTGGCGTCGGTCAAGACGATGTCGAAAGCCTCGATTTCCGGATGGGTGTCGAGAAAGGCTTTCGCCTCGGTGGGCGTCGAGCCCGAAGGTGAAGTCATGATGGAACTCTGCTTTGGCTGGCCGCCGATCTTCCAGCCGCTTGTCTCATGCCACTTGTCTCATGCCGCTTGTCTCATGCCGCAAGCCTTGCCGCAACGGCGGCGAAAGCGGTGATCAGCCGGTTGACCTGGGCCGCCGTCGTGGCCGGCGAGATCAGCATCATGTTGTGGAAGGGCGCGATCAGCACGCCCTGGTTGACCAGCGCGACATGAATGGCGGCTTCCAGCTCCGGCGCATGCGCCGCCTCCGCCTCGCCGCCGTTGCGCAGTGGTCCCGGCGCGCAGATGAACTCGACACGGGCGCCGACGCGGGCGACATGCCAGGGCAGACGGCAGCGGTCGATGACGGCGGTCAGCCCGGCATCGAGCCGCCGCGCCAGCCGGTCCATGCGGGCATAGGCCGCCTCGGTCATCACCTGTTCGAGTGCCGCGCGCATCGTGGCGAATTGCAGCGGGTTGGCCGACAGCGTCGTGCCCATGCCGGAATAGCCGGGCTCCTTGGTCCGGTTGTAGGCGGCGTAGCGGCTGGCGATCTCGTCGCTCAGGCCCCAGACGCTCGCCGGCACGCCGCCGGCCACCGGCTTGCCGAGGACGAAGAGATCGGGCTCCAGCCCGTGCTTCTTGGTGTAGCCGCCGGGACCGGTGGAGATGGTGTGCGTCTCGTCGATCAAAAGCAGCGTGCCGGCGGCGCGGGTGAGGCGCCGCAGCGCGTCGTGGAAGCCCGGCTCGGGCAGCACCATACAGGAGTTGGTCAGCACCGGCTCGGTGATGACGCAGGCGACATCCCTGTCGGCGAGCGCCGCTTCCAGTGCGGCGACATCGTTGAATTCCACGATCTTCGTTGCCCGCGTCAGGTCGCGGAACTCGCCCGCCAGGCCCGGCCGGTTCACCGGCTTGCCGTCAACCAGCCGCACCATCGTCTCGTCGACCGAGCCGTGATAGCAGCCGTTGAAGACCAGTATCTTCTCGCGCCCGGTCACCGCGCGGGCGACGCGCAGCGCGAAACGGTTGGCGTCGGTCGCGGTGGTGGCGATCTGCCAGAACGGCAGGCCGAAGCGCTGCTGGAGCAGCGGGCCGATGGCCAGCGCATCCTCGCTGGGCAGCATATAGGTCAGACCGCGCCCGGACTGTCGGCGGATGGCGCGGGCGACCGGCGGCGGAGAATGGCCGAACATCGAACCGGTGTCGCCGAGGCAGAAATCGTCGAGCCGGTTGCCGTCGATGTCGGTGATGGTGGCGCCCCTGGCGCTGTCGACAAGGATCGGAAACGGCGTCGGCCAATCGTTCATCCAGTGCATCGGCACGCCGCCGAAAAAGCCGGGCAGGCCGTTGCCGGCCTTGGCCTCGGATTTCGGCCGCGCCTTGCGGAAAACCTCAGCCTCCGTGTCGCGCAGCATGGCAATGCGCTCGCGGCTGATGCCGCCGATCGACGTCTTTGAATGGCTGGTTGAATGCATGAAGACCCCTCTCGCCGTTCACTGTAGACAATCGCCGTCTCAAACCGCAATTGGCCGCCTGCTTGCCGTGCATTGGTTCAGCGGCAGCCGGCTGGCGCTTGACCTCGAGGCAAAGCCCGGCATCAATAAGGGCGTGGCTTGGTTCTGGGGGAGAAAAATGCGGGCGATCATTTGCACTGCGACATTGCTTCTGTCGGCTGGCTCGGCCCTTGCGAGCGGCGGCATCTGGTGCTCCGCCGAGGATGCGGGGGCAATATTCCAGGTCGAAGCCGGCGTCACCAGGGGCATGGGCGGGCCGACGTTCAATTTTCGCGGCGATCTCGAAATTCTCGGCAGGCCTGCCGACGACAGCCTGCGCAAGACCGTCTTCGAGGATTCCAACCTGACGCAATACTGGCTCGACGGCGAGGAATTGCGGCTGAACATCTATCGCGAGCACGAAGTCGCTGAACATATCAACTCGGTCGAACTGACAATCCTGACCAAGACCAGCGACGAAGGCGTCTATGACGGGCGCTATACGCTCGCCATCTACGACGCCGCGGCGGATACGGACCAGGACGGCAAGCCGGTTGAAGTCAAAGGCAAAGTATCCTGCGGGGCAGAATAGCCGCGGCTATGCGGAAATATCGATGACGCCGCAGTCGCCGGCGGCGCTGCCGAAGACGACGCGGCGCTCTTGCCTGTCCCACATCATCGCGGTGATGGCGCCCTTGCCCGGGCGGCGCAGCAGCACTTCCTTGGCGTCGGCGAAGCGCACCGCCATCACCATGCCGTCGTCATAGCCGATCGCCACCACATCCTGGCTCGGATGGCAGGCGACCGTGGTCACCATGGCGTTGCCGCGCGTGCCGAGCTCCAGCGGTGCCTTGCCCATCGGGCCGTCCTTGCCGGTAAACGGCCAGACGATCGCCGCCGGCGCGCCCGAGCTCGCCAGCCATTTGCCCTTCGGCGCCCATGACAGGCTTTTGACCTTTGCCGGATAGCCGCTCATGCGCATGTGCTTGCCGTCGGCGAGCTTCCAGCCGTGCAGCGCGTTTTCCTGCATCGTGGTGACGAGGAAGGCGCCGTCCGGCGAGAAGGTGATGCCGGTATGGGCGCCGGCCCATTCGAGCTCCACCGGCTTGCCCTCGGCGGCGGGGAAATGCAGCGTCGCGCCATTGTAGCGGGCGACGCCGAAGCGCATGCCCTTGGGCGAGAAGGCCAATCCCTCGACCGAGCGCGGGTGGGCGAATTCCTTGGTCTTGCCGTCGGCGAAGCGCACGAAGGCGGTCTTGCCCGAAGCAAAGGCGATCGCGCCCTGCGGGCCGGCGGCGATGCTGGTGATCCATTTCCTGCCGGCGCTCGCCAGTTCCTCGACGTTGCCGCCCGCGGTGGTCGAAAAGACCTTGCCGTCCTCGCCGCCGGTGATCAGCCGGTCATTGGCGGCATCGTGAAAGGAGGCAAGCAGTCCGTCATTGGCCTGAACGGTCTTATGGCCGTTGTCGAGGCGGTGGATTGTGCCATCGGCGAGCGCGAAATGCGGCACATCGCCGAGGAAGACGGCGGCGACGCAATGGCCTTCGAGATCAAGCGGGGCGACAGTGGGCATGGCTATCTTTGTCTGGTGAAAGTGCAGAAGGCGGCTTACTCGACGTTTGTACGTCCGGCAACCATGAGGGGGATATTCGCCAGCGATGGCGCCGCCCCTCATTGTCCTGCCGGACATTTCTCCCCGTATAGTGACGGGGAGAAAGAGGGCTGTCGCGGATGATCTCGCCAATCTTCAGCGCTACAGAATAGGCGTCGACATCGCGGCCAGCCTTCTTCTCCCCGTCACTATACGGGGAGAAGGTGCCGGCAGGCGGATGAGGGGCGGCGCCAACGGTTGGAAATTGTCGCTACAGAATGCTTGGCAGTGCTTCGATCGCCCTAAGCAGCCTGTCCTCTCCCGAACGTTCAAGCCGCCTGGCAGGCCTCGAAGCTCTTGCGCAGCCGCTCGGCGTCGAGCTCGCGGCCGATGAAGACCAGCCGGCTCTCGTGCTTCTCGCCATCCCTCCAGGCGCGCTGGTGATCGCCCTCGATGATCATGTGGACGCCCTGGATGACGTAGCGCTCATCGTCGCCTTTCAGCGCGATGATGCCTTTCAGCCGCAGGATGTTGGGGCCTTCCATCTGGGTGATCTTCTCGATCCACGGGAAGAACTTCTTCGGGTCCATCTCGCCGCCGCGCAGCGACACCGACTGCACCGTCACGTCATGGATGTCCGAAGGATGCGCATGGTCATGATGGTGATCGTGGTCATGGTCATGGTCATGATGATGGTGATCATGGTCATGATCGTGGTGATCGTGATCATGGTCGTGCGCTTCGAGGAAATGCGGGTCGTTCTCCAGCGCGCGGGCAAGGTCGAAGGCGCCGCGATCGAGCACCTCGGCCAGCGCGACACCGGCGCGCGTGGTACGGTGGATCCGGGCCGACGGGTTGATGGCGCGGATCGTCGCCTCGACCTTGGCGAGTTCGTCCGGCGTCACGAGGTCGGTCTTGTTGAGCACCACCACGTCCGCGAATGCGATCTGGTCCTCGGCTTCCTTGGAATCCTTCAGCCTGAGCGGCAGGTGCTTGGCGTCGACCAGCGCCACCACGGCGTCGAGCTTGGTCTTGGAACGCACATCGTCGTCCATGAAGAAGGTCTGCGCCACCGGCACCGGATCGGCGAGGCCCGTGGTCTCGACGACGATGGCGTCGAAGCGGCCGGGACGGCGCATCAGGCCCTCGACGACGCGGATCAGGTCGCCGCGCACCGTGCAGCAGACGCAGCCATTGTTCATCTCGTAGATTTCCTCGTCGGATTCCACGATCAAGTCGTTGTCGATGCCGATCTCGCCGAACTCGTTGACGATGACGGCATAGCGCTTGCCGTGGTTCTCCGACAGGATGCGGTTGAGCAAGGTCGTCTTGCCGGCGCCGAGGTAGCCGGTCAGCACGGTTACGGGGATCTGCGTCTGCGCTTGGCTCATGTCTTGCCTCGAAAAGTCTTCCTGCCTCGGAAAATCCGGGCTTCGAAAAGGGGAGTGTCGGCTCCATATAGGGTGTGTGCCACGCATTTGCACGCGGCAAACCGATGGGCCAGGCAGCAGGCCGGAAAGGCGCCAGATGTCCGACAAGCGAGCTTCCTTGCCAATCTCCCGGCGCCGGGCGCTCGGCCTGATTGCCGTCACCGCCGGCGGCGGCAGCTTTATGCCGTCCACCGCGCCAGCGGCGCAGGTTTCGTCCTATGCCGGGCTTGCCCTTTTCGATGCCGGCGCCGGCGTTTGCGCCATCACGCCCGAGGCGACCGAGGGGCCGTTCTACTTCGACCCGAAGCTCGAACGCGCCGACATCGCCGAGGGAAAGAGCGGTGTCGGCCTGACTGTGAAGCTGCAGGTGGTCGATGCCACCTGCCGGCCGCTGGCTGGGGCGCGGGTCGATGTCTGGCATTGCGACGCGCAAGGCCACTATTCCGGCTCCGGGCCAGGGCGACGGCCAGGATGTCGACACGTCAGGCCAGACTTTCCTGCGCGGCTGGCAGAAAACAGACGAACGCGGCATCGTGTCCTTCGCCACCATCTATCCCGGGTGGTATCGCGGCCGCACCACCCATATCCACTTCAAGATCTTCCCGGACGACAGCTCGACGATGACCGGCCAGCTGTTCTTCCCCGACGCGCTCAGCGATCAGATCTTTGCGACCGTGCCGCCCTATGCCGAGCGCGCCGGCAAGCGCGACACGTCGAATGCGCGGGACGGCATCGCGAGACGCGCGGGACCGCTGGCGCAGGCGGCCTTGCGCGAGGCGGCGGACGCCTACCAGGCGCTGCTGGTCGTCGCGGTGAAGTCCGGCTGAGGCTCGGCTTTGCACGCCTCGACGCGCCCGCCGGAAAGCCTTCCCGCAGGGGAAAAGTCGTTTGTCATCTAACTGAAATAAACATCTGGCATCACCTCGGCGGACATCGCAATGCTTGCCGGCAAAGCTGTGCTGCAAGCCGGATTCTTTTTGATCGTCGATTGCCAACCGGCAGGCAGCCTCTATGCTGTCGGCACCGGTTCGGCCGAAGAGGGATGACCATGGCCAAGGCGGACAAGACAGCGACAATGAGCCGGCTGCATTCGGCGGCGCGACTGGCGCGCACGGCGCTCGCAGCGCGTCTTCTGGCGCATGGTTTCTATGCCGGGCAGGACCAGATCATGCTGGCGCTCGACCGCGAGGACGGCCAGACGCCCGGCAACCTCGCCGGCCGCCTGGGGGTGCGCCCGCCGACCATCACCAAGACCATCAACCGGCTGCAGGCGCAGGGTTTTCTCGAAAAGCGCGCCTCCAACGCCGATGCCCGCCAGGCCCACATCTTCCTCACCGATACCGGCCGCGACATCATCCACGCCATCGAGAAATCGGTGAAGAAGACCGAGAAGCAGGCGCTGAAGGGCCTCGACAAGAAGGACCAGAAGGCGCTGTTCAAACTGCTCGCCCGGGTCGAAGCCAATCTTTCGAACGAAGATCTGGTGCTCATCGACGACGACGCCGAGCTGGATGATTAACGAGCGACGCGTCTCGCAGCGACGCGTAAGCGCGACGCGCAGCGTCGTCGCGGTGCAGTGCGCCAGCGTTGCCCTTTAACGAGCGACGCGGTGAGCATGGTCGCTCCAAGTAGCACCCAAGCATCGGCGGCTTAGCGGAAGGGCGACGACGCTGCACGTCGCGCCTGAGAGCTATCACTGGGCGTCTCGCGGTTGAGCGACGACGCTGCGCGTCGCGCTTCGAACCAAGCTCGACCAACGCCCGGGCGTTAGCCCGAACGCCTTCTTGAAATGTCGGTTGAAATGGCTCTGGTCGCTGAAGCCGGCGGCAACGGCGATTTCGGCCAGCGGCTCGCCCGCCTCGATCATCCGGCGCGCCCGCTGCAGCCGGCGCATCACAAGGAAGCGATGCGGGCTGGTGGCGTAAGTGGCGCGGAAATGGCGCGAGAGCGCGTAGCGGTCGAGGCCGGTAACGGCTTCCAGTTCACCTGACCGCACCGGCCGCCCGGCATTCTCCTCGAGATAATCGCGCGCAAGTGCTGCGGCGCGCCATGCCGTCTTTCCCATCGGCTTCGCCGGCTGCCCGGCATGTCGACCGAGGTTCCGCGCCAGCCGCGCGATGAAATCGGCGACGAACAGCTCGTCCAATTCTTCCTCCAGCGGCGCCAGCGCCGACAGCAGCGTGCCGCGCAGCGCCGGATCACTCACCACCGCATCCTCAACGAAAGGCAGCGGCGCGCCGCGCAGGCAATCGATGAGCAGCGACGGTTCGAGATACAGGATCCTGTAGCGCAGTCCGTCCTCCGTGCCGGCGCCGCCATCGTGCAACTCGTCGGGATGCAGCACGATCACCTGGCCGGGCAGGCTGTGCCGCAGCGCGCCGCGATAGCGGAAGCGCTGGACGCCGTGCAGCGTGACGCCGATGGCATAGGTGTCGTGACGGTGCAATTCGAAGGCATTGCCGTGGAAGCGCGCCTCGATGCGCTCGATGCCGGTGCCTGCCGGCGCCGACACGATACGGTCCCCGGTGACCTCGCCCGAGCACGAACGTTCAAGACCCTGCACAGGCTCCGCGGCTAGATCGTGTGGCATCGCTTCATCCAGGCCTGTCACAGGCCGCCTCCCGGAGACTTGAATCTTGGTGTTCGATACGAAATTTGCAATCGTGCTCAGGGACGATCTCGCCGTCTGGCAAAAGCTCAACGTCACCGCCTTCCTCACCAGCGGCATCGTTGCCCAGTTCCCGGAGATCATCGGCGAGCCCTACCGCGACCGTGCCGGCAACATCTACAACCCGCTGTCGATCCAGCCGGTGATCGTGCTGTCGGCGGACGGACCGACGCTGAATGCGATCCATCGCCGGGCGCTGGAGCGCGGCGTGACGACATCGGCCTATGTCGAGGAGATGTTTTCGACCGGGCACGACGCCGCCAACCGCGCCGTCTTCGCCGAATTCGCGCCCGATGACGCCAGGGTCGTCGGCATCGCGCTGCGTGCCGAGAAGAAGCTCGTCGACAAGATCGTCAAGGGCGCCCGCATGCAGTCATGATTGAAGCCCGCAGGCGCTGGTCCACGGAGCGCCTGGACTGAGCCTGTCCGGGGACGCTTGTTGGGCCAGTCGCTTTTGGCTTGCCGGCCAGCGGCGATTGCCGCAAAAGGTGGCGTCTACCTTTCCTCGGCCCGACCTTGAGCATTCCCAAAAATCAAGACGACAGCGCAACGCCGCCGGCGGCGATGCTGCTGATGCTGTGCGTGTATGTCTGCTTCACCTTTCTCGACACCAGCAGCAAATATCTGGTGCTGGCCGGCGTCTCGGCGCTGATCGTCGCCTGGGCTCGCTTCGTCGTTCATGTGCTGCTTGTCGGCGTGTTCCTGCGCGGCTGGCGCGAGCCGTCGCGTTTTCGCGCCAGGAACCTGACCGCGCATATCCTGCGCGGCGCGTTCCTGTTCGGCTCGACCATGTGCAACATTTTCGCGCTGCGAACCCTGCAACTGGCGGAGACGACATCGATCTACTTCTTCGGCCCGATGGTGATCACCGCGCTTGCCGGTCCGCTGCTCGGCGAATGGGCGGGCTGGCGGCGCTGGCTGGCGATCCTCACCGGCTTCGTCGGCGTGCTGATCATCACCCGGCCGGGCGTCGGCGTGTTCGGCATCGGCCATCTCTTCGCGCTCGGCTCGATGCTGTCGAACAGCTTCTATGTCATCATGACCCGCCGCATGTCGGCTACGGAAAGCTCGGAAAGCCTGATCCTGTTCTCGGCACTGGCGCCGACCGTGCTGCTGTTGCCCATGCTGCCGTTCTCAGTGTCGTTGCCGCATGACGGGTGGCACTGGTTCATCCTCCTGATGCTCGGCGTGTTCGGCGCCACCGGCCATTGGCTGCTGGTGCAGGCCTATCGCCTGGCGACCACCACGGCGCTCGCCCCCTACCCCTATTCGCAGATGGTGTGGATGATCATTTCCGGCTGGATCATCTTCAACCAGTTTCCCGACCGCTGGACGCTGCTGGGGGCTGCCATCATCGTCGCCAGCGGCCTTTACATCATTCATCGCGAACACCGGCTTCGCCTGCGCAACAGCGCGACGCTGGACGCAGAGGCCGAAGCCCTGGCAAAAAAACTTTGATTTGCCGGGGATCGATGGCATAAGAGCCGCCTTTAAACAGTTTAAATCGGTTCGGGGAGCGAAGGGCTGGCACAGAAGATCAAGCTTTCGACGATCGCGGATGCGCTCGGTGTGTCCACGGCCACGGTGTCGCTGGCGCTGCGCGACAGCCCGCTGGTGGCGGGCAGCACACGCGACCGCATCAAGGAACACGCCCGCGCCATCGGCTATATCTACAATCGCCGCGCCGCCAGCCTGCGCACCTCGCGCTCAGGCATTGTCGGCGTCGTCGTGCACGACATCATGAACCCGTTCTTCGCCGAGATCCTGCGTTCGATCGAAAGCGAGCTCGACCGCAGCCGGCAGACCTTCATCCTGTCCAACCACTACGACCAGCTCGAAAAGCAGCGCACCTTCATCGACACGCTGCTGCAGCTCGGCGCCGACGGCGTCATCATGTCGCCGGCCATCGGCACGCCGGCCGAGGACATCGTCATGGCCGAGGACAACGGCCTGCCGGCGGTGTTGATCGCGCGCAGCGTCGCCGGGGCCGACGTGCCGGTCTTCCGCGGCGACGACGCCTATGGCACGGCGCTGGCCACCAACCACCTGATCTCGCTCGGCCACAAGCGCATCGCCATGATCGGCGGCACCGACCAGACGTCGACCGGCCGCGACCGTTACCAGGGTTATCTCAACGCCATGGAGGCGGCGGGGCTGGAGGTCAGGCCGTCCTGGCGCATCGCCGGCCCGCGCACCAAACAGGCCGGGTTCGAGGCCGCCGGCCAGTTCTTGGCGCTGAAAGACAAGCCGACCGCCGCCTGCTGCTGGAACGATCTCGTCGCCATCGGCCTGATGAACGGCATCGCCCGCGCCGGCCTGGTGCCGGGCGTCGACATCTCGGTCACCGGCTATGACGATCTCGAGGAGGCGGCAATCGCGACACCGGCATTGACGACGGTCTGGAACGGCCAGCGCGAGGTCGGCCGCCGCGCCGCCAGCGCGCTGCTCGACAAGCTGAATGGACAGACGGTGCGGCCGTCGCAGGAACTGATCAAGCCGGAACTGCATGTGCGCCAGTCGACCGGCAAGCCGGTGGAGCGGGCATGACCAAGACCGAACAGCAGCCGGTCGCCATCCTGGTGCCCGGCCATTTCAACGACCATGCCGTCGGCCGCATCGATCGCACGTTCCGGCGGATCGGGATCGAGCGGGCCGATCCGTCGCTGGTCACCGACGAGATGCGCGAGACGGTGCGCGGCATCGCCTGCTTCGGCGGCATCAACGCAGCCCTGATGGACGCACTGCCCCGGCTCGAGATCATCGCGAATTTCGGCGTCGGCTACGATTCGGTCGACGCCCGCCATGCCGGGCAAAACGGCATCATGGTGACCAACACGCCGGACGTGCTGACCGAGGAGGTCGCCGACACCACGATCGGTCTGCTGATCAACACCGTGCGCGAAATGTACGCCGCGGAGAAATGGCTGCGCGACGGCGGCTGGGTGAAGACCGGCCACTACCCGCTGAGCCGGCTCACCTTGCGCGGCCGCAGCGTTGGCATCTTCGGCATGGGCCGCATCGGCCTCGCGGTCGCCCGCCGGCTGGAGGCTTTCGCGCTGCCGGTCTCCTACCACAACCGCCGCAAGGTTGAGGGCCTGCCCTACGGCTACCACGCGACCCTGAAAGGCCTGGCCGAGGCGGTCGACACGCTGATTTGCATCGCGCCGGGCGGCGCCGCGACGGAGAAGGCGATCAATGCCGAGATCCTGTCGGCGCTCGGCCCGAACGGCGTCTTCGTCAACATCGGCCGCGGCAGCACGGTGGACGAGGCTGCGCTTGCCGCCGCCCTTGCCAACGGCACCATCGCCGCCGCCGGACTCGATGTCTTTGCCGACGAACCGAACGTGCCGAGGGCGCTGCTCGAAGCGCCGAACACTTCGCTGCTTCCTCATGTCGGCTCGGCGTCGGAGCACACACGTCGCGCCATGGCGGATCTGTGCGTCGACAATCTCATCTCCTGGTTCAGCGAGCGCCGGCCGCTGACCCCGGTGCCGGAGACGGTTGAGGTCAAGCCGCGCGGTTGACCCCGGTCGGCCCGGCCATATTTCTTAGCGAACGGTTAACCATTTGGAATCACTATGCATACTTCGTTATGCATAGGCAGGCCGAATGGTCGGCCAGGTTTGAGGCGCGCCGGGGCGCTTAAATGTACGGAGAGACAGGGTGAAAGTACTTCCCGTTGTGGTGGCGGTTGCCGCGGTGGCGGGTGGCGCCCAGCACTTTCGCGCCGGCAGCGGCGAAAGCATCGCCGGCGAAACGGCCCCGTCCAGCACCTACCGATTGACGGCCAATGGCGACGAAGCGGCTTGCGCCGTCCGGCGCGGCGCCGAAGTGTCGGGCGGGTTGACGCTGCTGACGGTCGGCCCCAACTGCCGCAAGCTTTTGCCTGGCATCGAGCGGGCGAAATTCTGGCGCGAAGAGGCCGACGGCACGGTCGCCTTCAGCGCGAACGGCATCGATCCGATCGTCACCTTCAGCGTGGCCGATGGCGACGGCTACGAATCCTACGCGCCGGTCACGCCGCTTCTGGCGCTGAACCACGACTGAGGTTGGGCAGACCTACTCCGCCGCCGCGCGGACGCCGGCTTTCGCCGCCGCATGCAGGCGCACGGCATCGCCGAAGGCGCGGAAAATCCTGGCCGAATTGTCGTCCGACTTGACCCAATATTCGGGATGCCACTGAACGCCGACCGCGAACGCGCGAGCGTCGCGAACCGACACCGCCTCGACCGTCCCGTCGGCGGCGAGCGCCTCGACCTGCAGTTTCGACCCGAGCCGGTCGATCCCCTGGCGATGCAGTGAATTGACCTTGATCTCGCCCGCGCCGAAGACGCCGGCGAGGCAGCTGCCCGGCTTGATCGAAATCGTCTGGTGGATGGCGAAGCGCTCGTCCTGATTGTCGCTCACCGGCGCGCGGTGGTCGAGCGATCCCTCGCGCTCCTGGATCTCGGTGCCCAGCGTGCCGCCCAGCGCCACGTTCAGTTCCTGGATGCCGCGGCAGATGGCGAGCAGCGGCACACCGCGCTCGATCGCCTTGCGGATCAGCGGCAGCGTGGTCGAATCGCGGGCCGGATCGTAGGGGCCGTTCCGCTCGCTGGCATCGCCGCCGTAGAGCGAGGGATGCACATTGGACTTCGAGCCGGTGACCATGACCCCGTCGACCGACGACAAGAGTTCGTCGAAGTCGAGCCGGTCGCCAAAAGACGGCACCAGCAGCGGAAACACGCCGGCGCCGACGAGCGCGGCTTCCAGATATTGCTGCGGGGCAGCATGCCAGGTGTAGTTGTCGAATTGGCGGACGTCGGTCGAGATGGCGACGAGCGGCTGCTGCATTTTGGATCCGGTTTCCGTTGAGAGCTAAGGAACTATTCTGCCTACAAAATAGGCGATCCCAAGGCGCTTTTCCATGACAAGTTTCGGCGCGTCGTATGGGCCACGCCGCTGGCCGTTAGACTATAGTTGCAGGTTCTTGCCCAAGCCCGCGGATTTCCCGGCAATGCAGCTGCCAGGCGCCGCCGCCGCGCTGGACTCGACCTGTCGCCCGTGTATTGTCTCGCCCAGGCCGAGCCGGGGTATCGAGGATTCCCCCGAATGTTGGTCTGTTGATCCAAAAGGGAGGAACTTCATGGATCGTCGTTCATTCATCCGCAAGGCCGGCGTGACCGGCGTCGGCGCCGCGGCGGCGGCGGCCACGCTTGCCGCTCCGGCAATCGCCCAATCCAATCCGAAGGTGACGTGGCGGCTGGCGTCGTCCTTCCCGAAGTCGCTCGACACGATCTATGGCGGCGCCGAAGTGTTCTCCAAGATGCTGTCGGAAGCGACCGACGGCAATTTCCAGGTCCAGGTGTTCGCCGCCGGCGAGCTGGTTCCCGGCCTGCAGGCAGCGGATGCGACCGCCGCCGGCACCGTCGAGGCCTGCCATACCGTTGCATACTACTACTGGGGCAAGGACCCGACATGGGCGCTGGGCGCGGCGGTGCCGTTCTCGCTCAACGCGCGCGGCATCAATGCCTGGCACTATCATGGCGGCGGCATCGACCTGTTCAACGAATTCCTCGCCACGCAGGGGCTTTTCGGCCTGCCGGGCGGCAATACCGGCGTGCAGATGGGCGGCTGGTTCCGCAAGCAGATCAACACCGTCGCCGACCTCTCCGGCCTGAAGATGCGCATCGGCGGCTTTGCCGGCAAGGTCGTGGCCAAGCTCGGCGTCGTGCCGCAGCAGATCGCCGGCGGCGACATCTACCCGGCGCTGGAGAAAGGCACCATCGACGCCGCGGAATGGGTCGGCCCCTATGACGACGAGAAGCTCGGCTTCTACAAGGTCGCGCCCTACTACTACTATCCCGGCTGGTGGGAAGGCGGCCCGACCGTCCACCTGATGTTCAACAAGGCCAAGTATGAAGAGCTGCCGGCGTCCTACAAATCGCTGGTGCGGACCGCGGCGCAGGCAACCGACGCCAACATGCTGCAGAAATACGACTTCCTCAATCCGGCGGCGGTGAAGCGGCTGGTGGCCGGCGGCGCCAAGCTGCAGCCGTTCAGCCAGGAGATCATGGCCGCCTGCTTCGAGAAGGCGAACGAGGTTTACGCCGAGATGGAAGCCTCGAACGCGCCGTTCAAGAAGATCTGGGAGTCGATCAAGGGCTTCCGCAAGGAGCACTATCTCTGGGCCCAGGTGGCCGAGTACAACTACGACACCTTCATGATGGTCCAGCAGCGCCAGGGCAAGCTGTAGGCTGGGATTAGCCCCTTCTCCCCGTCACTATACGGGGAGAAGGTTCTGGCAGGGGATGAGGGGCGGCGTAGACTTCGGCGACTGATCGCCCCGGGCTTTGCAGGCGCCTGGTTCAGCCTGGCACCACCAGCACCTTGACCTCGCCCGGCGCGGGCGGATTGGCGATCACCGCCGGCGCCTCCTCGAGCGATACCTGTCTCGATATCAGCCGGTCGACCTCGATCGCGCCCGAGGCGATGAGCCCGGCGGCGCGGCCGTGGGTGTAGGGGTTGAGGAAGGAGCCCAGAACCTTCAATTCGCGAAATAGCAGGTCGAAGGGCTCGAACACGACCTGCATGCCTTGCGGCACGACGCCGACGATGACGACGGTGCCGCCGGCCTTCGCCAGCCGCAACGACTGCTCGACCGTATCGCGCACGCCGGCGCATTCGAACACCACGTCGGCACCGCCCGGCACCAGCCCGTCTGGTCCGGCAATGGCATCGATAACGTCGCCGGCGCCTGGATCGACTGAGGCCGTCGCGCCGAGCTCCTCGGCGAGCGCGCGGCGCGAGGCCTGGCGTGTCGACAGCACGATGGTCTTCGCCCCGGCAAGCCTTGCCAATTGCACGGTGAGCAGGCCGATGACGCCGCCACCGAGCACGACGACCGAGCCGCCCGGCTTGATCGCGGCGAGGTCGACGCCGTGCAGGCAGCACGCCAACGGCTCGCAGAATGCGCCATGCGTCGGCTTGAGGCTCGCCGGCAGAAGGAAGGCCTGCTTCTGCGGCATCACGACATAATCGGCGAAGCCGCCGTCGCGATGAATGCCGATGGCATTGAGATTGCGGCAGAGGTTGACCCGCCCGGCATGGCAATGCGGGCATCGTCCGCAGGCGATGTTGGGATCGCCGGTGACGCGGTCGCCGACGGAGAAGCCGATCACCGACGCCCCGACCGCCTCGACGATGCCCGAAAACTCATGCCCGGGCGTTACCGGCGGCTTGCAAGGAAACTCGCCGTGGAAGAGATGGCGATCGGTGCCGCAGACGCCGCAGGCCTCGATCCGCACCAGCAGATCGTCCGCACCGGCCGACGGCTTGTCGACCTCGCGCAGCGCTATGCTGCCGACAGCCTCGAGGCGAACCGCTTTCATAACTGTCGGGCCTCCCCCATCAATTGAAGTTCGGCGGCTGCGACAGATCGGGCGCCGGTGCCGCCGGCGTGGCGGGCGGCGTGTCGCCGAAGCTCGGTGGCTGGGACAGGTCGGTGGCCGGCGGTGCCGGTGCCGCCCCGCCAGAGGCCGGAGCGGCGGCGCCATCCGCCGGCGGCGTGCCGAGCGGCGACAGGCCCGGCATCTGCGGCAACTGGATGTCGATCGTGCCCGGATCAACCGCCGCGCCCTTGTAGTGCATCACCATCTGCGGGAAGGCGATGGTGAGCCCGATCATGATCACCTGGATGCAGACGAAGGGCACCGCGCCCCAATAGATCTGGCCGGTGGTGACCGGCGCGATCTGCTTGCCGGTGATGCGGTCGAGATAGGGCACGCGCGCGGCGACCGAGCGCAGGTAGAACAGCGCGAAGCCGAAGGGCGGATGCATGAAGGAGGTCTGCATGTTGACGCCGAGCAGCACGCCGAACCAGATCAGGTCGATGCCGAGCTTGTCGGCGGCGGGCGCCAACAGCGGCACGATGATGAAGGCGAGCTCGAAGAAATCGAGGAAGAAGGCAAGCACGAAGACCAGCGCGTTGACGCCGATCAGGAAGCCGACCTCGCCGCCCGGCAGCGAGGTGAGCAGATGCTCGACCCAGAGGTGGCCGTTGACGCCGTAGAAGGTCAGCGAGAAGACGCGCGCGCCGATCAGGATGAACAGCACGAAGGAGGACAGCCTGGTCGTCGCGGTCAGCGCCTGCTTGATCACATCCAGCGACAGCCGCCCCTTTGCCGCCGCCATGATCAATGCGCCGACGGAGCCCATGGCGCCGCCCTCGGTCGGGGTGGCGATGCCAAGGAAGATGGTGCCGAGGACCAGGAAGATCAGCGCCAGCGGCGGGATCAGCACGATGATCACCTGCTGCGCCAGCCGGGACATCATGTTGATGTTCAGGCCCTTGTCGGCAATCGCCACGACATAGATCAGGATCACGCCGACGCAGGCGCCGAGAATGTCGGCATTGTCGCCATGCGCCGGCGCCAGATAGCGATAGGCGGCGTAGGACACAGCGACCGCAACCGCCAGCGCCACGATCAGCGACACCACGCCATGGCCGAGGGTGCGGGCTTCGAGCGGCAGGGCCGGCATCGATTTCGGCCGGACGATCGACATGATCAGGATGTAGAGCATGTAGATGCCGGTGAGCACGAGGCCGGGGATCAGCGCGCCGGCATACATGTCGCCGACGGAGCGGCCGAGCTGGTCGGCGAGCACGATCAGCACCAGCGAGGGCGGGATGATCTGGGCGAGCGTGCCCGACGCCGCGATGACGCCCGACGCCACACGGCGGTCATAGCCGTAGCGCAGCATGATCGGCAGCGAGATCAGGCCCATGGCGATGACGGACGCCGCCACGACACCGGTGGTCGCCGCTAGCAGCGCGCCGACGAAGATGACGGCATAGGCAAGGCCGCCGCGGATCGGCCCGAACAGCTGGCCGATCGTGTCGAGCAGGTCCTCGGCCATGCCGGATCGCTCCAGCACGATGCCCATGAAGGTAAAGAACGGGATCGCCAGCAGCGTGTCGTTCGACATCACCCGGCTGCCGTAGAAATTGTCGGGCAGCGCATGCAGCAGGGGCCAGGCCAGGTTTATCGAGCCGCCCGAATAGGGCGACAGCAGGACGCCGATGGAGAAGAACAAAAGGCCGTTGGCTGCGAGCGAGAAGGCGACGGGGTAACCGATCAAAAGGAAGATGATCAGCGAGGCGAACATGATCGGCGCCATGTTCTGGGCGATGAACTCGATCATGGGCGCACCTCGCCGGCCAGCGCCTTGGCTTCTTCGGCGAGTGCTTTCGCCTCGAGTTCGGCCTGTTCATGCGCCGATATGAAGGGATTGGGATCGTCCATGTCACCGCGCATGATGGCGATCTTCTTGATGATCTCGGAGATGCCCTGCAGCGCCAGCAGGAAGAAGCCGACAAGCAGGATCGCCTTCGCCGGCCAGACGATCAGCCCGCCGGCATTGGTCGACATTTCGCCGCTGCGGAAGGACAGCGACACATAGGGCACGAAATAGATCACCATCAGGGTGACGAACGGCATCAGGAACAGCATGTGACCGAGCAGGTCGATCCAGTGCTGCACCCGGCGCGAGAACATGCCGTAGACGATGTCGATGCGGATATGGTCGTTCTGCTTCAGCGTATAGGCGGCGGCCAGCATGAAGGCGGCGCCGAACAGATACCATTGCAATTCAAGCCACGCGTTCGACGATATGTCGAAGACCTTGCGGATGATCGCGTTGCCGGCGCTGACCAGGATCGCCAGCAGGATCAGCCACGACACCCATCTGCCGATGAACTCGTTCACACGGTCGATCGTTCTGGATAGAGCGAGCAGCCCTGCCATGCATTTCCTCCCTCCGCGCATCGGCCCGAAAATCGGTTTCGATTTCCGGAAATCGCGATGCGCAATTCAAAATGTCGGAGGCGCGCCGGCTCCCCTTATTTTCCGACGTGCCGCAGTGGCCCAACGGTATGCCGTGCGTGGCACGGCGGGTCAACACGGCAGAGGGGCGGTCAACATGGTTGTGAGACGGGGACGCCGGCAAACCGCCGGCTAGCGGGGCACGATGCAACCAAAGTCTGATAGGTCAGGCGATTTTCTGCTGGTCGCGGCCGGCGCCGATCAGCACCAGCATGGCGACGAGGAACAGATACATCCAGGCATCGCGCCATTCGAGCGGGAAATAGCCGGCCCACAGCGATTCGGCCATGCCGAAGGCGGCGGCACCGAGCGCGGCGCGAGGCGGCGAGAGATAGCCGCCGACCGCCGTCACGAACAGCACCTTCAACCCGTAGACCAGGCCGGTGCCGAAGCTGATGTTGCCATAGTAGATGCCGGCCAGCACGCCGGCGAGCGCGGCGCAGAAGCCGCCGAGCAGAACCGCCTGGCGGAAGACCGAGCGCACGTCGACGCCGCACATCGCCGCCGCCCTGGGATCGTCGGAGACGGCGCGCCAGGAGCGTCCGAACCGGGAGCGGGCGAACGCCCAGGCGGCAAGCGCGATGGCCGCCAGCACGGCGGCGCAGTCGAGCAGCTGGATCAGCGTCAGCGTCGCCTTGAAGCCGTCGTGCTCGGCGAAGACGACCGGCACGGCCAGCATCGGCGGCAGCCACAGGTCGTGCGTGTCGGCGGCGATGCGGCTTGACTCCGAAAGCACCAGCAATACGCCCAGCGTCGTCACCACGATGGCGTTGGGCGAGCGGTCGGCCAGCGGCTCGAAGACGTTGCGCGACAGGACGCGGCTGATCAGCGCCGCATAGAGGAAGGCCGCAAACACGCCGAGCGCGACAGAGGCATAGAGCGTCAGCCAAAGCGCCTGGTAGCCGAAGGCGGCGGTCAGGATCATTGTGTGGCCGCAGAAGGCGAAGACCGCGCCATAGGCGAGGTTGGTGCGGTGCAGGATGCCGTTGGTCAGTACATAGCCGAAGGCGAGAAGCGCATAGAGCGCGCCCGAATGCAGCCCGTTCAGAACCTGCTGGAAGAAATAGAGCATGCGCAGACCTCGGAGCATGTCGCCCAAAAGTGCCTAGCGGTTTTGGGGCAACGACATGCTCGAAACAGGGGCAGCGGCAACTCGCAACCCTGCGCGGAACGTTGCATTCGGAATCTAACTTGTCAAACGCGATTTATCGGTTAGGTTTCTGTCATGACGGTATCCTGGACCCCGCACCGCTTCACCGGCGGCATTCTCGCGCTCGACACCGCGAACACCGTCGTGCTGCGCAACGACCCGGAGAAGACCTTCGACCGTTTCGACAATCCGGCCGAGATCGCCCGTTTCGCCGAGGCGGCGAGCGGCTTCCGCGCCAGCGAGCTCGGCGGTCGCAAGCTGGAAGCGCCGGCGCCCGAGGCGATCGCACCGGTGGTGCTGTCGATCCGCGAGACCACCGACCGCCTGTTCCGCAACGCGGTGGCAAAGGGCGCGATCGCCACCGGCGACCTGCCCGATTTCCTGGCGGCCTGCGCCGACGGACTGGCGCAAAGCCGCACCGAAATCGGCGCTTCGGGGCAGCCGTTCGGCGACCCGGCGACACCGATGGCCTTCGAGTCGGCGCTGGCCGTCTCGGCGCTGTCGCTGCTGCGCGAGGAGACGGTCGCGCGGCTCAGGATCTGTCCCAACTGCAGCTGGCTGTTCGTCGACCGCAGCCGCAATTCCAGTCGCCTCTGGTGCGACATGGCGGTGTGCGGCAACCGGCAAAAGGCAAACCGTTATTACCGCCGCCGCACGGCGGCCAGGGAGGCTACCGATGTCTAGGAAAAATTCGCGCTCGATCGTTCTCGGCGCCGCTCTGCTGGCGGTGGCAATGCTTGGCGCCTGCCGCGATTCCGGCAAGGAGCAGCTGTTCGCTATTTCCGGCAAGCTGTTCGAGTTCAATTACCGGCTGGGCATCGCCACCTATGTCGTCACCCTCAACCCGCTGCGGCCGATGGGAGAAGGCCAGGTTGCCGTGGTCAGCTTCCAGAACCCGGCCGGGGGAGATCCGATCATCGTCAACCAGAAGATCTGGCCCAAGCTGCCGCATATAACGCTGACCAGTCCGCCGCTCACCTGCGTGGTCAAGGACAAGCCCTATTCGATCTCGATCCGCATCGAGGACGCCAATGGCACGCTGCTGCAGAGCTTCGAGACGACGCTGACTTCGTCGATGGATCAGTCGGTGCTGCCGGACCGTCCGCTGGTGGTCGGGCCGGTCTACGAGCTCAACAAGGACATGATCGGCCATGTCGACGGCAAGCTGCCGGGCGAGCCCAAGCCCGATTGCTCGAAGGCCGCCTGAGGTTCAGGGGCCGGAATTTTCGTGCTCGGCTGAACCGCCCCCGGTGCCGTTGCATGCGTCAACCGCCGCCGATTTGACCGTTTGTTGCGCGTCGTCTGGCACCTGCGATTTCGTTTGACCTCTCCGGCAAGGGGAGAAAGACTGCGGCGTCCCACTCCGACGTAGGCCGCGCGATTCCGTGCGCCCTCCGCGAAGGAAATGCCTGATGACGCTGCATGACGTCGCGCTCGACGACAAGTTCGACCTTGGCAAGGAGCGCATCTTCCTTTCCGGCGCGCAGGCCGTCATCCGCATGCTTCTGATGCAGCGCGAGCGCGATCGCCGCGCGGGGTTGAACACCGCCGGCTTCGTCTCCGGCTATCGCGGCTCGCCGCTCGGCGGCCTCGACATGCAGCTGTGGAGGGCCAAGAAGCAGCTGGCGCAGTCCGACATCGTCTTCCAGCCCGGCCTCAACGAAGAGCTTGCCGCCACCGCCTGCTGGGGCACGCAGCAGGCCGAATTGCTGGGCGAAGGCACGCATGACGGCGTCTTTTCGGTCTGGTACGGCAAGGGGCCGGGCGTCGATCGCTCCGGCGACGTGTTCCGCCACGCCAACCTCGCCGGCTCGTCGAAGCATGGCGGCGTGCTTGCCCTGATGGGCGACGACCACATGGCCGAATCGTCGACCAACGCGCACGCCACCGAATTCCTGTTCGTCGACACGATGGTGCCGATCCTCAACCCGGCCGGCGTCCAGGAGATCATCGACTACGGGCTCTACGGCTTCGCCATGTCGCGCTTCGCCGGCACCTGGGCGGCGATCAAATGCGTCAAGGACAACATCGAATCGACGGCCTCCGTCGACGCCTCGCTGGGGCGGCTGAACATCGTGGTGCCGCCGTTCGACATGCCGCCCGGCGGCCTCAACATCCGCCACGAGATCGATATGCTCGGCCAGGAGGAGCGGCTGCATGAGTACAAGCGCAACGCGGCCTCCGCCTTCATCCACGCCAACGGGCTGAACCGCATCATCTATTCCGGCGGCCGCAATCCGAAGCTCGGCGTCATCACCATCGGCAAGAGCTATCTCGACGTACGCCAGGCGCTGGAGGATATCGGCATCGACGAGGCGGCGGCCAACCGCATCGGCATCCGGCTGTTCAAGGTCGGCTGCCCGTGGCCGCTCGACCTGCAGCATGTCGCCGACTTCGCCCGCGGCCTCGACACCATCGTCGTCGTCGAGGAGAAGCGCTCGCTGATCGAGGTGCAACTGCGCGAAAGCCTCTACGGCACCGCCAGCCAGCCGGCGATCGTCGGCAAGAAGGACGAGCGCGGCGACTGGCTGTTCCCGGCCAAGGGCGCGCTCGATCCGAACGAGATCGCGATCGCGCTCGGCGAGCGGATCCTGCGCACCATCGGCCCGTCGGAAGAGATCGCGGCGCGGGTGGCGAAACTGCGCCAGTTCCAGGCCATGCTCGCCGATACAGTCGATATCGGCTCGCGTACGCCCTTCTTCTGCTCCGGCTGCCCGCACAATTCCTCGACCAAGGTGCCGGACGGGTCGCTGGCCGCCGCCGGCATCGGCTGCCATTTCATGGCGCTGTGGATGGACAGGAACACCGTCGGCTTCACCGCGATGGGGGGCGAAGGCGCGCAGTGGGTCGGCCAGGCGCCATTCTCGAAACGCGACCACATCTTCCAGAATCTCGGCGACGGCACCTACAATCACTCCGGCGCGCTGGCGATCCGCTTCGCGCTGTCGAGCGATGCCAACATCACCTACAAGATCCTCTACAACGACGCTGTGGCCATGACCGGCGGCCAGCCGCATGAGGGCGGGCTGACCGTCGACATGATCGCCAGGCAGGTGCGGGCCGAAGGCGTCGAGCGCATCGCCATCGTCACCGACGAGCCGGACAAATACGCGGGGAAGGCCGACTTCCCGGCAGGCGCGACCATCCATCACCGCGACGACCTCGACCTCGTCCAGCGCGAATTGCGCGGGGTCAAGGGCATCTCCGTGCTTCTCTACGACCAGACCTGCGCCGCCGAGAAGCGCCGCCGCCGCAAGCGCGGCACCTTCCCCGACCCCGACAAACGCATCTTCATCAACGAGCTGGTGTGCGAGGGTTGCGGCGATTGCGGGGTGCAATCCAACTGCGTGTCGATCCAGCCGGTCGAGACCGAATTCGGCCGCAAGCGGCGCATCGACCAGTCGAGCTGCAACAAGGATTTCTCCTGCGTCAACGGCTTCTGCCCGTCTTTCGTCACCGTGCACGGCGCCAAGATCAGAAAGGCCGAGGGCATCGCCGGCAGGACCGACCCGCTCCATGGCGTGCCCGCCCCGGCCGAGTTCCCCCTCGGCGCGCAGGGATGGGCCGGGATCATCGACGGCGTCGGCGGCACCGGCGTCGTCACCATCGGCGCGGTGCTCGGCATGGCGGCGCATCTCGAGGACAAGGGCTGCGGCATGATCGACATGGCCGGCCTCGCCCAGAAGGGCGGCTCGGTGTTCACCCATGTGCGCATCGCACGCACGCCGGACGAGATCCACGCCATCCGCGTTTCGGCGGGGAAGGCCGACCTGGTGCTCGGCTGCGACCTCGTCGTGTCGGGCGCGCAGAAGGTGCTGGCGGCGGTGCGCGAGGGCCATACGATCTTCCTCGCCAACACCGCCGAGATCATGCCCGGCGAATTCACCCGCTCCGCCGACTTCTCGCTGCCGGTCGAGCGGCTGAAAAAGGCGATCCGCACTGCCGCAGGCGACGGCAAGGCGCATTTCTTCGACGCCACCCGCACCGCCACCCAATTGTTCGGCAACTCGCTCGGCGCCAACATGTTCATGCTCGGCTTCGCCTTCCAGCATGGCGGGCTGCCGCTGTCGGCCGAGGCGGTCGAGAAGGCGATCGAGCTCAATGGCGAGGCAGTGGCGATGAACGTCGCCGCGTTCCGCTGGGGCCGCCGCGCCGCGCATGAGCCGGATTTCGTGCGCGGCCTCGTCAGCCAGCCGGGCAAGGCGGCCGCCGCGCCCTCCGAGACGCTGGACGAGATCATCGCCCGCCGCGTCGCCTTCCTCACCGCCTATCAGAACCCAGCCTACGGCAAGCGCTATGCCCAAAGGCTCGCCGCGCTGCGCCAGGCCGAGGGCAAGGCGGCGCCTGGCTCGACGGTGGTGACCGAGGCCGCCGCCCGGAACCTGTTCAAGCTGATGGCGATCAAGGACGAATACGAGGTGGCGCGCCTCTATACCGACGGCACCTTCGCCGCCGAGCTATCGAAACAGTTCCAGAGCTACGACAAGCTCGAATTCCATCTGGCGCCGCCGATGCTGGGCCGGCGCGGCAATGGCGGCCGCCCGAGGAAATCGAATTTCGGCCCCTGGATGATGAAGGGGTTTCGCCTGCTTGCGGCGCTGAAAGGCTTACGCGGCACGGCTTTCGACATCTTCGGCCACAGCGCGGAAAGGCGCATGGAGCGGCAGCTCCTGGCACAGTACGAGGCCGACCTGGAGTTGATCGCCGGCGCGCTGGCGCCTGGCAGAATCGAGGCGGCCACCGCGCTTGCCTCGGTGCCGGCGCTGATCCGCGGCTACGGCCACGTCCGGCAGGTGAGCGCCGAAAAGGCCGCCGGCGAGCGTTCGAGACTGCTGGAGCGCCTGGCGAAAGCGCCGGCAAGGTCGGAACTGCAGGCCGCCGAGTGACCCCAAAAGCGCCCGGAAACCAGGCGTTTCAGCCCAGGCTAAAGATTTTTTAATGGGACTATGGCAAGGCTGGGGCTCAATGGGCGCCAGTAATGGGCAGAACAAAAACCGATAACATCCCTGTGGATGTTTATATCCAGTTTGTGCGCTCGTTGTTCGACAACGCGCACATGCTGGTCATCGGCGCGAGCTGCCACGCCGTCGTCAGCCTCATGGTCTACTGGCGCAACGGCCAGCCGGTTTTCCTGGCGCTCGCCGGCGCGTTGCTCGGCGTCGGCGTCTGGCGCTACTTCAGCCTGCGGCGCTTCCATCGCTCGGGCGGCGAGATTCGCGACGCCGCCGATGCGACGAAATGGGAGCGCGAGTACATCCTGAAGGGTAGCCTGCAAGGGCTGCTGCTGGGGATTTTTTGCTTCATATCCATCTATGTCTACTCGGATTCCTATGCCGAGATCGGCGCGTTGTCGGTAACGCTGGCCTCCCTGGTGACCGTCGTTGGCCGAAATTACGGCTCGCCGCGCATGGTCATGATCTTCGCAGTGACCTTCGTCGGACCTATCGCTGCCGCCCTCATTCTCAGGGTCGACATCCCCTATGTCGTGCTCGGCCTGCTGATCATCCCGTTCATGTTCATCATCAAGGGCAGTGCCGACCACGTCCGCAATGTGCTGTTCTCGGCCGTCGTCGGGCACAAGCAGGCCAGGCAGCTCGCGCAGCGCTTCAACCGCGCCCTCAACACCATGTCGCATGGCCTGGTCATGCTTGGCCCGGACGGCAAGGTGGTGGTCGGCAATGCCGAGGCCGCCCATCTGATGTCGCTGAAATCGCCGGAGCAACTGCTCGGGCGGTCGATCCATTCGCTGCTGATGCGCGGCGTTGCCGGCGGCATGCTGGCGCCGAAGGACTGCCGCTATGTCGAGGCGCAGCTGACGCGCGCGCTGCGCGAAGGACGCGACCGCAAGGTGCTGGTGTCCTTCTCCAACGGCCAGCACTTCGAATTCTCGGCGCGCGAAGGCAGCCAGGACCTTGGCGTCATCACCTTCGAGGACGTCACTGCGCGTGTCGAGGCGGAGGAAAAGATCCGCTTCATGGCGCGCTACGACAACCTCACCGGCCTGCCCAATCGCGCCTATTTCCATGAGCTCGTCGGGGAACTGATGGCCTCTGGCGACCGGGATCGCCTGTGCGGCCTGTCGGTGGTCGACCTCGACGATTTCAAGAGCGTCAACGACACGCTCGGCCATCCCGTTGGCGACGGCCTGATCTACGCCGTGGCGGAACGGCTGGCAGCCGTAGCCGGGCAAGGCATCACCGTCAGCCGCTTCGGCGGCGACGAGTTCATGATCTTCTTCGATCGCATCGAGGACGAGAGCCATCTGACCGGCCTGCTCGACCAGATATTCGCCGACCTGCAGGGTGAAGTCGACGTCGCCGGTCACGGGCTGCGCATCCAGGCCAGCGCGGGCGCCGTGCTGTCCAAGGTCGCGGACACCGACGTCGATGCCATGATCGTCAAGGCCGACCTTGCGCTCTACAAGGCCAAGGAGCTCGGCAAGAACAACTGGCGGCTGTTCGAGGCGTCGATGGACGCCGCCTTCCGCAACCGCCAGCTGATGAAGGCTGACCTGCGCAGCGCCGTGGAAAGCAAGGGCCTGCGGGTTGTCTATCAGCCGATCGTGTCGATGCACACGATGCGCATCGCCAGCTGCGAGGCGCTCTGCCGTTGGGATCATCCCGATCTCGGGCCGATTTCGCCGAGCATCTTCATCCCGCTGGCCGAGGAGATGGGCATCATCTCCGAGATCAGCACCTTCGTGTTGCAGGCGGCCTGCGCCGAGTGCGCCAAATGGCCGGACCAGACCAGCGTCTCAGTCAATCTGTCCGCCAAGGATTTCCGCAACCACGACGTCATCCAGAAGGTCCGTGACGCGCTGGCCGCTTCCGGGCTCGCGGCGGGCCGCCTGGAGATCCAGGTCACCGAAACCGCGCTGCTCGACGACAAGTCGCTGACGCGGCAGTACATCGAGGAGCTGAAGCAACTCGGCGTGCGCATCGCCCTCGACGACTTCGGCACCGGCTATTCGAGCCTGAGCTATCTGCACAAGCTGCCGCTCGACAAGATCAAGATCGATCGCTCGTTCCTGATGGACGTCACCCAGAACCCGCGCTCGCTCGACCTCCTGAAGGGCGTCGTCGATCTTACGCGGATCCTCGGTCTCACCGTCACCGTCGAAGGCGTTGAAACCTTCGAACAGCTCAAGATCCTGCTGCATTCGGTCAAGCCGGACCTGGTCCAGGGCTTCCTCTTCGGCGCCGCGCTGAGCGCGTCGGGCATCGAGACCATGTCCAACGTGACCTGGCCTTTCGCCGCTGAGTTGCGGCCGGCCGCGAAGCTCGCCGCCACCTGAAATATCCCGCGAAACGCCCCGAAGCCGCGCATCCTTTGGGTTTAACCATTTGTTAACGTTAATTTAGGGTAAACTCAAAAGCTCGGAATTTCGCTTCTGGTTCTTTCGCCTGTTCGCTATGGTCCTCTTGCGGCGGCACGAGGATTTACAAAGTGGAAGCTCAGTTGGTGGGTACGCCTCTGGCGGCGGCTAAAGCCAGGGGTCAGCAGCGTCCCTCGGTGTTTTCAGATCACATCATGGAAGTTCTGGAGCACATCGAGTATCGCCTTTGCGACGGCGCCGAAGACCTCGAGGCAATCTATCGGCTTCGCTACAATTCCTACCTTCACGCCGGCATGGTGAAGCCCGATGCTTCCCGCATGGTGAAGGACAGCTTCGACGACCTTCCCAATTGCTATCGCTTCGGCGTGTTCTTCGACGGCTCGCTGGTCAGCACCATCAGAATTCACCATGCCAACGCGAAGCATCCAGTTTCGCCCAGCACCGATGTCTTCGGCGACGTGCTGGCGCGGCGCCTGGCGGCCGGCGAGACCTTCGTCGATCCGAGCCGGTTCGCCGCCGATCTCGAATGGTCGAGCAGCCTGCGGGTGCTGCCCTATGTGACGCTGAGGCTGGCGGTGGTTGCCTGCAGCCATTTCAAGCCGACCTATTGCCTGACGGCGATCAAGGAAGAGCATTCCGCCTTCTATCATCGCATCTTCCGATCGGAGCAGGCGGTGCCGCCGCGGAACTATCCCGGCCTGACCGTTCCCGTGCATCTGTTCCAGTCGAAGTGCTCCGAGAACATGCAGGCGACGCTGGACCGCTTCCCGTTCTTCAACTCCACGACGTTCGAACAGCGCATGCTTTTCCAACGCCCCAAGCGGGGCGAGCTGGCGCCGCTGACCATCCTGCCGACCGCCAAATACTTCGAGGCGGCCTGACCCCCGCGGCTTTTTTGCCCCTGTCGTCGTGCCGAAACCCGCGGCATTTTCTTCGGCGACATGCGTCGGCTGGAGCCTTCCGGGCGCGCCGGCGTTGTAAGGGGCGACAGGCACCACCTGCAGATTGTATCGCCACGGATTGGTGATCACCGCTTTTGGAAAGGACCCCCGACATGACCATTTCCGCGCTTACGCTGACCCCGTTGATCTCGCTGATCGCCGGCGTGCTGATCCTGGTCATGCCCAGGCTGCTGAACTACATCGTCGCGCTCTATCTGATCATCGCCGGCCTGCTCGGACTGTTCCCGCATCTCGGCGGCTGAAGGTCTGAAGGCCGTCATCGCCCCTTCACTGCCAGCGGGCCGGTCGGGGTCGCGGTCTTCAACTTTCCTTTGAGGCTGTTGTGCCGGGCGATGCGGCAATAGCGCCATTGCTCTGCGTCCAGCTTTTCGCTATGTGCCTCCAAGATGTCTTCGAAGGGGTATTCCTATGGCTGATCACACGCCGACCGGTCCTGTCGAACTGGGCGCGAAGATGGACTATGCCGAGCATGACCGCACCTATGCGGGCTTCCTGGCGCTGGCCAAATACGGTTCGCTCTTTTGCCTCGCCGTGATGATTTCGATGGCTTTCGGCTTCTTCGTAGGCGGCTTCTTCTCGGCGGTCATCCTCTGGGCCGTGATCCTGGCCGCCGGCTTCTTCATCCTCCGATAGACCTTACAAATCTCTTGCCTCGGACGTCGCCGGAGGCCCCGGCCGGCGTCCCGCGCAGACAGGTTCCAGCCGAAAGGATCATGCGGTGGGGCAGACGGTTTTCATCCCTCGTGAGCTTGACGCGAACGAGCAGCGCGTTGCTGCCTCGCCGGACACGGTGAAGCGACTGGCCGGCCTCGGCTTCGAGGTGGTGGTCGAAAAAGGCGCGGGCACCGGCTCGCGCATTCCCGACCAGGACTTTGCCGCGAACGGCGCCAAGATCGGCACGGCCGGTGATGCCAAGAAGGCCGACGTGGTGCTGAAGGTGCGCCGCCCGACCGATGCGGAGCTGAAAGGCTACAAGCAGGGCGCCGCCGTCATCGCCATCATGGATCCTTACGGCAACGACGCGGCCGTCGCCGCCATGGCCAAGGCCGGCATCACCGCTTTCTCGATGGAGTTCATGCCGCGCATCACCCGCGCGCAGGTGATGGATGTGCTGTCCTCGCAGGCCAATCTCGCCGGCTACCAGGCGGTGATCGATGCGGCCGCCGAATATGACCGGGCGCTGCCGATGATGATGACGGCGGCCGGAACCGTGCCGGCGGCCAAGGCCTTCATCATGGGCGTCGGCGTCGCCGGCCTGCAGGCGATCGCCACCGCGCGCCGGCTTGGCGCCGTCGTCACCGCCACCGACGTGCGTCCGGCGGTGAAGGAACAGGTGCAGTCGCTCGGCGCGAAATTCCTGGCGGTCGAGGACGAAGAGTTCAAGGCGGCCGAGACGGCCGGCGGCTACGCCAAGGAAATGTCGAAGGAATACCAGGCCAAGCAGGCGGCGCTGACCGCCGAGCACATCGCCAAGCAGGACATCGTCATCACCACGGCGCTGATCCCCGGCCGGCCGGCGCCGAAGCTGGTCTCGGCGGCGATGGTCGCCTCGATGAAGCCGGGCTCGGTGATCGTCGACCTCGCCGTCGAGCGCGGCGGCAATGTCGAGGGCGCGCAAGCCGGCAAGGTCGTGACGACGGCGAACGGCGTCAAGATCGTCGGCCATCTCAACGTGCCGGGCCGCGTCGCGGCGTCGGCCTCGCTGCTCTACGCTAAGAACCTGTTCGCCTTCCTCGAGACGCTGGTCGACAAGGAGAACAAGACGCTTGCCATCAAGCGCGACGACGAACTGGTCAAGGCGACCATGCTGACCGATGCAGGCCAGGTGGTGCACCCCAATTTCGCCAAGGCCGACCAGCAGCCGCGCGTTGAACCGGCGGCTGTGCCCGCCACGACCCTGGTCGCTGAGGCTTCCGAGAAGAAAACGGCGCCCAAAAAGACCGCAGACAAGAAAACCGCTACGAGCAAGTCCGCTGCCAAGCCGAAGGGGATCGCGTGATGGACGCCTTGCAGAAAGCCCTCGACCAGCTCGACCAGGCAAC
>NZ_SRUX01000199.1:0-324 GCF_004791545.1 Mesorhizobium sp. M4B.F.Ca.ET.214.01.1.1
GGGAGTTTCGAGGTGCTCCGCACGGAGATCGCCTTGCTGGTCTTCTACGGGCTCAAACCCGGCCCGCATCCGCCGCTCGACGCTGCCGACGACGTCAGACGTGTGCTCACAGGGCGCGATCTGGCCGGGGCGGTTCGCGCAGCCGCCGAGTTCTACGGCATCTCCGAGAAGGTGGCGCGTGATTGCTTCAACGACTACCGCGACGAGTTGCTCAGTCACGCCGCTCACGGGCTTTACGAAAAAGGCGGCGACACGGGCTGATTTATCGTCAAATCTTTGATTTCCAATCAGGTTTGCCCTCTGCTGTCATGAGGTGACCGCTCC
>NZ_SRUX01000200.1:0-324 GCF_004791545.1 Mesorhizobium sp. M4B.F.Ca.ET.214.01.1.1
GCCACGACCTGCGTCTTCTCGCCCAACAAAGTGCCGGAAAATTACCTCGCCTCAGCCGCGATCCCGCTGGTGCTGCGGCCGTCGGCCTTCCGCGCCAATGCCACCGACGTCGCCGGGCTCTATCGGTATGCGCTTGGCGCGGCACCGCATTACAAAGTGATAACGGCGCCGACCGTGGTCATCTCCGGCGATCGCGACAAGGTGGTCTATGCCCGCATTCACTCTGTCGGCCTGGTGCGCGACATATCAGGCGCCGAGCTGGTCTGGGTGCAAAATCTTGGCCACAAGCCGGACTGGATCGCCTCCGACCTCGTCGTCGGCGCC
>NZ_SRUX01000201.1:0-324 GCF_004791545.1 Mesorhizobium sp. M4B.F.Ca.ET.214.01.1.1
CTCCAGCCAGCATCTTGATGGGGTGGACGGCCCCCGACCCAGCGGCATCGCAATGTGCCAAGATGGCGTTGTCAAAGGACCATCAGAGGGAAGGAACCGTCCGCATGCAAGTTATCACGATCGGATTGGATATCGCCAAGAACGTCTTTCAAGTTCACGGCGTCGATAATGCAGGAAACGCGGTGCTCCGTCGAAAAGTTCGGCGCGATCAGCTTATTCCGTTGCTTCGCGATATGCAGCCGTGCCTCATCGGCATGGAGGCCTGCGCGACGGCGCACCATTGGGCGCGGGAGCTGATTGCACTCGGGCATGTGGTCAAGTTGA
>NZ_SRUX01000202.1:0-324 GCF_004791545.1 Mesorhizobium sp. M4B.F.Ca.ET.214.01.1.1
CCGTCGCAATCCTTGTCGTCGGGTCCGCCGTCCAGGCTGACTGCGCCGGGGGCCTGGCCGGCCAAAGCCTTCCCGGCCGTCTCAGGCGACTCGGAAATCGGCTTCAGCCCGGATTTCTCGACGATTTTCGACACCACGACCCGGTTGATCGACGACTTTCCGACGACCAGCACCTTGGAAAAATCCGCCGCCCTCGCGCTAGCGCGGATGGCAGGTTTCAGGTGTTTTTCGGAGGGGTCGTCACGGTCGGCGGGACACATCGGTGGGCGGGCACTCTGGTTCAATGCAGGGTTGAAACCTGAGGCACAATTGGGTGAGTTCGCA
>NZ_SRUX01000203.1:0-323 GCF_004791545.1 Mesorhizobium sp. M4B.F.Ca.ET.214.01.1.1
ATCTGCAGCCAGTAGCGTTTGCCAAGCAGGATATCGCCGTAATTGGCCCATTGCCATTCGGGCGGAATTCCGAACGGGTTAACGCGCAGGTCTCCCAGCGTCTTGAAGCCACCGAGCGCCGTCGTCAGAAGCGGGATGAGCACGATGGCTGCAATCAGGCTCAATGAAATATAGAGATAAAGCTTGGTTTGCAGCGGCATGCGGACGGAAGTGGATGTGTCAGTCATGGCGCATGAAAATCCTTTTGTAACCGAAGGCCAGCGTCACGCAGATGACGAAGAGAACGACGCCAACCGCACTGCCAAGCCCGACCTGCATGCGCA
>NZ_SRUX01000204.1:0-322 GCF_004791545.1 Mesorhizobium sp. M4B.F.Ca.ET.214.01.1.1
CGAATTCGTCATCGCCGGCGTGCTGCCCGAGGTGGCGCAGGGCCTTGGCGTTTCGGTGCCGACCGCCGGCTATCTCGTCTCCGGCTATGCCTGCGGCATCGCCATCGGCGGTCCGCTTCTGGCGCTTGCAACGAGCAGGCTCTCGCGAAAGGCGCTGCTCATCGGGCTGACGATAGCCTTCACCCTTGGCCAAGCCGCCTGCGCGCTGGCGCCCGACTTCACCTCCATGCTGTTGTTGCGCATTGCCGTGGCCGTCGCGCATGGCGCCTATTTCGGCGTTGCCATGGTGGTTGCCGTCGGCCTGGTGCGCGAGGATCAGCGC
>NZ_SRUX01000205.1:0-321 GCF_004791545.1 Mesorhizobium sp. M4B.F.Ca.ET.214.01.1.1
GGAAAAGCCAAGCGATCACGCGCCGGGATGGATCGAATTGATTTGGCCCGGGAAGAGCGAATAGGGTTCTTGGTCGAAAGCCGCAGACTGCCGCGATCCGCCGCTGCAAAGGCGTAGGCAGCCCCCGTCTGATCCAACGACACACGCCGGCCCAAAAGAATTCGATCAGCCGACCCTGGAGCGGCGATTTCTGACCGAGACGATGTCGCCTGCTCGACGCGACGCGCAATGATCCGCACTGACGTCGGAGCAACCTTTGGGCCGCTCCCTGGATCGGCCTCGTCCCCGATTGCTCAGTCTTCGCGGGTGAGATCCAGCGGC
>NZ_SRUX01000206.1:0-320 GCF_004791545.1 Mesorhizobium sp. M4B.F.Ca.ET.214.01.1.1
GCTGGACCAGAGACGGCGCCGGTCAGCCGCTGGCGTGGATGAGACAGCCGTATTATAGCCATGAGATCACTCGCAGGATCGATATTCATGTCCTTCGTTCCCGACACCACGACGCTGATCCAGTTCGCCATCGCGACGGTGATCCTGGCGATCACGCCGGGACCGGACATGACGCTGTTCGTGTCGCGCACGCTGAGCCAGGGCCGCGCCACCGGCTTCGCCTCGATGGCCGGGGCGCTCACCGGCACGCTGATCCACACCACGCTGGTGGTGGTCGGCATCTCGGCACTGATCGTCGCCTCGCCGATGGCGTTCTTCGT
>NZ_SRUX01000207.1:0-320 GCF_004791545.1 Mesorhizobium sp. M4B.F.Ca.ET.214.01.1.1
CCAAGGCCTTCAGACGGCCGAGCGCCAGATTATCGGCGGCGCAGAAAATCGCGGTGGCGTTTCGCAGCGGTCGCTGCTCGGCAAGCAGACGGCGGATAGCCACCTCCCCCCATTCGGGCTCGTAGCTCTCGACCTCGATGACCATATCGGCCGGAACGGCAAGGCCCGTTGCAAGGAATGCATCGTTATAGCCATCATGGCGACGGCGGATCGTCGTGCGGCCCTTCCAGGTCACATGCACAATATTGCGATGCCCGAGCGACAGCAGATGCTCGATGCCGAGGCGAGCGCCGAACCGGTTCTCCGCCGTTACCGTATCG
>NZ_SRUX01000208.1:0-320 GCF_004791545.1 Mesorhizobium sp. M4B.F.Ca.ET.214.01.1.1
ACAGTCCAAAAAATTGCAGAACTTGCACTATGCCCAGGCAATGTTGAGGCAAATCCGTCAAACAGCGCAGGCAGACGGAGAGAGCCTCCTGACCTATTTGGTCGAGATGGCTTACCTGGAAGTCAGCGATCGGATCAGGGCAACTTGGGCTTTGAAAGGCAACAATCCCAATCCCGACCCCTAGATCCCTCGGTCGAGCGATTTTCCCGGCCGCGCGGATTGCGACAGCGACCCTGCTGGCCAAGGGAATGGTCCCCAGTTTTGGGACCGGCTCGTACAGCGTGTTGTCCCTATGCACCACGCGCATTGGACCATCGAAC
>NZ_SRUX01000020.1:0-68068 GCF_004791545.1 Mesorhizobium sp. M4B.F.Ca.ET.214.01.1.1
CTGGAACAATGGTTTTCTTGATGCGCGCCATCTCGGGCTAGGCTTCAATGGCTGCAGTCGCATCGTCGACCAGTTTCGTACCGGCCTCAGCCAGTTTGCGGAAAGTCTCGAAGCCGAACCGGTGGACATCTCGATAGAACGACCAACCGCCGGAAGCCCCCAGGGGTTTCATTCCAATTATTGGCGAAGTCGACACGCCGGAGCGCTCCTCAATCGCAAGCGCCACGGCGGTGTAAAACATGTCGAGCCTCCACAGCGCGTCCGAATCAGGATCGCCGATGAGAGGGGTCGCACATTGCTGTTCCTTGGTGATGATGAATTCGGCCAGCAGCTCGGCGTCCGAATTGCCTTCCCATAAGCCGAAGGAATCCTGAGTACGGATCAGCCGCAGAAGGCATTTGACGAACGGGCGAGCAAGGGCTTCTTCGTCCTTGTTGACAGCAGGGCCAACCGGTGCATGAGGCATCTCGTTGTTCCTCATTTCAGTCTTCGTCTTCGAGGACGATTTCCCTTTCCTGCGATGCCCACTCCGGGCCCACTTGCGTGGCCGACGAATGGCTTGGGCGGCCCAACCCCACCCAAGAGTGCCCCGTGGCCGACCTCGACATGTCCACGAGTGCGAGACCTACGGCGCGAATTCGCGGCGCACATCGTCTGCGCCGCGATCCGACCGATGGTCAACGCAATTGAAATCCAACCTGCCGCAAGCCGCCCCCCCTTGCTGCATCGACATACTTGCTGCGAAGCGAGCCACGATGGGCGGATTGGCCAGTGTTGAATTCCAATTGTCATCCCTTCGCGATCTTTGCTCAGGAAGTGACTGCGTTTTGAGTTTCGAAAGCCTTATTTTGCGGAGCCACACAGATATCTGCATGACAGGCGGGCTCACCCGTGTAGTTGGCCAGGGCTTGGAGCAACGGGGTGAGGTAGTGCTGTTTGGTGTGGTCCGGCATTGGCTCCTGGTGGTCCAGCGATTTGATTGCCACCTCGATCAACTCGACCGCGCGATCCTTGTGGCCGCTCTCGTAATAATACTGAGCGACCGGGATGTACCAATGGAATTTAAGGGGCCCGTCGCCTTGCGGAGGATTAAGTTCCAGGATCTGTTCTGAGAGCTCGTTGCCCATCGCAAAGCGATCATCATGCGGAAGATGGGAGTTGTCGATCGTGGGATCGAAGAGTTGGTTCAGCGCCATGACCATCCAAGACACCGCTTCGAACTTTTTGTCGATCGCGTCCTCGACCAATTGGCGCATAAGCGGCAAGCCGGTTTTGATGTCGCGCAGCTTGTGAAGCAGAAGATCCGCATGAATCTGCCGAAAATGAAAAGAGTCTGGCATCACGGCGAGGCCTTCTTCGATGGCCAATAGTGCCGCTGTCCAATCCTTGTCCTGCATCGCCGGCCTAAGTTTGGCGTATATCGGCCGGGTCAGTGACCTTTCGCGCGCTATACTTTGGTTACGCGCGATTCGCTTTGCATCGGCGGCTTTCGCTTCATAGCTGCTGCGCCAGCTGCCGTTAAGGACTTTCGGCAAAACGTCATCGAGTTCCGCCGGGTGGCCGATAAAAGCGATGTGGCCGTCGCGGTCGACCACGAACGAGGTGGGAATCCCGATCGAAGAGCTGGGATCCATCCAGAGCTCGTTCATTTCGCCAGTGTAATCGAACGCGATACGATAATTCAGATTCGAGAACTTCTCGGTCAGCCAGGCATCCACCTTAGTACGTGCCTCGTCCGCGGTTGCAGCCCGTTCGCCAGCTGCGACTCCGATAATCTCAAATCCGCTGTCTGCATGTTTCTCCTGCAGTTCAACCAAATGCGGCATGGCCGTCACACATGGTCCGCACCAAGTCGCCCAAAATTCAACGAGGTAGACCTTGCCGGGCTTAAAGTTCGTGACGGGCTCGCCACGCAGCCAGTTCTCCACTTTGATCGGAGGAGCCGGGGACCCCATACGCAGTTCCATGATGTTCTTATCCAAAGCTACCCACACCTTTCGTGGCTTTTATGCGTAGTTGGTTTCTCTGTCAGAATCGCAACACACGGATCAGGAGGCCATCGCTCGTCTTGCGCGTTTGCATGCGATTCAGTCCTCTCACAGTGTTGCCGCCCATCAAGCAGCAATGGGCGTGCCAACCCCTCTCAGCTCCGGTAAGCGGCGGGGAATGCTTTGAAAATTCTCCACGAGCCCAAACACGGCCGATTGTCGTGGACCTGACATGTCTTCTGCCGCTGTCGGGTTTCGCCCTCTTGAGCCAGCCGCTTTAGGACAGGTGAGAGCTTGGATGGCTCGCCTGTCATTAGACTGGCCGGCGTCCTCGAGCAGTGGCACTTTGGCGCCGGGTCGAAAGTGCGGGGCGGCTTGGTCCTCGTGCCGCCACCGCCGCGTGTGGATCCTTGCCTCGTGGACATAAATCACCACGCGGCTGCCAAGTCGGCGGCATTGGGCTCAATCAGCGCGGCGTTGAGCCCCGACAGCACGTAATGCTGCACCAATGTATCGGATGCCCTTCGCTGCCTCCACTTCTGCAGCCAGGCGTCGAGCGACGCTACCTGCCCACGTTCGAGCGCGACTGCAGTAATCTGCGCCGCAGGATAGCCAGCCGCCATTAGAAGGTACTTGGGTCGGATAGGCACTCTGCCAGCAAATGAGGTCCGCTGTATTTCCTCGCGATGGATCACAGGCGTTGTCGGGTGATCGGGCACTATGCAAGGCGCGTCACGCTGACTAGCGCCTCGAACCACACCGGTAAAGACGGCGAGGGTAACAGGACGGATATCGCAAGATCCCTTGAAATGGCTCGTTCCCCCGGCGGAGCGCGTCCAGCTCACCTTGCGGGCGTACCAGCGCCGAATGGGTACGCACGACGTCAACCTGCCTTTGGGCCCAGAGCCTCCTTGCCCTAGCCGCATGGCCGCGGCTGGTCGAGAATTTCTGGTCGTCGAGCAGGTAGAACTCTTTCACATGATGGCGAATGCGCGGCGTCCAGTGGGAGAACACCTCGGCATAAAGAGCGCTACTTCCCGGGCCGACGGTGGTGAAGCATAGCGCCCCGGTCGGAGCTATTTGCCTGAGGGGCGGAGGTCCTCTTGCGCAAAAGACACGTCCTCCCAATCCGCAAGCGGTCCTGTTCGGCGCTATCCGATGTCCGACAACGTCGGAGGCGTAACGTAGCTGAGCAAGATCTATCGCTTTGCCTCGAACGATTCTCATTTGGCATGGCGCGTGCGCGTTGATCCGCAAACCCCGCCATGAGGCGAAATCGGAGCTGGCCGCCACTCCACTTCCTCCTACCACGAGAGCAGACGGGAAGCAGCGCCTTCAAATGAGGAACAAAATCACTTTACCTCGAATCTTGCCTCTCGACTACAACCGGACCCATGGAACCGCGTCCGCGACCATACAATGAGTGCGCCCCGAGGCAATTGCCCAGCGCAAAATGGCTACGCGCGATCACGCCATGCATCCAGGCTAACGAAGGCACCTCGGAGAGCCTCGCCGCCATCATCGAGACCTATCTAAGCCCACTTGAGCCAGCACAAAGGAATTTCAAACATGCACCAAGATACCGTCCGTGGGAGAGCTTTCGCCATGCCCCTGACCAGCCCGGCCTACCCACCCGGCCCATATCGCTTCAGCAACCGGGAGTATCTGATCATCACATATCGCACCGATCCGCAAAAACTGCGCGACCTTGTGCCGGAGCCGCTTCAGGTGTGCGAGCCTCTGGTCAAATTCGAGTTCATTCGCATGCCGGACTCGACGGGCTTCGGCGACTACACGGAAAGCGGACAGGTCATTCCTGTCTCCTTCTGCGGCCGCATGGGGAGCTACACCCACTGCATGTTTCTCGACGACCATCCGCCGACAGCGGGCGGACGCGAGTTGTGGGGCTTTCCCAAGAAGCTCGCCAGCCCAACGCTCCGAACAGAGACGGACACGCTTGTTGGCACGCTGGACTACGGCCCGGTCCGCGTCGCGACGGGTACGATGGGCTACAAGCACCGGGCCGCGGACCTTGCGAGCGTTAAGGCCTCGCTCGCCGACCCGAACTTCCTCCTCAAAATCATCCCGCATGTCGACGGCACGCCGCGCATCTGCGAACTCGTGGAATACCACCTGGAGGACATCGATCTGAGAGGCGCCTGGACCGGCCCGGCAGCCCTGAACCTCTGGTCGCATGCGCTTGCCCCCGTCGCCGAACTGCCGGTGCTGGAAGTAGTCTCGGCCGTACACCTCGTCGCCGATCTCACGCTCGCGCTCGGGAAGGTCGTCCACGACTATCTCGCGGAAGCCGAGCCTCGCCATCGGAAAGGAAGAAACCATGAACTTTCACAATGATATTTTATTGAACCAGCGCGACGGGGAGCCGGTGGCCGGCTTATCGACAAGGTGGCGGTGATCGCCGAAGCCGCGAGCGGGGTCGGCAAGGAAAGCGCGGTTCGCCCGCGAGGGAGCAAGAGTGGTCCGCGGATCTTGATCACAGCGAAGTCCAACAACGGCGTCCGGGATCGATCGATTGACGAAAAATGGTTGCCAGGGTGAGAGGCAGGTGGAACGCGGCTGATGCAGGCAATCGAAACCTTCGGGCGCCTCGATGTCCTGTCAGCAACGCCGGCGTCCAGAACGTAGCGCCGCTTGTCGAGTTCTGCCACAAGGCGCTTCCCGCCCGTGATAGGCTCCATCTCACGGGTGTCGGCGAACTCAATGTCACCAAAATCAGTGTAAGGCTCGGCCTGCTGTTCGGCGTCTGCCTCAGAGGCAGACGCTCGCCCCTGTCGCCGATATCGCCGTAAAGACTCGGCCGGCAGGGGAGGTGGACTACGACCTACCTTGAACTTTGCTTTTTACCGTCGTCAGATGAAGCGAGCCGAAATGTTGCGCCGCGGTGCTGATGACAAAAATTCTCGGCGGCTCGAACTTTACCTCTCGCGCCTCTACGAGGAGGTTGCACGAAAAGCGCGGCCTTGCCCACTCGTCATCACAAGAGCGACACGGGCCGACATGGCGGCCGAAACGCTCACCTCATGCGCAACCTGGTTAAGAAGCTGGCGCAAACGGGGCCGAGCGAGGCGGAACTCGAGGGGACGAGGATGAAACGCCCAAATCCTCAAAGAGACGGCCCGCATCGAGAAAAGCCGTGCCTGCCGAGATCGGGCAAGGGCGGGTGGCCAACGCTACCCAGCCGTAGGGAAACCCGTGATCACGCTTTAGGCACCCAATAACGATAATGGAAAAATCTGCGCGAAACGGTCGCACCGGTATTGACATTAATTGACACACCCCGCGAACACTTGCATAAGTCACATAGCGGTAGTGACTAGGTGCATGCCGCACCCAATTTTTTCCCTAGGGCGAGGTCTGATCTATGGCGGCACTGGCAAAATTCAGACCAGTTGATTCCAGCCAACACGACAAGGACGAACTCCGCGAAATCGTCCGTGAGCGCTCTTTTCGATCCGGACGCTACACGCTCTCGTCGGGCATAGAGAGCGACATCTATTTCAATATGAAGCCTACCATGATGATGGCGCGAGGCGCGCAACTTGCCGCTCTTGAGTTCCTAAAAATCGCTGAGCAAGTGAAAGCAGAGTACGTCGGCGGCCTTGAAATGGGAGCGGTCCCCGTAATCGGATCGATGGCAGCTGTCAGCTCGGCGATGAACAAACCCATAAACACGATCTTCGTTCGCAAGACTCCAAAGCCTCATGGCACAAGGGACGTGATTGAAGGTCTTGGGCCCAAAGAAGATCTCGAGGGAAAAGTCGTCCTGATCGTTGACGACGTTGCCACAAGCGGCAAGTCGATATTGAAGGCGATTGAAGAGGTTCGCCGCGCCGGGGGCATTGTAGGTGACGCTGCTTGCCTCGTGGACCGCGACGAGGGAGCTACGGCGCTGCTAGCCCAACATGGGGTCACGCTGCATTCCGTTCTGCATGCGAGCGAATTTGTGGAACGCCACTGACAATCTCATACAACGGCTTTCCGGCGACCTAGCCTTAGAGGACATTCCGCCGCTTTGCAGCGAGTGCAGGCGCCTCGCGAGTAAGAGCGACTGCCCTTGCCCATCCTCACTGCTTTTGGTGCAACATATGCTGGCTGCCGTTCACCAGCCGCTTGACGCCATTGACCACCTTTCTGAGCAAGGCGCCATCAGACTGAAGGCTTTTACCGATTATCTGGCGACGGTCGTTCGAATAGCTTCAGAGCGCGGAGACGCGGCACCCTGGATCGATCTAGCCAGCCGGTTTAGCGCCCTTTTCGGTCCCGACGAGGTTGCCCATTAATCTAGTGCTTATCGCTTTCCATGAACTAGCAGCCTCGGCGGCATCGCGTCATGGATCGCCAGCGGCATGCCGGCCCATGATGCGAGCGTAAAAGCGCCGAGCAGCCGGTGCTGAATCTCGGACGTGACGACGCCGATTGGCGCGATGCGCGTTGGCACGGGCCCTCGTGCCCAAGCATGATGCGTTCCCATTCCGCGGCATCATGCTCGCGATCCCGTCTGTGCCGTGCTCAAGCAAGCGAGCCCGAGCGAACCGCCCTGGGTAGCGGATTTAGACAATCGTTGGTGGAGTTGGCTGGCGAATTGGCGAGTTCGGCCTTTGGTTGGAAGACCGGCTTGCGGCGGGCCAACCAAACGGGATTGGCGACACTGGAGTATGCCTTCACTGGGGTCGCGTCCTTACGCTGTAACGCGGCGGTCAGCGAAGCCGCGCGAGCGCCCCCTCGATAGCGCTGAGCGGGCGAGCGGCTTCGGGGCGGGCGCAGGGGCTGGGTAGACCGGGCCGGACTCACCTAACTCACCGGGTCCAGCCACGACATGCATCGCCAAAGGCAAGGACCCTCCCCGCTGAGCGCGGGCTCAGCCATGGCCGCTGAGGCTACCGCACTCTTTCGAGTGAACGTAAGGACTTAACGAGCGTAGGGGAAACGTCCGCAGAATATACGATGTGCCTCAGGGCCCGAGTGCTTATTCGGTCAAGATGATCTGGGCTAAGGCTCCCGCGTTCGCCGCAACGAAGGCGTACATCATTCCCTGGATGCCACCGCCAATGAACAATAGTAGACCAGTTATATCCCGCTGCCCATTTCTTCGGCTACGAGGTCGGGCCGGCGCTCGATCAACGTACGGCTGATGAAGCCCAGATGCTCGGGATTGGTGCATGGCGGGCGCCCCAGAAGGCTGTCCAGGATACGGCGCGCTCGCCAGGCCAGCAGGCCAAAGTTCGGATCAGCCAGCCCGCGCTGTCCAAGGCAGGCGTTCTGAACGAAAAGGCGTCTGTCTCGCGGTCCGTCCCAGTACACCGAAAAATCCTCGCCGGTGGCGAGCTCATTGCCGATCTGCTCGAGGCGATCTGCGATCGGTTCCAGGAAGTCCGGCAGCGCGTTCTCGTACCCCGTGGCCAGGATGACGATGTCCGCGGTTACTTCTCCGATGTTATCCATGCCGCGCTGCAGCGTGAGCCTGTGCCCCGCCCCTGCGTTGATGCAGCGCGACACGTTGCAACTTGGCCGCAGTGTGATGTCGCATTGGTGTGGCTCGAGAAAGGCGTGGTGGTAGAGCGCCTGATAGACCGCGCGCAACGTGCTTTCTGAAATCCCGTCGGAGGCAAGCGCGAAACGCCGCAGGAACAGCTGGCGATGCACCTCGCTCATGGCCGCAAAACGATCCGAAAAGCAAGGCGTGAACAGCTCGTTTGTGAACGGGTGGTCGTCGAAAGGCATCTCGCGCGTCAAGACCCAAGTGATCGCCGCGGGCCGCCGTTCTTTCGGCCGGCCGACAAGGTGCAGCAGCAGCTCGGCTCCCGACTGTCCGCCGCCAACAACGCAGACATGCTTTTTTTGCACCTCAGGATTGATGTGGGCCAACTCAGATGAGTGGAACAGGTTGGGTCCAGTCCAGCCATGAAACTGAGGCGGAATTTGCGCCTGCTTGCCTATGTCGATGACGAGGTTTCTCGCATCAAGGACCGCGTTGTCCGTCCGCACGCGAAACTCGCCGTCAAAGCGGATTTCGCGAACGGCCTCGCCGCCACGGACAAGCGGATTCTTCTGGAACGCCCAGTTGAGATATTGAGCGAACTCGGCTCTGAGCACCCCGTGAAATTGCGCATTGAGGAAATGGTAAAGACGCCCGTTCTCGTGGAGGTAGTTTACGAATGTGTAGGCTGATCGCGGATTGACCAGAGTAACCAGATCCTGGAAGTGGCCGACCTGGAGCTCCGCGCAATCGAAAGCGCTGCCTGGATGTCCGCGGAAATCAACCTGCCGATCCAGGAACAGTGCCCCTTGCGCAATCTCTTCCTGTATCTGACACGCAAGGCTCAAATTAGACGGCCCAGCACCGATACCAATGCAAAAGAGGTCCACTTATCCTTGCTCCTCTAGGAGTGTTTTCCAACTCAGCGGCATGTGCGCGGCGACCGCCAGGCATTGAGCATTGCGAACCTCACAGGCATCCTTGAGCCGCGGTCCCGACTGAGAGGAAGGCAAAAGGCCTGCGCGGCCTTCCAGATCTTGGGCTCAATGGGCGACATCGACAGCGGGCACCGCATCATCCGAACCCAAGAGCGGAAGGAAAGCGTGTGATGCTGTCGCGCAGCTCTCCGGATTTTACGGCGGCTCCTAGCGGCTGCCTCCACCCCAGGATTGGCTGTTTCCCGGTTACGACGGAAGCGGCTCTTTCTTCGAGGGGCGTAACCATGGATAACGGCTCGTAATGCGTTCGTAGACTCCCATGCATGCAGCGTGCCGGATAAAGAAAACGTCAAACCAACGAGTTCGCGTAATTCCAGCTCGTCTGGAACCCGACATTGTCGCACGCCCGACGATCGGGCAGAGGAAGCTCCGCGGCAGCGGCCCTTGCACACCGCAGGCCTGACAGGGGGCAGCCGCCGATTTGACCCGCGTCCGGGTACTGATCAGGGGCCAACAGGGTTCGCGCCCCGAGGTGGGGGTCCCCTGGTACACCCGCCCTGTGGCTTGGCTGCGGTCTGCTGCAGCCGTTCGTCTTTACTGCCCGTTACAGACGATCTCGCACGAGTTGGATGCACGAGAGCGTCGTGAAGCAGTCGAGGCGTCCGGTTTGGCTCTGACAAGCGTCGCAAGATGTTCGCGGATCCAGCCATGTCTCCGCAATCCGACCGGTAACCGACGACGACTTCGGACTGGTTGGCGGTCCTACGACCTGATCGGTGTTCCTACGGAGCTGATCAGCGAGCCAAAAACAGCGGCAATGTGGTCTTCCCAAAGCTCCAGCTCGGCGGACCGCCGAAAATCCGCTCACGCAGCCCACGGCTGCCATAAGCACCCATAACCATCATGTCAGCACAGATGTCGTTCGCGTGCTGGGTCAGCACTGTGCCCGCCGATTTGCCGGCGCTCTTAAGCAGGTCAACGGAGACCCGAGCACCGTGCCGAGTAAGATAGGCAGCGATGTCAGCTCCAGACTGCGCGCCTTTCCCGTTGTTTTGCGCCTTTGGATCGACCATAGCGACACAGACTTCCTTGGCAGCGGATAGGATACTAAGAGCTTCCCGAACCGCACGCGAGGCCTCTACACGCGAATCCCAGCCGACCAGCACGCGTCGAGGCGACAGCGTCGCCTTAACGCCCTTCGGCACGATGAGCACCGGCTTTCCGCTATCGAACAAGCAGCCGTTGACAACAGGAGGTCCGAGAGTCTCATCGTTGAGGAGGTCTCCTCCAACGATCGTCAGGTCAGCGCAGAGCGCCCGCTGTCGTGCCACTTCACCGAGGCTAGCCGGATCGCAATAGTCGGTGTCAACGTCACAGGAAAGCGACATAGCTTTCAGCCTTTTGAGGATATCCGCGGACCGTCTTTCCATTCTGGTCACGTCCTGTGAAAATTTCTCGATTTGCTGAAATCGATAGTTCGGTACTGCAATTGCCTGTGCACGTCCTGTATTCCATTCGGGGGGCGGAGACAACATCAAGAGCAATGGAGGCGGTATAATGAGTACCGATAGGTGCGCGCCGACCTCGGCACACAGTCCGGCAGCTGTTGTGAGGTCCTCATCAGAATGATCAGCACCCGTCACACTGAATATGCTTTTAAATTCCATTTGCCTGCTTCTCCTGGTCTTCGTTAGGAGCGCCTCAAAGCGGCAACACCGCTCTCAGGAGGAAGAGAGAGCGGCACCACGTTCGATCACCGATTTCAGTCGTCCGGCTTCTCGAGCGAGTAGCCGGCCGACCTGACGGTGCGAATGACGCTGCCGGGCAAGGCCGTTTTCAGCGCCCTCCTGATTCGGCTGATATGGACATCGACGGTGCGTGCACCGACATGAATGTTGGGCAGCCAGGCCGCCCCGATAAGCTCGTCCCGGCTGAAGACCTTGCCGGGGGCCTCAATCATAAGCCGCAGCACGTTGAAATCGATCCGTCCGAGATGGATGTCGTGGCCATTACCGCGAACCCGATGGGCATCGAGCTTCATCTCCAGGCCTCCACAACAAATCCAACTGTCGTTTTCAACCCCGTTCGGACCACGCTTGGTCAGCCCGAGCCTCGCCCGCAGGCAGTCGAGCAGCTTGGCCGGAGCCACCGGCCGCACAAAGCTCTCAACGCCTGCCTTCAAGAGATCGAGGTGCTGGTGCTCGGCGCCAGGCGCGATCAGGGCGATGATAGGCAGGTCGGTGGTGCGCGGTTCCCGCTTGAGGTGGGCGCAAATTGCGGACCCGTTTATGCTGGCTGGGTCGCAATCCAGCACTACGGCCTGAAGCTCCCGTTGTTCGGCCAAGGCCAGCGCAGCCTTCGCGCCGTCTGCCGTCTCACTGCTGAAACCGTCAACCTCCAGTATGTGGCTGTAGAGCAGATAGAACTCGGCATCTTGCGAGCAGATCAGGACCAGCGGCTTCTTCATCGGCGATACCCCAACAACCTGGTCGGCCTCGAGTCCCTGGATCGAGGGGACTGGCCAACATAGTTTCTCGGGTCCGTCATGATGGCCTTTCTCGAAAATCGCGCCCATCATGCCAGCGCCACGTGGGGAAAGGTTTCGATGACTGAAATCGCATCGTCGACCAGCTTCGTACCGGCCGTGGCGAGCTTCAGGAGCGTCTCGAAGCCAAACCGGTGGACATCGCGCAGCGTTTTGGACAAAACGACCAGCCGTCCGGTCGTGAAAAGCACCCGACCAAAACCCTCATGGCTCACCTGGATCATCGGCGATGCCATAAGGCCGCAGCGCTCCTCGATCGCAAGCCCGATGGCGGCGTAGTACTTGTCGAGCCTCCACAGCACGTCGGGATCGGGATCTCCGATGATTGGGATCCCTCGGCGCTGTTCCTTGGTAATGATGAAGTCGCCCAGCAGCTCAGCGTCCGCTTTGCGTTCCCACGAGCCATAGGAATCCTGAGAACGGATCAGCCGCACGAGGCATTTGACGAACGGGGTGCAAAGAGCCGCCTCGTCTTCGGCGACAGCTGGGGGGATTGCGGGGTCAGGCATTGGCGTCCTCCTCTTTTCAGTCCTCGTCCTCGAAGGACGGTTTCTTTTCGGCAATGCCCGCTCGCGCCAGCACCTTGCGCAGCCAAGGCGGAGGACACGTCCTGAGCATCATCTGCGTGCGCAAGAGCACCTGTGGGATCGATTGGGGCTCCGCCACTTTGATCGGGTGGATTTTTGCCGCGACAAGCTTGGCTGCCGAAGGGCCGCCAATTGCCAGACAAAACAGGATCTGACAGCCCTTGAGCGCATCCACCTTTGGCGTGATGCGATCATCGCGCTCGGCCCGATGCTCCCCGCTTTCATCGGACACGTCATCGAAGGCCACGGCTTCTACGAGATTCCATTCCTCGCGCGTCACGTCGTAGACAGCAAAGCGCCTGGCCGACCCGAAATGGGCGTTGAGGTCCTGCATGTCCTGAGTGGCGATCGCAACGCGCAATGCGCCCTTACGTCGTTCAGGCATCGGGGCGAAAACCTCACTACTGACCAGCGAGAGGCGGCGAACAGCGTTCATCGTGATATTTCTCGATTACGGAGTGGATCAAGCGCCTCAGGAGTGGGCGCGTGTTGGTTGGCCTGGAAGATGCTGGCGACCTCGAAGATCATGTCGCGGGTGCCCTGATAGAGAATTGCGAGCTTGTGCTGGCTGCCTAGTCGATCGAAGACCGGGAACCCGATGCGCATGAGCGGAATTCGGAGCCGCTCCGATGCTTGGCGCCCGTGCGAATGCGTGACAAGCAGGTCAGCACCGACGGCAAGACTTTCCAGATCGCCGAGATCGCCGATCTGAACCGAAACCGCCGGGACTTTCTCGAGAATTTTAGACCTGTCGGTCGTTGTGACGGCCGCGGCTATCTCGGAGCCGAGGCCAGCAAAGAAGGTCGCAAGTTGGAACAGCTGGTCTGGTTCGGCAGCGATGGCAATTTTCTTGCCGCCGAAATGGAAATGTCCGTCGAGCATCGCGTCCTGCAATTGCGCCCGGCGCCGGCGCACGCGGGCCGGTACCGCCGCGCCCGAAATCGCAGACAGCAGCGACACGAAGCGGTCCGTGTCCTGCAGCCCAGTCAGTGACTGGAACAACACGTAAGGCACGCCGGTCAACCCGTGCAGCACTCTCGCCGGACGGCGCATGTGCTCACCGATGGCGATGCATTGCATGGCCGTGCCCAACTCGCGAACGTCCTCGACGCTGGTGCCGCCGTATGTAGTCGCTACCCAGCGGTCAGGAACCGTACCGTCGAGCGAGCCTGAAATGTCGGGCAGAATAACCGGCTTGAGCCCAAAGCTTTCAACCATGTCACGCATATGCTCGACGTCGGCGACAGTGAGGTTGCATCCGGGCAGGATCGCGATCTTCTTCGGCTGCCGCGCACGTTCGCCCGAGCGTGTAATCCCTTTGATCATTGCGGTGACTGCCCTGGCCCAGCCCTCTTCGATCGCGCCGTCAAAATCCGGCGTGTTGGCCAGCACGACCTCCGTACCCGCAAGCTCTTGCGTGTGCTTCAGCTTGACGTTGGCGATATCACCCGCGCAATCTTCGCCACGCGTCTCCACGAGCGCGGTCGTGCACACCCCGATCAGCTTTGGCTTCGTGCGGTTCTTGAGGTTGAGGATCGCCTCTTCCAGATGGTCGGCTGCGCCGAGGATGGTCGCCACCTCATCCATCGCCGTAGTCTGCAAGGGAATCGCTTCTTTGAAGTGCCGCACGAAGAGAACGAGCGCAAAGCTTGTGCATCCCTGGCTGCCGTGGAACAGCGGCATCGCACCGTCGACGCCAAGAAAGGCAAAGGCGGCACCCAGCGGCTGCGACGACTTCAGCGGGTTGACCGCAGCCGATTTGCTCTGGAGAAGGATGCGGGCCATCGGTCGCCTCAACACTCGTGTGCCGTCGCGCATGCGAATTCATCAAACAGGTACGCGGTCTCGTTCCTCGTGCACGGCAATTCGCCTATCAGATCAGGCTGGCAATCCCACGGGGCCGGCTGGCGCACCTGAGACCAGATCGGATTGTGAATGGCGAGGTCGATCTGGCGTACGAGTTCCACCATGCCGTCATAGCCGGCATAAGGATGCTGGCGCTCCTGGTTGATATCGAGCCAGGGCGTCTTGGCCTTGAGCGCAATGAATTGCGTGCGACCGCCCGACAGCATGATATCGGCCCTGTGTTCAGAGAGCATGGCGTACAGCTCGCGCGCAGCCATGGATTCGAACATGTGCTTGTCGTGCTTGAGAACTTGTTTGATGCGCTCCTTGTCCTGCACCGTAGATTTCTTGACCGAGGTGCCGACGATCTCGATTCCGATCTCCATCAGCGCATGGACAACCGACCAGGACTTCACACCGCCTGTGTTGAGCAGCACGCGCTTGCCTTGGAGCCTTTGCCGGTAGGATTCGAGTTTCTTCCACGCGATCGCCTCCTGCTGCGCGATTAGCGTCTCTGTGCGCTCGAGGATCTCCGGATCGGCGCCCTTCCTCACCAGCAGCCTGACAAGGTTGCGAAGAGCTTGCGATGTGTCGGAGATGCCATAGAAGGAGCCCTCGAAGAACGGGATGTCCCAGCGCTCCTCCATCTTGCGGGCAAGACTGATCAGCGCGGTCGAGCACACCATCATTGCCGCCCGGGCGCGGTGCGCGGAAGCAATGTCGCGGTAACGCGCATCGCCGGGAATGCAGGCGCGCACCCGGATCCCGAGCCGATCGAGGAGCGGCTTTACAAGCCAGAATTCGCCCGAGAGGTTGAATTCGCCAAGGATGTTGATGTCGTAGGGCCCAGAGTCGTCGGGTTCGACCGTGCCGATGACATGATCGAGCAACGCCTCGGCGGCGAGCTTGTTGCCGAGGTTCTTGGAGCCTGCCAGGCCAGGCGCATTGATCGGCACCACGGCCAAACCGAACTTTTCCGTGGCGCGTTTGCACACGGCCTCGATGTCGTCACCGATCAGCGCCGTTACGCAAGTCGAGTAGACGAAGATCGCCGGCGGCGCGTATGTGTGCTTGATCTCGCGGATCGCCTTGAAGAGTTTCCGCTCGCCCTGCCCCATCACCAGGTCGAGTTCGGTGAGGTCGGTCGTGAAGCTTGTCCGCCACAAGGTCGGTCCTGACGAAACCGCACCACGGTTGTCCCAAGAATTGCCCTCGCAGGCAAGCGGCGCATGGACCAGATGCGCAACGTCGGTGATCGGCTGCAGGACGATCTTGGCTCCGTCAAAGGCGCAGCCGCCGGCTGCCGCCCCTGGTGTCAGCGACTTCGAGCAGCCCTCCTTGCGCGCCTTGGCATCTTTGCCACGGTTCTTATCGCAGGCGGGCTCATCGAAGGCGTCCTTGATTTTGGCGCTGAGGGAGGACATTGCTCAGCCTCCCCAGTCCATTGGGCAAGGAATGGCCTCGGCGAAAAGCCGGCCACGGCTCTTAGCGCGTGAGGTCATAGGAATAATCCGTCACACCCGTCTCGCTCGTCTCGCGATCGAGTTTGTCGAAGATCTTGTCGAGGATCGTCGTAAGCACGCGCAACGCGCCCTGGTAGCCAAAGAGCGCAAAGCGGTGATGATGGTGCCGATCGAAGATCGGAAACATCAGCCGGATCAGCGGCGTTCCGGTGTCGCGCTCCAGGTACTTGCCGTAGGAATTGCCGATCAAAAGGTCCACCGGCTCGGTAAAGAGCAGTGAGCGCAGCGCCCACAGGTCCTTGCCCGCCCAAACCTGGGCAGCCTTGCCGAAAGGCGAGGATGCTAGCAGCTTCTTCAAATCGGCTTCCCATGCCGAGGTGCCATTGGTGGCGAGGCAATGGGTTGGCTCGCCGCCGGTCTCCATGACAAAGCGGGCCATCGCGTGAACGAAGTCGGGATCGCCGTAGATGGCGTATTTCTTACCATGCAACCAGGATTGGCTGTCCGCCATGGCGTCTACCAGTCGGCCGCGCTCGAGGCGAATTGCCTCGGGGATCTCCTTGCCGGAAATCGCCGCGACCTCCATCAGGAATTCGTCGGTCGCCTGAACGCCGAGCGGATAGTGGAACGAGGCCGTCGCCTGCCCGACCTCCTCGCAATAGCCCAGCGTCTTTCGGGTGTTGTGATGCTGCAGCGAAAGCGTTGCCTCGGCGTTGAGGGCCTTCTTCACCTCGTTGATCTTCGTGCCCCCGTCATACATGCGGTATTCACCGTCCGAAGGCGTATCGAACTGGTCAGAGGCATCCTGGATGAATGTGTAGGACACGCCCATTACATCGAGCAGGCGCTTGAGCTCCCGGTTGTTGCCGACGCAGAAGCCGTCGAAGCCCGGAATGATGTTGATGGCTCCTTCGACTTGCGTACGCTCCTGGCCTTTCCAGAAGTGCTCCAAAATGCCTTTGACCATGTTGTCATAGCCGTCGACATGACTGCCAACGAAGGCCGGCGTGTGGGCAAAGGGCACGTCGAAGTCGCGCGGGACTGAATCTTCGTCCTTGGCGTTCTGGATGAAGCTGTGCAGGTCGTCGCCAATGACCTCTGCCATACAGGTCGTCGACACGGCAATCATCTTCGGGTCGTAGAGCTGGTAGGTGTTGGCGAGCCCGTCGACCATGTTCTTCAGGCCGCCAAACACCGCCGCATCCTCGGTCATTGAGGAGGAGACCGCCGCGGCAGGCTCCTTGAAATGGCGCGACAGGTGCGAGCGGTAATAGGCGACGCAACCTTGGCTGCCGTGGACGAAGGACATGGTTCGTTCGAAGCCGGCGGCAGCGAATACCGCACCCAGCGGCTGGCAGGCCTTGGCCGGGTTCACGACAAGCGCTTTGCGGGCGAGGTTCTTTTCGCGGTATTCCCACGTCTGGGTGAAATCGCGCTGATCGGAAACGATCTCATCGGGGTGCGGACATTCGAAGTTTAGCTTCTTCTCAGCGAGCATCTTTCTGTATTCCGGCTCGCGGAACAGGGGAGCGTGATCGAGAATTTTTTCAGCCGACTGCGGCATGATGATTACCTCTTTTGCATCTGGCTGCGCGGTACGGCAGCTCAGGACGTCAAGACGTTCCAGGCTCCGGCGGATCAGAGGCCGCGGGAGTTCACCGTCTCAGTGGGAGACTGGGGCTAAAGCAGATGTTTATTCGGCAGCCATCGCCCGCTCATCGCCCCGGCTTCTTTTCCAAGGCGCGTGGAATAGGTCCCAGACCGGGTTGTTGATGGCGAGATCCACATCACGTGCGAAAATGGCAAAGCCATCGTACCCGTGATACGGGCCTGAATAATCCCAGGAATGCATCTGGCGGAACGGTATGCCCATCTTCTGCACCGGGTATTTTTCTTTGATTCCCGAGCCGACCAGATTTGGGCGAATCCCTTCGATGAATTTCTCCAACTCATAGCCGGTCACGTCATCATAGATCAGCGTGCCGTTCTTCACGTAGTGGCCGGTGCGCTGATAGTCGTCGCTGTGGGCGAATTCATAGCCGGTGCCCACGATGACCATGCCGAGGTCCTCGTAGGCCGTGACGACGTGGCGGGGGCGCAGGCCGCCGACATAGAGCATCACGGTATTTCCTTCCAGGCGCGACAGGTACTTGGCGATGACCGCATCAACAAGCGGCCTGTACTTGGCAATGACCTTTTCGGTCTTTTCCTCGATTTCCGGCCCAAAATGCTTGGCTATGTTGCGCAGAGAGGCTTCGATCTGGGAGGGACCGAAGAAATTGTACTCCATCCAAGCGACGCCATACTTTTCCTCCATATGCCGACAGATGTAGTTCATCGACCGGTAGCAGTGGATAAGATTGAGCTTAGCCTTCGGGGCGCGCTCGATCTCTGCGAGTGTGGCGTCACCCGACCAGTTGCCGACCACGCGCAGCCCTATCTCCTCAAGCAGTATGCGCGAGGCCCAGGCATCGCCGCCGATATTGTAGTCGCCGATGACGTTGACGTCGTAGGGGCCGGCCTCGAACTTGACATCCTTTTTGTCGAAGACCCAATCCCGGATCGCATCATTGGCGATGTGGTGGCCAAGCGACTGCGAGACGCCGCGGAAACCCTCGCAGCGTACCGGCACGATCGTCTTGTCATACTCCTTGGTCTTTTTGCGAGAAACCGCCTCGGTGTCATCGCCAATCAGGCCGATAGGGCATTCGGATTGCACGGTGATGCCGTTGTTAAGCGGAAACAAGACTTCAATCTCGTCAATGATCTGTTCCAGCTTCTTGTCGCCGCCGAAGACGATGTCCTTCTCCTGGAAATCGGAGGTGAACTGCATTGTCCCGAACGTGTCGACGCCCGTCGTACCGACGTAGTAGTTGCGGCGCTGCGACCAAGAGTATTGGCCGCAGCCGACCGGGCCGTGCGAGATATGGACCATATCCTTGACTGGCCCCCACACCACGCCTTTCGAACCCGCATATGCACAGCCGCGAATCGTCATCACCCCGGGAATGGACTTGATGTTCGATTTGACGTCGCATTCGGAAAGGACCTCGCTTTCCCCGCCAGCCTCGTTGCCGCTCTTTGCGACGTTGAGGTGCTTCTTGCGGCGCTTCGCCGCCTTGTCGGGATAATGCGACAACACCTCTTCGATAAGCTTCGCATGAAGAGCACCGTCATTCTCGTATTCCCGGCTCATGAGTCCCCTTTCAAGGTTGGGTGACGCCTCAACGAATAGGCGCCGTTCTCTGCAAGGCGCGCCGATTCATGGCAGCGCTAATGTCACTACTGGGCCGCCGCCTTCGCCGCTTCCTTGGAGTGAAGCTCGGCAAGCATCTGCTCGTCGGTCTTCATGATGCCGAAGTCGAGCAGCATCTCCTCCAGCTCCTCCATGGTGATCGGCGTCGGGATCGTACCCTGGCCCGAATTGGCGTGGATCTTCTCGGCCAGAGCGCGGTATTCCCCTGCCTGCTTGGAGTCCGGCGCGTACTGGATCACCGACATCTTCCTGAGTTCGGCATGCTGGACGATGTTGTCGCGGGGCACGAAGTGGATGAGCTTGGAATTCAATCGGCCAGCCAGTGCTTCGGCCAGATCGAGTTCACGGTCGGTTTGACGTTCATTGCAGATCAGCCCGCCCAGCCGCACACCGCCCGAATGGGCATATTTGAGGATGCCCTTGGCGATGTTATTGGCGGCATAGAGCGCCATCATCTCGCCGGACATGACGATGTAGATCTCCTGGGCCTTGCCTTCGCGGATCGGCATGGCGAAGCCGCCGCATACCACGTCGCCGAGGACGTCATAGGAGACATAATCGACATCGTCATAAGCGCCATTCTCCTCGAGGAAATTGATCGAGGTGATGACGCCGCGGCCGGCGCAACCGACACCCGGCTCGGGGCCGCCGGACTCCACGCACTTGATGCCTCTGTAGCCGACCTTGAGCACGTCCTGGAGTTCGAGGTCTTCCACCGAACCTTCCTGTGCGGCGAGATCCAGGACGGTATCCTGAGCTTTCGAATTCAGGATCAAGCGTGTGGAATCGGCTTTGGGGTCGCATCCTACGATGAGGATTCTCTGCCCGAGGTCGACAAGGGCGGCGAGCGTATTTTGGGAGGTGGTGGACTTGCCGATGCCGCCTTTGCCGTAAAAGGCGATCTGACGCAGACCTGACATAATAGCTTTCCTTCCTTCGTTCTAATCATCGCGACTGCCCGCGACACAAGTGCCGATAGGCAGCTCGTGCCGCCTCACACCAAGCATCGCAAAAAGCGTACCAGCGTGATCGGCCGATCCGAGAAGAAACTTCGTTATTAAATTCCAGCCACTTAGACGGCGGCAAAACGCGCGAGCGGGCCTTTCAGGCGTCTGTCACGGACACGACAAAGCCGACACAGATTGTCGTGCGCCATCGAAACCGCCCTGTGTCGAGCTCGAAGCGGGATAATGGGGAGCTAGCCCAAAGCTGATGGCGAGACCATCGGAAGACGTCGGCTATTGTCTTTCCAGCCTGCGGTCGCTGGATGAGCAGGAGCCTGGGGCTTGACCGCCGCGCGGAATAGTTCAGGCAGGCTTGCGGAGCGGGAACGCCGGCGGCCGATAGACATCCGCGCTTAACCTTTCATAGCCCGTCTACGAGTTGGTTCCGCCGACGCGCTATATCGAAGGCAAATAATTCAGTACCTTAGCACGAGATCATTGATATTTTCAAAAAGATACGTATTATACGGATATAACGGATTATCGGGACAATTCTATGTCGGTCATTAGCTCGGTTGAATTTCAGCGCAACTTAGGGGTGTATCAGGACAAGGCGCTAGCGGAACCCGTGATCATCAGCAAGAATGGCCGCGAACGGCTTGTGCTGCTTTCGGTCGATGAATACCAGCGCCTAAAGGCGCATCGTGACGGCACTAGCGCGGGGCCTGAGAACGCAGCCCCCCCTGCTTTGCAGAGCACGGCGCACTTTTCACTTAAGAACCAAATACCAACCGAGCCACTAAGGGAATTGCTGTCGCACTTTCATTCGATCAAATCTGCCTTCGTGTACGGTTCAGTCGCCAAAGGCACGGACACAGAACGCAGCGATATCGATTTGATGGTGGTCGGCGATAACCTGAACCTCTCTGAACTTTATTCAGCCGCACAAAACGCGGAACTGAGACTAGGCCGAAAGGTCAGTCCGACATTTCTGTCGCCGGAGGAATGGCAACGAAAGGCGTCGCAGAAAGGGTCGTTTGTCCGAAAGGTAAGTACCCTTCCAAAGATTTTCCTCATCGGCTCGGAGAAAGATTTACAAGCGTGGGCAAGCAAGAACTAGACAACCTCGTAAAGATTGGGCTGATGAAAAGTGAGCCCCCATCGCTGTCCGAATATGACGGCATGCTGGGTGGCGCCCGCAAGAATTTAACTGACGCACAGAAAGGTCTCGACCCCGACAGCCAATTCACTCTCTTATATGGAGCTGCGCATCGGCTTGCCCTGGCAGCCCTACGCCGCGAAGGCTATCGCTCGGACAATCGCACTTCGGTGTTTCAAGCGCTCGTTCATACCGTCGGAACCGACAAGGCTGACATTCAGATTTTTCTAAAGCGCACAACGAGCGAAACCTCTCCGAGTACGAGGGGCACACAGACATTGATGCCAAATTGCTAGCTAACCTTATTGAGTGCACCACGAGGCTAGAGGTTTCGGTTGGCAAACTAGAACCGCCAGAAGATGACGAGTGAGCGGCAACCGAACGCGCGGGCAAGGGGTTGCGCCTTTTCGTTGTTGGTCAGCACGGTGCGCCACTACGGCTTCTCGAGAACGCTCACGATGTAAGTAGCCACCCGCTTGTCTGCATAGGGCTAATATGCACCTGGTCATGATAGATGGGCATACTGCCCCGCGGGGAGAAAGAGCGAGGGCAAACGGCGCTATGTAGACAATGAGTACAACCGCCGAACCCATGGCCGGCGCCATCATGCGCGTGAGACCCCGTTGTGGGCGAGGCTCGCGACTGGCTGCACGATCCTAGCCGGCCTGCTTGCCATTGAGTTTGGTCCCGCCGCGGTAGGCTGCGGCATCAAGGGCAACATCAGCTACAACTTGACCTCTGCATGATGAGAGCAGCTTTTACACCAGGTGCGCAGCACATGTCTTTAACGAACGCATCGCCTTCAAGAATATAGAGAGCAATTCGGAAAACCGAGTAGTTGGCGGCGAAGCTAAGAGAAGGTATACACCGCCCTCTTGTTACCCCAGAGTAGAACGTGCAGCTGCGGCAAGACGCGGGCTTCGAACCACCTGTCGCTGGTCACCTTTTCGGCCAGCTATTCCATGCGCATCATATTCCGTCGGACTCGACAGAGACGTCTTCATTGCCACGGCGGGGCGGCGTGTGATTGCCGGGTTGCAGACAAACCTCGCCGCGACGTCTTTGGGACGAGTGGTGCCGGCACCGAATCCCTATCCTTTAGACTAGCCAGCTTGGGGAGCGCCGTCAGACCGCCAGACCGGAAGAGGAGGCTTCGCGCCAATTTGTGCCAAGAATGTTGGACCGTGCGGAACCGCTGGGGCGGCGCTCAACTCTGGCGCAGGATGAAGCGTCGATTGGGTGAATGAAAAGGGCGCGCGTTCACGGGTAAAGTGAGGTAAATCGCTGGATGTCTGCCGGATCAACGTCAACCGGTTCCATCGCCACCATCCACTCGACGTTTTCGGCGCACGGCGGCGTCGTCAGTGAGCCCTCATAAGTCCAATAGCCAAGCGACGCTGGCAGAAGCCAGTTGGGATTCACCTCGTCGATCGTAACCTCCCCATTCGGCAGTTCGGGAAAGGCCGCAGCAAGGGCAGCAAAGCTGGCATTTGTCGCGCCGGGCGTTAAAAAGACGCCCAGCACGCCCAGAGTACCACTTTGCGTGTCCTTGTGAACGAAATGCACCTCCAGCGGGAAGCTCTTGCCCGCCACGTGATGTTCGCTTGGCGCATGGAAATGGAACTGTACCAGTTCGTAGACACGATCGCCGCGGGTCAGCGTGCTGCCTTGTGGCATATTGATTTGAATGGTGTGGCCGTTGTTCACCATATTGCCGCCGCCCTTGTGCCAGCCGATGGCGATATGCGGGATATCCGCCTTGACCGCGCTGTTGATATCGATCGGCGATTGCTGCGTGCCGGCAGAGCATACGAAATTTTTCTTATCCAGATCAGCCCAGTGCTCCGGTCCGACCGGACCGGTGTATCCCCAATGGGCACTGGTCGCTTGGGCGGCTTGAACGCAAATCCGGCATGCGCCGAGCGCAACCAACCCTTTGATCAGGTGACGACGATACATATTGCTTTTGCTCCTCTTGCGAACTGATGTTGGTGGCTGCCCTAATGGACCCGTGATGGCCAATCGGCGCGGCCACTATTGTCCTTTGCAACTGACGGATGCCCGCATGCCTTGGCGTGCTTTTATAAGTGCGGCTGCCGTTTCTCGGCCGGCCGGCTTCTGCAGCCCGCAACGGACGCAGTTTCAACCAGCTAGACGATAAAAATTCGAGCAGACCAGCGCTTGACCCCCGCCGCAAAGGCACAGGCGAAGGTGATCACTGCGCGGCTCGCCGTTCGCGCCTGAGGCCGCATCGCTACACTTTACACTCGCCGCCCAAGGAGACGCAGGCGACCCCAATACGTTTTCATCGCTACTCCTGACGCAGCCGACGACGCCACGAAGACGTTGCTATATTTCACGTTGGGCCAGTGAGGAAATCGATCTTCTTTATGGAAGGCATTTACGCAATGGATGCATTCCCATGCACATCGCCGTTCTGTTTAGCAGCTGCCGTTGACCGGCGGGCCAGCCCCGTTGGGCGTTCTGGTGTCTGACAGTCGAGCGTCAGGCCGGACAATGAGATACATCGATAAGAGCTGAACAAGGATGAGGGGATGACGTGCTTGCGACGGAGGAAACAGTCAAGCAGGTGGGGCGAGAAGGCCAGTTCTTGCGGATTTCAACTTTGCGTGACGACAGCTCATCGGAGTCAAGGTGACACACGCCGGCAGCGGGTGTCCGGGCGGTTTCCAGCCGCACAATCGCGAGACCGCTGGCGCGAACAAAGCTCGGCTGTACTCGGCACGCGAAGAGAGCCTGCCAAGCCGTCGGAGCCCGGCCTTCCGGTGCGACGCAAGCCGCAGACTAGACCGCCCTCTTGTTACCCCAAAGCAGAACGTGCAGCTGCGGCAACACGCGGGCTTCGAACCACCTGTCGCTGGTCACCCTTTCGACAAGCCATTCCATTCGCATCATTATTCCGTCCAAGTCGACAGAGGCGTCTTCACTGCCGGGGCGCGGCGGCGTGTGATTGCCGGGTTGCAGATAGATCGGAAGGTGCGGATATCGCGCCGCGACTTCTTTGGCGTAGGCATAGTCACTCTCGTCGAAAACGACGAGCTTGAGCACGATTTGCGGCTTCTCTTGCGCCGCTTCGAGGCACGCCTCAAACGCAGCCCAACGGGTCGTCATTTCGCTGGACGGCGGCTTTGGGCTAAGGGTCAGCACGTCAAGATCCGCAAACCACTCCCTCACCACGGAACCCTGCGTTTCCAGTGCAAAACGATAGCCCTCGCGATGGCCTCGTTCTATGAGGGGACCGAACGGCTGAATGGCCGGGTTGCCGCCTGACAAGGAGACCATAACCGGCCTGCCGCCGGAAAGCGCATGGACGGTTTGCCACACGGCATCGATCGGCATCGGTAGCCATTCATGGCGATACTGATTGTCCACCGCGTGAAGGCTGTCGCACCATGAACAGCGATAATCACATCCGCCGGTTCTGATGAACACCGTCGGCAAGCCGATGAGCACGCCCTCGCCCTGGATCGTCGGCCCGAATATCTCGCTCACACGGATTACGGGATGCATGTCGGTCACGGACGGTATTCCGCCCAAGTTTTCGGTGTTTCGCTAACGCGCACGGCCGCGGTCTGCGGCAGACGTGCCTTGCACCATTCATAGAAATGTCTGGCCAGGCATTCCGCCGTGACCTTCTCATGTCCCAGCACGTCGTTGAGGTGCCGATGGTCGAAGCTCTCGTCAATGTAGCGTTTGAGCGGCGCCAGATCGTGATAGTCGCGCACGAAGCCGTGGGCGTCCAGTTCCTTGGCCGACAGCTCCACTACGACGACATAGTTATGCCCGTGCAGGCGCGCACATTGATGGTTGGGAGGCAAGGAGGTGAGCTGATGCGAGGCCGAGAAGTGGAATTCCTTGCTGATGTGGAACATTACGCGCGCCTCCTGCGCAGCGCCTCGAGCCAGAAATCGGCGTCCTCGTAGTCGGTGGGATCAGCGTGCCCGGCGAGATGGAACGCTTCGCGCCGCTCGACGCAGGTCCCGCATCGTCCGCAGTGACGCACGCCGCCCTTGTAACAGGACCAGGTCTCGGCAAACGGGGTGCCGTATCTTGCGCCATCCGCAACAATGTCAGCTTTTCCGAGATTCACATACGGTGCATAGAGGCGTATCTGCGCATAGCCGTCGAGCGCGCGGTCTTGCATTGTCTGGAAAGCTTCAATGAAGGCCGGACGGCAATCGGGATAGATGAAGTGGTCCCCACCATGCATGGCCGCCGCCACCGCTTCGGCGTTGTGGGCGGCGGCGAGACCGAAGGCGATTGCCAACATGATGGCATTGCGGTTCGGCACCACCGTAATCTTCATCGTGTCTTCGGCGTAGTGGCCGTCCGGCACGTCGACACTGTCGGTCAGCGCTGAGCCGGAAAGGCCACGGCCGATTTCGCCGATGTCGATGATCTGGTGCGGGACCTTCAGTCGCTGCGCGCAAAGAGCGGCGAAGCCCAATTCCTTCCTGTGCCGTTGGCCATAGTCGAAAGATAGAAGGCCGGTGAGTTCGTGCTCCGCTGCCACCATGTGAGCAAGGGAAACGGAGTCCAATCCGCCAGAGCAGACGGCGAGAGTCTTCATCATTGGTATCCTTGTTTTGACCGGGTAAGGCTGCGACCGGAGATTTCTCTGCGCCCCCACTACTCCAGCGACTCAATTTTGTGAACCGGGAGAATTTCCGCACAGCCCGATTGGAGCGAGCATGGGTCGCAAGGAGCGATCTTGCCGGTGATCTCGAAAACCTGATCTCCTCCGGCACGCAGGCCAAGGACCCGATCCGCCTCTCGACCGAATCCGCCAAAGCTGACCGCGCGCATTTCCTCAACTTGTTGCGGGAAAACGAATACGCCCGCACCAATGCCGCAGCGGAACTCGACCGTGCCAAGCGACTGCTTTCGGCTTCTGCAGCGCCCGCGAAAACTGTTGAAGAAAAGACTTTCGCCCTCCACAACATTGAGCTCCAGGGCGAGATCCTGGCCCGGCGAAAAATCGCCGAATGAAACCAGCAACTCTTCGACATCAACCTGCGCCTCAAGGAGCTCACGGCCACTTTGCATGAGCTCGAGAACGAGCGGGATCTGACTCATATTCGAGCCCCAGTACTCTTGAGCAATTCTCAGGCCTCACTTCCGGCAGCTACGTACAGGCCGGGCAAAACGTCGGTTGGGTTTCGCCGGTACCGAACTGGTGGTGGAAATCTACGTTCCCCCCAAAGACATCGCTTTTGTGCACCCGGGCCAGTCGGTGCATATCCAAATCGATGCCTACAAACTACAATCAATGGGGTGTCACTGACGCCAAGGTGCTCAACGTGGCGCAGGACTCCATTCTCCACGGCGGGAGCCCTTCTTCAAGGTCCCCCTTGCGCTGTCTCGCAACCAACTCGTCCTTAAGAACGGGGGCATCGCTCACCTGAAGAAAGGCATTACCGTTTGGGCACGCTTTCTCGTTGCAGGCCGCACTTTGCTGCAACTCCTCTATGATAAAGTCGACGATTAGCTCAATCCGCTCTACGCGGGCGACTAATCTTCAATTTCCAGACAGTCAGCGAGCCGCCATGTCAAGCAAGGTCAGCAAGTTTAAGCAGCGCGATATCACCGATTGCGGGGCGACCAGTCTTGCTTGTGTCGCTGCCTTCTATGGCCACAAGCTGCTTTTGTCGCGCATTCGCCAGCATGCCTCGACCGACCACTCTGGCACCACTGTGCTCGGTCTCTTGGAAGCTGAAGAAGGCTTGGTTTCTTAGCCAAGGGCGTGAGGGGTGGCTTCGACCGCCTCGACAAAATCCCCAAGCCCGCTATCGCGCACGTCGTCATCAAATTTGCGTTTGGACTTGGCGTCATACAGTGCCGCTGGATAGAGCCCGCCGCCCTGATCTCCGGCGGGTCTAATCAGAGCCCCCAGCTCCGCTGATGAGCCAGGCGCGGGTGCCTCGGGGCTTCCTAGCCTGCACAGCCTTCATGGGACATGGTCAGGATACCTGTTAGATGAACTCCGATTAGTCTGGACATTCTGCGCGTTCGGATACGCGGCAACGTGAACTTTCCACCCTGCACGCATCCCGACTCGCCCCCTCAGTCACCGGTATGTTTCGTGATCCACTCGCGATAATACGACACGCGCGTATACACACCGTATGTCCTTCCGCAACCGGCCCCACTCGAGACAATTCCAACCAAGATAGGGTTTTTGCCATGGGCTTTGGTCAGAGGACCTCCACTGTCCCCTTGGCAAGGATCGGTCCCGCCGCTTTCGGTTCCGGCGCACATCATCCCAGGAAAGATCTCCTCCCCATATTTGCGGCTGCACGTTTTGTTGTCGACGTATGGGACCTTGCCCTCTCGGAGCTCTTCTGATTCCTCTCCACCATGTCGTGTAACTCCCTTACCCGTCACGGTAAGGAGCTCGCCATTAGGAATGTCCATCCGGGGGGTAGCAAGGGGAATGGCCACTGCGGGTAGCGTACTGCGCACCCGCACGAGCGCCAGATCATGTTTGAATGTCTTCGCGACATATTCTTCGTGAACAATAAAGTCCGTTACATCTAACGAAACGCCATTCTTCACAAAGGCCTCGACCTTGGTTGCACCCGCTAAACAGTGTGCCGCTGTGAGGATCCATTGGTCTCCGATCACCACTCCACCGCATAGATAAGATTTATCCTCTCTGACAATTTTATCCTCTGTGACAATATTGAGTTCGACGTACCAAGGATGCTCTTTAGACGTGGTCCGCTTGCCGCGGACGATATCGAGCCCGCCTTGTACAGAAGTTTGAGCATGGGCGTGTTTTCCACCAAAAAGGGCTGCGAGCGCGCAGAGGGCATGACGACGGGTGATGGGGGGCATCGGTTTCCTCGTACTATTTGCATTACATCGTGCGGCCGTGTGCCGTTGGCGCGCCACCCTGCCTGCCCACCCATTAGCTGGCAACCCTCGTCTCGGATGTGATTCAGAATGCCGCAGGCAAACATGCTTTGTCCTCGATAGGACGCTCTGGTTGCCGTGGGCGGACGACTTCTTCGGAAAGCGCGACGACGGCACGGGGTCCGTTATAGGCAGGCTCTCCATGCTGATGCAGCTCGAGACCCTCAGGGTTACTCGCCGCGCCGATGGCTCTCATGGCCAAGGCCGACGGCTCACGAAAATATGTCGGGGCCGCGGTGATCGGTCTGAACCGCGCCATGAAGGAACGGCTCTACGAGCGCGTCGCCGGATGCCCGGCCGGGCGCGCAAAGGAATTCCGATCAAGAAGCCGAACGCGCAGTGGATCAAGCCCGGCCTGGTCGGCCACATCAGCTTCCTGAAAGGCGAGGGCGGGCTGCGCCATGCCACTCTGACCGATGTTCGAGAGGACTAGTCGGCCCCGCAGATCGGTTCACCGGAAGGCATCCGAGCTGGCGCTCGGCGTTTTTTTAGCGCTTTGGCTGTTCGGGGTCGTCTGAGACAAACGACCCCGATGACCACGTCCATAACAGCTTCCAAGAGCGGCTTGCTGTCTTCGTCGCGGGCTTCAACGGTAAGGCGGCGGCAAATGACGGTGGGGGTGACTTCCCGCGCATAGTCTGTCAGCGCGGCGAAAGCCTCGAGCCTGACGGAATCCATGCCGCCGGCTAACCATGTCCCTTCAGTGTCGGAAAAGAGCCGATCATTGTTGCGTACGTCAAAATAATTAAGGGAAAGGGCGGCCATGTGATCTCCTATGGGCTCACTGCTGTCGAGGGTCCCTACAGCCTTCAGCGGAGTGGACTGCTACCGATAAGCCTTTCGTACTCGGCTTCCGGTGGGCCATAGCTGCCATCGGCCAGTTTGATCAGTCCTTCCCAATCACGGATGACGATCTTGCCGCACGTGGCGCGGATCAAGCCATTGCCTTCCAGGACCTCGATGGCGACGGTTACGCCCGGCCGCCTCACGCCGAGCATGATCGACAGGAATTCGCGCGTGAGTTTCAGCTCGGGGCCAGCGCGATCCTCACACAACAGCAGCCATCGGACGAGACGGCTTTCGAGCCCCTGGCGGGCGTTCGCGTGAGAGCGGTGTAGCTGGTCTGCACCATCAGGCATTGCACGAAGCGCAGAAGAAACAGCCGCAGGGTGGGACTTTGCTCGAGTGCCTCATGAAAGGGGGCTATCGGAATGCGCATCGCCTCTCCGGCGAGCTGGACGACGCAATCATGCGGCGCCAGATTGTCGCCGAGGACGACAACCGTTCCTGTCATGCCTTTGTGGCCCAGAATGCCGGCTTCGGCATCCCGGCCGGGCGCCATTTTGGCGATGATAGAGCCGAAGCCCTCCTCTATGAAGTACACGAAGTTGATCGGCCTGCCTTGCTGTTCAAGGCGATCGCTCAGTGCCAGTTCGACGTGCTCCAGATCCGGCGAGAGCAGGGACCCATCCTGCTGGTCGAGCAGGCCAAGAAGTCTGTTTCTGTATGGGGAATTTGCGGAGTGCGGCACTGCAACCGTCGCGGCAGGAATGTCATCGGGACTGAAATGGGCGAGGGCTGCAGTATCGCGGTCGGCGACCAAGCACCGGCCTAGTGTTTACGCCTGACACAAGAGTCCGGCCCCCACAACCGTTTCGGAATGAGCAGCAGCGCTGCCGCTGCTCCTCCAATCACACAACGGATTCACGATGCGGCAACTCGAGCCATGATTTCGGATCGAATGGTCGATGCGGTGTATAGCGAGGCATCCAGCGGCAAATCCCCAAATGCCAGTTGACACAGAAGATAATTAGCACCTGCCTCTTCCAGCTGATCAAGGAGAGCTTTTCGGACAGAAGCTGCCGTTCCCACGACGCACAATTCACTTTCAATTGCTGCATCGAAGTTCAAAGGCAAGTTTGGTGGAGTGGGAATGGCATTTAGTTCGTATAGAAATTTGAAGCTCTTGAGCCATCGTTCATAGGCAGGTGCTGCGAGCAAATACGCATCTGTTTCAGAACGCCCTATCACCACCATTCGGAGCAATCCAAGAAATGGCGCTTGGTGGCCAATGTCAGCATCGTGAATTCGGGCGGCGCGGAACGCGTCGGTAACGCTGCGAACAGAAGTGGAAGGTCCGACGCAGGCGATGTTTGCCCCATTCGCGGCGGCCCAGCTAGCCGGCTCGGGTCGATTGGTGGCGATCCATGTCGGCGGCTGGGGATATTGGTGAGGTCTCAACGTCAGCGGAACGTCTTTCAACTCAAAGTGGCGGCCCTCATAAGAAAGCGTCCCGCCTTTCATCGCATTGATGAGAATCTCGCTGGCCTCCGTGTACTGTTCTGGTGCTGCTTCTACAGCAACCCCGAAGTATCCCAATTCAGTCGGAGCAGAGCCGCGCCCTATGCCGAGTTCAAGCCTGCCGCCGCTCAACTGATCAAGCATGCAGATCTCCTCGAAGGCACGCAGCGGATGATAGAGCGCAAGTAGCATTACCATGGGACCAACACGAAGACTGCGGGTTCGCTGGGCGACGCTCGCTAAGAACAAATTCGGTGATGGACCTCTGCCATGTGGCGTACAGTGGTGCTCTGCGAGATGATACGCATAAAAGCCATAGCCATCGCACGCTTCTGCTAGGCTCAGCCGATCTGCATATTGTTGGGCGATGTCATCGCCGTTTTCGTCCAGATGATCGAAGATGCCGAAGGTTAGGCCCGAAGCGAAAATTTTCGTCAATTAATTATTCTCCAAATTACCTATGATTTATCCACTATTGGAAACATCATAACTTATAACACATCGACACTTATTACTTAATACATTTCCAATGCAATGTGAATTGACTTCATGCTTGCGCACACCGCGATTCCTCTTAAAGTTCATACAGACGTGTTTGGCGGCAGCAAGGAATTTGTCCATCTGCTCTGTGCTACCAATGCTGACGCGAATGCAGTTCTTCAAATCTATGTCAGGAAAGCTGGCGATGAGGATCTTCTGCTCTTTCAACGCGGCTTGCCAGCATGAGCCCTCCTGTCCCGCCGGCACACGGGCCAGCAAAAAGTTTGCGTGGGAGGGTGTTACGGAAAAGCCAAGTTGCAACAGCGCCAGGGTCACTCGCTGTCGTTCATGCTTGATGTGCCTGTGGTTCTCTTCGTAGGCGTGGCGATGCGCAAGAATGCTTTTCCCGACCGCCTGCCCGATCACGTTCATGTTGAAGACATTCTGGATGTTGCGCAGCCTGCCAATGATTTCTGGGTGACCGAAACCGAAGCCGACTCGCACGCCAGCGGCAGCATAGCTCTTTGAAAAAGTCCTCAAGATCAAAAGATTCGGATGTCTATTGACGAGGCGCAGGGCATGGTCGGGTGCGAAGTCAACGTAGGCCTCATCCAAGACGATCAAGCGATCTGCTTGCTCCACAAGGCGTTCGATTTCGGCCACCGGCACGAATGTTCCGGTCGGATTGTTCGGATTAGCCAACAGAATGAACTTCGCGTCTTTTGCGGGGCCGGACAGAAGTTTTTCTATCGGCAGGGGATGAGCTTCGCTCGATGCGATTTCGAGAAACTCGGCACCCTGTAACATGGCAAGTTTACGGTTGAACGAAAATCCGGGCGACAGCATCGCCACTGTATCTCCTGGGGCGAGGAAAGCTCTGTAGATGAGTCCGAGCAGTTCCGACGAACCGTTGCCGGCAATCACCTGATCTTTGGAAAATCCGTAAGCGTCGGAGGCAGCTGCCCTTAAGCTGAGATTGTCGTCTTCCGGATAAAGATAATGGTGTTCGATCGCAGCAATTGCACTTTGCATTACGCTCTTCGGCAACGGAAACGGGTTCTCGTTCGTATTTAGCTTAACGTAATTTGCATCCGTCGCTGGTCCGTTGGACGAGAGAGCATCTAATTTGCTGGCCACCGGCGAGAAGAGCGAAAGCACGGTCTTCAGTTTTGCATCGCACATGTTCTTCTCCGTTTTTCAGTCCCGCAGGGCATGTGACATGAGGCAATCGTTGATCGTGACTTGATCGACGTTCGGCTATGTCAGCGCTGCCTTCCCACCTTGGTGGGATCGCCGACCACGGTTTGGATTTGACACCGGGAAGCTGTCGAGAACCTGATGACGACCCAACGTGTGGCCGACGGCCGATTCGGCGCAACAGACGGTGTTTCAACATCGCATCGTCGTCAAAGCCGCATGCAGGGCCAGCACGACAGCCCGCCTCCAGCGCCCGCAGAAATAGGTGGAAACCGAGGTCTTGCCGAACCTCAGTTGCTCTGCCACCTCGCCCACCGGACTGCCCTGTTTACGGGTCAGGCGCAGGATCGTCCGGGTATCTTTGACGCTCGTTCGTCTTGCTTGCTTCCGTCTTGGCATGGGCTCTCTCGGTTCGCTGATGAGAGAGCCAAATACCGGCTCATCTGAGCATGAGACGCGGGCCTGACGATATGGAGCGTCTCTGGTGGCGCGCGTAGCCAAGAGGGTTCGCCTCGCTGGCGGGGCATGCAAGACGGCGCACCTCCTTGGCTATCCTGTCCCATCGTCTCAACGACTTCGCAGAGGTTGATATTCTGCAGTGACTTTCGTCTCGCTGCTGCACGGCATTGACGCTGGGAGCCATGCTCGCGTGGCGCAATTGTGCTGAAGAACGGTGCCCACGGCAACGTTTCTTAACCCGCCCCAGGTCCTGGCGTTTGGCTAATTTCCGACATTCGTGTCCGGCTTCGGACAAAGGCCGGGTTTGCCGAACGGAGTCCCACCCAATTTCCAGTGCTGCTTGAGCAATAATATCGACCGGCATTACTGCACAACACGAAAGTTGCTGCAAAAACCGAAGTGAACCCAAGGCATGGGGTCAATTGGCATGGCGCTTGCGACTCGGTCGCTAGAACGCAGTCAAAACCACGGTTGGAGACCATGCCTACCTCTCAAAGCTCGATAAAGCACGCGAGCAAACATTCCCCGTCCCCGCGGAAAACTGGAAGCTCGTCGCCGTTAAACGTCCCTGCTCGGGGGCGGTCTTGCACAAGACTGGTCCGAGGCAACCACGCCAGGGCGAAAGGCTGCCGGAACTGTCCACCGAAGTCGATGCCGCTTCAGTTTAACCGAAAAATGCACCGTACCACTTTGGCCTGGGAGCAAATCAATGACCGATAGAAAGAACGTTCCTCTCGTGACCTTTCGCACGCGTGTTCGCGATGAGTCGATCGGGGGGCCAAATCCTTATCGGTGGGAGAACAAGACCTCCGACGATTATTTCGGGGGCAAGCGCGTTATCCTGTTCTCGCTGCCTGGCGCCTTCACCCCGACCTGCTCGACCTTCCAACTGCCCGATTTCGAAAAACTCTATGATCAATTTCTGGAACTGCGAATTGACGCGATCTACTGCGTCTCAGTCAACGATGCTTTCGTCATGAATGCGTGGGGAAAGTCCTTGGGGCTGCAGAAGATCGAGCTGATCCCAGACGGGTCGGGCGAGTTCACGCGCAAGATGGGCATGCTGGTCGCGAAGGACAATCTGGGCTTTGGCATGCGCTCCTGGCGATACGCCGCTCTGATCGACGATGGCGTGGTGGAGCAGTGGTTCGAGGAGGAAGGCTTCTGTGACAACTGCGAGACGGACCCCTATGGCGTTTCATCCCCGCAAAACGTTCTCGACAAACTGAAGGCGGCGGCATGACCCAGAAGTGGCAAGTCTCACACAACCCCAGCACACACTAGAGCCTCCTCGGCAGATTACCGGTTCAACATGCATCTCTCAGCAAGCCTGCTTCAACGCCAGAAGCAACGTATGGTCTTATCGCCTCAAGCCATTGAAGCTATTCGCTTGCTGCGATTGACGCATACTGAACTCCATCAGCTCGTGGAGCAGGCACTCGAGAAGAACCCCGTTTTGAAGCCTGACCCGTTTGACGACGTTTCGCCGCTGTCAGGGGTGGATCAGCGGAGCAGTCAAAGCAGAAGCGAAATCGGCGAATCGCCCATTGGCGGGCCGTCTGGCGGGCGCGGGCAATGGAAGTCGCAACGCAGTAGCGGCAACGATCGACCTGCCGTCGAGGAGTTTACCGCCCACACCGAAACATTGCACGACCATGTCGCCCGCCAGGTCGCCCTCACCCCGTTCACCCCGCAGGAGCGGCTGATTGCCGGACAGCTCGCCGCCCATCTGGAGGACACTGGCTATCTTCAGGTAAACCTTTTCGATCTGGCCGGGAGGTTAAACGTTCGGCAAGCTGATGTGGAACGGGTCATCGGAATCTTGCAGCAATTTGATCCGCCGGGGATTTTTGCGCGAACTCTCAGCGAATGCCTGGAGATTCAGCTGCGCCAGCAAGACCGGTTCGACCCGGCTATGGCAGCTTTGGTCGCCAATCTCGAGATGCTTGCACGGGGGGATTTTCAGGGATTGAAGCAGCGTTGCGGAGTCGACGAGGAGGATCTCCTCGACATGAGGAACGAAATCCGCGCGCTCGATCCCAAGCCTGGAGACCGGTTCCAGTCCGGGACGCCGGAAACCATCGTACCGGACGTCTGGGTAATGCCCAAGTCCGAAGGTGGATGGCGGGTGGAGCTTGATCCGGCCACGCTGCCCAAAGTGTTGATCAACCACACCTATGTCGCCGAAATCTCGCAGCTGACCAATCAAAATCCGGAAGGCAAAGCGTTTCTCGACCATTGCCAGGAAAAAGGGAACTGGCTGATCAGCTGTCTCGAGCAGCGCGCTAAGACGATCCTTAAGGTTGCGACCGAAATCGTGCGCCAGCAGGATGCCTTTTTTACACACGGCGTCGCCCATCTGCGGCCTCTCTGTCTCAAAAATGTCGCTGACGGGATCAAAATGCACCAGTCGACGGTAAGCCGGGTGGCTTCGAACAGGTACATGTTAACTCCGCGCGGGGTGTTCGAGCTGAAGTATTTTTTCACAGCGACAATCGCATCCTGCGAGGGCGGCGACGCGCACTCCGCCAAATCTGTCCGCCATCGGATCAAGGCAATCATCGCCGAAGAATCGCTCGACAAGGTACTTTCCGACGAAGACATCGTTGCTCAGCTCAAGCAGACCGGCATCAATGTCGCTCGCCGTACCGTCACCAAATATCGCGAGGCGATGAACATCCCTTCCTCCATACTACGGCGCCGTGATAAGCGGTTGTCCGCAGCTGCGATCAAGCGAAGTGACTAACCGGCATTCCTGGTCGGCGAGAGGCGACTCTCAACTTCCTCCGGGCCGAAGCAGCTTTCGAAGTCATGGCATTCCCGACAACTGGGTGCAGTGCATGACGAAAAGCCTTCGGCCTCACACAGCTTGCGGTAAAAGTACTTTTTCCATTTCATGTTTTCTGTGTTGCCTGCCGCCAGCGCGGGAAAATGTCTGGCAAGCAGGCGGCTGAGCTCAGCGCGATTTGAGAGGCCAAGATCCCGCCAAAGATGGTCCGTGCGCATCGCACGCCGGGCGATGATCTTGGCCAAGCGGGCGCTCGCCGGGTCGCCCGGCGCAGCATGCGCTAGCAGCAGCCGGCGCAGCAGCTCCTCTTCCAGTTCCGGCTCGGGCTCGCTCAACTCCTCCAAAGCGAATACGCTGCTGGAGGTAGACGGGAAAGTTGCGGCCAAGACATCACGCAATTCGACAGACGAAAGGCCTGTCCCCTCCGTCGCCAACACCTCGCCCGCCTGGACCTCCTCAAGCGAACGCGAAAGCACGCAGGGCAGCACATGCTGATCGAAGCTCCTCCCTAGCTCGGACCCACGCCATTGCGCGCGTGGATAGGCAGCCATCATCGTAACGGCCGGCTTCAGCTTCCGGCATGACAAAGCGCCTTGTTGACCGCAGGGATGATCTTGTCGCCCCAGAGCTCGATCTGGCGCAGCATCGTCTTTTGGTCGAAGTCGCCCAATTGAGTCTGAACTGCGATCTGGTCCGGTTTCAAGACATCGATCTCTTCCAGCAGGCGATCAATCACGCGATTTACGCTGCCAATCGGCAAATTTTTGCGCATGGTCTCGAAGGACAGATCCTGCTGGGTCGGTGTCTCCTGCAGCAGGTAGCCATCGTGGCTCTGTTGGCGGCGCTGATGCAGGGCTTCAGAAAGCCGGCGCTGGAAGCGGGCATTGTCGAGATAGCTGTTGATCTCCAACTCGTCGTGGCTGGCATAGCAGCAGCGCAGCAGCGATATCTTGACGTCGGTGACGTTCTTTTCCTCGGATGCCGCCGCCCTCTCGACTGATTCACGCAGTGTGGTCAAAGTCTCTAAGCCGTCGTGGAAGGCTGTGACAAAAAAATTGTGCCCCTCGCGGTAGGCCCGAGCCATCCGTGCGGCTCCGCCAGCGATCCAGATAGGCGGCGTCGGCTGCTGGACTGTGCGGACCGAAATCGCTGTTGGGGGGATCTTCTCATACTGGCCGTCGTGTTCGAAGACGTTTTGGTTGAGGCCCTTGAGAATGATGTCCAGGTATTCCGAAAAGACGGCCGGCGCCTCATCGATGTCCACGCCGAACCGTTCGAACTCGAACTGCTGGTATCCCAAGCCTACGCCGAGCTCGAGACGGCCGTTCGCAACGATGTCGGCGAAGCCGATCTCGGACAGCAGGCGCTGCGGTTGGTAAAGCGGCAGCACGCAGACGGCAGTGCCCAGGCGAATCGTGCTTGTCAAGCCGGCGCAGTGCGCCACCATCATCAGCGGGGATGGTATGAGGCTGTAATTGTTGAAGTGGTGCTCAGCAAACCACGCGGTGTTGAACCCAGCCTGCTCCGAAGCGACGGCCTGTTCGATGGAGTTGCGGATGACGCTTTCTGAGGATTGGTGATAGCCACGCTGGGCGGCCAGAATGAAAGTGGCAAATTCCATGATTTCTCCTCGTTATAGACACGTCAGCCGACCGGGAATGTGCTCGGCATGCGCATGCTTGGATCTCAAGCACCTCGGGTGCGTCGTGGAGCCGAGGCTTCATAATGCTCGGCCGGTCGCCCTGCGAATGCCTGGCAATTAACCTGCGGCCTCCGCAAAACATTCGTCATAGAGTTCGCTGGCGTTTCCCGCATCACCGAACGAGGTCCAGCCGCCGTCCACGTAGAGGATCGAGCCGTTGATGTATGAGGCGTCAGACGAAGCAAGGAAGAACGATGCATCTGCGACGTCTTCTGGCCGTCCCATCCTGCCCATGGGGATGCGTCGTCCGATTGCTGCCAGGTCGATGCGGCCGGCTTTGGCCAACTGAGCAAGTGCGGGCGTGCGGATGTGGCCAGGAGCGACGGTGGCTGTCCGAATTCCGACCGGGCCGAGTTCGGCCGCCATGCAACGGGTCAGCATATCCATCCCCGCCTTGGAGGCGCCGTAGGCATGGCGCGGCGCGAACGGCAGAAAGCTGTCGATCGACCCGAGATTGAGGATCACGCCGCCCGGGCGCATAGCCTTGATCGCTTCGCGCGCGCAGGTGAAGGCGCCGGTAAGGTTGACATCCAGGACGTGTTCGAGCTGTTTCGACAGTTGCTCGATCGCAGGCACAATCCTGTCGGCGGTATCAGCACTATTGACCAGAACATCGATATACCCGAAGCGTCGCCTCAGCTCTTCGAACATCGACACCACATCGCTCTCGACGGCCACGTCCAGCGATTTCGCCAGATGCTTGCCGGGGAGCGATGTAGCCAGCTCTGCCGCTGCAGTGCCATCTTTATCAGCAATCACGACGGTGTCGCCGTTCGCGGCAAAGCGGCGAGCGACGGCCGCGCCAATGCTTTTTGCGCCACCGGTGACGAGCACGATTCGCGCATCTGTGCATTCGGCCGGACAGGAGAGCTCGGCTTGGAGCGCACTATCCACCGGCGGGTGAGCATCCCCCGGCTGGTTGAATGACATCCAGCCTCCGTCGACTGCCAGCACCGAGCCGGTGATGTAGCGCGCCTGCGTGCTGCTCAGAAAACGCACGACCCTGGCGATCTCGTCGGGGCGAGCCAAGCGCCCCATCGGCACGCGGCGGCGTATCGCCGCGAGGTCCATTTTGCCAGCGCGTGCCAGTTCTGTGACCATTGGGGTGCGGACGGAGCCCGGCGCCACCGCCGTGACGCGGATTCCTCGCATAGCCCACTCGCACGCAAGGGACTTTGTCAACGAGATCACGCCAGCTTTCGAGGCTGCGTAGGCGTTGCGCCTGGGATTGCCGACCACGCCCGCCATCGAAGCCACATTGACGATCGCACCGCCCGGCCTCATGCGCCGCGCCGCTTCCCGGGCCATAACGAATGGCCCAATAAGGTTCACTGTCACGCCGCGTCGGAAGGTATCGACAGCGGTGTCGATGATCCTATCCATCGTGGGTCCAACCGCCGCATTGTTGATGAGGACATCGATTTGCGCGAACCGTGCTTCGACCTGGCCGAAAAGTGAGAGCATGTCCTTCTCTCGCGACACATCGCACTCCAGACCGACGTGCGGCGACCCGAGATCCCGAGCCAGTTCAACCACACCACTGCCCGGAAGGTCCACCGCAACTACAGTGTCTCCGTCCGCGGCAAGGATATCGACCAGGGCACGGCCGATCCCGCCCGCGGCGCCTGTGATGATTACGGTGCGTGCTGCCAGTTTCACGAGAGCTTCTCCACGATGACCGCTTGTGATCTCAGCCCATCGACCTTGGGCGGAATGAAGGGTCGAGCCAAATCGTTGCAGTGACCGCCAGTTGCGGCCCCACACAGATCTCAATCCCGCAAGGCGCTCATCCTCCATTTCTACCCACTTATGCAGCTCCCAGTTGGGGACCCTCGACGCCATCTTGGTCGGTGGGGATGTGACGCTTGAGCAGCTGGTAGATGGGATCGTCTGGATGTGGTGCTCCAATCGGCTGTCGCCGGCCGAACCTATCTGCCTCAAGAATCGCTGGCGGGATTTGCTCCTCAACCCAATCGTAGACGACTGTCCGTTCCGCAATTCGCCACTCGTCCTGCCTCTTCTGAAACAGATCGCAGTAACGGCCGCAAAGCAGCGTCTGACGTATTTCTTGGTCTGTATCCGGTCCGCGTTGCAGCGCGGTGAAATAGCTCTCGACCGCGGCCTCTGCTGAACTGATGAAGTCGATCAGGCTGTTCGTGATTTGATGGATGTTACGCTGCCCCGGCAGACCGAGAGCAAATTGGATGAAGTCCTCTGCCGGTCCGCAATAGGGACCGTGCCTGTCATACGCTTCGGGCCAGTATGCGCTACGCAGCGCCGCCTCATCGGCGCGGTCTATCCCGCGGCAGTACCGATACAGGCAGTTGCGGATCGCCTCTCGGTCACGCAGTTCGGTAATTTTCGCGTGGTCGACAGGTTCTGTCGCGAATTGTATGATTGTTTTGTCCTTCCCGACGCCAGTCTGCACTTTGCGTGTGTCTCTCTCTACAATTGAGTTAGCGGGGGGCTCGTCAACTTCCAGAGCTTGTTCGGGGCAGGCTCTTACCCCTTGTGAGGCAAGCAGTTGCTCCCCATCGGCAACATCAATATCACCGGGCAAGATGTAGCCGTCGTCATCAAGCTTGAAGACTCTCGGCGCCCGCGCCAAGCAGCGCGCATGACCCTGGCATCTGGCTTTGTGTACGATGACACGCATAGCGAACTCCAATGTCGTTGGCGGAAACTTCAGGACCAGTCCAGGATCAGATTCTCGATCCCGAACACATGGCCGCCGAAGGTGATGGGTTCAGTCCCTGTCTTGATCCGAAAGGCTGGGATGCGCGCCAGCCACTCCTCCAGGCCAATGACAATCTCCCGCCGGGCAAGGTGTGAGCCAAGACAACGATGGGGACCATAGCCAAAGGCAGCGTGCCGGTTGTCCTCGCGCGCCAGATCGATCTCATTCGGGTATTCGAATTCCGCCGGGTCACGATTGGCAATCATCGTGGCACAGGAAACATAGTCTCCCTTGCGGATCGGCGCGCCTTTGAAGTCGACATCCTTCGTTGCCACTCGGATCATCTGAATGGTCGAATAGGCGCGCAGCAATTCTTCCGCGGCGACGGCAATCCGGTCCGGTTCGCTTCGTAGCAATTCCTGATCTTTGGGGTTGCGCGCGAGATGGGCCAAGTCGAAGCATATGGCTGCTGAGACCGTGTCGAGCCCCGCGACGAACACAAGCACGCCGATGCCACGGACTTCTTCGTCACTGAGCAGACGGCCCTCGACCTTTGCCTTCACGATGAAGGTCATGAAATCATCGACCGGCTCCTTGCGGCGCTCGGTGGCAAGTTCGTCGATGAAGGCCACGATCGTCCGGGCTGCGGGTGGTCGTTGCTCCTTATCGCCGTGGAGCAGATCTCTAGCCCAGCCGACAAATGTTTCTAGTCCGTCGTCCGAAAGCCCAATAAAGCGAAGGAAGATATTGACCGCGAACGGAACTGCAAAATCCTTCATGATGTCGCAGCTCGTGCCTGATGCGGCGATCCTGTCGATCAGCTTGATCGCTCGTTCCCGGACAGCCGGCTCCAATGCCATTACCCGCTTTGGCGAAAGCAGCGGATTGAGCAGTGAGCGAAAAACACCGTGGAATGGCGGATCGAGCTCAAGCGGGATCATCGGCCAGCTCTCGCCGAGCACAGAGGCGAAGATGCTGCGATGGCTGGAAAACGTTTCGGTGTCCTGCAGCACCCGGCGCTGGTCGCTCGCGCGAGTGATGACCCAGGTACCCCGACCGTCGCGCGTGTTGCTGGTTGAATAAAAGATCGGAGGCCCGGCATGAACGCAAGCAACCGCTGCATGCGGATCCCCGTTGGCCGTCGGCAACATGCCGGGCGACGTAAACAGGCTGAAGTCCCTCACCATTTCGGGCGGGACATGATCTGGAACCGGCCGCGATTTAACCGCGCCAGAATCGAGAGACCGTTCATGAGATGCTGTCGGCATTTGCATGCAATCGTTGGTGCAAGCTCCGTGCCGAATTCGTCTTTCGATAATCCTTGCCGTTTGCTGGGCAACAGGTGGCGCCTGTGCTGACTTACTGGTCGGGATTGCAACATTCTTGTCCAGCGTCGGACACAGAATGTAGAAAGCTAGACACCGACTTGGAGCAACTCAATTGGTGGGATCGCTAGCCGATCATGTGCCCGGGGAGCATCCAGTTCGAAAGGTTGCGCTAAGCGGTTTGGTGACTTGGCCGAGGTCACCCAGGTGGAAATGACCAACACTTGTTCGTGAGCCTAGTGGCGCTCCCCTCGATGATGTCTGGCGGGGTGGTTAGCCGCCTCCGTGGGACAAGGTCAGTCTACAAGAATGGGCTATAGCCTCTCCTCGCCTGCCTCATTGGCCCTCCTTCAGAGCCGGCCACACGAGCTTTCGTCTTTCAGCACGGCGTTTTCTCGCCAGCTACCAGAGCCACACCGATGCCGTTAATGAGCGTCCAGTCGAGGGGTTGTGTGGCCCTGTCCATCTTGCCCAGCACCTTGGCTTCGCATTTGCCGGTGCGGCGGAAAGCCTTCAAGACGCAGTTCTTGACCTTCTCCAGATCAGCCTCGGACGGATATCGGCAAGGGTTCAGCTCGTCCTTTTGAACTTGCGCATCTTCGTGTTGGCGAACCCCAGGCCGCCCGACATATTTGCGGCCTATCCGGCACCTCAACTTCGAACAACCTTGCGGCAAGCTCTTGGGATAGCCCACGCTCGTGCCTCCACCACCCGCTCAGCAGAGCCAGATTTGTCGTTGATGGCACGGTACTTGCGCAGTCATTCGCAGACGCGTCACGGACCGAGAGTGTCGTCCCATGAATTCAATCACCAAAAAGGCCGCCCGACGTTGCTGGGACCGCCTGCAATTACCTTATCCCAGAATTGGGAGCAACGGCTTCAAAAGGGATAACTCATCACCTCAATTCTGTCGATCGCGCGGCCATCGAACCGCAGCCATCGATCAGACTTCCGCCTCGTTGCACTCATTGCGACCGCCTTGGTGCTTGCGACGACCGCTCAATTCTGGCTGCCAGGATAACCGCATATGGCGACGGAACTTCCTGCTTCAAAGCAATATAGAGATCGTCGATCATCCCCCCATCAAGGCCTCGATCGAGGACACCGCGTTCGGCTTGCTTGGTTCGCAGTGAACAGGCCGCACTTCGACGGATGCGATCGATGCGACCGCGCCGAGAACTCTCCCGCATTGTCGACGGTTGTGTCCGTCGGCCCTCCGATGAGGCCTCGGATGCGTGGGCGCCGAGGCCTCGACTGAGGCCGACTGGCCGCCGCCGGAAGGTCTAGCGGCTTTGATCCCCGGCGATATAGCCACCCCTGCTGCAACAGCTCCTAGCTGGAGAACTCATTCATGACCGAATCGGCGACAGATTTAGTGGACGCGGCTCTGTTCGACCGAGATCGGCTTGACCCAGAAAGTCCCTATCAACGGTCTGGCCCCGCATGGGGTGCGATCATTTCGCTTTCCTTCGGCACCTTCGGGCTTGTGACGGCAGAGTTTCTGCCCGCCAGCGTTCTGACACCGCTCGCGCATGATCTCGGTATCAGCACGGGCACGGCTGGACAGGCGCTAACAGCGACCGCAATCGTCGCGGCGATCTCGGCACCGACAATGGCCATCGTGACAAAGCGTCTGGACCGCAGGGTCGTCATCTGGGCGATGACGCTGCTGCTGATCCTGTCGAACGTTCTGGCGGAGGTTGCGGGGTCGCTGCCGGTGTTGCTGGCGGCACGCGTCGTCCTCGGCATATCGCTCGGTGGTTTTTGGTCAATTTCGGCAGCGTTGGCAATGCGGCTGGTTCCAAGTCACCTCATGCCGCGCGCCATGTCGATCATCCTCACCGGCGTTTCTGTCGCCTCCGTCTGCGCGGCTCCAATCGGCGCTTATGTCGGTGACATTTGGGGATGGCGAGCCTCGTTCAAGGTCGCCGCAATCGTGAGTGCCGTTGCGCTGCTCGTGCAACTCGTAACCATTCCGCCACTGCCTCCGATCGAAGTGCGCAGATTCCGCAGTCCGCTGGATGTCGCGAAGAATCCGACGATGAAGGTTGCGGTCCTAGTCGTGCTATTGGTCGCTTCCGGCCATTTTGCCAGCTTCGCCTACATCCGCGACTTTCTCGAGAGCGTTCCTCCGCTCGACAAGAAGTCGATCCCGCTCGTGTTCCTTGCTTCTGGCACGGCCGGCGTCTTCGGCAATTTAGCGGGCGCATTCCTCACCAAACACAGTCTCAAGGCAGTCGCGGCCCTGCCGCCCCTGCTCATTGCCGTAGCCGCTGTCTCGCTCCTGACTATGGGAGCATCGGCCTTGACCTCGGCAATTGCAGTTGCCGTATGGGGCTTTGCTTTTGGCGCGGTCCCGGTCGGATTGCAGACCTGGATGGTGCTGCGCGCCGCTCCGAAACAGGCCGAGAGCGCTGGTGTACTGATGGTCATAGCCTTCCAAGTGGCGATCGCAGCCGGCACAACTTTCGGTGGCCTATTGGTGGATCACACGGGCATTGCCAGTGTCTTTCTCTACAGCGCGGTTGCCACGTTCCTCGCTGTCTTGACAGTATTTCTGCTCGGCCCGAACCGCAACAGCTGACCGCCTGGTGGGGAGTGACGACGGTCGGTGGCGTTAACGCTATTGTCACCTCTGAGCTCGGCCAAAGGCCGCGGCTTCGTCGTAACCATGCCTTCGATGGGGCAGCGCCAAATTGCTACCTGCTCATCGCGTTATGACAATACAGCGCGCTTATTGCGTCATCGTGTTCCCGATCTCGGCTTCAATGCCCGGCTACTCGCTGCGGAGGCAGATGGGCGCCGGCGTCCCACCGACAACGATCGGTCTTTCTCATGTAGCTGTTCTCATGTAGCTGTCGGGGAAACGCGGCAGGTTTTCCGCCAGAACCCGCCAGTCGTCGCGCTCGCGTTCGCCTTCCTTGCGCGCACCGAACAACTGGATGATGATCTTGCCGTCGGACCCATATGCTTCGAGCGAGGTGACGTGACTGTCATTGGTCGGCTTGCGCACGGCCCAAACCTCACGGATTTGGTGGGTCCTGAGATGCAGCCGGAAGGTTTCGTCCAGCACATGGATGCACGGCCCGATCTGCTTGACCGACTTGATTAAGCCGGAATGGGTCTGGATAGAACCTCGGTTGCCGACGAAGCACATGATCGGCAATTCGTCTTCGGCCGCACGCTGGAGCACGGCGCCAACTGCGGCATTGTCGAGCAGCCAAGCGTAATCCTGGCCGACCATGCGCAAAGCCTGGCAGCGGCTGAGCTTGAGCGTCTTTAGAAGGTTGACGTCAGTCAGCCGGCTCCAGTGCTCGCGTAGGTCGTCCACCGTGCCGGCCCAGTCCGCAGTCCTCGCGCCCAGGTCGGCTACTCTCGCCTTAAGCGACATGGTCGGCTCCTGGTTGGCGGATACGAGCTCGGCCACCAGCTTTCGATAGGCATGAAGGTTGGAGACCGGCCTGAGATGCACCTTATGCACTGCTGCGCCGGTGGCGTCGAAGAATTGCAAACTGCGCTGGATTCCGCCGCGATGGCGCCTTTCAACAGCGAAACCATACCTCCAAGCTTGCGGGAAGACGCGAAGGTCGAATTCGTCACCAAGGACCATGGCGTGATTGTTGCCGGTTATCACTTTGTTGAAGACGCCAATCTTTTCGTGCACGGCACCTTGATTGCGGGTCAGCGCCGTCACTTCGCCCACGAATTCGAGGCCCGTCAGAACGTGATTGACGCGCGGGTCGATGCGTGCCGCGCCGAAACCGCAATGGGCCGCGACCAGTTCCGCTTCCGAAATGGCCAATTGGGCTGCGAAATCACGCGCGGGAATGTTCGGACAGACTTCCCACGCACGCCGGATTTCGTTGGGCGACCGCTTCTTGCGCTGATCCATGTTTTTAACCCCGCCCCGTTCTTCTTTTGACGATCGGTCGAAAAAAGGGCCTCAGGGGTGTGCACGGCGGACGCGATTGATCGTCAGGCACACGCCAGTCGAATCCTGTCTCCGGGCGGTCAGCGGCCAATCGCCGGTAGAGAGCGATTGTTGGGTGGTCGGCGCCAATCGGCCGATCGAGCATTCGGGTTCCACCGGCGGTGCTGCTTTCCCACACAAGGCGGGTCTGAGGGAGGAGCGACATATTGCTTCCTTCGTTCTTCGATTGCGAGGGCAACCCAAAGGTGAATCGGCCGGCAATTTTGCCGCCGCAACGAAGGCTCTCAAAAGTCGTGCCAGTTGCTCCGCGGCAAGCTCTGAACATCTTTGGCTCTGTTCATTGCTTTACGCGTGAGTGCATCGCGAACTCAGGCGCCCCTCCTGTGACGCGGACGCGACAAACCCGACAGTAAGTGTCGGTTGTCGGACGTCTCCCCAGCAATCGAGCATAGAGACGTCGGGATGTCCTACCGTTTTTACACACGTCTTCCCTTTGGCACGGTTCATGCGAGATGATCCGCGAAAACGTCACGGACCGAGGAGAAATCGAGCCATGATTACGCTCACCGACAACGCTGTTGCCGCCATCAAGGCCGCTCTTTACCGCGCCAGCGAGCCGGCGGAAGGATTTCGCATCATGGTCCATGCCGGCGGCTGCGCCGGCTTCCAATACTCAATGGGCCTGGAGAGCGTCTCACATGAGGGCGATACGATCATCGAGCGAGATGGGCTCAAGGTGTTCATGGATAGAGGCTCCCAACCCCATGCCGCCGGCATGACCGTCGACTTCGTCACAGGGCTCGAAACATCCGGCTTTGTTTTCGATAACCCCAATGCGCAGGAGAAGTGCAGCTGCGGCAAGTCCTGCAAATGATTGCAGGGGAACAGGCTATGTTCGACTATAGCGACGCCAAGGAATACTGCGTCAAACCGGTAACCCCCGGCGCTCTGGAACCAGCCGACACGCACTGTCGGCCCGGAACAATTGCGTTCGGTGATGTGCCAAATCGCGATCATCGATCGTTGCCGTGGGCAAGCAAACAACATTGCCCGAAACAGCTGAATTCCCGGCGGATGCCGCCACCAAATGGCAATGTCGGCAGCGACCGGTCAGCCAAGCCATCGCTCGCCCGGCCGCCCACCTCACCAGATACGATATGCGCCAGAGGTTCAATGGCCCGCCTACCCTTGAATCATTTCAGCAGTTGAAGGATCACTCCCATGAGACCTGTCTATCTCGACAACAACGCAACGACGCGGGTTGATCCTGCAGTCCTTGGAGCGATGTTGCCTTTCTTTACGGAGCAATTTGGCAATCCTTCGTCCATGCACGCCTATGGCGCATCGGTTGCTGAAGCCGTGAGAAAGGCGAGGCGGCAGTTGCAAGCCCTCATCGGCGCGGGATTCGAGGACGAGATCATCTTCACCTCGGGCGGGACTGAAAGCGACAGTACAGCCATCCTTTCGGCGCTCGAGGTAATGCCCGGTCGAACGGAAATAGTGACTTCCGCGGTTGAACATCCGGCCGTTCTGAAGTTGTGCGCGCACCTTGAAAAGACGCGCGGCGTCAAGGTGCACATTATCCCAGTCGATCACCACGGCCGGCTCGACCTGGACGCCTACAGAACCGCCCTCACCCCACAAGTGGCAATCGTCTCGATAATGTGGGCGAACAGTGAGACCGGTACGATCTTTCCCGTGGTTGAGCTTGCCGACCTAGCCAGGGAAGTCGGCGCGCTTTTCCACACTGATGCAGTGCAGGCGGTCGGAAGGTTTCCGATTGAGCTGAAATCGACCGCGATCGACATGCTGTCGCTCTCCGCCCACAAGCTGCATGGTCCAAAGGGGATAGGCGCGCTTTATGTAAGACGTGGCGTGCGCTTCTCCTCCCTGATCAAGGGTGGCCACCAAGAGCGCGACCGGCGTGCAGGCACTGAAAACACACCCGGCATAGTCGGACTGGGCATGGCGGCCGAACTCGCCTTGAAATTCATGGACGAGACAACACGAATAAAATGGTTGCGCGACCGCCTTGAGAACGGGATCATCCAGCGCATCCCAAACGCATCCATCAACGGCGATCCGCAGGAGCGATTGCCAAACACTGCAAACATTGGATTCGAAGGTATCGAAGGCGATGCAATCCCAATTGTCCTCAGCCGGCTGGGAATCGCCTGTTCCGCCGGGTCCGCCTGTGCCTCTGGCTCAATGGAACCGAGCCATGTTCTGATCGCTATGAACGCGGCATGTGGGGCAGTCCGCTTCTCCTTGTCGCGTGACAACGGCGAAGATGACGTAGACCGCGTGCTTGAGGTCCTGCCTGCGATCATCGAGAAACTACGTGCCGTTCCCAGTGCTGGACTGTGCGGGCGAGGTGCAGAACACCTTCATTCCGGCCCGGGCCCGAGCGGCACAATAGCCGACGCCCACTCATGAGCCGTGAGGACTTCCTCAACGTGACGACCCTACGCAATGGAGAGCAGGCAACCCGGGGTCGCCTTCACCACTTCAGAAAAGCTTGAGATCGCCAAGTCTCTTGCCCCAGCCGCCGTGCCAGAGGTCGGCACGCCGTCAGCAATGTCACCAACGCATCGACACCACAATTTCGCGCCGGGAGAATACAATGAACTGCTCCGCTGACAGCCGCCCGATTGATCCCACCGATATCCTGGCGCGACTGAAGGGCCTGTCGGCTGCGGAGGACTTCTTCGCCTGCCTTGGCGTCTCCTACGACCCGAAAGTGATGAATGTCTCGCGGCTCCATATCATGAAGCGCGTGGGCCAATACCTTGCCGAAGAAGATTTCTCCGGTCTGCCTGACCAGGTAATCGCCGCGCGGGTGCGCGCCAAGCTGGAACGCGCCTACGAAGATTTCGCGACTTCCTCGCCGCTCACGCAACGTGTGTTCAAGGTGCTAAGGGACCACGATCCAAACATATGTCCCGCACCTGGCCGCGCCTTCGTCCCGCTCGACTCTGCACTGAAGCGGTTCGGAAAGTAATGAGCCCGACACGGCTGCGACGCGACAATGTCGGGAAGTCGACAAATCCAGTCCTCATGACGCCTCCTCGGACGCAAACGAAGCCACCTTCTGGAATAGAGGCAGGAAGAAGACTTGGCATGAACGATGCAGGCAATGAGGTGAACCGCCAAGCACGCATCCGGACTGGGAGCTTAGAGAAATCGCCAATGCACATCGTAATCTGCATCAAGCAGGTGCCGGATTCGGCCCAGATCCGCGTCCACCCGGTGACGAACACGATCATGCGTCAGGGTGTGCCGACCATCATCAATCCTTACGACCTGTTCGCCCTCGAAGAAGCGCTCAAACTGCGCGACGTTCATGGTGGCGAGGTTACTGTGCTCACAATGGGTCCGCCCATGGCGGAGGACTCGCTGCGAAAGGCGCTCGGTTACGGTGCTGACCGAGCAGTTCTCTTGACGGACCGCTATTTTGCCGGATCCGATACGCTGGCGACCTCCTTTGCTCTTTCGCAAGCAATCGCAAAAATTGGGGAGACTTTCGGCAGGCCAGACATCGTCTTCACCGGCAAGCAGACGATTGACGGCGATACCGCCCAGGTCGGACCAGGCATAGCCAAGCGCCTGAATCTATCGCAACTTACCTACGTCGCGAAGATTGCCTCCATCGATCTCAAAACGCGCGAGATCGAAGTCGCGCGTCGCGCCGAAGGCGGCACCCAGTTGCTGAAGAGCAGACTCCCCTGCCTCATTACCATGCTGGAAGACACCAACGAAATCCGCCGGGGCTCGCTCCAGCAGGCTCTTTGCGCGGCGCGCAGCCAAGTCGTGAAGTGGACTGCAGCCGACGCCGGCATTGACGATCTCACCCGGTGCGGTCTGCGTGGCTCGCCGACAGTCGTCAAGCGTGTTTTCGCCCCCACCGCACGGGCAGAAAGCGCGGCGCAGATCGACACCGCGGAAAAGGGCTTGCAGGACATCGCCGATGAACTCATCGCCGATATCTTAACCCGCCGGCCGGCGCTGGAACATGAGTTGGCCTTCAAGAGCGGCACGTGACGGCCAGGAGCAGAAAATGTCGACCGCAAGCCAAGCTACCCCTCGCCTTGCCCCCGGCCGTGCCGGTGTAAAGAAAGAACTTCCCGACCGTTTCAAAGACTACCGGCACGTGTGGGTCTTCCTCGAGCTCGAACGCGGCAATGTGCATCCTGTATCATTCGAACTGCTGGGTGAAGGCCGCAAATTAGCCGACAAGCTTGAAGTCCAGCTCGCGGGCGTCGTGCTGGGACCGCCGGGCGAGATGGTCGAGGACGCTGTTGCCGAGGCCTTCGCTTACGGGGCGGATCTTGTCTACATCGTCGATGCGCCGCCGCTCGCCGACTACCGCAACGAGCCGTTCGCCAAGGCGCTCACGGATCTGGTCAATACCCATAAACCCGAAATCCTCCTTCTCGGCGCGACCACACTGGGCAGGGATCTTGCGGGCTCGGTAGCGACGACCCTGCAGACGGGGCTCACGGCCGACTGCACCGAACTTGATGTAGATTCCGACGGTTCACTCGCCGCGACCCGTCCGACTTTTGGTGGCTCGTTGTTGTGTACGATCTATACACTAAATTACCGGCCGCAAATGGCGACGGTGCGACCAAGGGTCATGCCTATGCCGCAACGGGTGGATAAGCCGGTCGGGCGTGTCATGCGGCACAAGCTGTCGCTCGTTGAGGACGATATCGTCACCAAAGTCCTCGGCTTCCTACCGGATAACCAGTCGGCAATGGCAAATCTTGCCTATGCGGATGTCGTGGTTGCGGGAGGCCTCGGTCTCGGTGCGGCGGAGAACCTTCAGCTTGTGAAGAATCTTGCCCGAGCGATCGGCGCCGAGCATGGCTGTTCGCGCCCCTTGGTCCAGAAGGGCTGGATGCCGGCTGATCGCCAGATTGGCCAAACTGGCAAGACCATTCGACCGAAGCTTTACATCGCGGCCGGAATTTCCGGCGCCATCCAGCACCGAGTTGGGGTCGAGGGGGCCGATCTCATCGTCGCGATCAACACCGATCCGAACGCGCCGATTTTCGAGTTCGCCCACCTCGGGATCGTCACGGATGCAATCCGCTTCCTGCCCGCACTCACGGAAGCCTTCACCCGGCGGCTGTCGCCGCACAGTCGAGACAAGCTTGCGAGTTGAGGGAGAGGACATGATTGAACAATTCGATGCCATTGTGGTCGGAGCCGGCATGTCCGGAAACGCAGCTGCTTACACTTTGGCAAGCCAGGGGCTGAAGGTACTGCAGTTGGAGCGCGGGGAATATCCGGGCTCTAAGAACGTCCAGGGCGCCATAATGTACGCGAACATGCTGGAGAAGATCATCCCGGACTTCCGGGATGATGCGCCCCTCGAGCGGCACCTGGTCGAACAGCGACTTTGGGTGATGGACAACACATCTCACACCGGAATTCATTACCGGTCGGACGACTTCAATGAGGCGAAACCCAACCGCTACACGATCATCCGCGCCCAGTTCGACAAATGGTTTTCCCGCAAGGTGCGCGAGGCTGGCGCGACGGTCCTGTGTGAGACGACCGCGACGGAACTCGTCCGTGATGGCAATGGCAAGGTGATCGGCGTCCGCACAGACCGGGCTGGCGGAGTGGTCTTCGCGAATGTGGTCGTTCTCGCAGAAGGGGTGTCGGGATTGCTTGGCACTCGCGCAGGCCTGCGCGAGATGCCGAAGCCGGAGACCGTGGCGCTTGCCGTCAAGGAAATGCATTTCTTGCCCGAAGAGGTCATTGACCAGCGGTTCGGTGTCAAGGGCGATGAAGGCTGCGTAATCGAGGCCGTGGGCACGATCTCTCGCGACATGGCCGGGCTCGGCTTCCTTTACACCAACAAGGAGTCGATTTCACTCGGCATCGGCTGCCTGGTCTCGGATTTCGCCGCGATGTTGGAGAGCCCGTCCGCCCTCCTAGACGCGATGAAAAACCATCCTTCGATCCGGCCGCTGATCGCTGGCTCGGAGGTGAAAGAATATGCCGCCCATCTTATCCCCGAAGGTGGTTACAGGGCCATTCCGCAGCTCTTCGGCGACGGTTGGGTCATCGTCGGCGACGCAGCGCAACTGAACAATGCCATTCACCGTGAGGGTTCGAACCTTGCCATGACCTCGGGTCGTGTCGCGGCTGAGGCGATCATCAAAGTCAAAAGCCGCAACGGTCCTATGACCAAAGGGAACCTTGCGCTCTACAAGACGATGCTGGATGAATCCTTTGTGATCAAGGATCTTAAGAAATACAAGGACATGCCAGCCTTACTCCACACCAATTCCAGCAACTTTTTTACCAGCTATCCGCGGTTGATGTCGTATGCCGCTCAGAACTTCATGCGTGTCGACGGCACGCCGAAGATCGAGAAGGAAAGGGCCACCACGGCCGCCTTCATCAACGCGCGCTCGCGCTGGGGGTTGGTCAGCGACGCGGTCCGGCTGGCATTGGCATGGCGCTGAAGAGGGTACAAGATGACGATCGCAGTGACGAAGGTTCGTGTCGAGGACAAGCTTTACCAGAACCGCTACCTGGTCGATTCCGGCCGCCCCCATATCATAGTGCGACCGCACGAGAAGCCAAGCGCGAACTTGCTTGCGTTGACCTACGTCTGTCCAGCGAAATGCTATGAGTTGAATGACAGGGGCCAAGTCGAGATCACCGCCGACGGCTGCATGGAATGCGGCACCTGCCGGATATTGTGCGAGAAAGGCGGCGACATCGAGTGGAACTATCCGCGCGGCGGCTTTGGTGTCCTGTTCAAGTTCGGATGATCAGCCGGGACCGTGCCAAGAGCATGCCGGCAGCGAGCAACTGCGGCACACCATGAGCCTCTCCATCCACTTGCAAAGAGCTAGTGAATATTGGGCGTTCGCAATTCAAATTTCCTCGACTGGTAGGGGTGTCCTCAGGCCACGGCGGCGGCCTGTGCGCCGGACTTACCACCGGTAACGTGGTCGAGCCCCTTTGGGACAACGTTCGGCCATCGTGCCGGATGGCAGCCACAACGGCCGGTGAGCAAATGGAACGGCACAATCCATGACAAAGACGTATGTGCTAGTGCATGGTGCCTGGCATGGCGGATGGTGTTGGCGGGACGTCGCCGCCAATCTTCGCAAGATGGGATGCCACGTGACCACGCCGACCCAGACAGGTGTCGGCGAACGCGCACATTTGCTGTGCAAGGACATCACGCCCGACACATTCGTGACCGACATCGTCAACCACATTGTAACGGAAGAGCTGAGCGATGTGATCCTTGTCGGTCACAGTCTAGGCGGCATCAGCATCACCGGCGCCGCCGACCGGATACCCGACCATATCAGCCATCTCGTTTATCTCGCTCGACGGCGCCATCGTCGAGAGCGGTCAAAGTGTATTCAGCACCATGCCCCCCGACATCGTCGCCGCCCGTCGAAAATTGGTTGCGGAGGAAGGACGGGGTATCTTCATGCCGACTCCGCCGCCAACAGCATTCGGCATTCCCAAGGGACACTCGCTCACGGACTGGGTGCGGCGCCGGATAACACCGCATGCGGCAAGCACCTACGAAAGCAGACTTAAGCTCGAGCCCCCGCTCGGCAACGGCAGGCCCCGAACCTATGTCGTCTGCACTAATCCGCTCCACCCGCCGACGGCGGGAGCGCGAGAATGGGTCGCGAAGCAGGATGGCTGGGCGTGGCAGGAACTCGCCACTGGCCACGACGCAATGATCCTCGCACCGACGGAAGTTGCTCTCCTTCTTAGCGCTGTCGGCTGAGGAACCAAGTAAAGGGTGAGCGGGCGGCCGATTCTCAGGCCGCGGCCTTGAGTTCTGGTGCACGGATGTAGGCCCAACGGGTCGTTCCGGTGGCGCCACCGAAACCACCACCGGAACAAAGGCGGGAGTGGCCTGTCCTGCCGACGTCGCAAGCTTGCGAGCGTTCCGCCGCGGCCGCAGCCCGTAGCGCCGGGCAACCTCCGAGATCACCACGTTCGGCCCCAGGGTCTCGGCGATGACTCCGTCCCTTGTCGTCCATCGACCAATGCCTGCCGACTAACAGCGCCGTTGATCACCTTGAAACGCCGAGGCTGCCGCTCAGGGTCAATCGTAAAGTTCAAGTTCAGACACAAGCCGATCTCCGATCCACCTCAGAATCGGCAGGCCCACAGATCGCGGGCACTCCTGGAAGGACACAGCGCTTACCCTTAAAATATGGAGAACCATGGCTTTACGCCGTCGGCAGTTGAGCTGATCTCGCAATGCTATTTCCCCGGCAACGTCCGCGAGCTGGAGAACTGCGTGTAAAGAACAGCCACACTTGCGCGTTCTCCTCTGGAAGGAACCAATCTTTCGGAACGTGGCAATGGCATCGACGAGCTCTCACGGCCCAGCACGAAGCCGGTTAGGCGCATCGGCGCCCCTGAACACGAGATAGCCGGTTGCGATTCTAACGATACGGCCGGACCGGCGCTGGGACCGCGACGGACGGAGCGTGACCGGCTGATCGACACAATGGAGAAGGCCGGCTGGGTTCAGGCTAATGCGGCTCGAATTCTCCGCCTCACGCCGCGACAAGTCGGCTAGGCGATACGCCGGCATAGTCTCGAGGTGAAGGAAATTCTAAGAGCCTGATGAGCCAATCGTCAGGCCAGTGGTCTTGCGCGCCCTCTGCGCGACAAGGAGTGCTTTGTGCTTCTGAACGGATTTGGACTTGCACTGTCGCAAGCAGGACAAAATTGTGTCGCGCCGGCCTCACACAATCCGACATCGACCCAAATAGTGAACTGAAGCCGCTTTTTTAAGTTGGTATGGCTCTTGCACCTTGAACCGCGACGTTACCAGCAACGGAGCCGTTTGATGTCCTCACCGACAGTTTCGATTGAGGGGCCGACCAGCACGACATCCGAGGGTTTTCTGGCAGCCGCGAAATCCGGTGGCTGCGCACCGTCCTCCTACGGTTCGTCGCCGACCAGCCCGGGCGATGTGGATCCGGCTATTTGGGACAAGATCAAGGATCACCCCTGCTTTTCGGAGGAAGCGCATCACTATTTCGCGCGTATGCATGTGGCGGTCGCGCCGGCTTGCAATGTCCAGTGCAACTACTGCAATCGCAAATACGATTGCGCCAACGAGAGCCGGCCTGGTGTTGTGTCTGAGAAGCTGACGCCCGACCAAGCGCTACGCAAGGTCATCGCGGTTGCCAACGAAGTTCCGCAGCTTTCGGTTCTTGGCATCGCTGGGCCGGGGGATGCCTGTTACGACTGGGAGAAAACGAAGGCAACGTTCGACCGCGTCATCAGGGAAATCCCCGACATAAAGCTGTGCGTCTCCACCAACGGGCTCGTGCTGCCGGACCATGTAGCTGAGCTTGCCGAAATGAATGTTGATCACGTGACGATCACCATCAACATGGTCGACCCGGAAGTCGGCGCAAAGATCTATCCTTGGATTTTTTATGAAAATCGCCGCTACTTCGGCATCGAAGCCGCTCGAATCTTGCACGCGCGGCAGATGCTGGGCCTGGAGATGCTGAGCGCGCGCGGCATCCTCACCAAAATCAACTCGGTGATGATTCCTGGAGTGAACGACCAGCACCTGTTTGAGGTGAACAAAATGGTCAAGGAGCGGGGCGCGTTCCTGCACAACGTGATGCCTCTGATTTCGGACCCGGCGCACGGCACCCACTACGGACTCATCGGGCAGCGCGGCCCAACGGCAATGGAGATGATGGCTCTTCAGGATCGACTTGAAGGTGGCGCCAAGTTGATGCGCCACTGCCGGCAGTGCCGGGCAGATGCTGTCGGCCTGCTCGGTGAAGATCGTGGCCAGGAATTCACGCTGGATGGGATTCCCGACGATGTCACCTACGATGCTGGCAAGCGTCAGGCCTATCGGCAGGTGGTCGCACACGAGCGCCGTGATCATGAGGCGGCGAGGAGCGAGGCCATCGGTATGGTCAAGGCAACAGACTCCGAAAAGTCGCTTCTGGTTGCGGTGGCCACAAAGGGAGGTGGACGCGTCAACGAACACTTCGGCCACGCGAAGGAATTCCAGGTTTATGAAGTCTCGCCTAGAGGGATCAGCTTGGTCGGGCATCGGAAGGTCGAGCGGTATTGCCTCGGAGGCGGGGGCGAAGACGCCACCCTCGAGGGCGTCTTCGCTGCGCTGGAAGGCATACACATAGTGCTATGCGCCAAGATCGGAAATCGCCCGAAGGAACAACTCTCGCGAGCTGGACTGCGCGTAACCGACGCCTATGGCCATGACTACATCGAGACCGCAGTCAGCGCACTTTACGCGGCAGAGTTTGGGATCAGACCACTAGCGGCGACGGCCTGAGCGGTCTCGTCCGATAACCAGGAGTTAGAATGGCTTTCAAGATCATCGCATCCCAATGTACCCAATGCGGGGCCTGCGAGTTCGAATGTCCCTCGGAAGCGATCAAGTTCAAGGGCGACGCCTATGTGATCGATCCAATCAAGTGCACCGAATGCAAGGAGGCCTTCGATAAGCAGCAATGCGTGTCGGTCTGTCCGGTACCGAAAACCTGCGTTCCCGCTTGATTCCTACCGAAACGGTCGGGTTCGCCGCGCGAGGACGCCTGCAACCCGCGACCACACCAAAAGCCTCGAGAAAGGAATGGACAGCATGTGGTCCAGACGCGAACAGGAGGTCGAAATCGGCAGACCGCCACGGTTCATGCAGGGTGAGCGGGTCCGTGCAACACGCCACATAAAAAACGACGGCACCTATCCCGGCAAGGAGATCGGCGAAAACCTCGTGCGGAAGGGCGACGAAGGCTACGTGCGCGACATTGGAACCTTTCTCCAGCAATTCTTCATCTATGCGGTCGAATGGATCGATCGTGGCACGGTCGTCGGCATGCGAGCGCGCGAACTCATTAGCCTCGACAAAGTCGAGGTTCCCTGCGGAGCTGAAGGCATTTCCAACGGAGGAACAGCCGGATGAAAGTAATGATTCGCAGGACCGCTACTGGCTTGTCGGCTTATGTCCCCAAGAAGGATCTCGAAGAGCCGATCACCGAGATTGAGAACGCAGACTTATGGGGCGGGACCGTGACGCTCAGGAACGGTTGGCGGCTCATGCTGCCCGACCTTCCGCGCGATACGCGTTTGCCGATCACCGTCGAGGCGATGAAGATTTCCGACGGGGCCTGATGCCGGTGGGTTCAGTGGCGGAGAGGAAACGCGTATGAACACGATGCTGAGCTGGGACCATCTCGTCGTCGTCCGGGGCAGTTTTGCCAAAAAGCTGATTGACCTGCTGAAGGGCGCTCTCAAGGCCGATCGAGTGATCCCCTATCTCGGTCCTGGTCTTCTGCAGCTTAACACGCCGGAATCACCTGCACCTTGCACCCCTGAAGATGTCGCCGCGGCGCTCAACAAGCGGGCGCCTGCCCCTTCCAGGATTCGCACCAATATGTGGTCGGTCGCGCAGTTTATCGAGCAGCGCCGACATCGTCGGACTCTTCAAGCGTGGATGGCGGAGATATTCGCAGCCCCCGCCGAGCCGACCGTTCTTCACGCCTGGCTCGCAACCCTTCAACTGTCTGTCATCATCGACAGCTGGTACGATGGCGCCATGCGGGCAGCCCTTGCAGAGGCCGGCCAAACAGACGTTGTCGAGATACAAGGAACCACGCGAGCGACCGGAATTGGTAACATCTGGACGAGAACTTACGATTTGTCAGGAACAGAACTCGACGCCGAACAAGTGGCAAGGACGGTGCTCTATGCGCCGCACGGCAGCGTCAGGCCGGCCGCAAACTTCCTCGTGGCTGATTCCGATTACGTCGAAGTCCTAACCGAAATTGATATCCAGACGCCGATCCCGGACGTGGTGAAGCAACGGCGCGTCAACCGGGGCTTTTTCTTCGTTGGCTGTCGCTTCAACGATCAGATGCTGCGCACATATGCCAGACAGATGATGAAGCGCTCCACTGGCCCACATTTTGCGGTGATCGATTCGGCTACGCTGACCAGAAACGAACGTCGTTTCCTTGCCGAAGGCGCAATCACGGTCATCGACATGCCGATCGGCAACGCCGCGGCTCGCCTCGTCGGGGTCGATGCTAGCCAGGATTAATGGCCGGCGATTGCTGGTGAGTCGCTTGCCTCCAAGGGCGAAAACTCAGTTGGGAATACATCTGAGCAGTAATGCTACTGGCAGCACAACGGAGGCTCTGAATTCGTTGGGCCATGTGAAAGGGCCCGCTGCTGCGGGACGTGAGCACGTTGCGGCGGCATTACGCACATGATTTTGTGACACCCGTGGCAAAAGAACTGAAGCGCCCGAGCCGAACCGCGACAAGATATGCAGCGCTCAATGGCTTCGGCAGAAATTTGGCACAGTTTCGACAGTTCGCATGCACCTCCAGGGTCAAGGAGGTTGATTATGCCTGTTTATGTGGGTTGGCGACGCGAGCAGGAATTCCCACTACCTTTGCCCCGGCGGGAACATCGCGTGTGACCACGCTGCCAGCGCCTACGACCGCATTATCGCCAATCGTGACGCCAGGCAGAATGATTGCTCCACCGCCGATCCAGACACGGCTGCCAATGCGAACAGGACGCCCGACCTGCAGGCCGGCCTGTCGCTGCTCGGCATCATGTGGATGATCGGCGGTATAAATCTGCACGGCAGGCCCAATTGCCGTTCCTTGCCCGATTTTGACCTCTACCACGTCAAGAATAACGCAGTTGAAGTTGATGTAGGCATTGGCGCCAATGCGGATATTGAATCCGTAGTCGCAAAAAAAGGGCGGACGGATGACCGTTCCGCGCCCAACCTCTCCCAGCCGCTCGGACAAAAGCTCATGCCAATGCTCCGTGGTCTGCCCCAGCGTATCATTGTACCGCTTGAGCCAAGCCCCGGTGGCCAACAGGTCAGCTTGGATCTCCGGATCCGCCGCATTGTAAAACTCGCCTGCGAGCATCTTTTCTTTCTGGCTACGCATCATAGTCTCCCGTCAGGTCGTGTCCCGTGCAGTGATGCAGGAACGCACATCAAACTGCCTCGGCAACTTTGTAACTCGGTCTGCCGGGCGCGTGGTCAAGCCGGGGCGACAGTTTCGTCTCGACCAACTTCTGCGAATTTTGGAAATATCGCAGATCAACCGGTCGCAGGGCCAATACCTGACGAAGTCGGCAACTGTCCAGCGGTCGAACTCACTTTCATGCCCATCTCAACGGGTGCCATGAGCGCGGCGCAACGCGCTCGAACGCCGAAATACTTAATTCCCAAACACCCTCTAAGATTGAGAAAGTGCATCGTTTTGTACGAAACTAACAATCCCATTAGCTGAAGAGTTTGCAACACATCCGTGTCAGATCCCCATCAGCTTGAACGCCGCCTGGCTGACTTCAGTGTCGGGGTCTTTCAGATGCTCGGGTTCCTGGAAGTGGTTGGCGTTGAAGGCTATCGTTCGACTGGCCAATCTCCCCATGCCGCGCAGCGCTTCACCGAACACATCGGACTGGCGCTTGAACTCCGGACTGTCCTGGTCGGCTGACACGACGGCAATCGGGCAGGTGATCCGGTCGAGATGGCGCATCGGGCTGAATTCCGCCTCTTCCCCCCTCCGTCAGATGCAGGTAGCTGCTGCGCGAGGAAAGCATCACCGGATAGAGATCATACATGCCGCTCATCAGCAAGCCGCCCTTGAGGGCATCCGCCGGTAGGCTGCGCTCCGTCCAGTCGGTGATGAGGACGCAGGCCGCCAGATGCGCGCCGGAAGAATGACCCGCCACATACACCCGGTTCGGGTCGCCGCCGAAACTGGCGGCATTCTTCATCGTCCACTCCACCGCCCGCCTGCAATTCTCGACCATCTGTCGCAGCGTCAGCGTTTTCACACTGCCGAAGTCAGGCGCGGCATAGGCCGCCCCGCGCGAAACGAAGGTCGGGGCCGGATAGGATGCATCCTCGCGAGTGTTTCGGGTCCAGGCACCGCCATGGATGAAGACCAGGACCGGGGCGGCCTTGGCATCCCAGGCGCGAACACATCGATGAGATCTCTGGCATCTGGACCGTATTTTGCCGGACGCGGCGGCATCGCGCGCCGGACCTCGGCGCTGGCGATGCCATCGCCTTCCTCCAGTTCCGCCATCCGCGGCGCCCAGAATGACTGGTCATACGCCGTATCCAGTTGCTCCTGTGTGTAGTCGAGGAATACCGACGCGGCTAAGGACTTGCCGACCGCTACGGCAGACAGGGACACGCCCGCCATGAGAAACGTTCTGCGCATCATTACTCTTCTCTCCCTCAGGACAGCCGCGATGATTGTAAAGGTGGGCGCGATCAATGCGGGGACAAAGTACGACGTAATCCCGGATGAGACCCTCCTCAAGGTCAGTGTACGGACGTTCGACGAGAATGTTCGTGCAAAGGTGAAGAAGGCGATCGAGCGGATCGCTGCCGCGGAGTCGGAAGCGTCGGGCGCCACTCGCCCGCCCGAGATCACTCAGGCCGAGACCGCGCGCTTCTCGCGCGTGGGGATTATCTGACCAAAATGTCGAAAAGCCGTAGTGGAACAAAGGAAAGTGACAACCGAGATCATCAGCCAGCCAGCCCCCAATCTAAGCCCCGAGCAGCACCTTCAACCTGTCCAGCGCCGCCGTCAAACCCTTCAATGAAACCGACAAGGGCACATCCTTCTGGTCGAGACTCTTAACCGTGACCTTGAGCGTTGTGCCCGTGCGCAGCGACGCGGCTGCTTTCGCGTCGAAGCTGAGGGGCACGAAGCAGCCGGCGGGCAGGCAGGTCGAGAAGGGCAGCGGCTTGCCCGCTTGCCCATCGTCGACCTGAAGCGTCGCGCCGACGGCGAGTTGCAGGCCGAAGGGCAGGACGAGATTGCCCGCAATGCCGTCCTCCTGCCCCTTGCCCAATTCGACCGCAAGCAGGCGCCGTCCGTTCTGCTGCGACTGCTGATAGGTAGCCGCGCATACCAGCGTCGGCGTGGCCTGGCAGGAGAGATCCCAGTCCTCATAGGTCTCCTTCAGCGAGGAAGCACCGCCCGGCAGCCCGGCTTCCTGAGCTGCCAACGACGCGGAAAGCGCCATGAGGGTGGCCGCGGCCACCGCACAAATCCTGGACGAATCCGACATCAGCAAAGCTCCGTTGCCCCCTTGTCGTGGAGCGCCGCGCGTGCCTTCGAGGCGAGAATGGCGCTCTATCCGATTGAAACGACGCGTCGGCCCGAAAATCGATGCCGATCTTCGGGCCGACGTATCTGCAACAATTACCCGACCGCGATGCCGCAGGCAAGCGTTCCGCTCCGGCGTGTCGTAAGCACATGATTTGTCCGGATTAGGTAGCACAGGAGTTGTCCGGTTTCATCGCCAGCGAATGGAAGCTGGGGATGAAGCGGGCAGCGTGGCTCCAGGACGGAGAATACAGAAGTTTCGGGACGTATTGAGCCGTTGGACTGGCGGCGATCTCTCGATGATGGAGGCAGGCGAGTTGCTGGGCATGTCGGAGCGGCAATTTCGGCGTTATCGCGACCGTTACGAAGAGGCCGGGGAGGCTGGGTTGCTGGACCGGCGTTTGGGCAAGCTTTCGACGCGCCGGGTGCCAGTGGAGGCGATCGAGGAGATGCTGGAGCTTTATCGCCATCGCTACCTTGGCTGGAACGTGAAGCATTTCCACGAGCACCTGCTGCGCGATCACGATTTCAGCTGGGGCTACACCTTCATCAAGACGCAGCTTCACGCGGCGGGCCTGGTGGAACGGGCCAAGCGGCGCGGTGCTCACCGGCGCAAGCGGGAAAGGAAGCCGTGCGAAGGGATGATGCTACACCAGGACGGCAGCCGTCATCAGTGGCTGGCGAGTGGGCCGATGCTGGATCTGATCGTGACTATGGACGATGCGACGAGCACGATCTATTCGGCCTTTCTGATCGAGGAGGAAGGCACGGCGTCGAGCTTCCAGGGACTTCTGGAGACCTTTGTCGCCAAGGGATTGCCGTCAAGCCTCTACAGCGATCGTGGCAGACACTATTTCGTGACGCTCAAGGCGGGCGGGGCTGTCGACAAGATTCGCATGACCCAGGTCGGTCGGGCGCTCGAGCGGCTCGGCATCGAACATATTCCAGCCTATTCGCCTGGAGCCAGGGGCCGCTCCGAGCGGATGTTCTCAACCTTGCAGGACCGACTGCCGAGGGAACTGGCACTGGCCGGCATGGCTGATATCGAGGCCGCCAACCGCTTCGTCGCACAGACCTATCTGCCGGCTCACAATGCCCGCTTCGCCAGGCCCGCCGCGGTTGAAGACAGTGCCTTTGTCGCCGCCGACCCGCAGCAATTGGCCCAGATCCTGTGCATCGAGGAGGAGCGCGTCGTTGCTCGTGACAACACGGTCGCCTTCGCGCGGCTGCGATTGCAGCTCCCGCACAGTCCGATCCGGGATGATGATCGTTGTGGAGCTGCCGTGCACGACGATTTCGAACCATAGTTGGCGATGTAGAATTCTATTTTAATCGTATAGAACAATTGAGAAACGTCGCCAATCTGAACACCTCGCCTCGGATCATGGCGTTCGGACGATGACTGCCGTAAGATTCCACCCGTGTGGGGCAAGGCTGCTACCGGCCTGCGACGGAGGGGAACATGGCAATTGATACTCTTGATAAGGTGCCGCTGCTCTATCACTTCACCGACCGGAGGAACCTGCCGGTGATTAAAGAAATGGGAGGACTCTATCCACTCGCGCAGCTTGACCAGAAGAAGGTCAAGGTTCCGGCACCGGGCGGCAATGAATGGAGTCGTGACGCCGACGCGTTGAAGGGAATGGGCAACTACGTCCACCTTTGCTTTCGTAGCACCCATCCGATGGAGTACGTTGCCCGGCAGGATGGGAGGATTACGGACACGATCTTTCTGCAAATACACCCCTCGGTAATGCAGTTCACGGGTGTTCGTTTTACCAACGATGTCGCGAACAAAGCTGGCGTCGAATCGATTCCTATCGGAGAGGCTGAACCGCTAATCGATTTTGAGATACTTTACACCCGAACGGACTGGAAGGATTCGGCGATTAAGGCGCGTCTCACTCAGGCGGAGAAATACGAGGTGTTGGTTCCCCATGTCATTCTGCTGGGCTTAATAAGGAACATTTAGAATGGCTGAGAGACCAGTCTTTATCCCTGCAACCGAGGACGAAGGTTACGTCAGGCGATTGGATTTCGAAATTCCGTGGGCCGGTGGCTTCGCTGAGGTTCAGAAGAAGAAGAATATACGGTCGCTGCATGAGGCCGCCAAGAAAGCCGGATATGCGCCGCTGCTAGAAGTGTCTAGCAAGTCTGATGAAGTCGCCGGCCAGCATCTTAGCGCGTTTCACCTGCGCGTGAGGACCAGCATCGGCGAGATACCGCTGGAGAACGCCTTTCAGGGAAGTAAGGTATTCGAGCGTGGCGGGCCGTACACCGATCTGTACGAGGTTGAACCGCGCGATGCGAAGCGCGAGCCACGACTCCGCGAATCCGGCGCACTGGTGGGCTTCAAATTCGACGGCTTCGAGTTCCCGCTAGAACCCACGACCGTGTTCTACGATTGGCTTTATCTCAATGCCATCTTTCCTCACCGTGTATGGCTCAAAAATCGAGTGGACGGCGAAATGCGGTATGCCGGTTTCACTGACATAGAGTTCAACCCTACCAAGTCGGTCAATTGTCAGGCGAAAACGTGCGCTCTGTTCGTAGTGCTCATGAGGGAGAACAAGCTGGAGCGCTACCTAAAAACGCCCGAGGTTTTCATTGCCGCGATGGCTGCTCATTCGCTTCGGCCGACCGAGCATCAACCTCATTTGAAGCAGGCCAGACTTAGGGTCGGCTAGCAGGCAGTAGCGCAATTTATTCGCTAGAGCAGCAAGGTCACTGCCGAGACCGCACGCCGGGTAACCGGTATCAGTACACCTGTCTTCGGCGTGTCATGGTCGGACCCCAGCCCCTCAGAGACAGAAATCGTACGCCGCTTCCTCGTTTCTCGAAGATCGACGCGTCCTTTACAATCCCTTCGATAGCGGCGGAAGCCCATGAGTTGCCTGTCAGGATTGAGTGTAGCCGCGGGCTCTCATGCAATCCTTGACGAGATTGCCTTGTTCCATACCCTTGACGATACGATCCCCGACACCGTCCCCGATTGCATCTGTCATCGTTTTCGGGCGGCTATTCGTTCCGATCGTCGCCGTCGCCATTTCCGACTGATACTTGCATTCAGTGTAGTCCTGCTGGGCAGCACTGCGCGGCGTCTCGTCCTTCACCCAGTTGCCGCCGTCGGACGTACTGCACCCGGCAGCGAAAGAAAGGCACCCTGCCAAATCGCAATTAGAATTACTTTGTTCACGAAACACTCCTTCCGGAAAGCAAAAGCAGCAATGGCCGAAGGATGGTCGGCCATTGCAAGGCGATAAGATCTTTCAATAGAGATGGCTGTCAGTTCGCTGCTGGAATCGGGCATGACATATCGCCCTCCCTTGCGGCGATTAAAACCGAACACTGAGTTTGGCGTTGAAGCCATGCTCCTGCGCGTCCGAGGCAAGCTGACCTTTATAGGTAAGCCCGATGGTTGCCTTGTCGGTAAGGTTGACATCGATACCAGCTTCGAAGACGGCAGCGTTCTTTGCGATTGGCGTTCCCTCCACGGCGAAGGATGAGCCGCCTGTGAAGGCAAGCGCCGTTTCAGGCACCACATCGCCGAACGCATGACGCCAGCCGATACCGCCACGGGCGGTTGTATTGACGGAACCAAGCGGGAAAGCGGTCGAGGCGCGCAGCCCTATCGTGGTGAATGTCGTGTCGCTCGACCGGTCTTTTCCGGAAAGCGCAGCGGCACCGCCATGCTCTGTGAAGCCATCCGCGTTGAAGTTCACATAGGCTAGGTTCGCATAGGGCTCGAAAGATACGGAAGCTGTATCCAGTCGAGAGCCGAGTTCGCCGAAAGCCTGGAACGTGCCGGCATGGTAATCGGCCGAAAGGCTGTCGGAGAAGCCCGGAAACGCCACCGACCTGCCGGTCTCGATGCGGTTCCACGTATAGGCAAGGCCGGAACGGAAGCTGTGAGGGCCACGCTGCGTGCCAGCGTAGATCCCGAGGTGATAATTGTTGCCTGAGCCGGAGGAGGCGCGATCATCCACATGGATGGACGTATGGCTATAACCGGCAAGAAGCCCGAGCCGCCAGCTTTCGCCGATGGCCGCATCGCCGCCTGCAATAAAGCCTCCCGTCGAGCGGTCGAGGCGAGCAGCGTTGCCGTCTCCGTCCAAATGTCCCCAGGCGCCGAAACCGCTGCCCCAGACGGCGAAGTTTTCGCTGGTCGCGGGAGCCAGTTCCGGGCCTTCCGGTCCATATGCCATGACCGGCACGGTTGATGCGCCCACGCCTGCGAACGCTGCGCGAATGCGATCGCCGGCGGCGTCACGGACGAAATGGCTGTCTTCGACAAAGGCGCTGTGAACGGAAGCATGGATCTCGCCCGAAAGCTGATCGAATGCGTTGCGGGATCCCTGTCCCGTCAGGAAGAGGATGTTGTCGTGGATCGTGTTGCCGGAACCAAGGGCTTCCGCAGCCGCGCCCACGGATCGCTGATTGAAGGTATTGCCGACATCGGCAAAGGTGACAGAATTGCGATCGACGTCGAGATAGACGTTGGTCGGGTCATAAGCGAGTTCGAAATCGACGAAGGGCGAGTCTGTAAAGAGGCCTCCTGTCAGCCCGCCGTAGGTCCCGATCACGCCGCCAGCGGCGGTCAGAAGCGTGTAGCGGGTATCGACTGAGAAATGCCCGGCACCTTCACGCACCAGGTTGACGCTCGCTCCCTTGTTGATGGCGGCACTGCCGGCAACGTCGATGAGATCTGAAGCCTTGCTCGGTGCGATACCCGCCAAATAGGTCGACCCGGCCTGCTGCACGAAGTCACCGTTGACGGTGAGCACTGCAACCCCCTTGCTTGGATCGAGCACGCTGCCAGGAGCGACGGTGCCGCCTGCGCCAACCGTAAGAGAGCCGACTGCACCGATACCCGTAAGGGTACCAGTAGCCGAGACGCCTACCTTCGAAACAATGCGGCCATCGACGGCGAGTATGCCTCCAAGCACCTTGGTCGGCCCGCTGTAGCTGTTTTCGCCGGACAGGATCAGCGCTCCTTCGCCGCGCTTCGTCAGGTCTCCGGCGCCCGAGATTGAATTCGACCAGATCGAGGAGTAGCCTTTGGTGTCGACGTCGAAGACGCCGGCGTAGCGGAACTCGCCCGGACCCTCGATCGCAACGCCGAGATTGAGCAGACCCTGGCCGAAGACTTGTTCATCCTCGAACCCTTTGGTGGTCGTCGTTGTCAGGAGGGTTTCAATGGTCTGGCGGGCGTTCATGTAAGGGAATGCCGACCGGATCACTGCCGCCGCGCCAGCAACATGCGGCGTTGCCATGGAAGTACCTTCCTCGTACTTATACGGGTTGTTCTTGTTCGCCCGATCCCCTTGTGGCCAGGTAGAATAAATGCCGTTCTCATCAATCGGATTATCGGGATCGGCATTAATATCGCCACCCGGAGCCGCGAGGCACCACTCTGCTGTGGCTCCGCATCTATTGCTATAGCTGGCAATCTTGCCATCCTTGCCGACAGCAACGACTGTTATCAGCGAGCCTGCCAGATCCGAGAAGTCGAGCTTCGAGACATCAGACCCGCTCACTATCTTGTATGTATTTGGGTTATTGAAATCGAAACCTTTGTTTGTTTGATCGTTTGTGTCGATGAACTTATAAAGATTTCCATCTTTGGTATTTTCTGGCGTTATTAACGGCAACGTGCCGATGCCGCTGGGAATCGCCGAAGCAGCGCCGGGTTGGTCGTCGGTACTGGCATCATTACCGGCGGCGAAGACGAGCACGATGTCCGCCTTAGCCGCCTTCTTCAACGTATTGTAGGTATCGACGAGATTGCTCGGATCATCATAGATGGCCTGATAGTCGAGAATCTCATAGTTTTTATTATCGATGGCATATCCCTTGCCATCGAGTTTCAGTTGGCCGTTCTCGTCCTTGAGATACCGCCCCAGCAACAGGCCTGGCCCGTAGCTCCCATTGAGCACGCCAGCTCCCGCACCAATCGCGTATTCGATCGCTTCATTGGTCGGGTCCATCTCGGGATCATCTGGGTCGCCGATATCCACTGCTCGAAGGGGCAATACTGTCGATTCATAGGCCACGCCCTGCATGCCCGTGCCGTCGCGCGCGGCGCCGATTATCCCCGCCACATGGGTCCCGTGTCCGTCAGGCACACCGTCTTTGTCGACAGAATGGCTGACGTCAGCCAAGCGTTTATCCGTCCCGAAGTTGTGCAGCGCCTTCGAAATGCGCGCCACGAATTCGGGATGGTTGATATCCAGTCCTGTATCCACAATCGCAACGACGACGCCCTTGCCCGTATAGCCTTTAAGGTAGGCGGGCAGGGCGTTGATCATACTCAGGCCCCAATTTCTGGAATATTCGGCATCTGCCACCGGCGCAGGCGACGCGACTGATTCCTGGGCCAAGGACAGATTTGGTGCGAAGAGCGCCGTTGTTGCTAAAAACAATTTGATCGTTCTGAAGCGCGTTGGCATGCTTAATCCCTATTCCCAAAACTACTTATTTCTTTCAGATCAGATTGGCGCGATATCGAGCGGCAAGCGATCAGCTTATGTATCGACCAGGTCCCGCCAGCGGAGATCTGCGCGTCGCCTCTACGCATGCTGGCGTGTCACCAATGATACATCGATTATTTCTGGATTTCAGGCACGTCGGATTGGATTTGCCCTTGCGGTGTAGAGCGAAGTTACTAGCCATAGGATTCCTCCTTCTTAGTTTTGTCAGCCGCAGAGCCCCAGTACGACTGGTGGTAGAAAGCACACGGCCGGAATCTTGGCAGCGCTGTTCACACCCACGTTCGTAAGGTGGCCGATGGGCTCGGCGCCAGAGCACCAATGCTTGACCTGCTCCAGCTCTTGCTCGGCGGGTTGTTTCAGAGACGCTTGATCTCGATGCCGTGTTTTCTCAGCACGTAGCCGATCTGGCGCGGGGTCAAACCGAGCAGGCGCGCCGCCTTTGCCTGCACCCAGCCACACTTTTCCATGGCGGCAATGACCGTATCGGCATCGGGCACCCTACCACGAGTCGTGGCAGGGCCTATCGGCGCTTGCCCGTCGCCGACGGGCGGGGCGGCACGGGCGGCGGAAGGCTCGATCGTAGTCGAGTTCTCTGACGTCGGCGGTCCGTTCTTCCACAGCGCCGCGGCCAAGCACTCACCCACGCAACAGGCAAAGTCAGTTCTGAGGATTGATGGACCCGTCGCCAGAACTGCCGTCCGTTGAACGCAGTTTTCGAGCTCTCGGATGTTGCCTGGAAATTCGCAATTCATTAGCACCTCAATCGCTTCGGGAGCGAAGGTCAGCGTGTGATCATTCTCAGTATTGAAATTCTTGAGAAACTGAGCGGCCAAGAGCGGAATATCACCTCGCCTTTCGCGCAATGCCGGCACGCGTAAAGTGACGACGCTGATGCGGTAATAGAGGTCTTGCCGGAACTCCTTGCGTTGAACTGCCTTTTCCAAGTCCCTGTTGGTTGCGGCAATCACGCGAACATCGACTTTAATGGTGTGGTTGCTGCCGACACGCTCAAACTCCTGCTCCTGCAGGACACGCAGCAGCTTAGCCTGGAACGAGCCCGATATTTCGCCAATCTCGTCCAGAAACAATGTGCCTTTGTCGGCAGCCTCAAAGCGCCCCTTGCGCAAATTGATCGCGTCGGTGAAGGAACCCTTCTCATGACCGAACAAGTCAGATTCCAGAAGCGTCTCGGTGAGCGCCGCGCAATTGACCTTGATGAAGGGCTGCTTGGCGCGAGGCGAGAGTTCGTGAATGGCTTTGGCAACCAGCTCCTTGCCGGTTCCGGATTCACCTCGCAACATGACCGTAGTCTTCGCCTTGGCCACCTTGACAAGGTGCTCACGCAGCTTGCGCAGCGCCAGACTATCGCCAAGCATCTCCTTGCTGATCTTTTTACGCTCCATTTGGCAGCCCATCCCACTCCGCCACCCGCCGGTGGAACTGCACTTGACGGTGAGCTGTGTTGTTTTTCGTCATTATCATTCTCGATCTCACCTTTGTGCCTCGAAATTTCCGGCGCGCGGACGCCCTCGGCAAATGGCAATGGCGCCTGAGCATCGTTGTCTTTCACCAGGACGAGCGTCTTCTCCTCCGTGCGGGCGCCCGCAATATGCGCGCTTGTTTGCGCAGGCCTTTACTCGACCGGTCGCCGTTCTGTCCGGCTTCTGCCGCACCGCAGCCTGCAAACCCATCCTTGACAAGAAAGGAGGGGAGTCAATCGAGCTCTCCTTGCATTCGTGCAAGGAAAATTGTCAGTTTGATAGAATTCTATCAAAACGGCAGAAACGCTCCGCCCCCAATTTGGCTGTACCTGCGGCGTTCAGCGTACGTGACGACATGTGCGGACTTGTCCCAATTGCCATCCGAGTTGTGCGGGAAACAGTAGCCGCTGCGCTGTTCGCTTCAACCGCGTGATGCCGCTGACAGTAGAGGCGGCGGCTCGTCGAGCGAGGCTTCATTGTTCGGCTACTAAAGCGGCTGTGCTTTGGTGGGAGTTGGTTTCGCCCAAGTTCTGGGCCTGAGGGCGTCGGCCCGTTTCGCCGCACAGGCTCCTTCCACATCGTCGAGCCGAGAAAGAGGGGCCACACAGCTCCCCCTGTTTCACAATGCCCCGCCCCTCAGCAGCTAGATACGACAGGTGACCTCAAATGATGCGTCTTGCATGGCTTCTACACCTGCCTGAATGCCAGAACTGCGTTCGTACCGCCCATGGCGAAGGCGTTGCTCATGGCGACGCGCACCTTGCGCTCGCGCGGCACATTGGGTGTGATGTCGAGGTCGCAAGCGGGATCTGGCTCGCGATAGTTGGCGGTCGGCGGCACGACGTCCTCTTGGATTGCCATCACGCAGGCGATCATTTCAAGCGCGCTCGCTGCGCCGAGGCAATGCGCGT
>NZ_SRUX01000209.1:0-320 GCF_004791545.1 Mesorhizobium sp. M4B.F.Ca.ET.214.01.1.1
GCACCACAAGCGCAATCTCGTGATGGTCTATGGGCTTCTCGGCCAGGCCGATCAGGTTAAGGCTTCGCCGCCTATCGGATTGACGACCAAGGAGGTGACCACCTTGCTTGCGCGTGCCAGAACCATCCGGTCGAAGGGCACCACTCAGGCCAAAGCCAAGGCGCTCGGCTCCATCCTCGGCTAGCGCCTGAGGTGCTCTTTTGCAAAGCCCGCCGCGCAAACTGGAACTAGAGCAATTCCCGGAAAAGTGTGTAACGGTCTTCCGTCCGGAATTGCGTAAAAACAAATGGTTAGAACGGTCCGGCGATTCTATGAATCGC
>NZ_SRUX01000210.1:0-320 GCF_004791545.1 Mesorhizobium sp. M4B.F.Ca.ET.214.01.1.1
TGGCAGGCTGGTGATGTTCAACGTCACCGATTCCCTGGAAGGAACGCCACCATGACCAAGACAGAAAGTAAGACCGCCAGCGCTGCCGTCAAAGACATTCTGCTTTCGAATCCGGATGGATTGCACGAGGTGATCCGCGCGGTGATGCAGGAGGTGCTCGAGGCCGAGATGGACGAGGCGCTGGGTGCTTCGAAGAGCGAGCGCACGCCGGAGCTCTCGGCTATCACGCGCGCTACTACGGGCGGAGAACTAGCTGCGCACCTACGGCGGTTCGATAATCCCAAGTTTCAAAGCTTTTACAACAGCTACCGTTCTGCTGG
>NZ_SRUX01000211.1:0-318 GCF_004791545.1 Mesorhizobium sp. M4B.F.Ca.ET.214.01.1.1
TCCGGCTCGGCAGGAGGATCGGCATGGGTCTCGACATAGTGGTTTTCAAAAGTCTCTCAGCGATGGAACGGGAATTTCCAGGTTATCGCTTCGGGCGGGAGCCGATGACGGGCGAATGTTGGGTCATCTACCCTGAGGGCATTAATCTGGATTGGGACGCTGTCACAGTGCGCTCGTGGCGCGTCGGAAACATCATGCACGTCGCCGCACTCCGGGACGCGATTGCCGACCGTCTCGGCGAAGGGTCGCGTTTGGAACGGATCGTCCTCTATTCCGGCAGCCACACCGGCGATGCAATCGAAGAGCCGAGCTTTGTCG
>NZ_SRUX01000212.1:0-318 GCF_004791545.1 Mesorhizobium sp. M4B.F.Ca.ET.214.01.1.1
GGGAAGGCCGAGCACGATGGCGCCGACATTGTCCTTCTCGAGCTGAGCGAGCAACTGGGCGGCATCGAGCGAAAACTTCTTGCGCAGGATGACGGGGCGGGGATGAGCGAAGGACAACCCGCGATCGGAAACCGCTACGCCGATCGTCTTGTCGCCGAGATCCAGGCCGGCGAGCGCGCGGCCGCCGGCAAGATGTCCCGGCAATTCCTCGATTGAAATAACGGCCACCGGCTTCCTCTGACATCGGGGCGTCACACAACCTTTTGACGGTGAGGAACGCCGCGCTACTTTCAATTTGTCGCCAGCGTTCTATCTTCC
>NZ_SRUX01000213.1:0-317 GCF_004791545.1 Mesorhizobium sp. M4B.F.Ca.ET.214.01.1.1
ATGCGCCCGACCAGCGCCTGCACTTCCGGGTGATCGGTGCACATCACGCCGAAGCCATAGAAAGGCACGTTCTCGACGAACTGGCGGAACGCTTCGCGCACATTGTCGAAGTTGCCATAATGATCGAGATGCTCGGGATCGATGTTGGTGACGACGGCGATGTCGGCAGGCAGCTTGAGGAAGGTGCCGTCGCTTTCGTCGGCTTCGACCACCATCCACTCACCGTCGCCCATGCGCGCATTGGTGCCGTAGGCATTGATGATGCCGCCATTGATGACGGTCGGGTCGAGCCCGCCGGCTTCGAGCAGGGTCGCCAC
>NZ_SRUX01000214.1:0-317 GCF_004791545.1 Mesorhizobium sp. M4B.F.Ca.ET.214.01.1.1
CCACCGGCGCGGCGACGCGGGCGTTGCGGTCGTGGGCGTGACGAGCCATCCCGCCATCTATTCCAGCCTCGCCGGCGCGCCCTTGGTCGCGGCCTCGCTGCTTGTCCAGGAAGACCTCATCCTCATGCGCCGCGACGTCAGCGGCTGGCGTCTGGCCGCGGGTTCGCTGTGCTTCCCCTCGTCCTGGGCGCTCACCGAAAAATTCGGCAAGCCGCTGCAACAGATCCACGCGCCGGTGCCGGGCTTCGGCCCAGGCACGCGACCGGCGGACCTCATCAACCGCATGTTCGACGGCCTGCAGGGCCAGGCGGTCGAAC
>NZ_SRUX01000215.1:0-316 GCF_004791545.1 Mesorhizobium sp. M4B.F.Ca.ET.214.01.1.1
AGCAGACCGGCACCCTGGTGCAGACCGTCGGCAATCCCGGCAGCGGCGGCACCGACAGCGGCAACGACTTCACCAACTTCCTCGACTTCTCGATCAGTGGCACCAAGTACGAGGACCTGACCGGCGACGGCACGAGCGCCGACGACACCGCCTGGTCGCATGATCCGGTGACCATCTTCATCGACGACGACAACAGCGGCGATCTCAGCGCCGGCGACCGCTCGACGACGACGGGGGCCGGCGGCGCCTGGTCGATCGGCGGACTGACGCTGGCCGATGTCGGCAAGAACATCTACGAGGTCGTGCCGGACGGCTC
>NZ_SRUX01000216.1:0-316 GCF_004791545.1 Mesorhizobium sp. M4B.F.Ca.ET.214.01.1.1
GAGCCGTCCGGCACGACCTCGTAGATGTTCTTGCCGACATCGGCCAGCGTCAGTCCGCCGATCGACCAGGCGCCGCCGGCCCCCGTCGTCGTCGAGCGGTCGCCGGCGCTGAGATCGCCGCTGTTGTCGTCGTCGATGAAGATGGTCACCGGATCATGCGACCAGGCGGTGTCGTCCGCCGTCTTGCCGTTTCCGGTCAGGTCCTCGTACTTGGTGCCCGAGACTGAGAAGTCGAGGAAGTTGGTGAAGTCGTTGCCGGTGTCGGTGCCACCGCTGCCGGGATTGTCGACGGTCTGCACGAGGATCCCGGTCTGCT
>NZ_SRUX01000217.1:0-316 GCF_004791545.1 Mesorhizobium sp. M4B.F.Ca.ET.214.01.1.1
GCGGAGCCGGCCGCGGCGGTTGACCAGCCGCGTTCGACCAGCATTGACGGCGCGAAACTGAAGATCATGGCGAACCCGACATTGTAGAAAGCCCATATCGCGCCTGCCAGCAGCACGGCCCAGACTGCCGGGTTCGCGAGCTGCGAGCCTTCCGCTGAAGCCGGAGCGGCGGCGGTTCCGGGTGGCCGGTACAGGAACCCCACCAGCGCGAGCGCCGCGGCGATGAGCGCCATCACCGCGACCTGCGTCCCCGCTATGCCGAATTCCGCCTGGATCAGCGGCAGCACGAGAAGCGTGAGGGCAATGCCAATCGGCC
>NZ_SRUX01000218.1:0-315 GCF_004791545.1 Mesorhizobium sp. M4B.F.Ca.ET.214.01.1.1
CAAGCCTCACATGGAACCATTGGATCGTGAAGGCATATGCCATCATCTTGCGAATGACAGCATAGCGAAATGGTGCCAGAATGATTAACGCCGCGGCCGCTGAAACAAGACCGCAACCACCGCGCTTGTTCAATACTCCAGTCGAATGCGGTTTTCGGTTGCTGTTCATATTGTCAGCATCCAGGCCGGCTCTATTCGATGTTCAACGCCTCATCAGCTATGACTACCTCGTCGTTCACTCCGGAGACGTCGACCGGTCGCGTCCGAGCCTACACCCTGCGGTGCCGAACCGCGGAGCGGAATGGATTATAAAGC